>RZZU01000002.1 GCA_009929735.1 Clostridia bacterium | reverse complement strand
ACTTGCATGTGTTAAGCACGCCGCCAGCGTTCATCCTGAGCCAGGATCAAACTCTTAAATTAAAGTTTTTTTCCTAAACCAGTACAATCTGGCTATTCTCCGGTTTTTTCGAAACCGACAAACTCTTTTTTGTCTTTTTCCGCTTTTGCGGATAGCCGTTTGCTTCTCCCCTTTCGGGTCAAAGCTCACTAGCTGAATTGACTATGGGTTGTGTGTTTGTATCTCTACTGTTCAGTTTTCAAGGATCAATCCGCTTTTTCAGCGGCGAGGATTATCTTACCAGATTATCCTCATGTTGTCAAGCACTTTTTTTAACTTTTTTTCAGAAGTTTTTTCATTCCTTCTTTTTTGTTAAAATGGCGGAGAAGGAGGGATTTGAACCCTCGCGCCGCGTTAACGACCTATCCGCTTTCCAGGCGAACCCCTTCAACCACTTGGGTACTTCTCCATAATAGTTTCAAGTTAAAAAGTTGCTTATTAAGTTGTATCTACGGAGAGAGTGGGATTCGAACCCACGGCCCCTTTCGGAGTCACTGGTTTTCAAGACCAGCTCCTTAAACCACTCGGACATCTCTCCATATGGGTTTTCCATCGCTTTTCTTGTGCAGCGAAACCTTTAATATTATATCCAAACAAATACCATATTGTCAAGGACTTTTTTCACTCTTTTTTTACTTTTTCTTCATGCATTTTTCACACACGAAGCGGTGACATTTAATATATCCTAATTCTTTCTTCCTGTCAACCTTCTTTTTGATTTTTTCGACGATTTTTTGCAAAAAAGTGCTTTTCAGCCTATTTTTTTGTTTCTGCTACTGCTTTCCTTCAATTTTACTATGATTTAATGGTGGCTTTTATAAGAAATGAATGCTACAATAAATAAAATTTGTATGATTAAAAATTGGATATAATAGAAAAATCCTTACACAGTTCATATAAATCACATTCATTATATAGTAATTTCGTATTTCTACTAAGGAGGATATAAATCCATGAAAACAGTTGCCGAACGCTTATTAACCTATGTAAAACATAATACAACTTCTGACGATACTTCTTTTACCTTCCCCAGCACACGTTCTCAACTTCATTTTGCTGACTACCTCGCAAAAGAATGCCGAGACATTGGTCTTTCAGATGTTACCGTTGACCAAAACGGTTATGTCATGGCAACCTTGCCCGAAACTACAGCGGGTGCGCCTGTCATTGGCTTTATTGCCCATATGGATACCAGCCCTGATGCAAGGGGCGATGGTATTATGCCAAATATTGTTGAACAGTATGACGGAGGTAATATTCCCTTAAATAATGTAAGTATCACGCCGGATGAATTTCCCATTTTGCAAAACTATATCGGAGATACCCTAATCACATCTGACGGAACTACCCTTCTGGGCGCAGATGATAAAGCAGGCATTGCTGAAATCCTCACCGCTATGGAGTATCTTAAAAATCATCCCGAAATTGCGCATGGTAAAATCCGTATTGCATTTACGCCTGATGAAGAAATTGGACGTGGGGTTGACCACTTCGATGTGGCTGCCTTTGGAGCGGACTTTGCTTATACCGTTGACGGCGGCGAATTAGGGGAGCTGCAATATGAAAATTTTAATGCTGCCCGTGCTGTGATTTATATCGCCGGAAAAAATGTACATCCCGGTACTGCAAAAAATGTCATGGTAAACGCCGCTCTTTTGGGAACAGAAATCGCAGCATTACTTCCAGAAAAGGAAATTCCGTCAAAAACCGAAGGCTATGAGGGATTTTTTCATCTTTGTTCCTTTCAAGGTACGGTTTCCTCCGCAAAGCTTACCTATATTATCAGAGATTTTGACAGCAGTGCTTTTGAACACCGAAAAAACATGGTTCAAATGATAGTTGATCGAAAGAAAAATCAATATCCAAATGCCATCCGTTTAGAAATTCATGATGAATATTACAATATGTTTTCTTGCATTTCAGAGCATATGCCCATTATTGATTTGGCTAAAAAAGCAATGGAAGCGTGCGGCGTTCCTCCTGTCATTCGCCCAATTCGAGGGGGCACGGATGGCGCAAGGCTTTCCTATCTGTCCTTGCCTTGCCCAAATTTATTTACAGGTGGACATAACTTCCATGGTCCATATGAATTTATTCCTGTTTCTTCTATGAATAAGGCAGTAAAAACTATTATTAAAATTTCGGAGCTGGGAAGAACACTTGACTTTAAAAAAAAGATATGATAAAATATCGCCATATTTGAATAATAGCATTGATTGAGTGATATGGGCAAAGCTGGTTACAACCGCAGAGAGCAGTTTGTTTGGTGAAAAAACTGTAGCACAGTATTTGTAAATTACGCCTCATGAGCTTTGCGCAGGCAATGGCGCAACGGTTCCTCACCGTTATTAGAGTCGAAAGATGTTTGTCTTTTTGTCAGGATAAACATAAATTAAGGTGGTACCACGGGTTCTCTCGTCCTTTAGGCGATAGAGCCCTTTTGTTTTGTCCAAAATAATCTGACTGATACACGAAAATGATAATAAGATGATAAGGAGAATGAAAATGAACGCTTTTGAAGTATTAAAAGAACGTGGTTTTATTGAGCAACTAACGCATGAAGATGAAATTAAAGCACTGTTTGAAAAAGGTGGGGTTACTTTTTATATCGGCATTGATCCTACGGCAGACAGCCTTCATGTAGGCCACTTCCTAACCGTAATGGCAATGGCGCATATGCAGCAATGCGGCAACCGCCCAATTTGCTTAATGGGCGGCGGCACAGGGATGATTGGGGATCCTTCGGGCAAAGCTGATATGCGTAAAATGATGACCGTGGAAACCATTGACCAAAATGTAGCTTGCATCAAAAAACAACTATCCCGTTTTATCAATTTTGACAATGATAGTGCAATTATTGTAAACAATGCGGACTGGCTGAGAAATCTTAATTATATAGAATTCCTTCGTGATGTGGGCGTTCATTTTACCGTAAATCGTATGTTGGCTGCCGATTGCTTCAAAACTCGTATGGAAAAGGAAGCAGGTCTTTCTTTCCTTGAATTCAACTACATGATTATGCAGGGCTATGACTTCTTAGAGCTATACAACCGCCATAATTGTGTAATGCAGCTGGGCGGCAGTGACCAATGGTCCAATATCCTTGCAGGTGTTAGATTAATCCGCAGTAAATTAGGTAAGCCAGCATATGGCATGACCTTCAAGCTCCTTACAAACAGTGATGGCGTAAAAATGGGCAAAACCGTTGGCGGTGCTGTTTGGTTGGATCCCGAAAAAACAACCCCCTATGATTTTTACCAGTACTGGAGAAATGTAGGCGACAAAGACGTTGAAAAATGCTTGGCATTGCTCACCTTCCTACCTATGGACGAGGTACGCCGTCTGGGCGCACTACAAGACAGCGAAATTAATCAAGCCAAGGAAGTTCTAGCATTTGAATTGACAAAAATTGTCCACGGGGAAGCGGAGGCAACAAAGGCGCAGGAGGCTGCCCATGCTCTTTTCGGAAAAGGTGCAGTCGCAGGTTCCGTTCCTACAACTGAATTGGCAGCTGCGGATTTTGCTGAAGGCATGGATATTTTAACCCTCCTTACCACAATTGGCATTGTTCCTTCTCGCTCTGAAGCAAGGCGTGCCGTGCAACAGGGTGGCGTAAAAATAGCAGAACAGCCTGTGTCTGATATTGAGTTTAAAATCACTGCAACCTTGTTTACCGATGGCAGTCTTTTGGTACAAAAAGGTAAAAAAGCATTCCATAATGTTGTCATAAAATAAGCATCCTATTTTCTTAAAACCTTTTTCATTGGCAATCACATCATAATTACCGCAATTTTAAGAGCTGCCGAAACTGGCAGCTCTTTTTCATCCAAATTTCAAACCTGCATATTCAAGACACAAAACGTCCCACTTTTTCAGTAAAATATCAAAAAAAAACGAAACTAAATCTTGATTTTTCCAACATTTAGCATTATACTGTTCATAAAATGATACATATTTATGATTCGCCCTGTACAGCGGTTATGCTGTCCAAATATAACAAAGGAGGAATTTATTATGGCAAAAAAAGTATTAATGTTAGCAGGTGACTATACTGAGGATTATGAAACTATGGTGCCCTTTCAGGCCCTGCAGGTTTTAGGTTATCAGGTAGATGCAGTTTGCCCTGACAAAAAAGCAGGTGATATTATCCGCACAGCAATTCATGACTTTGAAGGAGATCAAACTTACTCCGAAAAAAGAGGTCATAATTTTGCTTTGACTGCTGATTTTGATGCAGTAAATACATCCGACTATGAAGGTTTATTTATCACAGGCGGACGTTCCCCCGAATACTTAAGATTAAATGCCCGTGTCCTCGAAATTGTTCAGGAATTTTTTGCAGCGAATAAGCCCGTCGCAGCGATCTGCCATGGACCTCAGCTGTTGGCAGCCGCTCATGTTTTAAAAGGCAAAAAAGCTACTGCATATCCTGCGGTTGGACCCGATATTACTCTGGCAGGCGGTGAATATGTAGCAGTTGATGTTGATAAAGCCGTTGTTGATGGAAATTTGGTAACTTCTCCCGCTTGGCCTGGAGATACAGCAATTCTTATTGAATTTGCAAAACTGATGGGTGCTAAAATCGAAATTTAATTTTCATTCAAAATTATTTCCCTCCCTAGTTTTCTAACTGCGGAGGGTTTTTTCATATTGTTTTGCTGCCTTTCACGTATAAGCCCTCTAACTCTTCTCACTTCCATAAAAATGCGTTTTTCTTCAATCTCTTCATAAACCAACTTGCGCAAACAGAATAAAAACAACACGCTTTTCGCACGAAACTTTAAAAATAACTTTCCTGTTTTAGAAAAAAGCGTGTTTTCAACTTCTCTCAGCCTCGGCATTTACGCATAACCCCACAGCTCTTTTTATCTCTTTGCTAAAACCACAAAGTCATTCTATATTTTTTTTACAAAAAAAACCACCTTTCGGCGGTTTATCAGTTCTCTTAAGCTCTCGGGTGGGCCTTAGCATATACATTTTTCAGCTTTTGATTTGTCAGCTTGATATAAATTTGAGTTGTAGAAATATCAGAATGTCCTAGCATTTCCTGAACCGATTTTAAATCTGCACCATTTTCAATCAGGTGCGCAGCAAAGGAATGTCTGAGCATATGCGGATTAATATCTTCATTTATCCCTGCTTTTTTTGCATAGCATTTGATGATTTTCCAAAAACCCTGTCTGGTCATGGACTTTCCGTTGCAATTCACAAAAAGCATCTGCTCATCTTCAGTCAAGATCAAAGCACTGCGACCTTTTTCCATATATTTTTTCAGAGCCGCTTTTGCTTGGCTGCCAATCGGAATAATCCGGCTTTTTCGCTCTGTAGCGCATCGAATATACTCAAGGTTCAGGTTTACATCAGAAACCTTTAATGAAATCAGCTCAGAAACACGAATCCCTGTGGCATATAACAACTCCAGCATTGCCTTATCTCGAATCCCCTTTGGCTCTGTACTTTGCGGCTGATCCAATAAACGCTCCACCTTGTCCAAAGCAAGAACGCCCGGCATTTTCTTTTCGACCTTAGGTAATTCTAAATTTAATGCAGGGTTTTCTACTACTTCACCTTGCTTGATAAGATAACTATAAAAAGCACGTATTGAAGCAATATTTCTGGATACAGTTGCCCCCGCCTTTTTTTGGTTTTGCAGCTCATATACATATGACATGATGTTGGTATAGTTGACTTTAACTACATCGCTAACACCACAATCCTGCATAAATCTGCTAAATCCCTTCAAATCTCTTATGTAAGAAAGCACCGTATTCTCAGAAGAATGCTTGTCATTTCTAAGGTAGCTCGCAAATTCATTCATTGCTCTTTCCATACCTAAGACCCCTTTTTATTATATATGTCTAATTATACTTAGTTTTCCGAGGGTTGTCACTATTTTTTGTAAAAAAAAGCAATTACCGTCATTTTGAATGCCCTGAAACTACCTATTTCCCAAAATATACAACAAAAAAAAGCTATCTTTTCATTGTTATAATGGGAATAAAGCCACTTCAATCCCTGCGCCAATTGCAACCAACACAATCGAAGCCAAAAATAAGATGCAATACTCTGTTTGTTTTCTTCTGCGCTCTCGCTTTAATCCCCGTTTTCCAGTTCCCTCATTCCAAGCCATAAGGTAGTAAACGGCTGAACACATAATAAACAGATACGCAGGAATTAGAATCATGTTTTGCGGCAAAATAGAAAGCATTGTGCTCCCTACTCCCTTCATGCCATATGTAACCATCAACATTGCCGAAGCAAATCCCAAGGAGATGCTTCTAAGCAAAAATGCCATGCCTGAAAGGAATAAGCCAAGGCGCAGCCAGCCTCCCAGCCAAATAATAATATCATATTTTAGGTATTTCCAAAAAACCGCAGTAAAACTGCCTCCTTGCTGAATCTGTGCAGCGTCTTGAATCATGCCTGACAATTCCGTTTTTGCGTCAGCTCCCATCAAATTTGCTGCGATTGCGCCTCCCATCACGCCCAGTAAAAAAGAAAGACAAACGATAGAGATTATCCTTTGTCCTTTTTTGTCAAACCATTTATTTTGTTTTATCATATGCGCCATCCTCCTTTTGCATTCCTCTGCTAACAGGATATGGCTCGTCTTACTTAAATATGCCTACTTTTATATGCAAACAGTGCTGCAATTGTCTTTCCGTCTTTTATCTCTCCATTTGCAATCATTTCCAATGCCTGCTCCAGGGTGTAGCTTTCTAGCTCAATAAATTCATCCTCATCAAGCTTTTGCTGACCTTCTTTTAATTCGAAAGCAAAAAAGAGGGAAATCACCTCGTTACAAAATCCAACCGAGGGATACATCTCGCAAAGGAACTCAAGCTTGCCAGCTTTTTTCCCCGTTTCTTCTTCTAACTCCCGCTTGACACATAACTCCGGAATTTCGCAGTCATCCAATACGCCCGCCGGAATTTCCAATAACATTTCTCCAAATGCATGACGATACTGACGGACAAAAAGTATTTTCCCGTCCTCTAATATTGGCAATACTGCCGCTGCATTTTTATCTCTGATGACAGTTTCACGGTACGCCGGCCTGCCATCTGGCATCTCAATTTTATCAACCGTTGCCCGCACAATTTTTCCTCTGTAGGTTTCGTTGCTTTCCAACACTTTATAGCTCATGAAAATGCCCCTTCCTATCGGAAAAAGACAGTTAGAAACTGCCTTTTCTTAAACAATGCTATGCCAATTCCTGCACCATTTCTTCGATTCTGTCCATACCTTTTTTGATTAGTTCCATGCTTGTCGCATAAGAAAGTCTGATATAATCAGGCATACCAAAATCAGCACACGGAACAACGGCAACAAATTTTTTGTCTAATAGAATTGCTGCAAAATCAGCTGCCGACTGAATTTCAACGCCCTCATGCTTTTTGCCGTAAGTTCCCGTAACATTTACAAATAAGTAAAAGGCTCCTTCGGGCTTTAGGGCATGAATTAACGGAATTGCCTCTTCTCTTTCAAAAATATAATCTCTTCTTTTCTTAAATTCCAAGCGCATTTCTTCGACGCAATCCTGAGAACCGTTGAGTGCCGCCAAGGTTGCCACCTGTGCAATCGTATTTGGATTAGAAGCCATATGCGACTGCAGTGAAGCCATTAATTTTGCAATCTCCAAAGGCGCCGCAGCAAACCCGATTCTCCAGCCCGTCATTGCATAGCTTTTAGAAACGCCATTGATCACAATGGTTCTTTTGTAAATTTCTTCACCCAAAGAAGCAATGCTGATATGCTTTTTATCGTCTTCATAAATCAGCTTTTCATAAATTTCATCTGAAATTACAAAAATATCTTTTTCTACCGCAAAATCGGCAGTCATTTTTAAATCTTCATAGGAAGTTACCATACCCGTAGGGTTAGAGGGGCTGGTTAATACTACAGCCTTCGTCTTTTCTGTATAGGCGTGTTCCAACTCTTCCTTTGTCAGCATAAACTGATTTTCTTTTTTTGTATGTATAATGACAGGGCTGCCGCCGGCAATCTTCACCATTTCCGAATAGCTCAGCCAATAAGGCGCAGGAATAATAACCTCGTCGCCTTCGTTCAAAATTGCCATAAATACATTCATTAAGGAATGCTTTGCGCCATTGCTGATAATCACTTGCGCAGCCTCATAATCCAATCCATTATCTCTTTTTAATTTATCACAAACCGCCTGCCGTAACGCAGGAATGCCTGCCGCAGCAGTATACCTTGTATCCCCGTTTTCGATTGCAGCGATTCCTGCCTTGCGAATATGCACAGGGGTATCAAAATCAGGTTCGCCCACACCAAATGTTACAATATCTTTTCCTTCCGCCTTTAGCTGGGCAGCCTTGGAGGAAATAGCCATCGTGCTGGATTGTTTAATGCGCAATGCTTTTTGGGATAATTCCATAAATTTTACACCTCGTAACCGTAATTTATATAAAATGAATCTTTTTTATCCTGAACCATAAGTTTTTCTGAAAAAACTGATTGTATATCTTCTTAAACATATTATCAAAAAGCATTAATAAAGGCAAGATATTTAATGAATTTACGCCTGCAATATATTATAAATTTTTCCATTGAAATGTAGTATCCTTTAGAAAACTTTATCTGTCTTCCTGTTCTTTGCGCATCGTGATATCCCCGCAAAGCGAAAACACAGCATATGTAACAAAAAATCGAAACGAAAACAAAACACATCCTACGATTTTCCACGCTTTTTCCCCATAAAAAATGGAGCTTTCCGCAATGATTTAATTTTTACAGGTACAGTTAATTTCATTTTATCTTTCAGCCATTTATTATTTTAAAGAAAGATTTTTTCTATTCATCTTACTTCAATAATCTAAAAGCCATAGAAATAAAGCGAAATGTACCTTAAAGTACTTCTTTGAGCACTCGCAATAGATTTTCCGAAGAAAATTTTTGTGCTGTCTGCCTGCCGAATTCCTTCTCTACCCTCTCGATAATCAGCTCCACATCCTGCACACTGCTTATTTCTTTTGCAGAGCTATCAATCCCATCAAAATCGCTGCCTAGTGCAATAAAATCTTCTCCCATGATTGAAAGCATATGATAAATGTGCCGTAAAATATCGTCTAAATCTGCCTGCTTCTGCGCCGCTAAAAAAGGAGCATATAAATTCAATCCTACAACACCTCCTTTTTCGGCAATCACTCGCAGCTGCTCATCCGAAAGATTTCTGGGTACATCGCAAACTGCACGTGCATTGGAGTGGCTTGCAATAAACGGTTTTTTTGTGATTGTCGCAACATCCCAAAAACCCGTTTCAGAAAGATGTGAAACATCCACAAGCATCCCCAGTTTTTCCATTTCTGCTACCACTTGCCGCCCGAAATTTGTAAGTCCTCCTTTGCTTTGGCTTTCCGCCACGCCATCAGCCAAGTGATTCTTGAAATTCCATGTCAGCGTCATTGACCTTACTCCCAAACGATAGTAAGTATGAATGGCAGAAATTTCACCTTCTAATGCTTCTCCTCCCTCAATGGCCAGCAAAGCACTTATTCTGTTTTTTTCTTTGTTTCGCAGGACATCCGAAAAGCAATTTACATGACCAATCATCTCAGAATTTTTATCTATCTGACTGTAATAAAACTCAATATATTTCATGGTTTGACGCATAGAAATCGAATAATACTTCGGATCAAGCCAAATTGCAAAAAACTGTAATGGTGCATCAAATTTTTTCAGACGCTCAACATCTATATGTCCATCATTCGTAAAGAGCTCTTGTTTTCGCTCAAAAAGCCGAACCATGGTATCACAATGTCCATCTGCGTAGCATCTCATTTCCTCACCCCATTCTTATTTCCTTCTATCTATTTATGAAAAGATTGGTAGCAATAAAAAGCACTTTGCCCAAGTAAAAATTATATTCTGTTTACAAAAGATAATTTACCAAATACGCAAACCTTTCAGTAAAATTATTTCAAAATTATATTATGAAAAAATGAATTTAAGAACACAAAAAGCCTGAGGACTTCCAAAAACCCCATAAGCGTAAGCGCAGTAAAATTGACAACTCATTTTTTCCAGACGCAAA
Organism: Clostridia bacterium; assembly: GCA_009929735.1. Taxonomy (GTDB): domain Bacteria; phylum Bacillota; class Clostridia; order Lachnospirales; family Anaerotignaceae; genus Chakrabartyella. Next base: position 180,018 of record RZZU01000002.1, on the reverse strand, counting down.
AACCCTCTTTGCAAGGTGCAAAGAGGGAAAAATTTTCGGCATATGTTAAAAGATCTTAGCCAAAATCATGAAAGTGATTTATTATCAACTGATTTTTTTAGAGACCTCATTTTGGCGAATTCGGAAGTATTCAGTTAAAGCAGCAATAAATTGACCATTTGTAGGCTTGTCCATTGTTAAATATCCAACCACTTCAAAATATACCTGCTGACCATTTTTCTTCCACGCACTCTCTATTGCGTGACGTATTGCTCTTTCAACCTTACTTGCCGATGTTTTGAAAAGCTTTCCAATGTCAGGATATAGACCTTTCGTAATACCAATTAATACTTCTTCGTTATCAACCGCCATCATAATCGCTCGTCTGATAAAGTGGTATCCCTTGATGCTGGCAGAAATTCCCATTCTGCTTAATGTTGTAGAAATGTCGGCTTCCAAATTTTGATAACTGCCCTCAATAACATATACAGACTTCTCTTCATTTAAATTCATTGACGGCTCATACTTATCTCTTTTTTCGCCTTCAATCAGCTGATGAATACGTTCGAGCAAAAGTTCTCCTTGAATCGGCTTTGCCATATAATAATCGGCACCAAATCCAATCGCTCTTCGTACCATTTTGTCACTATCCATTGCTGAGATCATAATGCAAATACAATCGCTGCCGAGTTTTTTAAGACTTTCTAAAACCCAAAAACCATCACGATCTCCTAAAAGAATATCCAGAAGAACAATATCTGCATTTAGCTTCCTCACCATTTCAAGAACCGCAGGCCCACTGTCAGTCATCCCGACGACAGTCATATCCCCCTTACGCTCCAAGCAACGCTTTAGCTTTTGTAAATAGAACCCATCCCTGTCAGCTAGAACCACCTTTAACTTTTCTGATTCGTTCATTTTTGACTCCCCCATTCTTAGCATAATTTGCAGCAAAAGGCTTCCCTTCCTTTTCCCACGAAAACAATTATACCATGCAATTATCTTTTCGTCAGTATTCGAGAACATTTCGCAAGTTTTTTACCTTTCTCAGCTTTTCGTCAAACTTTACTCACCAAACATTCCTATAATATTACAATTCGGTATATTTAATTGAAAATCCTTCTTGATTTAAAAGTTTTTATTTCATTTTCGTCATTTATGACAAAATTTAGTTTTATTTTACAATATTAATTGTAAACAATGAATTGACCAAAAATAAAGTCACTTTCTTTTTCCATGATACTTTCCCTTTTCATCGATGAAATTCATTTCATCAGCAAAAAAAACACCCTTAAGTAAAGGTGCTATGCTTCAATACAAGAAAAATTTCCGCAAAAAAATCAAATCGTATCGTACTCAAACAAATGTTGTTTTCATATCCTTGCAAATATCCCCCACCTAAAAGGCAGGGGACTTACAAAATTAAACAAATTTTACTGATACACTTCTCTTGTTATCCTTTATTCATTTCTTCCAGCATTGTTTCAATAAACGTACCATATCCCCGTTCAGGATCATTTACCAAAACGTGAGTCACTGCGCCAATCAGCTGTCCATTTTGAATAATCGGGCTTCCACTCATTCCCTGAACAATACCACCCGTCTTTTCCAATAGCCTTTTGTCCGTAACATGAATCATCATGTCCTTACCGCTGCCTTTAGCGAAGCTTTCAATTTCAATTTCATATTTGCCCACTTCTTCTCCCTCAATGTTGGTTAAAATCTCAGCCTTACCAATTTTAACTTCCTGCTTTAGGCCTATTGGCAGTGCTGTGCCGGAATAGTCACTTGTTTGGTTCAAGGTTCCATAAATACCCACTTCCGTATTTTTACTAACTTCACCTAACGTCGTATCCCGTTGAATAATCCCTGTTAGCTCTCCCGGTTCACCTTTTTTCCCTTTCACAATATCCGTTAGCTGTGATGGTATGATTGTGCCGTTTTTGATTATCATTAATTCTGCGGTGTCAACATCATAAACACCATGTCCCAATGCACCAAATTTATTAGTCTTTGGGTCATAAAAGGTTATCGTACCTATTCCCTGAATACTATCTCGTACCCAAACGCCCAGTTTAAATGCATGCTCTGTTTGGCTGTAAACAGGCGTTAACCTAATATGCTTTTGCTCACCCTTTCTTTCCAGCAATACGTCAATTTTTTCGCCGTTGCTTTGGGTAACAACATCCATAAACGTTTCTTTATTAATTAATTTTTGTCCATTTGCTTCCAATAACAAATCTCCTGTTTTTAGAACTCCCTTGCAAGGTTCAACCGTGTCATTGTCCTCCATGTTTACCGATCCTATTCCTAAAACCAAAAGCCCTTTTGTGTCTAAGCTTACACCAACCGTTCTGCCAACAGGCACTAAGGTGGTTTTTGGAATGACCGTTGCATCTATGGTTTTAATCGGCACGGCATTGCATAAATAAAATGTTACCTTTGCTGTTCCCGCCTGAATAGGATCAGCCATAATAGAAGAACCTAATTCCAGATGAAAAGCATCCGCCAATGGCTTTGTTGTAATACCTAAAACTTCAATGCTTTTTTCTGTTCTGGCTGAAATGGGAAGCTGCGTTGCTATTTCCGTCTTTTCTCCTTCTACTAAAGTCAAATCATTCGGCAAAAGCCAGCTTACACTGCACCAGAGCAGTGTTGGGATTAGAACCGCCGCAGCAGGTATAAAAAAACGGCGTTTTTTTTCCTTTCTTAACCACATATGCCCCACTCCCGACTGCTGCTGATTTTGAAACAAAAAAAATTTGCTTCATATATAATTTAGCCAAACAAAAATCTGCTATACAACCTATAAAATACAGAAAAACAAAAAGACTGATTTTAAAGCATTTTAAGCATTCTGCCACATTTTTCGTCAACATGATTGAATAGGGTTTACAATGTCAATTTCAGGCATTATAATATAAAATAACAATTTTGAATTTTATTTTATTTTTTTTAAATTATAAAATCCAATTAAACAAGAAAGAGGCACACTATATGGAACACACAGAATCTCTGTTAGACTACGCTTTTCGTGAAATGCGAACGCGCATACAAAACGGCACCTATCCACCGGGGTCAAAATTATCCACCCAGGAAATCTCTGATTCTTTGGGAATCAGCAGAACCCCAGTTGTTTCTGCTATTAACCGTTTAGTGGCCCATGGTTTGGCTGTTGCCTTGCCGCGCCGTGGTGTAATCGTGGCTGATTTTTCCCCGCAACAGCTAAAAGAAATTATTGAAGTGCGTGAAATGTTTGAACTTTATGCCGTAAAAAGAGCAATTCAAAATATTGACTTTTCTCAGGAACTTTTAGATGAAATGGAACAGGTTGCCATTGAGCTTGCCGGTATTGACAGCGAAAACTATAACCTTGCAACTGAGCTGGAAATTCGCTTTCACACTTTATTTGTCACCTTAGCCGGAAACTCTCAACTGACAAAATTGTATATAAACAACTGGAATATCGGCTCAATGTTTCAAATTTTTATGCTATCCAAAATGCCACTTACCAAACATCAGCCATCCTTTGATCAGCATTTGGAGATCATTCAGCTTTTAAAAGATAAAAATGAAGCCGCCTTATTAGAGTTTATTCCATATCATTTAACCCCTGTTTATGGTGCAATTGAATGGATTACCCGAAATGGCAATATGGATATGCAGGATCTATATAGAATCATGGCTGCAAAGGCAGAAGAAAAAAAGAAAGCACCACTATAAAAAATATAACCTTATTCCCATGAAATTATTTAGAGGCATCTTTGTTTGTCAACAAGGATGCCTCTATTTTTCTCGAATTTATTCATCAATCCAATAAATATTGTAGATTTTCCAAATATCATCATCCGTTTTTTTTCCACAAAGAAACCCTCTGGTGTATTCCCCATCCCCTAACTGTGGCCCTCGCTCTAAGGCTGCTTGTGACAATGCCATAGAAATATCCACTTGCACAATTGCAAAAGAAGAAAGCTGATACTTCAAAACATCATCTTTTAGAATATGAATTTCAACATAATCTGAATTCTGGAACTCCTCCTTTGACCATGTTGATAAGCTATGAATTATATATTCCTTTATATAAGCACCCTCTTCAAATTTTTTCTTAGTATTCCTTGCAGAAATCTTAAGCGCTTCAATTTCGCCATAAATATCTGCAAATTGGTCAAACTCACCCTTTATATCATAATAGTAGTGATCAAAAACCAGTTCTTCCACAACGTTTTCAGGAGCTTCTTCTGCCTCAAAATGACGGTCATTCACAGTTGCATTCATTTCTCTTGTAAAATCATAAGCAGAAAAATCCTCAACATAGTTGTCCCATTCATCCCCCTGATCTTCAAGGCTATTTGCTTCCCTGAAATCCTGATCTTGCTCAACCTTTTCTTTTTGCACATTTGCGGTGCAAGCCGATAAACAGCTGATGAGAACACCTAAAATAATAAGTTCCTTTATCCTTTTCATAATTCCCCCCTATCGAAAAGTCCATCTGTCTTAATCACAATCCACCCTACCATTTTCACTATATCATTGTAACAAATTTATACCGATAATATTTTATATCATTTTATTATATAAAACAATACTCTTCATAATCATGATCATGAAAAATCTTGCAAATTCATTTTATTTCAAACCAAAGTAAGCATAACACGGTCTGTTTTTGCCGTAGCACCCGTACCCAACACAATTTGATTTTACTTACCGTCTTGCGAAAATCCTCCAAAGCAACCATATTTAAAAGAATTCTTGAAAGCTTTCAAAAGGTCTTCGGCGAACCTGTCCTCTCTTCTGCCCTAATCATAATATTTCTATTTATATTGGCAATAAGTTTCCAATTTTTTGGGTTACATAATGATCGACATTATACTACATTTTCACCTTTTTTATTTTCCCCACAGCATTTATTTTTTTGCGCAAAAAAGGCTTCCCATGGTAGCCATACCACAAAAAGCCTTTTTCATTATAGTTTTAATTCCTTTTTACTTCAAATTAAAGAATGCATCCATTCCCAAATATTCTGCTGCATCGTCCAATTCTTCCTCGATTCTAAGAAGCTGATTGTATTTTGCAACACGGTCTGTTCTTGCGGGAGCACCTGTTTTAATCTGCCCTGCATTTGCCGCCACTACAATATCCGCAATGATTGTATCTTCGGTTTCGCCGCTTCTATGGGAAACAACAGCCGTCATTTTGTTTCTGTTTGCCAGCTGAATTGCATTGAAAGTTTCTGTCAAGGTACCAATCTGGTTTACCTTAATTAAAATAGAATTGCAGGCCTTCAACTCAATTCCCTTTTGCAAACGTTCTGTATTTGTAACAAAAAGGTCATCACCAACCAACTGAAGCTTGTCGCCCAATTCCTTTGTCAACAACTGCCAGCCAGCCCAATCTTCTTCCGACAAACCATCTTCAAGGGAAACAATCGGATATTTTTCAGCCAAAGCCTTCCAAAATCCAACCATTTCTTCAGAGGTTCTAACAATTTCTTTACCTGCCATTTTGCTTTCGCCGGGGAAGTGGTACTTGCCGTCCTTTTCATCATATAATTCTGTCATAGCAGGGTCTAAAGCGATTTTAATTTCCTCGCCCCATTTGTAGCCTGCCGCATCAACTGCTTCCTTAATTAAATCAATCACTGCGTCCGCTGTAGGTAGGTCGGGCGCAAAGCCGCCTTCGTCACCAACTGCTGTGGAAAGTCCTTTGTTTTTCAGAACCTTTTTCAGCATATGGTAAATTTCAGCACACATACGAAGTGCTTCCTTAAAAGAAGGCGCACCAACAGGCATAATCATAAATTCCTGAATGTCTACGGTGTTGTCAGCGTGCTTGCCACCATTCATAATATTCATCATAGGAACAGGCATAGTCTTTGCGTTAAATCCGCCTAAATACTGATATAAAGGCATATCCAAAGCTTCCGCAGCAGCCTTTGCAACCGCCATGGAAACGCCAAGAATTGCGTTTGCCCCTAATTTTGCCTTATTCGGTGTTCCGTCCAAAGCAATCATCGCCTTGTCAACGGAAACCTGATCCAAAGCATTCATACCAACGATTTCTTCGGCAATAATGTCATTTACATTATCCACAGCGTTCTGTACGCCGTTGCCGTTATATCTTTCGCCACCGTCACGCAGTTCCACCGCTTCAAATGCGCCTGTAGAAGCACCGCTTGGAACAGCCGCACGACCAATAATGCTGTCGTCTACAATGACTTCAACTTCAACCGTCGGGTTACCTCTGGAATCCAATACTTCCCTTGCAAAAACATCAGTAATTTCAAAAAAACCTTTCATTTGTTGTAACCTCCTTATATTCACTTATTAGTCATGTACAAAATACAAGTTCTCAGGACTTTGTCCCGAACCCCGCAAGCCTTTGAAAAGACTTGATTGAAACTTTATCAGCAAAAATATATTTTTTTCTGATATAAGAATAGATATTTTGTATTGTAGAATTTACACCCATTTTCCAAATCAATGGGGGTAAATGAAACGCACAGTTTTCACTTTCCATTTTGTTTTTCTTGATTACATATCCTTATTTGCTTATCAGCAAAGTTTTTCCTGTCATTTCTTCGGGAATTGGCAATCCCATCATTTCTAAAAGCGTAGGTGCAATATCCGCAAGCCTGCCACCTTCTCTTAATCCAACACCATCGGTGTAGTTAATCAAAGCAAAGGGTACAGGGTTTGTTGTATGTGCCGTAAAGGGTTCATGGGATATATAATCTATCATTTGGTCGCTGTTTCCATGGTCTGCACATAAAAACATATTTCCCCCTGTTTCCAATAATGCCTCCATTACCTTCCCAACACATTGATCCACCGTTTCCACAGCCTTGATTGCCGCCTCCATAAAGCCTGTATGACCCACCATGTCCGAATTTGCATAATTTATGATAATCAAATCGTACTCTTTGGAACGGATTGCCTTTACCAAACCCTCCGTCACCTCATACGCACTCATTTCTGGCTGCAAATCATAGGTTGCAACCTTTGGTGAGGGTACCAGCCAACGATCTTCGTTCGGATTTGGCTCCTCCACACCACCGTTAAAAAAGAAGGTGACATGGGCATATTTTTCTGTTTCAGCGGTTCTTAGCTGTTTTAAGCCCAAAGAGGAAATATAGGTGCCTAGTGTATTTGTCAGCTTTTGTGGTTTAAATGCAACCTCTTTATTTGGAATCGTAATATCATATTCCGTAAAGCATACATACTTCAAATCCTGCAATACTTTTTCCCTCTGAAATCCATCGAACGTGGGATCGCACATCGCTCTGGTTATCTCTCTTGCACGGTCGGGGCGGAAGTTAAAGAAAATAACAGCATCGTGGTCAGAAATCTTCCCCTTAGCCATGCCCATTTCATCCACAATGACCGTAGGCGGCATAAATTCGTCCGTTTTTCCCTTTTCATAGGACTTCTTAATCCCATCTACTGCATCTGTGGCAGTTGCGCCTTTGCCCATAACCATAGCGTCATAGGCTTCCTGCACTCTATCCCAGCGTTTATCCCGATCCATGGCAAAGTATCGTCCCATGACCGTTGCAAACTGACCGACTTCCATTTCACGCATTTTTTCCGCCAACTCTGCGGCATAATCCGCACCAGAGGAAGGCGGGGTATCTCTGCCATCCAAAAACGCATGGACAAATACTTTTTCCAAATCATGCTTCTTTGCCAAACGCAGCAAAGCATAAAGATGGGTGTTATGACTATGCACCCCACCATCAGAAACCAAGCCGTATAAGTGTAATGCAGAAGAATTTTTTTTGCAATGGTCAACCGCTTGAAGCAGCTCGGGATTTTCATAAAAATCCCCATCCTCAATTGCTTTCGTAATACGGGTTAATTCCTGATATACAATGCGTCCTGCACCAATGTTCAAATGCCCTACTTCCGAATTCCCCATTTGACCCTCAGGCAAACCAACGTCACGTCCGCTGGCATAACCCTTCACAAAGGGGTATTTTTTAAAAATACCGTCCAATACGGGTGTATTTGCTTGTTTTATCGCATTTCCTTCAACCTTTTCGCTAATCCCGAATCCGTCCAGTATCATTAAAACTGTTGTTTTCTTTCCCATATTTTCACCTTGCTTTCACACCTGCTTTTATTTGAGGTAATGCACAATCTCCTGAAATTCCTCTTTCAAACTTGCTCCGCCAACCAAGCCACCATCAATATCAGGCATGGCAAACAATTCTGCGGCATTTTTTCCGCTTACACTGCCGCCATACTGAATTCTTACCTTCTCGGCCACAGCCGTGCCGTATACTTCGCCAACAACCTGACGAATTGCCTTGCAAACCTCCTGCGCCTGCTGGGATGTTGCCGTCTTACCCGTACCGATTGCCCAAATTGGTTCGTAAGCAATCACAATATTTTCAACAGCTTCAGCGGCAATTCCTTGCAAGCCGCATTTAATTTGCATACGAATCCATTCAATGGTAATGCCTGCTTCTCTTTGCTCCAGTGTTTCTCCACAGCACATAATCGGTGTAATGCCTGATTCTAAAGCTTTTTTCACTTTTTTATTCACCATTTCATCCGTTTCGTTGAAGTATTGGCGACGCTCAGAATGTCCCAATACAACATAGGAAACACCCATTTCCTTCAGCATTGGCGCAGAGATTTCCCCTGTATATGCACCGCTGTCTTCAAAATACATATTTTCCGCACCTACGTTGATCCCGCTTCCTGCTAACTGCTCCAATACGGGATATAAATCCACAAAAGGCACACAAAATATAACGTCAACCTCAGTGGAGGCAGCCTTATCCCTCATTAGCTTGCAAAAGTCCGCCGCCTCTTTTGGTGTTTTGTTCATTTTCCAGTTGCCTGCAATAATTTTTTTCCTCATAATCTGCGCCCCTCTCTTATGGTACAAAGCTTTTTCTTGCAGTACGCTCTATGTTTTCCATCAAAGTCTGACCATCCCAGCCTGATTCAACAGCAATTCTGGGAATTTCATAGCGAGATGTTTCTTTTGTAATGACCCCTTGCTCTACGGTAAATAATAAATCAAAGCCCATTTCCTTTAGCTTTTCCTCGCAATATAGTGTAAACCGCCCATTTGGATATGCCAATGCCTGACAGCCGTCCTGATTTAAGTATGTTTGCAGAGCAATCTCTGCTTTTTCGGCTTCATCCAGAAATTCGTCTTCCGTTTCCATGTCAACAGGCACATGATTTGCCGTGTGGTTATAAATTTTAACATACCTGCTGTCCACCATTTTTTGTGCTTGCTTCCAGCTGAACTTTTTTAATCCGGTTTGCTGGGTTATGCTGTCTGTAATCGCAAAGATGGAAGCTGGGACACGGTATTCTTGAAAAACAGGAAAAGCCAAATCATAGTTGCTTATATACCCGTCATCCATGGTGATACAAATATATTTTTTATCTAAACCAAGGCTTAGCTCGTCTTTTACGTTTCTTTTATAATGAACCCTCTCTTTTTCCACCCTTTGTAGAAGCAGTTTTAAAGTTTCCAAGGAAATAAATTCATACCCCGACTCCTTTAAATAGCAAATCTGCTCCTCCAACTCGGCTTGGGTGGTAACGACTCCGTTTCCTTCTCCCATATCTCTTACTGCAAAATGATGATACATCAAAACGGGAATATAATCTGTCGGGGGAATAATCATTGTTTCCGCCGGCACTATCAGCTCTTGTTCTTCTGCTTTATCCATAGCAACGACCGTTTTCCCCCAGGCAGTTTGCTGAAAAATAAGACTGCCCAGCAAAGCCATTGCTACAAATATTTTTTTCCTGCACTTCATATGAAACCTTATTTATCTTGCACTGCTACTACACCGGGCAAGTCCTTTCCTTCTAAAAATTCCAGTGATGCCCCACCGCCTGTGGAAATATGCGTCATTTTATCCCCAAAGCCCAGCTGATTTACCGCTGCGGCAGAGTCGCCGCCACCAATAATTGTTGTCGCATCAATTTCCGCCATTGCCTGTGCCACCGCTTTCGTTCCGGCTGCAAAATTTTCAAACTCAAACACACCCATAGGCCCGTTCCAAATCACGGTTTTTGCCTCTTTAATTGCATCAGCAAACAGCTCTCTGGATTTCTCACCAATGTCCAGTCCCATCCATCCGTCTGGAATTTCCAATGAGGAAACGGTTTTAAATTCCGTATCATTTTTAAATTCCTTTGTGATCACCGTATCTGTAGGCAAAAGCAGTCTAACGCCCTTTTCTTTCGCCTTTGCCATCATTTCCTTAGCGTAATCAACCTTATCCGCCTCAAGCAACGAGTCCCCGACCTTGCCACCTTTGGCAACCGCAAAGGTATAGGCCATGCCGCCCCCAATGATTAAAGTGTCAACTTTTTCCAATAAATTATTGATCACATTGATTTTATCGGAAACCTTAGAGCCGCCTAAAATCGCTACAAATGGATGCTCAGGATTGTTCACCGCATTGCCCAAAAATTCAATTTCCTTTTCCATTAAATACCCAACGGCAGATTCCTCTACAAATTCTGCAACGCCTACAGTGGAGCAATGTGCTCTATGGCTGCTGCCAAAGGCATCGTTTACGAAAATATCCGCTAAGGAAGCCAGCTGTTTGCTGAAGCTCTCCTCATTTTTGGTTTCTTCCTTACGATAGCGTGTATTTTCCAATAAAACAACATCGCCATCTTTCATTGCTTCAACGGCTTTTTTTGCATTTTCACCAACAACCGCATCGTCCTTTGCAAAAACGACCTCTTTACCCAATAACTCCGAAAGCCTTTTTGCGACAGGAGTCAAGGAAAGCTCCGTCTTCGGTTCTCCCTTGGGCTTGCCCATATGTGAGCAAAGAATGACCTTTGCGCCGTCCTCCACTAATTTTCTAATTGTCGGAAGGGCAGCGGTAATTCTGTTTTCGTCGGAAATCACCCCATCCTTCAAAGGAACATTAAAGTCGCATCTAACCAAAACCTTTTTCCCTTTTACCTGCAAATCATCAACTGATTTTTTATTGAGCATATTCAAAACTCCTTTCTCATTAACGTGGCAGCAGCTGACTCCCAAATATTTTTACTTTTCCCAAAAGCAGCTCTTTTATTTTCAAGATAGAAATAATGTTTTGTGGGGAAAGCTTTTAACAATTCTTATGCTTCTGCTTCCAAAAGATGAAGCATTCTTAATGCAGCACCTTCATCTATAACAAACACGCCGCTTGGGATGCTTTGGCTTACGGCAAAAATGCTTTCCGCTTTTTTGTCTCCGCCTGCAACCACAATTACCTCATCCATTTTTCCGATTTCGTTGAAATCAATGGCAATGGAGCGAGTTCTATAAAGCACCTCTCCGCTTCGATTAAAGTAATATCCGCAAGCCTCTGCAACGGCATCTTGTTCAGCTAAATACAATCTTACCTCTGGATCCAATCTGCGTTTTTCCGCCATTTCCAGCGCATTGCCTACGCCCAAAAGCAAAATATTTGCCTGATCCATTTCCTGTATGGTTTCAAGGATTTCCGGTTGCTTTTTCATTTCCTCCAAAGCGGTTTCGCTTAAATTATCCGGCAAATGCAGCAAACGATACTCAGCCTGAAGCTTTCCTGCCAGCTGCACCGCCAGCGTGTCTGCCTGTAATTCCATCCTTCTGCCAATACTGCCTCTTGCCGGCACAATCATTTTTGCCATTGGCTTAGACATTTCAGGGGCGGCAACGACCAAATCCTCCATTGCCGTACCACCGGTGATGGCAATACAGCTTTTTTCGTTCGTTTTTTCCAAAAGCAACCGCATCGCCAGTTGCCCCATTTCTTTCCGACTACGCTCGCTGACATCGGCATCGCCTTGTGCAATCAGTACCTTCTTTACGCCTAAAAGGCCAGCCAGCTTTTCCTCCAAGTCAGACAGACCTGTCATGACCGAGATGATTTCTTCCAAGCCCTCCAAAACCTCCATGCCCTCTTCAGTAACCATCATGCCCGTTTTGGAAACCTGTACTAATTTTTGCACACTGAAACGTTCAATTTCACTGCGGACAGTTCTTTCCGTCATACCCAGTGCCAGCACTACCATTCTTCTGCCACAGGGCTGTAAAAGGCGAACCGTCTTTAAAACACGGTATCTTTTTATCATCTCCTCCGTCAAATCCGGAGCTATTCTTCGAATTAATTGTAATTTCTCCTCCATCTTCCACCTTCCTCTGGTCTTTTTTTGTCCTATTCGTATTTTTTTGTCCCAACCAAAAGAAAAAAAGGGAGGTGGCGCACAGTCAGTAGAGAACCATACCGGCCACCTGCCGCCCCATCTTCCTTATATCTGCTCGACCTTTACGGAAGCATCAACATCTTTATCTGTACAACAGCAATCATCTTCATTGCAATATTCATCTTCTAAATCATCCCAGTCATAATCCCAATCTTCATCGTATTCATCTTCCATTTTTGTTTTCAGCAAATAAACAACGCCCAAAGCAACAACCGCTAAAACAGCAGCAACGATGGATAAAACAAGAACCAAGGTTTTCTTTTCATCTTCCTCTTTGTGTAAAACGACAATTCTATCCTTTAAATCTTCAAAACTAGGTTTTAATTCAAAATACTTTCTCATTCGGCATAACTCCTTTACAGTTTTTTTTCGGAGAATTTCCGTTTCAGGAACTCCTTATTCTTACGCATTTCACTATACTCATAATATGCTTTTTTTAAAATCTGGCGTTCGTCGTTAAATTTCAACAGATGATAGGCTTCATGGAATTTATAAAAACCGGCATCGGCGAAGTATTCTTCGCTCTGAGGTTTGCAAAAAAAGGAATTGGCACTCATCAAATACCAATGTACTGTTTTGCTTACAGCATCCTCACTGCCCTTAAAGGTATATTGGGTTTTCCCCACATATTTAATAATCTCACCGGTTGCACCGGATTCTTCCTTTACCTCACGCAAAGCGGTCTGCCGATAGGTTTCGCCTTCTTCCACAGTGCCCTTGGGCAATACCCAGCCCATATATCTGCCGTTTTGGTTTTTGTATAAGAGAAGAATCTTCCACTTATAGATCACAACGCCTCCACAGCTCACCGCTTCTACCACTGCTTGACCTCCGTAATTTTTCTAGTTTCTGCCAAGTATCTTATTTTTATCAGTATACCGCTTTTTGAGGTTTATTTCAAGAGCAACAATAAAATCGTGCCTATTTTATTCTCGAAAAGGTGAAATTCTTACCAGCTCTTTTATATGCTTTAATCCAGACCACCACAGCCAAACTTCTAGCATCCAAAACGGAATCCAGTATGCTGAAAATTTTTCTAATAAAAAATAGTTGTATAGGGCATGTACAAAATACGGCACCAGCAAGGCAAGCACCAAATTCTTTTTTTCGCCAAAAAACTTTGCCAGTCCCAAATAGTATCCCATTTGTACGCCAAACAATCCATGCCCGGGAACAGAAAGAACCGCTCTGGAAAACGCCGTGCCATAACCACCCATGACGGGATGCGTCACATAAATAATATTTTCAACCCACGCAAACCCCAGCGAAACAAAAACCCCATAAACAATCCCATCAAGCGGTTCATTAAAATTACCGTTTTTCCATATTAAAAGCACGAGGAATACATATTTGATTATCTCCTCAACGCCTGCCGAGCTGATAAACGCCGTATACAACGGATTTTCCTGATGCGGAAAAATTTTCTCCATCCCCAATCCAACCCCATAAATAACAGCAGTCGTATAAATCCCGTATAATAGCCCCACGAAAAGCATTTTCCATGGTTCTTTTTCATACTTATCTCTGACATAAATATAAAAAAGTCCGACGAAGACAGGTGCAGCAGCCAGTTGGATCAGCATGAAAATCAATCCTTTGTTGTTTTGACATTTCTCCTTACATAGTCTTTCCAAAAATGCACCAGATATAATTTTTTGTAATAAAAAACACACTATTTTTTGTCTTACTTAAAAAATAGTGTGTTTTTATATATTCTTTTGTTACTCTGTTTTGATTGCGGATAAAGCACTGAGCTTCATTGCACGCTTTGCAGGCAAATATCCTGAAATAACACCAATGATCGTAGCAAAGCCAATCGCCCCCAGATACAACCATAAAGGGATGGAGGAAGTCATATCGCTGCCTTGCTGCATGGCTGCAAAATTAACCAACTTCGATGTCGCAAAGCTTACGCCAATGCCTAGAATACCCCCTGCGAATCCGATAAAAGCCGCCTCCGTCAGGAAAAGAAGCTTAATATCACGCAGCGATGCACCGATTACCTTCATAATACCAATCTCTCTTGTTCTTTCATAAATTGCCATAACCATTGTATTGGTAATACCGATTGCGGCAACGACCAATGAAATTGCACCGATTGCACCCAAAACCATGCGCAGCATTTTTGTGGTTTCCTTCATGGCATCCAACTCATCCGATAAGCTTGAAGCACGATAGCCCATGTCCTTAATTTGCTGCTGCACAGCCTTTACATTTTTAATGTCGTCCACCTTAACCATAACCTGTTCGTATTCTTTGGACTGACTTTGGTTATTTGAGCCGGAAGAACCATTCATTTTTTTCTCCCACTCTTGCTGTGTTTTTTCAATTTTTTCAACCTCTTTGATCGGCATAACGACACTCCAACCGTTACTTCCATCAGCAGGCATCGTACCCACCACTTCAAATTTATTTGACTTCAATGTTTTGTCAGCATATTTGGTACCATAATTCCAGTCGAAAGTGGCTTCAATCTTTTCACCGATTAATTCCAACTGCAGCGGCTCCGAATTCATTCTCATTTCCCAGTTTAGCTTGGGATCATAAAATTCAACTCCGCCGCCAACAACCATTGCTTTTACATCTTCCCCGGTCAATGCTCGTCCATTATCCACTTTGTACCCCATGGCTTCCATTGTAGCCGGATCAAGTCCTATGATATTTGCATCCGCAACATATTTTCCGCTTCCTAGCATCAGGTATAAATTTTTCAGGGGAGAAACCGCTTCAACATTGGCTAACTGCCGAAAGGATTCAACCGCCGCCCCGTCCAATTTCACATTCTTGGCTTTCTTTGATGCGTTGCTTGCAGCTTCCTCCTCCATCATGTAACCCCCGCCGTCACCATTGGGCGAAAATACATTCACTACCTGCAAGCTCCCCCAATCCTCTAATTGACGGGCAAAGCTTTCATTCATGCCGATACCAATAGATACCATTACAACGATGGAAGCCGTACCAATCACTACACCAAGAACCGTTAGGAAAGTTCGAAGCTTACGTTTTAATAAGTTGCGAAGAGCCATATCTAATAAGTCTCTCGTACTCATAAAGACATATCCTCTCTGTCATCATCATCTTCTTCAATGTCGTTTACACTTTCTTCAATATGTTTTTGGGGATCCTGCTTCTGGCGTTTGATGAAAATAAACATTCCCATGCCAAAAAGGGCTAATAATGCAATGGAAATCATTACTTTTTTCATATCCATAGGAGGTGTTGCTGATTCATCACCTTCCATGTCCTCCGGCATCATTGGTTCTGTAACATTCAAAACAAAATCTCTGCGTTCTTCCTTAATCTCTCCGGTTGCATCCTCATAGGAAATAACAATGCTAAGTGGCACTTCTCCGCTTGTATTGGGTGTAAACGTCGATTCAAAATATTCACTTGCTCCAGAGTCCATGTTGCCAATATAGGTATTTTTATTTTGGCATTCTACGTCGCCTTCAACCTTTAACATTACGTTGCTTAAAGCTACCTTTCCCGTATTGTAATAGCTAAAGGAAACCGTAACAGGGGTATATAGCTCAACGGAATCGGGCATTGCAAAATCATCTATCTGCATCTCCGTTACCTGTTTGACGTTAATGCCCAGCAATTCTGTTGCAGTGTATTCTTTTCCGGCACTGTCTTCATACTCAAAATTTACCGTTAAAGTATAGGTTTTGGGCTGTGCCTCAGGAACTACGTACAAGCGTAATTGCTTATGGGCTGTGCCCTTCGGGCCGATTGCGTCGAAATAGAACGTGTTGCTGCTCTTAACAGGAGTGAAAATATTCCCTGACTTTTCAGTTTCGGAAGATGTTTCTTCCGCCAAGGTTAAGAACATTTTGATGTTTTTTGCGCCTTTTGTTGCATGGGTATTTAAAATATCCATATTTAAGTCAAACTCTTGCCCTGCCATAACAATCAAAGGATCACATACATAATTGCTTACAATCAATTTTGGCTTGCTGGCATTTTCTCCATCTACATCGGGATTGCTCACGTTGACCCCAGCAAACTGCTTAAAGGAAGTCACTGCGGTTCCTCCGGAGGTATAGTCTGTGGTAAATTGAATCGCATAGTTTTGTGTTTTTGCTGCCGCAGTCCCCGCAAAAGTAAAGGAAAGGGTTGTTGTCGCCCCTGCTGCCAATTGGGAAACTGTTTTCACACTTGCCGATTTGGGTACTACTGCCGCAGCATCCACAGGTGCCGCTGTCACCACAATATTTTTTGCGGCAACCTTTCCGCTGTTATATAAATCAAAGCTGACTGTAAAGTTCTGATTTACGGCGTAAATACCGCCGGGCTCTTTCATATTGCGTATCTCTAATTGAGATTTCTGCCCAGACACACCGCCTACATTAATGTAATATTCTTGTGTTTTTTCAACCGCTTTGCCATATTGATTTACATACTTCAGCTTAATGGTAACAGGGTAGTTGCCTGCTGCCATATCTGCACTTGCAACCAGTGAAAAGGCAAACGCAGCGCTTCCACCGGCAGGAACTTGTCCACAATGCTTTGTGCTGAATCCACCGCTTAAGCTGATTTTGTCTGTTGCCAAATTTTCCAGGCTAATATCAACCTCTTGCATTTCCTGTGCACCATTATTCACAATTTTACCGCTTAAATTTGCACTGTTTCCGGGGGTCATACTCTCCGGACTAAGCGTCATGCCATCCAGCTTATAGCTAAGTTCTTTGTCATATCCTTCCATTTTTAAGTAAATTGTTTCGCTTCCTGAAAAAGAAGAATTGTTTGAATTCGTATATGTAAAGTCTATCGTAACAGGGTAAGTAGCCTGCGTAATTTCACCTGTTATCTTTACATTTAAAGTCATATTTTTGTATCCATTTGCACCAATACTCCCTAAATCGCCGCCCCCTTGAACCGAGATGCGAAAAGGATCGGTCCCCGATGTTTTTGTCTGCGCATAGACACCGTCTGCCGTTGCCCCACCTTTATTTTTCACCTGAAGCGTAACCTTATTTTCCACCCCTGCTACAATATTTACAAGCGTTTCTCCGCCAATAACAATTTTAGGGGAACCACTGTCATCATCGGCAAAACCCACTGTTGTTTGCCCAAGTATCATGGAAAGCATCATTATAACTGTAACTATCTTCTGAAAAAACCTCTTTCTCATCATTCTTTCTCTCCTTCAATCCGTGTTTTCTCTTCAATCCGTTCCACCTTCCCATCAGACAGCATCACAATACGATCCGCATAGTCTGACAGCTCTAAATCGTGGGTTACGATTACCAGTGTCTGGTTGTTCTGTTTTGCCAAAGCCGTAATCAAATCCATCATTTCAAAGGTTGTACGGGTATCCAGATTCCCTGTGGGTTCATCCGCAAATACCACCTGAGGGCTATTGATAAACGCTCTTGCAATGCTTACTCTTTGCTGCTGCCCGCCGCTCATTTCGTGGGGCTTATGGTATGCTCTCTCCTCTAACCCAACGGCCTTGAGCATTTCCATTGCACGCTCATTACGCTCTTTCAGCGGAACATTTTTAAAAATTAACGGCAGCGTAACATTTTCCATGGCAGTTAATGTAGGCAGAAGGTTGTAGGACTGAAATACGAAGCCAACGTATTTCTGTCTAAAATTTGCCAATTGGTCTTCATTCATCCGCTCAATATGTTTTTTGTTAAATATGATTTCACCAGTTGAGGGTTTTTCCAGCCCTGCAATCAAATTTAATAAGGTGGATTTGCCAGAGCCTGATTTTCCAAGCAAACAACAAACCTCGCCCTGACGAATATTTAAGCTAATACCGTCTAACGCTTGAATTTGTTCTTTCCCCATTTGATAAATTTTCTTCACGTCTTTAATTCGAATCACATTTCGACCCAAGCTTCACACTCCCCTAAAAATTAAATTTTAGCAACTTTTTTAATAGCATTTTAATTTATATTACCATACAGTTGTTACAAAAATTATCCACAAAACTTAAATATTTCTTAACAATAATAGTAAATCTGAATACTTTTTTTGTTTTATATTGTTTACCTACCTAAATTCTGCTATTTTAAATCAATAAGGAGGGATTTCTTTGATTACAATATTGAATCGAAAAGAGTTGTTTATCACTTATTCTCTGCAAAAACAAGCAGAAATACAAAATTTGCTGTCCGCCCACAATATTGAATATAGCATCTCAGTCCTTGGTAATGTGATGCAATCCAATACCCGTGGTTTCGGCATAAGGGTAGAAACACAAACGGAATGCAAATTTTATGTGAAAAAAAAGGATTATGAAGAAGCTGTTTTTATTTTAAACCAAAAACATGAAGAATAGTTCCATATATCTCCAATAAAAAAACGCTTGGACCTTGTTTTTGCACAAACCCCAAGCGCTTATTTTATTGTCTAAATTTCTCTAACCGATTTTCGGATTCCTCATCTACATACACTTCCAGCAAAACGCCCTCGGGTGTATGCTCCTCACGAAGGATTTCACATCGCCCGTGAACCCAGCCGATTAAACCGCCTTCCGTATACGGAATCAAAGCAACCAAAGAGTTTCGAAAGCTTTTCAGTAAATTTTCCAAAGAGCGCAGCATTCCTTCTAATCCATCGCCCCGAAAGGCGGAAATCTGCGCAACCTCCCTTGCCCTGATATCCAAAGGCAACGGCAGCTCAATCTCTCTGTCCATTTTATTGAAAACGGTAATGACAGGCGTATCCGCACAGCCCAAGTCCTCCAGCGTTTTATACACCACCTGCATTTGCTCCTGCCTGTTGGGATTGGAGGCATCCACCACATGGAGCAAAATATCCGCATATTTTAATTCCTCCAAGGTTGCCCGAAATGCCTGAACCAAATGATGTGGTAGCTTTTGAATAAATCCAACCGTATCCGTCAATAAAATTTCAGAGCCATTGGGCAGCTCCACCTTTCTGGTGGTTGTATCCAGGGTTGCAAATAATTTATCCTCCGCTAAAACCCCCGCATCGGTTAATTTATTAATAATTGTGGACTTCCCCGCATTGGTATATCCAACCAGAGATACCACAGGTGTCCCTTTTTTCCCTCTCTGAACACGCAATAATTCACGATGCGTCTGAATTTCCCTTGCGGCACTGTTTAGCTCCGCAATCCGCTCCTTAATATAGCGTCTGTCCGTTTCCAGCTTCTTTTCACCAGGGCCTCTTGTGCCAATGCCGCCGCCAAGCCTTGACATAGACGCACCCATGCCCGACAAACGAGATAAACGGTATTTCAGCTGTGCCAATTCCACCTGAATTTTGCCTTCTCCGGAAATTGCCCTGCCTGCAAAAATGTCCAAAATAACAATACTTCTGTCCATCACCTTGGTTTCCAGCATTTTTTCCAAATTCTTCAGCTGTGCAGGAGAAAGCTCATCATCGCAAACAATGCCCGATGCGCCGTATGTCTCCAGCATCAATTTTAGTTCCTCTATTTTTCCTTTGCCTAAGTAATGACCAGGATGCACCCGTTCTCTCTTTTGCACACTTCTGGCAACTGCCACCGCCCCTGCAGTTCGCACCAGCTCCTCAAGTTCATCCAGGCAAGCCTCTGTTTCCATTGCCGAACGGCTATTGCGTTCATCCATCTCAACCGCTACAAGGATAACCTTTTCCTCCAGCTCCGCCGTATCATGTAATTCTTTCGCCATATGCTTCCTCCTCTTTTTTCCCAAAACCAGGGATTAAACCTCCCGCAGCCAAATACCGTCAAAAGAAAACGCTGCCGGGCCTGTCATATAAACATGGTTATCTTCTTTATTCCAATTTATTGTTAATTCTCCGCCAAGTAGAGATACTTTCACCTCTCTGTCGCAAAAACCATTCAAAATGGATGCCACTACCGATGCACAGGCACCTGTGCCACAGGCAAGGGTTTCACCGCTTCCTCTTTCCCAAACACGCATATTGATGTGATTTCTGTTTAAAATCTGAACAAACTCAACATTTGTTTTGTTTGGAAACAAAGCATTTCCTTCAATCTGCTTTCCATATTCCTCCACATCAAATGCTCGTGTGTCCTCCACAAATGTTACCGCATGGGGATTTCCCATGGACACACAGGTAAATGCAAATTCTGTTCCGTTGACTTTGATTATTTTCCCTATAACAGGGCTGCTTTCGTGAATGACAGGAATCTTCTCCGCCTCCAATACAGGCTCTCCCATATCCACACAAACGGTTTTCACTATGCCATTTTCAGTATTCAACACTAAATAACGAATTCCACCAGCTGTTTCCAATGAAATTTCTTGCTTTTGGGTAAGTCCCCGTTCGTAAAGGTATTTCCCAATACAGCGAACTGCATTGCCGCACATTTCCCCCTCCGAGCCATCCAGATTAAACATACGCATACGAAAATCCGCCTTTTCTGAGGGCATAATCAAAACCAAACCATCTGAACCAACGCCAAAATGCCGCTCACTCATAGCAACCGCTAACTTTTCAGGCTGACTTACCTTTTCCTCAAAGCAGTTAATGTAAATATAATCATTTCCGCAGCCTTCCATTTTTGTAAAACGCATTTTTCTCCCCCTGTTCTATGTAAAGCAGCGGTTTCCCGCTGCAATGATTAATGTCTTGCAATACGCACAGCCTGTCTTTCTTGCACAACAGAGCCGTAAAATGCCAAAGACCATAGCCCTGCCAAGCCCACTAGCCCGAAAATAACTCTGGAAACCCAAAACATACTTCCGCCAAAGATGCTGGTTACAACGTCATAGCCGAAGAAACCAATCAGTCCCCAGTTTAAAGCACCGATAATCACCAGTGTTAATGCTAAAAAATTTAATGTTTTCATATAAAAGACCTCCTAAAAAAGAATTACGGAATAATACCGCTATTCTTATTATCGGTAAGATTCTATTATTTATGAAAAACTT
The DNA here is from genome assembly GCA_009929735.1 of Clostridia bacterium. GTDB lineage: Bacteria > Bacillota > Clostridia > Lachnospirales > Anaerotignaceae > Chakrabartyella. The sequence goes on along the minus strand of RZZU01000002.1, from coordinate 158,951 downwards.
TTTTTCCGATTTTGTCAATATCTATCTTCTTAACATTTCCCACTGCGCTCCAGCTAACTTTTTCCGTATCAAAAATCATGTTGGTCACCTGTAAAATGTCCTCCGCAGTCACTTTGCTAAGCTTCGCAATCACCTCTTGAGAATCTTGTACCTGTCCACGCAAAAGCAATGCAGAACCGGCAGAGGTCATTCTATTTAACGTACTTTCTGTGCCAATAATAAAATTACTGATGAGCTGTTCCTTCGTTACATCAATGAGCTTTTGGGGCAATTGCTTTTCCTTCACGTCCTTAATTTCTTTTGAAATCAACTCATATACACGCTCCAACTGGTTGGGATTCATTCCACCGCAAATGGAGAACAGCCCTGTATCGGAAAAAGCCGTTGTATAGCTGTAAATGGAATAAGTTAAGCCATTTTCTTCCCGCACCTTTTGGAACAATCTGGAGCTCATACCACCGCCAAAGATTGTATTAAATACACCAAGGGCATATTTTAAGGGATTCTCTCGCTCCAAACCTTGAAATGCAACGCAGGAATGCACCTGCTCCACATCTTTTTCCCGTGCAACATGGGCAATCTGATATTCCGCCCTTGCGTTGTACTGGTCAAAGGGCTGCTTTGGACTCCAAGAGCCAAGCGTTTTATTCAGCTGTTCCATTATTTCATCGGTTTTAAAATTTCCCGCTACCGCCAATACCATATTTTCGGTATGATAATTTCTTTCAAAATAATTTTTGATGCTCTCGGAGGTAAAAGAGGCAATTGTTTTCGTTGTGCCCAAAATAGGCATCCCCAAGGAACTATTCCTCCAAATGGTATCTTGTATCACGTCATGCACCAATTCCTCAGGGGCATCCTCGTACATATTGATTTCCTCGGTGATTACATTACGTTCTTTTTCCACATCCTTTTGCGCAAATAAAGACCGCAAAAGCATATCACTCATGACATCCAAGGCTCTGTTAAAATGCTCATCCAATACACGGGTATGATAGCAGGTATACTCCTTCGTGGTATAGGCATTAATCTGTCCGCCCAAGGCATCCATTTCTTCTGCAATCTGCCTTGCACTTCTGTTTTCAGTTCCTTTAAACATCATATGCTCAATAAAGTGAGATACGCCGTTTTCCTCAGAACGTTCATTTCTCGAGCCGTTTTTCACCCAAATACCAAAGGAAATACTTCTTACATATGCAATTTCTTCTAATGCAACAGAAATCCCGTTTTGTAATTTTTTAATGGTTACCATATTATCTCTCCCATGCAAAACACTATTTTTTTTATCTTGTTCCAAATTGTGTTTTTTATGCCTAATAAAAAAGGCTGTGCAGGAAAACCTTCCTTCGCACAGCCTCCCAGCTTATTTTGAGATTATTGTTTTGAAATTATTCTTTATGATCTCGCTTTTCTTCCATGGGCATTGCATCCTTAATGGAGAAGTTTAATCTGCCTTGCTTGTCAATTTCTACCAGCTTTGCAGATACAATATCGCCCACTGCCAATACATCCTCCACCTTTTCCACACGTTTATTGGAAATTTTGGAAATATGAATCAAGCCTTCTTTTCCGGGTGCAAGTTCAAAAAACGCACCAAAAGCCATCAATCTTGTAATCGCACCTGTATAAATTGTTCCCGGTTCAGTATCCTTTACAATGGCATTAATCATATCAATTGCACGCTGAATATCTGCGGAATTCATGCCTTTAATAAAGATTTTACCGTCATCCTCAGTGTCAATTTCGCAATTTGTTTCTTCAATAATCTTTTTGATTACCTTGCCTCTTGCGCCAATTACTTCCGCAATCTTTTCTATGTCAATCTGAATAGAAGCAATCTTAGGTGCATAAGGAGAAAGCTCTTTTCTAGGTTCAGCAATCGCTTTGAGCATTACTTCGTTTAAGATATATTCTCTTGCTCTGCCTGTCTGTGCAAAAGCCTGCTCAATCATGGCAAAGGTCAAGCCTTTGATTTTCATGTCCATCTGAATGGCAGTAATGCCCTCACTGGTGCCTGCCACCTTAAAGTCCATATCGCCAAAGAAATCCTCAACACCCTGAATATCGGTGATTTCAACAAAATCGTCCTCTGTGTCGCCCGTTACCAAGCCAACGGAGATACCTGCAACAGGACGCTTAATTGGTACACCCGCTGCCATTAAGGACAGTGTTGAACCGCAGATGCTTGCCTGAGAAGTGGAGCCATTAGAGCTTAAAATATCGGAAACCATACGAATTGCGTAAGGGAATTCTGCCTCACTGGGGATAACGGGCAATAAAGCTCTTTCGCCCAAAGCACCATGACCGATTTCACGTCTGCCTGCGCCTCTGGAGGTTTTTGCTTCGCCAACGGAATATCCGGGGAAATTATAGTGATGAATATAACGCTTACCTGTTTCGTTGACATCCAGTCCATCCAAACGCTGACCTTCGCTGATCATACCCAATGTGGTTACAGTCAAGCACTGTGTCTGCCCTCTGGAGAATAAAGCGGCACCGTGTACACGAGGCAATACATCAATTTCAGCAGAAAGCTTTCTGATTTCTTCAATTCCACGACCGTCGGGACGCTTGTGATCTCTTAAAATCATACGTCTTACCGTCATCTTTTCAAATTTGTAAATGATTTCGCCAAGCAAAGCGTTAATGTTTGCTTCTTCACCGTAGATTGCAACTAACTTTTCTGTCAATGCTGCCGTTGCTTCTTCGGAAATCACTCTAATCTTTGCATCTCTGTCTTGCTTCAATTCGGCATATACTGCATCTTCCATTCTTGCATCAGTAATATAGCCTGTAACCAAATCGTATGCTTCCTGATTTACGGTATGCTCTTCGTAAAGAGCCTTTTCCTTACCTTCTTTTGCAACGATCTCTTTGATGAATTTAACAACTTCTAAGTTTGTATCAAAAGCAAGGTGAATTGCTTCCATCATCAAGGCATCGGGAATTTCATCTGCCCCTGCTTCAATCATCATAACCTTGTCCTCTTTGGAGGAAACGGTCAGGGATAATCTAGTGGTTTCTCTTTGTGCCGCTGTGGGGTTTACAACCAGCTGTCCATCGCAGTAGCCGATGCTTACGGAAGAAAGAGGATCGGTAAAAGGAATATCCGAAATATTCAATGCCAAAGATGCACCAATCATTGCTATAACCTCAGATGAACAATCCTGATCAACGGACATAACTGTCGCTACGATGGCAACATCATTTCTATAATCCTTGGGGAACAAAGGTCTTAGTGGTCTATCGATACATCTGGAGGTTAAAACCGCCTTTTCGGAGGGTCTGCCTTCTCTTTTGATAAATCCTCCGGGAATTTTACCTACGGAATATAATCTTTCTTCATAATCAACGCTTAAAGGGAAAAAGTCAATGCCATCTCTGGGCTTTTCGGATGCAGTAGCAGTTACCAAAACAGTCGTTTCGCCATAACGTAAAATGACCGCACCATTGGCCTGCTCTGCAACTCTGCCGATTTCAGCTGTCAGCGTTCTGCCTGCTAAATCCATGGAATAAGTTCTAAACATAATAAATTCTCCTTCTGTTTTTTCTTCTTTGCACCATAGATCTTCAGCTTCATCCACACCCATGTATACAGTTATAGGCAAAGCTGGAAATCTATAGTGCCACACTCTCTATTTTTTTAATTGAAACAATAGAAGAAAAGAGAGGATATTACCCTCTCTCTTCCTTGTATCGCAATTCTTACTTTCTCAGACCGAGTTCCGCAAGGATTGTACGGTATCTTTCAATATCCAAATCCTTCAAATAATTTAAAAGACCTCTTCTCTGTCCTACCATTTTCAAAAGACCTCTTCTGGAGTGGTGATCCTTCTTGTGATCCTTTAAGTGGTCTGTCAGCATAGCGATTCTTGCTGTTAACAGAGCAACCTGTACTTCGGGAGAACCTGTATCGTTAGGGGTTCTACCATATTTTGCGATAATTTCTTGTTTGTTAATTGCTGCCATTTTGTGTTCCTCCTTATAATTCCTTCAGTCGTTTTCATTGTGCAACCCCAAAGACTAAGTGATGGTTGGAGAGTCCAAAAACCGAGTCTCGGATTTACAGCATTTTAATTTTATCATAACAGCACACGCTTTGCAAGGAGAATGCGCTAATTCTCTGCGTTTTTCACTGGTTTTTGGCCAACCTCTTTGAGAAAATCAAGCTGTGAAAGAATGACTGCGGCAAAAACCACAGCAAAGCCGGCTGCCATTTTCAGTGTGATTTGTTCTTTGTATAGCATAACAGAGAATACTACACCAAAAACCGATTCAAGGCTTAATAAAATCGTAGCAACAGTTGCATTAATATATTTTAACCCAATACTCTGCAAACTTAAACATAAGGCGGTCGAAAAAATTGCCAAATAAAGCACATTTCCTGCCCCTGCCCAGCTGATGCTCTGCGGCATGGTTCCTGTTGCAACCACAGAAATCCATCCGAAAACTGCCGCCACACAAATTTGAACCATCGTCAACAGCATAGGATCCCTTCCTCTGCAAAAATATGCGATGGATATGATATTTCCAGCAAAAGCGGCACTGCATAAAAGGGTTACGCCATCGCCAAAAGAGATTCTCATATTTTTATCCAAAGAAATCAAGCCAATTCCAATTAAGCAAACAATTGCCGAAATGATATGATTTTTCTTTGGTCTTTCTTTCATAAAAACCCAGCCTAAAAACGGAACAATGACACAATAGGCTGCCGTCAAAAAGGCACTTTTGCCTGGTGTGGTGCCAAATGTCATGGCAACCGTCTGTAGTCCCGTGCCTAATGCCATGGTAGTACCAGCGACAAGGCCTCCCAATAAATAGCCTCTGTCAATCCGATGCCATTTTTTTATTGTCGCAACGGCTGTCAAAACCCCCGCAATGGTAAAGCGGGATGCAATGATAAACGAAGTGGACAATTCCTCAACAGCAAATTTTTGAAACACAAAGGCACTGCCCCAAATCCCTGCCGTCAAAAGCAACGCAAGGGTTGCCCATAATCTCTTGTTTTGACTCATATATTTTCTCCCCAATTTTTACTCTTGGGCGCTTTTCCAATTTTCTAGATACTCCTCAGAGGCAAAGTATTCTTTTGCCTGTCCTGCATTAACCTCGATTTGCCGGCGTAATTCCTCAACGCTTGAGAATTTGCGCTCACTGCGCAAAAACTTGTAAAAAAATGTTTGCAGCGTTTTTCCGTAAATATTTTCATTAAAGTCCAACAGATAGGTTTCCACAATCTTTTGGGTGCCATTTACGGTAGGATTAATCCCAATATTGGTCACGCCATAATAATACCTTCCGTTATACAACGTTTTCGTCGCATAAACACCGTTTGGCGGAAACAGCTTTAAAGGGTGGGCAATCAAGTTAACCGTAGGAAATCCAATGGTTCTGCCCAGTTTTTTCCCTTCAGATACCGTTCCTAAAATGAAATACGGCTCTGTCAGCATACGGTTTGCTTCCTCTAAATCCTTTTGAATCAAGCACTTTCTGATTCTGGAGGAGCTTACCCTTTCCTCTTCAAATAAAACAGAAGGCACGGCAATTACTTTTACCCCTCGTGCTTCCCCTAATTTTTGCAACATTTCATAATCACCAGAACGGCCTGCGCCAAAGTGATAATTTTCCCCAACAATCAAAACACGGCACTGCATTTTTTCAAAAATCAGCTTTATGGCAAAATCTTCGGCACTCATTGCTGCAAACTGCTGGTCAAAAGGATACTCAATATACGCATCAATTCCCATTTGCTCCATCGTATACTTTTTTTCAGAAGGAGCCATAATCAGCGCAAAATTTTCCTTTTTGCCGAACAGCAGCATGGGATGAGGAGAAAAGGTAAAAACAACGCTTTGTAGCCCTTCTTCCTCAGCAAATTGCTTTGTCAATTTGATCAACGCACGATGCCCCAGATGCAAACCATCGAAATTGCCCAGCGTTACCGCTGTCGGTTGATTCTGTTCTATGTGCGTATCCGTGATATGTTCCATTTCTCTACTCCTTAAATCAACATCTTAAATGGTTTGATTAAATCGTCTTTTTCTTCATGAATTGCTGTGAATAAACCCACCAAATTCTTTTCATGGTCAAATACTGTCACGGTTTGACCATGCTCAAGCACCTTTTCGGCTTGGAAAAAGTTACTCTGGATTTTTCCGCCGTTATATAAGAGCTTCGTTGCGGTTTCTGAAACAAAAACACTTGTATAATCCTTCAAAGCATCCTCCAGCCTTAAAAGAACCGAATCTATTTGCCCAGATTCTGCGAAAGCCTTTAATTCACCAAGCTTGATGGCGTTTTCCAAAAAGAAAGCTCCGGTTGCAGTTCGCAAAAGGCTTGCCATATGTCCCCCACAGCCTAAGGCTTTCCCAATATCCGCACACAGTGTACGGATATAAGTGCCCTTGGAGCAGTCCACGTCCATTTCCACTTGACAAGGGGGAATAAATCGGCGAATTTTAATATCATACACCGTAATTTTTCGAGCCTTACGCTCTATTTCCTTGCCTTCCCTTGCCAATTCATACAACTTTTTGCCGTTAATTTTAACAGCGGAATACATCGGTGGTATTTGCTCCACCTCTCCGATGAAGGTCCTTATGGTTTCCCTTATTTTTTCCTCATCGAATACTACAGGCTTTTCCTCCAATACCTCTCCTGAGGCATCCTCTGTTGTTGTGGTAATGCCTAAATGCAGTATAGCACGGTAGCTTTTTCTGCCGTCCATGATAATGTCCGCAAGCTTTGTCCCTCTGCCAAGGCAAATTGGCAATACGCCCTCTGCATCAGGGTCTAAGGTACCCGTATGCCCAACCTTTTTCATTTGCAGCGTTTTGCGCACCACCGCAACAACATCATGTGAGGTAAAGCCTTTTTCTTTATAAATGTTCAGGATCCCGTCCAAAAGGTCTCCTCCTTACAGCATTTTTTCTATTTCTTGAAAAATCATTTCCTTTGCCTTTGCAATGGGTGCCACAATGGTGCATCCTGCCGCTTTTACATGACCGCCCCCGCCGAACTTCTGCGCCAGCGCACATACGTCATAGCCGTCATTTCCACGAAAACTGGCTTTGACATCCATTTCATTTTTTTCATAAAAGAAGCAGGCAATTTTTGTATCATTTACACCCTTCAGATAATTAATGATTGCGTCAAGCTGCTTGTTGGTGCCCTTGCACTCCTCAATATCCTGCATGGTAATTGCGCTGCAGATTACCTTACCGTCAAAGTAGCTTTTCGCCTTGTCAAAGGCTCTGCCCATAATTTTCATTTCCGAAAAACTACGGCTATCAAACAAGTCATTGTAAATTTTTGTAAAAGGAATGTCATAAGACATCAATTCCCCCGACGCCTGCATGGTAAAAGGCGTCGTGGAGGAATGGCGAAAACCACCCGTATCATAAATAATCCCCGCATACAATGCCGAAGCAATATCTTGATCAATGGGTAAATATCCCTTTAAGAGCTTAAATACAATTTCACTTGTAGAAGAAGCATTCTCCTCCACATAGTTGTATTCACCAAAGTAAGAATTGCTGGCATGATGGTCGATATTCACCGTACACTTTGCCTTTTGAAAAATATCCTCTATCCCTTGAAGCCGCCCCATATCGCCGCAGTCTAAAGCGATAAAAAGGTCAGCTTCCTTCACATTTTCTTTCTGCGCAATCAAATTGCTATTCGGAATAACATCATACTTTTTTGCATATTGCTCCAAAAGCACCTGAACGTTTTTTCCCATTTTATGCAGCGCTGCTGCCAAAGCAAGGCTAGCTCCAATGGCATCCCCGTCAGGATTTGTATGCCCGCAAAGCACAATGTTTTGATGAGCCAAAACGAGTTCTCTGATTTTTTCTAAAGAATCATTCTTTCCCTTCATTGGCTTCCTTCTCCTTTAAATCTTTGGAAATTTTATTAATCAGCTGATCCATATGAATGGCATATTCCGCAGATTCATCCAGCTTAAAGGTAAATTCCGGTGTAATCCGTAAATTTACACGCTGGGCAATTAAACGGCGAATGAAGCCTGCGCCATTTTTCAGCCCCTTCATCACGCTGTCTTTTTCCTCATCATTGCCTAAAACAGAAATGTGCACCTTGCAATATTTTAAATCCGATGTCGTTTCAACTCTGACCACGCTGGTCATAGCACCAATGCGAGGATCTTTTAGCTCTCCTCTTATAATTTGAGAAACTTCCTTCAAAATTTCATCATTTACACGAGAAATTCTTGTGTTGCTTTTCATAAATTCACCTAATTATCTGGGTACCTCTACCATTGTGAAGGCTTCTACCCAGTCACCTTCCTTCAAATCATTAAACTTCTTGAACACCAGACCACATTCGAAGCCTGCTGTTACTTCTTTTACATCATCCTTAAAACGCTTTAAGCTATCCAAATCGCCTTCAAAAACGACAATGCCGCCACGAATAATACGAACACTGCAGTTACGAACAAACTTGCCGTCTTTTACATAGCTGCCTGCAATCGTTCCTACGCCAGAAGCTTTAAACAACTGACGAATCTCAGCGTGTCCCAATATTTTTTCTTCATATACAGGGTCAAGCATTCCCTTCATCGCTGCCGTTACATCTTCAATGGCATTATAGATAACACGGTACAGACGAACGTCAACCTTTTCTTCATCGGCAAATGCCTTTGCAGCAGGTTCGGGACGAACATTGAATCCAATAATCAGTGCATTTGATGCAGACGCAAGCATAACATCACTTTCTGTAATGGCACCAACACCACCATGGATAATGCGTACACGCACCTCGTCATTGGTCAAACGCTCTAAGCTCTGGCGAACAGCTTCCACAGAGCCTTGTACATCGGCCTTTACAACGATATTTAATTCCTTCATATTACCACTTTGAATCTGAGAGAATAAATCGTCCAAAGAAACCTTCTGTGGTGTATCCTTAATCAAATTCTCTCTGTTTCTTGCGATAATGCTTTCCGCAACCTGTCTTGCCTGCTTATCATTTTCTGCCACATAGAAACCGTCGCCTGCGGTAGGCACTTCGGAAAGTCCTAAAATTTCAACAGGAGTGGATGGGCCAACTTTCTTCACCCGTCTGCCCTTATCATCGGTCATTGCTCTGATTTTACCGTAAGCGCATCCCGCTACGATAGGATCACCCACCTGCAAGGTGCCGCTTTGAACCAAAACCGTTGCAACTGGGCCTCTGCCCTTATCCAGCTGTGCCTCAATAATCGCACCTCTTGCATTTTTGTTGGGATTTGCACGCAGTTCCTTCATTTCTGAAGCCAAAATAATCATTTCAAGAAGGGTATCAATTCCTTCTTTGGTAACAGCAGAAACAGGAACGCAAATTGTTTCGCCGCCCCAGTCTTCCGCCTGCAGCTGGAATTCAACCAATTCCTGCTTTACACGGTCAGGGTTTGCCCCAGGCTTATCCATTTTGTTGATGGCAACAATAATTTCAACGCCCGCCGCCTTTGCATGGTTAATTGCTTCAACAGTCTGGGGCATTACACCGTCATCTGCGGCAACCACCAATATTGCAATATCTGTAATTTGAGCACCACGCATACGCATTGCTGTAAATGCTTCATGCCCTGGCGTATCCAAAAATGTGATAGGCTTGCCATCAATTTGAACCGTGTAAGCACCGATATGCTGTGTAATACCGCCGGCTTCGCCTTTGGTTACATCACTGTGGCGGATTGCATCCAGCAAAGATGTTTTGCCATGGTCAACGTGTCCCATTACAACAACAACAGGAGGACGCTCCTCTAAAAGGCTGTCGTCTTCTTCCTCTTCGGCAAATACTGTTTCCATAATGTCTTTTTCTTCTTCTTGTTCCAAAATGACATTATATTCCTGTGCAATGACAACTGCTGTCTCAAAGTCAAGGACAGCGTTGATCGTCATCATTTTGCCCTTTTTCATTAAATTCATCACAAGGTCAGAGCCTTTTTTCCCAAGAACTTCTGCCAAATCCTTCACTGAAATCGTTTCAGGAATGATTTTTAAAACAGGCTCCCCATTTACAGTGCTTTCAGCCTTTTCTTCAGCCTCCAAAGCCTGTAATTCTGCCAACAGTGCCGCTTCTTCTTCTCGTTCACGGCGTCTGCGTTCCATGGGATTTTCCTTTATTTTTTGATCCTTATTGTTACCTTTTTTATTCTTATCAACTTTATTATTCCCACGATTCTGCTGTGGACGAGGCGCATCCTTCTTTGGAGCGTTCGCTTTATTCTCTTGCTTTTTCTCTTCTGGCTTTTTTGCAGCTGGAGCCGCACCTTTTTCTTGCTTGGTTGCCGGTTTTTTTTGATCCGCCTGACTTTGTGTGCCTTGTTTCTGTGTACCCTGTTTCACTGCTTCCTTTTCGGATGACTGCTTCTTTGGCTGATACTGTGCTTTCACCTTCTCCACTACATCCGCCTCCAAAACACCCATATGACTGGTTGCCTCAATATTCATTTTTTGTAATTTAGTCATTAAATCCTTATTTGCAACACCAAGCTGTTTTGCCAATTCATATATTCGAATCTTTGACATTCGCTACACCTCTACTTTCCAAACGACTCCTCGTTTTTCCTTTTCTCATCCACAATCTTTTCCTCTTGCGCCAATGCAACCAACTTTTTTGCAAAGCCCTTATCCGTCACAGCAAGGATTGCCCGAAATACTTCGCCAATCGCACTGCCTAAGCTTTCTTTGTCCCCCACTTCAATCAGTGGAATTTTATAATAAGCTGCTGAATTTTTAAATTTCTTTTTTGTGTTCCCCGAGGCATCCTCAGCAAGAATCAGCAATTCTGCTGTTTTTTGACGAATTGCATTTTCTACCGCTACCTCACCGCCTGCTAACTTCCCTGCCTTTTTGGATATTCCTAAAAGGGAGTAAAATTTACTCATTCTCCTCACCTCTCAACTCCGATAAAAGCTGCTCATATACCTCTTTGGGTACAGGTGCCTTAAAGGAACGTTCCAAGCCCTTTGTTTTTTGCGCCTTTGTCAGGCATTCACTGTTAGGGCAAATATAAGCGCCACGCCCAGGCTTTTTTCCTGTTCTGTCCAAGGAAAATTCGCCTTCATCGTTGCGAACAATTCGTATCAGTTCTTTTTTGCTTTTCATTTCCTGACAACCGGTACATTTTCTTAGAGGAATTTTTTTTTGCTTCATACCTTCATCCTCCTTTTCTTATTCTTCTGTCAGTGCCTCTTTTTCAGCCTCTGCCGCTTCTGCCGCATCTGCCGTTTTCGAAGGAATATCAGCTAAGAAGTTTGTTGCATTTGCCTGTGTTTCACTTTTTATATCAATTCTCCAACCTGTCAGTTTTGCAGAAAGTCTTGCATTCTGTCCTTCTTTCCCGATAGCCAGAGAAAGCTGATGATCAGGTACTACAATTTTTGCACTTTGCTCTTGATGGTTTATTGCAACCTCCAACACCTTTGATGGGCTTAACGCAGCCGCAATAAATTCTTTAGGGTCATCACTCCAATGAATGACGTCAATCTTTTCTCCGCCAAGCTCTTTCACGATGACGTTTACACGGTAACCGTTCTGTCCAACGCACGCACCCAAGGCATCTACATTTTTATCCTTTGAGTAAACAGCAATTTTTGTACGGCTGCCTGCTTCTCTGGCAATGCTTTTAATTTCCACAGTGCCATCATAAACTTCGGGTACTTCCTGTTCAAATAAACGCTTTACCAACTCGGGGTGAGTTCTGGAAACAGAAACCTGTGGGCCCTTTGTTGTCTGTTTTACTTCCAAAACATATACCTTCAAACGATCCATGAAGTTGTACTGCTCACCCGGGATTTGCTCGTTTGACGCTAAAACCGCATCAATTTTACCCATTTGAATAATAATGTTACGTCTGTCTCTTCTCTGAACAATTCCCGTTACCACTTCACGTTCCTTGGTAATATACTGCTTAAACAAAATTTCTCTTTCTGCTTCACGGAATTTTTGAACTACCACTTGCTTTGCAGTTTGTGCAGAAATTCGGCCAAAATCTCTCGGCGTTACTTCCAGATCAACCTCATCGCCCTCTACATAATTGGGATTCAAAACTCTTGCCGCTCCCAGCAAAATTTCATTCTGCTCATCTTTAATTTCTGTAACCACTGTTTTTTGTGCAAAGCAGGCCACATTTCCTGTTTCCCTGTCGATTACCACTTTAATATTCTGACCACTGCCGAAGTTCTTTTTGCAAGCCGAAACCAAAGATGCCTCAATCGCTTCAAAAATAATTTCCTTATCGATGCCCTTTTCTTTTTCAATCAAATTCAAAGCATCCATAAACTCCGCTCTATCCATTTTTCCTATTCCTCCTGTCAACCCTAAAAAATTACAGCCAAGCGAACGCTAGCAACATCTTTTTGTTCAAATGCAAAAATTTTATTTTCATCATCCTCAATGGAAATAACTCCATTTTCCAAACCTAACAGTTCTCCTTGGAACTGTTTTTGTCCCTCTATCGCTTTATACAGCTTAATCTCAATGATTTCTCCCCGATATTTTTCAAAGTCCGCATCTTTTTTCAAAGGTCGGTCAATGCCAGGAGAGCTTACTTCCAAAATATATGCCTGTTCAATGGGATCATCAGCATCAAGCTCGGCTTCCAACGCACGGCTTACGCTTTCGCAATCTTCAATATCCACGCCGCCTTCTTTATCAATGTACACACGTAAATACCAGTTTGCCCCCTCTTTTACAAATTCAAAGTCAACCAATTCCAAGTTTCTCTCCGCAACAATGGGTTCCAAAAAAGGCATTATCTTTTTCTCTGCATTGCTTACTTTCGCCATTCTTACACCTCTTTATAAAAAATTTGCCTATGCAATAACAAAGAGTGGGCATTTACCCACTCTTTCGTCCGCATACTATAAGTTTCTGTTTTGAGTATAGCACCGTTCTATTTAAAATGCAAGAACTTTCCTGCTTTTTGCGTTCTTTCCTTATATTTCCCACCGAATGTGCGCTATCATCCTCAATGATAGCATACCCCGATTATAAAAACCTATAAAACCATTAAATATTTTTTATCATATCAAATAATATTGTCAAAGCCGGTGTTATCAAAATTGGTAAAAACATAGCCGGAAGATAATTTAAAACCTTAAATTTGGTAATGCCAATCATGTTTAATCCCAATGCAAAAATCAATACAGACCCAACACAAGTCATTTCCGCAACCACCGCATCTGTTAAAAACGGGGCTACAATCTGTGCCAGCAAAACAATGCTCCCCTGGAAAACAAATACAAATACGGCAGAGAGCATCACGCCAAAGCCGAGGGAAGACGCAAAAATCATTGATGAAATAAAATCAAGTACAGATTTGGTAATAAGCATTTCATAATTACCAGACAGTCCTGCCTGCATAGAGCCTACAACCGTCATGGCTCCAACGCAAAATAACAAGGACGCCGTGATAAACCCTTCGGCAATAGAAATGCTTCCATCCTTTTTTTTGAATTTTTGTTCCAGCTTCACAGCAAACCGATTCAGCTTTGCATCCAGCTCCATGCCTTCCCCAATGATAATGCCAATTGCCATAGAAAGAATCAAAACCAAGGTGTTGCTTCCTTTTAATGCACCTGACCAGCCGATATATAACGTGCAGAGCCCAAGCCCTTTCATCATCGCCTCAGAAATCCCGTCTGGAATCCCTTTTTTTACCATCATACCGATACCGCTGCCTATGATTATGAAAATTACATTTACAAAAACCGCTATCATTTTTCTCCCCCCATCTTTTGTGTAAGCAGTGCAAGTATAGCATTTTTGGCTATGTTTGTCTATCAATACAAAAATCCCCTGCAATTTTGCAGAGGATTTTTAATATTACAATACTTTGTTTAAGAAGTCCTGCGTTCTCTTGTTTTTAGGGTTTCCGAATACTTCTTCCGGCGTACCTTCTTCCACAATATAACCACCGTCCATAAAGATCACACGGCCCGCCACTTCTCTTGCAAAGCCCATTTCATGCGTAACAACCACCATCGTCATGCCATCCGCCGCCAATTTTTTCATTACCTCTAATACTTCCCCAACCATTTCAGGATCAAGGGCAGAGGTCGGCTCGTCAAAAAGCATAATATCCGGCTCCATCGCCAAAGCTCTGGCAATTGCAACACGCTGCTGCTGTCCACCAGAAAGGTTTGCGGGATATTCTAACGCTTTTTCAGCCAAGCCAACTGCATCCAGCAGCGTTACCGCTTTTTCTCTCGCCTGCTCTTTTGTCATCTTTTTACGATCCACGGGAGCCAGCATAATATTTTCCATTACATTTAAATGAGGAAACAGATTGAACTGTTGGAACACCATGCCGATATTTTCCCTAATTTTATTGATATTTGAGCCTTTTGCAGTCAAGTCATTGTCATCAACAATAACCACGCCGCCGCTGATTTCTTCTAAGCGATTGATACAGCGCAGAAAAGTACTTTTGCCTGAACCGGAAGGACCGATTAAACAAACCACTTCCCCTTCTTTGACTTCTAAGTTAATGCCTTTTAATACCTCAAGCTTGCCAAAGTTTTTTTTCAAATTTTCAACCTTAACTTTTGTCATTTGACAGCCTCCTTTCGATGATCTTAGCAATCTTCGTCAGAATTGTAATCACGATATAATACATGGCACCAATGATTGCATAGGTTTCAAAGCCACGAAAATTTCTCGCAACAATCAGACTGCCTTGCTTCATCAATTCCCCGCAACCGATAACCGAAAGGATTGAGGTATCCTTCAACGTAATAATAAACTGGTTTACCACCGATGGAATGACAATGCGGAATGCCTGCGGCAAAATAATCTTTACCATGGCAACACCATAAGGCAGTCCAAGGCTTCTTGCCGCTTCCATCTGCCCTTTATTCACTGCCATAATGCCACTGCGGAATATTTCAGATAAATATGCCCCTGCGTTTAAGCAAAGCACAATAATCGCCGCATGAAAAGGCAAGATTTTTATCCCTAAAACAGCAGGAATACCAAAGTAAATGAAAACCGCCTGCACCATCAAGGGCGTTCCACGAATCAGGCTTAGATAAATACCAGCAATAACGTTTAACACCTTTATCTTCGAGATGGTAAACATACAAGAAAGGATCCCTATTATTAAAGCCAAGATTAATGACAAAACCGTCATTTGTATTGTCAAAGACATTCCCTTTAAAAGCTGAGGAAAAATTCCTATTGTATAATCAATAAAATTAGTAAAACCATTCATAACGCACTGCTCCTTGCTGCATTTTATCGGAAGAAATTATTTCTGAATGTAAGCATCCAAAATTTCCTGATATTTTCCGTTTTCTTTCAAATTTGCAAGCCCTGTGTTAAACATTTCTAACAGTTCCATATTTTTTTCCTTTCCTACTGCAAAACCATAGGAGCTTCCTTGTTCCATATCTGTTACCATTTTCAGTTCAACGCCCTGTGTAATTGCATAGCCTATTACAGGATAATCCTCAAAACAAGCTACACTATTCCCTGACATAACATCCATATACATTGCGCTGGAATCATCAAAGGTTATTGTGGTAAAACCATACTGATCCTTAATGGATTCTGCAAAAGTAGCACCTTCGGTACCCGTTTTAATTGCAACGGTTTTGCCTGATAAATCATCATAGCTCTTAATATCTTCGTTGTCTTTTGCAATAGCCATAACAACGCCGCTGTCAAAATAAGGCTCAGAGAAATCGAATTTCTCCTGTCTTTCCTCTGTAATGCTCATGCCTGCGATAACGCCGTCAGCCTGTCCTGCTTCCAAAGCCTGTGTTGCTGCGGTAAAGCCCAGAGGGTTCAGTTCATATGTAAAGCCCTGATCCTCAGCAATTGCTGCCAATAAATCCAAATCAATGCCTACATACTCTCCTGCATCATTCTGGAATTCAAAAGGTGCAAAGGTTGTGTCTGTTGCAATAATATAATTTTTTGTTTCTGCTGGCGCTTCCTCTGCTTCCGCTTTATCAGCACTGCCTGCATCACTGCTGCCGCAAGCCGCCATACCCATTACCATTGCAAATGCCATTGCCATTACACTTACTTTTTTAAATAAACTCATTTTTAAATCCTCCCTTTTTTCTTTTTTTTGCATAATTCTTATGTGAATACCATTCTCACAGTATACCATAAATCAATTTTATTTACACAGCATTCCCAGTAAGGAGCTGCTTCCCAAGCGATCTGCGCCTGCCTGCAAAAAATCCTCGGCATCCTGAATGCTTTTAATGCCCCCGGCCGCCTTTATTTTTGTGCCGCCATAAATATATTTCGCAAAAAGCTGAATGTCCTCTAAGGTTGCTCCACCTTTGGAAAAGCCTGTGCTTGTTTTAATATAGTCCGCCTTAGATTGGCTTACAACTTCGCACATCCGTATTTTTTCTTCATTTGTAAGCAAACAGGTTTCAATAATCACCTTTAGTATCTTTCCCTGACAGGCATCTTTTACAGCATTAATTTCGTGCAATATTTTTTCCGTAAGACCTTCTTTTAACCAGCCTAAATTA
This sequence comes from Clostridia bacterium, assembly GCA_009929735.1. Lineage (GTDB taxonomy): Bacteria > Bacillota > Clostridia > Lachnospirales > Anaerotignaceae > Chakrabartyella. The sequence goes on along the minus strand of RZZU01000002.1, from coordinate 142,450 downwards.
ATAACCATATCAATTTCATCCGCACCGTTTGTTATGGCATCCGTGGTTTCAAAAACTTTTGTGGCTGTCGTTTGATAGCCGTTTGGAAAACCAATGACAGTACAAATCGCCACCTGTCCTTGCACAAAGGACGCAGCATAGGAAACAAAGGATGGCGGAATACAAACAGATGCAGTTTTTTGTTCCATTCCTTCTTTGCATAATTCCATGATTTGCTTCCATTCAGTATCCTGTTTTAGCAAGGTATGGTCGATATGACTTAGAATAAACTGCTTTTCCATATTGCATCCTCCTTATATTCACACATTTAGAAATTATATCACAAACCAAACACTGCAACAATGTTGTTTTTTCAATCGGTTTGCCTATTTTTTTCTATGAATTATTTTAATAATTCTATGATTACATTTTGGGGGGAAATGTTTTTGAGAAAAAAGTAATCACTCTTTTTTAATTTTTCCTTTGCTTTTGTTCGTTTCCAGAACACAGATTAAAAAATCCCCCGCCATGTGCGAGGGACTTACTGTCTGTCAATTTATTTATTCAGTATACATTTAAGTTTGGATATAAGTATTCAAAATTTCTTCATATTTTCCATTTTTCTTCAGATTTTCAAGTCCATTATTAAACATTTCCACAAGCTCTGCATTTTCACCTTTTTTAACTGCAAAACCATAGGGGGTTTTGCGTTCTATATCAGATACTATCTTAAACTCCAATCCTTGAGAAATGATATAACCCATTACGGGATAATCTTCAAATAACGCCTGGCTATTGCCTTCTAAAACATCATTATACACTTGATTGAATTCATCAAAAGTAATGATTCTGAATCCATACTTATCCTTTATAGATTCTGCAAATGCCTCAGCTTCGGTTCCAAGGGCAACTGCAACTGCAACCGTTTTACCAGCCAAATCTTCATAGCCCTTAATATCATCTCTGGCCGCATCTACAGCCATTACAATGCCACCTTCGAGATAATATTCCGCGAAATCATATATCTCCTTTCTTTCATCTGTAATGCTAATCCCCCCCATAGCGGCATCCACCTGCCCCGATGCCAAAGCCTGCAGCATTTCATTAAAGGTCATTGGCACTAGTTCGTATGTAAACCCCTGATCCTTGGCGATCGCTTCCAATAAATCCACATCAATCCCCACATACTCCCCTGAATTATTTTTAAACTCAAAAGGTGCAAATAATGTATTTGTTGCGATCACATATTTGTTTCTTTGTGCAGGTGCGTCCTCACCATCTGTATTGTTTACACTGATTGTAACCTTATCGCCGCAAGCAACCAAACCCATTGTCATAGCAAATATCATGAACAACACATTTGCCTTTTTTAATAAACTCATTTCTAAAGCCCCCTATCTTTTTTTGCATGATGATATGTTAAGCACACCTTTGTCCTGCTTCATACTGCTTTTTGTGCAGCTTCCTGAAGATGAATCTTCCGGCATACAAACAAAAGAGAATGATTGGAAAACGAGGCTTTTTTGCACATTTTTCTTTGCAAATTTCCAAAATCCCTCCTTTGCGCATATTATTTTATTTAATAAGGTATGATTGATACGGCTAATTATGCACCGTTTTTTCACATCTCCCCCGTCCAAAACTCATAGACACAAAGTTTTATCCCAAAGGAAATCGTCAGCATATTTTCTCCACTTCACTTGCAGAATTTCTGCGCACAAATAAAAAACCGTATGAAAAGGATTTGACAAGCAAATCTTCATCATACGGTCTATTTTTGCATTTCACGAAAAGCATATAAGTGCTGAGGTTTTTCAAAGCGTGCTGCCTTTACAGATACCTCAAGCGCTTTTTTTTCGTGGCATATTCTTAATTATTCTTCAGTTGCAACTTCTTCAGCAACCGCTTCTTCAGCAGCTACTTCTTCCACAGGAGCTTCGGCCTGTCTTTTGGAAAGGCTAATCTTCTTCTGCTCGGTATTCACTTCCAGAACCTTAACACGGATTACTTCGCCAACCTTCAGCTCATCTTCGGGTTTTACAACGTGTTTGTTTGCGATCTGAGAGATATGTACCAGACCATCAACACCAGGTTCCAACTCTACAAATGCACCGAAAGGTACCATACGAACAACCTTACCGTCAACAATAGTGCCAACAGCATATTTTTCAACCGCAAGATTCCAAGGGTTCATGCTGCTGTCTTTCAAGGAAAGGCTGATTTTGCCTTTTTCCTTGTCTATATCCAAAACAAGTACTTCTACTGTTTGTCCCTCTTTCAAAACTTCCTTAGGGTTGGTGATTCTGCCCCAGCTCATTTCAGAAATATGAATCAAACCGTCAACGCCGCCCAAATCAACGAATGCGCCAAAGTCAGTCAATCTGCTAACCTTGCCTGCAACCTTTGTGCCAGCTTCAATAGAAGCAAACAATGTGGCTTTCTTTGCACTGATTTCCTTTTCAACCAAAGCTTTTCTGCCGCCGATAATACGACGTTTTACTCTGTCCATTTCGATAATATTAAAGTCCAATTCCTGACCTTTGAAAACGCTCAAATCTTCAATAAATCTATTTGAAACCTGAGAAGAGGGGATAAATACTCTTACGCCGTTTACAACTGCGATTAAGCCGCCTTTAACAACCTCTGTTACAGTACCTGTAACAATTGATTTTTCGTTGTAAGCCACTTCAATATCTTCCATTCCCTTTTGTGCTTCAATACGCTTTTTGGAAAGAAGAACATTACCGTCGCCGTCGTTTACACGAACTACAAATACTTCAATCTCATCTCCGGGTTGAACTGTTTTACTGGGAATCACTGTCGGATCACTGCTGAACTCACCTCTGGGGATTACACCATCGGATTTATAGCCGAGATTAACAGATACTTCTTCGTTTACAACCTGAATTACAGTGCCTTTCACGAAATCGCCTGTGTGCAGGGTAACGAGAGAATCTTCTAACATTTGTGCGAATGTAATTTCCTCACTTCCTCCTGAATTTTGTACTGCATTATCAAATGCTTCGCTCATAGTAACAACTACCTCCTTAATTATTGCAGGTGGTGTAGACGCACCCGCAGTTATACCTATTTTATCATCCTTTGAAAAATTATTCAACACCAAATCGCAAATTGTTTCAATGTGAACGGTATTCTTGCAATTTTTTCTGCAAATCTCCACCAACTTCTGGGTATTGGAGCTTTTTTTGTCACCAATCACAATCATTTTGTCAACTTTTTTGGATAATGAAACGGCTTCCGCCTGTCTTTCCTCTGTTGCGGAGCAGATGGTATTGAATACCTCCAGCCGAATATTTTTCTTTTTCAATTCCTCCACGATCTCATCGAAGCGGCTTCGGCGAAAAGTTGTCTGTACAACAAGGATATATTTTTTCCCTTCTTGCAATTCCAATGCAGCAGCTTCCTCGGGAGTTTCAATCATTTGTGCGTCATTTTCACACCAGCCATTAATACCAATCACTTCGGGGTGCTGGCTGCTGCCCGCAATAATGACTCCCTTGTTTAAGTCATGATGCTCCTTCACAATCATATGGATTTTCTTCACAAAGGGGCAGGTGCCATCAACAATCTGAAGACCCTTTTCTTCCAACGCATCATATATTTCCTTACCAACCCCGTGAGAACGCACCAAAACCGAGCCTTCCTTCATTGTATCAAGGCTTTCAATAATAGCAAGCCCTTTTTTCTCCAAATCCCCCGTCACTTCTTTATTATGGATCAAAGGGCCGTAGGAATACGTTTTTTCATTATTTTCTATCTGCTTATATGCCATTTCAATGGCTCTTTTTACACCAAAACAAAACCCTGCGGATTTTGCTAATTCAACCTTACTCATAGTTTAACCTTCATTCCCTGAACCTTACCCATTATTTTTTCAGTAATTTCTTCCATCATCGCAGTTGTAATTTTTGTACCACGATATTCCTCCAAGGTGATAGGCTCGCCAAATTCAATCCGCACTTCTGAACGAAATTTATAGTTTCCAGAAATTGCCACAGGGATCACCGGAGCATCTCCTTTTAAGGCAAACATCGCAACCCCGGCCTTTGCCGCCTTTTCCTCGCCTTCCTTCACACGGGTACCCTCGGCAAAAATGCCTAGCAACTCTCCACCCTTAAGTACATTTATGGCTGTTTTAAATGCCTTCATATCCATCACTGTTTGACGGTCTATGGGAAATGCCTGCATATTACGCAGGAGTGCCCCAAAAATTTTATTATTAAAAAGCTCTTTTTTTGCAATATATCGTGGCAGTCTGCCCAAATATACAGCCATAGTGAGTGGATCAAAATTGCTGATATGATTACAGCAAAGCACACCATTGCCTTCTTTTGGCACATTTTCCTTCCCCACTATTGTTATTTTAAACATAATTTTATAAAGAATTCTTATAAGCACCTTTACCAACGGATATAATGACATCCTCACATCTCCTCCAATCTTTCTTTGGCAATTTCAAGTATTTTTTCTGCTGCCTCGTCAATTGTCATGTCAGTGGTGTCTAAATAAAGCGCATCTTCAGCTTGACGCAAGGGGCTGTATAAACGGTTCATATCGTTTTCATCCCGACGAATAATTTCCTCCCGTATGGTTTCAAAAGTAGGATTCTCTCCTTTTGCCTCCAATTCTCCCACACGTCGTCTTGCCCTCTCGTCTACGCCGGCGTCCATATAAATTTTCACCTCAGCCTGTGGAAGAACAGAAGTAGCAATATCTCTTCCGTCCATAATTACAGAATTATTTTTTGCCATTTCTCTTTGCATATCCCCTAATTTTTGGCGTACAGATGGAATGGTTGCAACCTTAGATGCACCCTGCCCAATTTCTTGGGTTCTGATTTGATCTGTAATGTCCTCACCATCTAAAAGAATCCGTTGGCCATCCACTTTAGGATGAATTTCCAAATTTATTTCTTTCAACAAAGGTAAAACAACCGTTTCATCTGCGCAAGAAATACCTTTTTTTATGCAAAAATAAGCTACTGCACGGTACATTGCCCCTGTATCCACATAAATGATGCCCAACCGCTTGGCAACAGCCTTGGCCACCGTACTTTTTCCCGAACCAGCAGGGCCGTCCACCGCAATGGCAAACCTTTTCATCTTGATTCCTCCAGTCATTGTGCACATACACTTTCTCCTGCTGTATAACCGCTAGAAAAAGCAATTTGTAAATTATAGCCGCCCGTATAGGCATCCACATCTAAAACCTCTCCCACAAAATGCAGGTTTTTCACAAACTTGCTTTCCATGGTAGAGGGATCAATTTCATCCACGAAAATTCCGCCGCAGGTAATCACCGCTTCATGAAAACCTGCTGTTCCAGTAACGGTTAGGGGTAACGCTTTTAATAAGGAAAGCAGACGCTTTCTTTCTTCCTTTGCAATATTGTTCACCTTTTTATCCGGTGCAATTCCCGATAATGCAATGATTACAGGGATTAGTTTTTTGGGGAGTAAGTCATCCAAAGCATTGATAAAATCACGGTTTGCATACTTTTCAAAATCTCTAAGCAACCGCATATCCAGCTTTTTTTCGTCCATTGCAGGCTTTAAATCAATAAAAAGCCGATACCCTTCGTTCATACTCAAAATAAGGTGTCTGCTTGCACTTAAAATCACAGGCCCAGAAACCCCATAATGGGTAAAAAGCATTTCGCCGAATTCCTCAAAAACTGTTTTGCCATTTTTGTTTTTCACCTGAATGGAAATATTACGCAGGCTTAAACCCATTAAGTCTTTACACCATTCCTCTTCCGTTTTCAGCGGAACCAAGGAAGGAAATAGCTTTGTTACCTGATGCCCAGCCTTTTTCGCAAAGCGGTAGCCATCCCCCGTAGAACCTGTTGCGGGATAGGATAAGCCCCCGGTTGCAACAATGACTGCGTCCGCCTCAACGACGATTCCTTTATTTAGGCGAACGCCGACAGCCTTTCCCTCGGAAATCAAAATTTCCTCCACAGGGCTGTCCAAATGCAGTTTCACTTTATTTTCCCGCAAATATTGTTCCATCGCAATAACAACATCCAAGGATTTATCGGAAACAGGAAAAACCCGCCTTCCTCTTTCCACTTTTGTTTGCAGACCTAATCTATGAAACAGCTCTTGGGTTTGGGGACTATCTAAATGGTAAAATGCGCTGTACATAAAATAAGGATTTCCGGGGATATTTTCTAAAAGTGTTTCCACATCACAATCATTGGTAAGATTGCAGCGTCCTTTTCCCGTAATCAAAAGTTTTTTTCCCAGTCGGTTGTTTTTTTCGAATAAATGCACTTCATGCCCACGGCTTCCCGCTCTTCCTGCCGCCATCATTCCGGCAGCACCACCGCCTACTACGATAATTTTTCCCATTTTCTCACCCGTTTTTCAATAATTCCGCCATTTCCAAATGTGCCTTATCATTTAATGTCATTAAAAACTTTTTGTCGTCCGCCGTAATGTCAATCATCGAAATAGATGTATTCGTCAGCCACATCGAACGATACATATTCAAATCCAGACCTAGTAATGCAATCATAAAAACACGTAATAAACCGCCATGAGAAACAATAGCAACACGCTCTCCCCTATGCTTTTTCAAAATCTCCTCAAAACCAGCCATAGAACGCTCCGCCACCTTATGAAAGGAACCTTCCCCAGGCATAGTATGACCAAAGGGGTTGTCAAAAAAATCCGTATATGGCTTTCCGTATTTTTCCGTTAATTCCGCCACCGTATGCCCTTCCCATTCCCCGAAATTTATTTCCTTGAAATGCTCGTCCACAATAAGAGGAAGCCCTTTTTGCTGTGCAATCGGCTCTGCCGTAGCAATCGCACGTTTCAAGGGAGATACATAAATGGCGTCCAAAGACATATACTCAAATCGCTTTGCCAAAAGACTTGCTTGCCACTCGCCCTCTTCAGAAAGCGCAATATCTGTCCACCCTTGATAACGACCGCCTCTATTCCATTCCGTTTCGCCATGACGGATTAAATACAATCTTGTTTTTTCCTGTTTCATATCAAATCATTCCTTTTTATCAATATCTTAACAATATATTATACGCCATTGAGCTCCCCCTTTCAAGGGAAAAAGCCCCGAAAGGCATAACACTGTGTAAACTGAACCCCAAAATACAAAACAAGTATTGATTGGAGTCCAACGGCCACAGCAAATTGCCTTGGAGCTTTCTTTTCGTCAAAACGATTCTAACATTCATATTGCCTTTTTTTGCTTTTCCAAAAACAGGTGCTTCATAAAATCTTTGCAAGTATTATTAAAAAAACAGTATCGCAAATTTCCATTTTTTTGCTCTACGCAAAAATAAGGATTTTCGGCAAAACATTCTTTATTATAAGCTTTTCAAATATTTGATTTCCTTTTCCGTAAGATGGCGATATTTCCCTTTCGCCAAGTCCCCCAGCATAAGTTCCCCTGTGCCAACTCTTTTTAACTGGGCAACGGGATGCTTAATCGCTTCACACATTTTACGGACTTGTCTGTTTCTACCTTCGTGAATTACAATTTCCACAGTAGACTGACGCTCTCCCTTTTCTAAAATCTGCATTTTTGCAGGCTTTGTCTTTCTCCCGTCAATCTCAACGCCACGACGGAATTTTTGTAAAGCCATATCATCCGGCGTTCCATAAAGCTTTGCGATATAGGTTTTATCCACATCATGCTTAGGATGGGTTAATTTATAGGTTAAATCCCCATCGTTTGTCAATAGCAGCAGCCCCGAGGTATCATAATCCAATCTGCCCACAGGAAATATTCTTGTTTCAATGCGGCTTACCAAGTCCATAACCCCTGGACGACCGAATTGCTCCTTTGCCGTTGTCACATAGCCTTCCGGCTTGTGAAGCATAATATAGACCATTTCCACTTCTTTATTGCTGATTTCTTTATCCAGATACAAAACTTCATCCTTTAGGGGATCAATTTTTGTTCCTAATTCCGTAACCACTTTTCCGTTCACTTTTATTTTGCCCGCAGTAATCAGCTCCTCTGCCTTTCGGCGAGATGCAACACCTGCTTCCGCAAGAAATTTTTGAAGTCTTTCTTCCATACTGTTCCTCCGTCTTCATCTCATTAGAAACAGTATACCCTACGAATCCAGGAAAGTCAAAAAAACTCTATGGAAACACAGATTTCAGGAAAAATGCGCAAACCATGGGCGTTGACCCCCCTCACTGCCCAAGATAGGGCAGACGGCAAGGCCGGCTTTTGCATAGCAAAAGTGAGTGACCCCCTCACTGCCCAAGATAGGGCAGACGGCAAGGCCGAAACCCTTGTGGGTGCTTTAGGGCAAAGTCCCCAAGGATATGACTTTGTTTTCAGCCTGACGCATCTTGTGCACACGGAAGGAATCAGCGTTTCCCTAAAACCAAGTAATCCAATTGTGCAATAAATAGAAATACCAATCGCCCAAGGTATATGCTGGGGCGGAACGATCTGCCAAAATGGGTATTTCCGCCAATACTTCATCTTTTAGCTTGATTTGTGCATTCCCAAGCTCCTGCCCTGCTTGTATGGGTGCCTCAATGCTCTCTGGTAACGCTATGTACAGCTGCAAGGCACCCTGCTCCTCTTTTGAAAACAAACCTTGACAACCCTCCTGCAAAATTGCATCTACTGACCCAACTTTAGAATGCAATATGGTAACATTTCCGCACAGCTGGCCCTTGCCTGCCACTTCATACGGAAAAAATGTTGCAAAGCCGTAGTTCATAATTTCCTTTGTATCCGACCATTTTTTTTCTTTGCCGCTTGTTCCCCATCCGCTACCCAACACAGTGGTTATCAAACGCACTCCGTTTTGCTCTGCCGCACCCACGAAGCAATGTCCGGCTTTATTGGTATAGCCCGTTTTAACCCCCATTGCACCTTTGTATTCCAGTAAAAAACGGTCGGCATTGGTAACTTGGCACTGCCTTTTCCCTGTAATTTCATAAATTGTAACCGATGGCTGTGCAATGACGCTGCAAAACTTCTCCTTCTTTAAAGCATACGCTGCAATCAGTGCCATATCCTTTGCCGTTGAATGATGCTTTTCAAAAGGAATTTGACTGTCCAAACCATTAGGGGAACCGAAAACCGTATCCTCCGCCCCGATTTCCGCCGCCTTTTTTGTCATTAGCTCACAAAAAGCCTCCACACTGCCCGAAACGTGCTCTGCCAACGCAACCGCCGTGTCGTTGTAAGAGCGCAGCATCATAGCGGAAAGCAAATCTCCAACCTTCCATTGCTCTCCTGCCTTTAAATTCATATTTACCTCCGGCTGGCCTGCCGCATTTTTGCTGACCGTAACCACGTCGTCAAGGCTTGCATTTTCCAAAACAAGAATTGCCGTCATGATTTTTGTTGTGCTTGCCATCGCCAATGGTTCCTCAGCATTTTTTCCCCATAGCAATCGACCTGTATTTCCATCTACCAAAGCCGCTCCCTGTGCACCTACGGAAGGTTCCGCTCCATAAGCAAGAGAGCAGCATAAAAAAAGCAGGAGAATTAAGCTTCCCGCACGCCTCATGTGCATCACCCCTCTCCTGCTATGTTATTCTGCTTTTCTAAAATTCATACAAAAAAAGTATCTCTCAAGACGATTGAAAAAATAATTTATTATGCAAGCTTAAATCAATCCGTGAAAATATCCACCTTACTTACCCGATCCTCCTGAAGCTCCAACACCAACCATTCACTGTCAATCCTGATTAAACCTCTTTCCGGCCCCAAGTAATAAACCATATTATTTTCAGTCTTAAAATACTCCGTTTCCGTATCTTCTCCAAGTAACAGCATGATTTCATCCACAGTCATCCCCGACAATTCATGTTTTTCCAATAGGTTGTCCACAATATCAACCCTTTTCTCTGGATACTTCATCCATCGCTCGGTAGAAAACGTATGGTTTATAACATTGCGGCAAAGAAAAAAAATAATTGCGATACCAATGATGACAAGTTTCTTATGTTTGCGACATATTTCTTTCATCTTGCACCTGACTTTCCTCTGTTTCCTTCAGCGGCGGCAGGTCACTCACATTTTTAAACCCAAAATACCTCAAAAACTCGTTGCTCGTGCCAAACACAATTGGCTTCCCTGGCGTATCCATGCGCCCAACCTCGCAAACCAGCTTTTTTTCCACCAGCCTGCTGACTGCATGCTCTGCACTGACACCACGAATTTCTTCAATTTGCGCACGGGTAATCGGCTGTTTATAAGCAATAATTGCCAAGGTTTCCAATAACGCTTGGGTTAAGCCCTGTCTGTTCGGGCTTTTATACATATTTCTTATGTATTCAAAGCACCCCGCTGCGGTGCACATTTGATAGGAACCATTGATCTCAACAATACGAATGCCTCGTTTTTCGCTCTCATATTTATCCGCCAATGTATGAATGATTGCCTTCGCCGTAGCCTTGTCCATCTCAATGGTTTGCGCAATCGCCGATAAAGGCACTGCTTCTCCTGAAATAAACAGCAAGGACTCCACTACCGCTTCCAACTCCGATAATCTCATGCACGATCCCTTCCATCATATTTTGATATGGTAATTTCTCCAAAAACAAGATTCTGGGAAATATGAACCTCTTTTCGCTTAATCAGTTCTAATAATGCCAAAAACGTTACAACCTTTTCCATTTTGCCGGCATTTTTTCGAAAAATAGAGAAAAAGGTAGGCCTAGGCTGCAAAATCAGCATATCCCGAATATAATCCATTTTTTCATGTACTGTAAATAAATCTCTCGAAACCGCTTTAAAGGAACTGCGAACAGAATCCACCTTTGTTTCTTTTCTGTCCATTACTTGCTGAAAAGTCAAATATAGATCCTGCATGGTAAGCCCTTGCAGAAAATCTTCCAACCCTTCGGGTTCCTTCCCTTTCAGCTGTTTCACAGCTTGATCTGCCTCTTTAAAAAATACCAAAGAAGCCTCTTCCTCACATTGCCGCCAAGTATCGGTAACATCCTTTATTTTTCTATATTCCAAAAGCCTCAGTACCAATTCTTCTCTTGGGTCAGGACCTTCCTCTTGCGCATTCTTTAGTTTAGGCAAAAGCATCTTGCTTTTAATTTCCAAAAGCGTTGCCGCCATAACCAAAAACTCGCTCATGCTGTCCATATCCCTATCTTCTGCTGCATCCAAATATTCCAGATATTGATCCGTCAATCGTGCAATAGGAATATCATAAATATCAATTTCATGTTTCTCAATCAGGTGATACAAAAGATCTAAAGGCCCCTCAAAAGCATCTAAACGGATTGTAATTTTTTCCAATGAAAAACACCCTCTGCCTTATATATTGAAGAAAATCTTACTCATTAAATTAAGTATCAACTGGATAATACCGCCAAAGAATCCATTAAAGGCACCAAAAAAGAGCAGAAACAAGAAAATCATCTGTACCATCTTTTCATACTGCAAATATTGAAAATATTTATTGGCAGGCAGTGACACAGAAAGTGCCTTTACACAATCCATAGGGGAAACCGGCAAAAGATTGTATACCGCCAACCCAAGATTATAGGTGCATAAATAGTTGAAAAGCATAGATAAATAAATGTTTTCAATCATGTCTGCTTTCATATACAAAATAAAAAATGCTATACCAAAAAACAAATTTACCAATGAAGGTATGATCGCAACCAAAAGGGTATCTCTTTTTCTGTTTTTGTAGTATAGTGCGCTGGTTTCAACAGGCTTGCCCCAGCCAAAGCCACCACTGTAAAATAACAGCAAAAAGCCGATCGGTTCAAAGTGCTTGATTGGGTTCAAGGTTAAGCGCCCCTTGTTTTTTGGTAAAACATCCCCTAAAGCTGTAGAAACCGCAGCTCTTGTAAATTCATGTATGGTGGTTGCAAAAATAATTCCTGGTATACTCATTATAAATATCAAAAAATAATTCATTCCATTCTATTCCTTTCCGAAGATTATACCTTCTCAACTTAATCATGATAACAGAAATTCAAATCGCAGTCAATTTTTCCTTTTTTGCAATTTGTTTCATTTTGCAAAGTATACTTGACAAATACTGCAAAGCGAACTATACTTAAGCAAAGCTTGCTTTGCAGAAAGGAAGGACTCTATGAAAACACGAATTGTCGAACTGCGGCGTCAGCAAAAGCTGTCCCAAGAAGAATTGGCAAAAGCAGTGGGGGTAACCCGACAAACCATAACATCCCTTGAAGTTGGAAAATATACGGCTTCTCTGGTGCTTGCCCATAAAATTGCCTGTTTTTTTCATTTAACCATTGAAGATATTTTTTTATTTGACGAGGAGGAAACTCTATGAAAACGATAAGCTACGAAAACCGCTTAAATCTGCGTCTTTATGTAAATATTGGGTGCATGATTGTGTCCGCCATTCTTTTTGGAATTGTTTTCGGAAACAAAAATTTTGCCTATCTTCAACCCATGTACTCAGGCTCTCTAGTTGGCCTGTTTGTTGCATCATTGGCATTGTTTGTGCGCAACAAAAAGTTAAAAAAGAACCCCGAAAAAATGAACAAAATGCGGCTATTAGAAACAGATGAGCGAAATGTTCTTATCATTCGGGTCAGCTACACCATCTTCACCTATGTTTCCATTGGTATTCTTTATATTTCTATGCTAATCTCAGGTTTTTTCTCCACAACTGTTTTCTATACAATGCAAACCCTTCTTTGCGTTGACTTAATCCTAATTCTCTTAATCCGCAGGCTGGTTGAAAAAAAGTACTAAGCATTCCTATTTTCCTTCATTCTTTGAAAAAAGGGAAGTCGCAGAAATAAATTACTTTGCGGCTTCCCCTTTTTTGGCACCTTTTCACTTTTGCTTTGCTCTCGCTTTTTCAATATAGTAATCGCCTGATTTGCACAATTCTTTTCTTCCAATCAGACGGATTTTTTCCAAAGCAGAAACACATTTTCTATTGTTTTCCGTTTTGCGCTTCATATACCTTCTGCATAAAAGGTACCGAAACGCCCAGTTCGTTTGCCAGCCGATAGCCACCGCCCACTACCCATTCAAACTCTGTCTCTTCTTTTCCGTCACGCATATCTCTGTATAAAGAGGTAATCGTTTGGGGCGGAAAATTCAAAAATTGCTTTAAATATCTCTGGGGCATATCGTCCATTCCTACAACCCCCTCTGCCTTTGCCAAACGGAGAATATCTTCATATATTCCATGCAGGAATTCAATCTTGTTACTGTCCTCTTGAATGTTTCCCGCTTCGCAATCAAAATAAATTAAGGCACAGCTGTTGCCGCACATCATGGCATACTTCTCCCAAAGAGCCTTCATAATATCCTGCCCATAGGTCGAAGGTAATCCACCTTCGTTTAGCATTGCGACAAGCTTTTTTCCCGTTTCGTTTTCTTTTTGATCGGCAAAGCCTATGCCGATGCGCAAAAGCTGCCCTTTGTTAGACACCCGCCCCGTTTCGGTAATATTCGAGAAGCAATAAATATAGCTGTCGCTCACGATTCCTTTTCCATCTAGCCATTGAGAAACTGATTTTGAAGCTGTAATTCCGTTTTGCAAAGGAACAATCAGCGTGTCCTCTCCAACAATATCTGCATATTTTTTGCAGGCACTCTGCAAGCCATAGCTTTTGCTGCAAAGAATCAATACATCCACAACGCCGATTTCCTTGGGATCGTCTGAAACCAAGCCTGGCCTTATCGTCCCATTTCCCAATAATTCCGACTCCAGATACAGTCCATTTTCCATCAAAGCCCTTTTTGTTTCCCCACGGGCAATAAAAATCAAATCCTTTTCGAATTTTCTTAGTCCTCCTGCAACGGTAGCCCCAACGGCACCCAGTCCCAATATCGCAATTTTCATCGTTTCTTCCCCCTTCTGCCTTTTTTAATATCTCAGCGGGATATCCGAAAGGGAAACAGGAATATCCAAGCCTTGCCCCATCAAAAAAGACCGCACACCCCGTACTGCAATATCACTGTTGTTTTTCGCACCCACCATAACGGATTCCAATGGTATCGGCGTATCCGTACCATCAAATTCCACCATAATATAGGGTAAAAAAAGCTGCTCTAAAATTCTGAATCTTGGCTGTCCGCCCCGTTCCTCCGCCAAAGGCGAAAAAACAAAGCGGTATTCCTCTTCTCCTTTAAAAAATTCACTCTTAAAAAACATAGCATAAACGGAACAAACCATAGCCATGTCCCTGCCAATTTCCAATAAGGATTCCTCCTGTATTTCACTAGCCTCTTCAAAAACAGCTTCTAAATCCCCATTTCCTTCATTCACTGCTCTGCGAATGCAAGATAGCAATGCCTCCAATAAGCACGAAATCTGTGCTTTTTCATCATAAATAACCGTACCATGCAAAAAAGATCTGCCAGAAAAGCCTTTTACCAGCTTCTCATAATCAAGCCCAAGGCAGTATCCCTTAAAATCAGTAAACTCAGCCCAAAGCAATGCGCTGTTTTCCTGTTTGGAAAAGGAAACCACATAAAAGCTCATGTGCTCTTTTTCCGATAAACAAACCGTCTGACAAGAGGGCGTGATAATGGCAAGTTTGTCCATCTCCGCTTTAATCATTCGATATAATCGCCGCCCCAATACTTCATCTACAATATAGGTGTCAATTAATTTTTTCAAAACATCTAATGAATACAAAAATTCCAACTTATCGTTTAAAAAATCACTTTTTGTTGCAATAAATTGCTTGTTGGCAACAATCCCCTGAACCCCTTCTGCTGTCGTATAATGATATAATTTATCACCGCAATTACAAAGGGGTACATGAATCCAATCATCCAAATACTTTGTTTTTCTTTTCGTTTCCACCAGGAAGTCCTCCCGTCATTGTCTGATTTGCCCGTTTCCATAAATAATGTACTTCGTTGTTGTCAGCTCTTTCAGTCCCATCGGCCCCCTTGCATGAAGCTTTTGCGTACTGATACCGATTTCTGCGCCAAAACCAAACTGACCACCATCAGTAAAACGGGTTGATGCGTTAACATATACCGCCGCCGCATCCACCTCATTTAAAAACCGTTGTGCGTTGGTATAATTTTCTGTGAGAATTGCTTCCGAATGCCCCGTTGAATATTTGCGAATATGGTTGATTGCTTCATCCAAATTTTGTACCACACGGGTAGAAATGATATAGTCCGTAAACTCAGTTGCCCAATCCTCCTCTGTTGCAGGAATAGAGCCTGAAATCAAGCCGCAGGTAGCTTCATCCCCTCGAATTTCCACTTCCTTGCTTTGCAAAGCTGTTCCCACCATAGGAAGAAATACCTCCGCAATTTTTCCATGCACTAACAAGCTCTCGCAGGCATTGCAAACACCAGGACGCTGGGTTTTGGCATTCATCACAATTGCCACAGCCTTATCTAAATCGGCAGTTTCATCCACAAAAATATGGCAGTTGCCGACTCCCGTTTCTATCACAGGCACAGTGCTGTTTTGCACAACACTCTGAATCAATCCCGCTCCGCCACGAGGAATCAAAACATCAAGGTAACCGTTCAGCCGCATCATTTCATTTGCGGTTTCTCTGGAGGTATCAGGCACCACCTGAACAATATCCTCGGGCAAGCCCATTTTTTCCAGTGCCTGACGAAATACCAAAACAACGGCTTGATTTGTACGAAACGCCTCTTTGCCCCCTCTTAGTATAACCGCACTGCCTGCCTTTAAGCATAAGCCGAAGGCATCAGCGGTAACGTTAGGTCTTGCTTCAAAAATAATTCCGATTACACCCATAGGCACACGCTTTTGCCCAATCATTAATCCATTGTCCATGGTTTTCATGGAAAGCACTTCACCCACAGGGTCATCCAAAGCCGCTACCTGACGAAGTCCCTCCGCCATTTCCTGCAGCCTTGCCTGTGTCAAGGTTAGGCGGTCAATAAATGCCCCCTTAATTCCTGATGCCACAGCCGCTTCAACATCCGCCTTGTTCGCCGCAAGAATATCTTTCTCCGCCGCCAAAAGTGCCTCCGCCGCACAACAAAGCACCTCATTTTTTTTGGGTGTAGGCAAAACCGCTAATACAAACGAAGCTTCTTTTGCTTTCTGCCCCATTTCAGTCAAAATACTCATAATCAGAACCCCCTAACAAGCCTTTTTCCGTAACAATACAATCGACAGGAATATCATTTGCTTCCACCTGTAATATAAACGCCATAACCTGAAAAGAAAATGCTGCACCAATTTTATAAATATCGGGATACCGCTCAAAATATCTATCATAATATCCGCCGCCATAGCCATACCGATTCCCTTTTTGATCAAAAACACTTCCTGGAACAAGGAAAAAGTCCGTTTTGCTTGGGATAACTTCTGCTACTTCCCCTTTTTGCGGCTCCAAGACACCAAAGCGACTTTTTTTCAGCTCCGAGAAAGATGCGATTTCTACAAAATACATTCTTCCTCTTATTTTTGCAATCGGAACAGCCACTTTTTTTCCATCCTGCCATGCCTGTTCTATCAAGGGATAGGTATTCATCTCCTCGTTCATGCTGACAAAGGTAAAAATCGTATCGGCTTTTTGGTACCTTTTACTGCCGCAAAGGATGGTAATGATTTTTTGGCTTTCCCTTTGGCGGTCACCTTCAGACATTGCTTTTCTTTTTTGCAGTATTTCTTGCCGTAATGTATTTTTCATTGCCGCAGCACCCCTATTGTAATGATAATAATAAAACTTCCGCAAAATGACAACAACCAAAAGGGAAGCTTTCTGCTCCCCGCCAAATTCTTTAACATTAAGTATATAAAATCAGCCCAAAAGCAAACAATGCCCAATATAATCACACTTGAAGCAAGCAAATAAATCCCAATATTCATCCAGAGCAAAATTCCCAAAAAAAGTGTTATGCCTATGATGCAAGCCTGTTCTTTTATGGATTGAAAAATGGGTCTGGTATTCTCTCCAAGCACATCAAAATTTGCGCTCAAAAGCAAAAATCCTGTCAAGGATGCACCTGCCAAAGCACCTGTAACCAC
This sequence comes from Clostridia bacterium, assembly GCA_009929735.1. Taxonomy (GTDB): domain Bacteria; phylum Bacillota; class Clostridia; order Lachnospirales; family Anaerotignaceae; genus Chakrabartyella. The sequence continues at coordinate 125,509 of RZZU01000002.1, read as the reverse complement.
ACGCAGCAATTGCGTGCTTTCCCAAAAACCCAAATAGCTGAAAAATCCATCAACGGAAATGGGAATGAAGGAAAGGGCACCAAGTAGCATCCCCCATTTGGAATAGGGTTTATTCCCTTTCAGCCTTCCAAAAATCAAGAAAAATATCATAGAAAAGAATATTCCGGAATATATTCCCGTGCAACGAGCACAAACAGGCAATTGTTTTCCATCAAGGATAAAACTACGCTCTGCCATCTGGTGACAGACAGCAGAGCCAATAAAATCAAATATCTCCATCGTTTTTAAAATGGGGTATAATAATACATCGCATTGCCAACAATGCCAAATACACTGCCGATCACACAGCACAAAAACCATACACCCAGCATAATACAGCTAATGGTAAGCAAGGTTTTACCAAACCTGCGGTAATCCTCAATTGGGCTTTTCAGTAAAACAACACCTGCGATAATGCCTGCAACCTGACCAACACCGCCTGCAACAACAATTGCAATAATAATAATGACTTTTAATATGGTAGGTACAGTCTGTTCGGGAACCGGCTTTGGCGCAGAAGCTTGATAATCGTCCCTGCTTGTTGCCTCACTTTCGGCTTGAAATCTCTGAGAAGTGCCGTTTTGGTCTTCCACGGTAAATTCTTTGATTACTTCCGCTTCCTTTGCGGCATCCGCTTTGGGCGTTGAAGTGTTTTCTTTCACATTACAAATTGGGCAGCCCAAGCTTTCATCTAAAATTTGTCTTCCGCACTTTGGACAATAACTCATATTCATCGCTCCTTATATTCATTTACGCTTTCTTACTGTTAAAAAATGTACCGACATCCTCACCAGAAATGACCTGATGGATAATGGTCGGCTTCTCGCCTAAAACGATTGACATTTTTACCCCTGCATTCTGGCAAATTTCAGCTGCCTGCAATTTGGTAAGCATTCCGCCTACACTAAAGGCAGAGCCTTTATCCCCAGCCATTTTTCTGATCTCCTCCGTAACCCAGTCAACACAGGAAATACGCTTTGCGTTTGGATTGGATTTTGGGTCTTGGTCATACAATGCGTCAATATCTGTCATTAAAATCAAAAGATCGGCACCAATAATTTCCGCCACAATGGCAGAAAGTCTATCATTATCGGAAATTTCAATTTCATAGGTAGAAATACTGTCGTTGGCATTGACAATCGGGATTACACCAAGTTCCATCAATGTTTCCATAGTATTCTTCGTATTCTGATAACGTTCCTCACTGCTGACCTCTTCTTTTGTCAGCAAAACCTGTGCAACCGTCTGGTTGTATCGGTCAAAGAAATTATGATAAATCTGCATAATCATAGCCTGTCCAACTGCCGCTGCCGCCTGTTTTTGACGAATGACCGTCGGTCTTTCCTTCATGCCCATGCGTACTGCCCCGACACCTATGGCACCGCTTGTAACCAAAACAACATCTTTTCCGCTGTTTCTGAGGTCAGTTAAAACCCAAGCCAATTCTTCCATTCTCTTAAGATTTAAAAGTCCATTTGGGTATGTAATGGTTGATGTACCAACCTTCACGACAACACGTTTGCAATCCTTCAATAATTCCCTCAAAATCATCCACTCCAATTCCTATGTATACACAAAGTATACTATATTTTTTCTTCCTAAAAAAGGACTTTCGCTAATCCAAAGAAAATATTAAAGGTTTCTTTAGAATTCTAAAAAGATAATTTGAAAACCAAGTTAAACGCTCTCTTCCATGACTTTAATAAATAATTCCGTTAATTTGGGATCAAAGTCCTTGCCTGAAAGCTCTTGAATTTTTTTTAACACCTCAGCATTGTTCTCGACAAAGTGATTCTCCTGTTTCAATAGCTTTTCTTCATAGCTTGCTATAATGGCTATGACTCTTGATATGAATGGGATTTCTTCACCTTTTAATCCCTTTGGTATGCCTGTACCATCCCATTTTTCATGCTGCGCATAAACACAATCTGCTAAATCCAGCGTATGATCAAATAAATTTAAAATTCTAAATCCTGCAACCGGATGATGCTGAAGCTGATACTTTTCTTTTTCGTTCAATTCCTCTTTTTTGAGAATCTCTTCATCCAAAACAATTTTCCCTATACCATGAATATACCCCACATCGTTTAAGCGTTTTTGTTCATGTTCTGTAAGCCCCATTGCCTTGCCGATTTTATGACATAAGGATACAACGCTTTCAGAATATACCTTTTCTCTTGGATCTCTTTCGTAAAGGATTTTCAATATTGACTGTATTGTATCAATACTATAGTTTTTCTTTGACAACATTTTTTCTTTGTACATTTCCCTTTCAGCATTACCCATTACTTCTTCAATATTTTGAGAGATATTATCCTTTGTGTCAAAACCAATTGCAATGCTGGACTTTATTCCAAAAACCCTTTCCTTCGACATTTCTGATTTTATTTGTTCCATAATGAGCATGGTTTCCTCAGCACCTGTTTTTGGTAATACAATAATAAATTCATCCCCTCCAACCCTAGCTGAAATATCCATATCTCTGCTAACTTTTTTCAATACTTCTCCTGTTTTTTGAATCAGCATATCCCCAGCTGCATGGCCAAATACGTCATTCATAAGCTTTAGTCCATTTAAGTCACCAAATATAATTGAAATCGGTAAAAAAGATGGCTTGTCATTTTTTTTAAGTTTGTCCTCTAAACATCTTCTGTTTAATAGTCCAGTTAAAGAATCATGACAGCTTAAATATTTAATTTGCTCTTCACCTTTTTTCTTTTCTGTTATATCAATAAAAGTTAGAACCGCTCCAATGATTCTGCCATCCTTCAGCTTTGGGCGAGAATGATAAGCTACGTTTATTTTTGTTCCATCCGCTTTCCAAAATGCCTCATCCTCCGCATAAACTTTTTCATTTGACTGAATAGACCTTAAAATCTTGCAATCCTCTTGTGGAAAGGTAGTTCCATCATTTTTTTCGTATTGAATGATACTATAAATATTTTTCCCAAGAATATCTTCCTGAGAATGATAGCCTAGCAGCTTTATACAACTATCATTGCAAAAAATACATTTTCCTGTCATATCAAGTCCAAAAATCCCCTCAGCGGTGCTATCCAAAATCAAGGATAGATTTTCTTTTGTTCTATTTAGCTCCTCATTTGTAAATTTAAGTTCATGTGTACGCTCCTGAACCTTTTCCTCCAAATTATTTACAAGCTGAAACATTTTATCCGCCATAAAATTGAATGCAACGGACAAGTTTCCTATTTCATCATTTCTAATCTTTGTGATCCTTTTAGAAAAGTTGCCTATTGCAATCTGATTTGAAACCAAAATCAATTCATCTATTGGTTTAAATATCCACTTAATAAAACCAAGATAAATCAAAACGATCAACAAAATTGTTAACATAATCATAATTGCAGTTAACCGCATACTATCATATATTTCCTGGGTAAAAAGATTGTTTGGAATTGCAGATATGATAACCCAGTCTAAACCTTCATTTTGATAATTCACCACATTAACGTAATAGCCTCTTTTTTGATAGGAAAATTGAAACCTATTTTCTTGCTCATGATTATATTTTTGTATAATTCCAGACATCAATTCATTGTTTAAATCGCTTAGCCCATTCCTTCTGAAACTGCCATTTTCTAAGATTGTAAAATTTTCACTTCCAAAAGAATTTGCAATGAAAGCATTGCTATCTTTTTCTAAAACCAAAGCATAACCATCATAATCTTTCATGATTTCTTGCATATGCTGATTAATACTAGATAAAATCATATGTGTGCCCAATACACCAAGCAGCTTCCCATCTGCATCATAAATTGGCGTTGCGGCTGATATGGTTAAATCATTCATTACAAAATGTTGGTAAATAGGCGAAAACGTTGGAACCCCAGAAGTCTTTGCTGCAATATACCAATTTCTGATTCTAGGATCAAACTTACCTGTCTTTAAAACAAGTTCCCCACGGGTTAAATCCTCATTCACAGCGTAATACCATGAGCTTCCTCCTGTGGAGGAATTATTATCTACGATTTGAATTTCGCCTTCCTCACTTTTTCTTGCACCACAATATTCTCCATCTTCCGTTCCATAGGTAAAACTATATATTTCATTTTGATGCGTTTGAAGAACCCCAACAAAATATTTATCCCGTTCTTCTTCAGAGGATAAATCAACGATTCCTCTTTGAATTAATTTTTCATTCACTTCATTGATATGCTGTGGTTCATTTATAAAACGATTAATTTGGTTTGTAATCTCCAAATTTACGTCCTCTGCCATTTTTTCTGTAATTATATTTGTTGAAGAAATCCAATTAGAAAACATCATATATCCAATAAATACTACAGCAACAAGCGTTAAGAAAATAAAGGTAATCATTATAATTTTGCGCATGGAAATATATTTTTTTCTCATTTTGGACACTACCTTTCGCTTAATCATATAAAGAAGTACGCTGCCCCAAGTGGATAAAACAATAATACATACTGCAATTTTGCGCAAAAAGTTTACTTAAAAAATGAAGCAAAAATTACATTATGATCTGACACTATTTTACCATATTCGAGGAATGAAGGATATAAGAATTATTCTTGCTTGGTGATTATCACCAAAAAAAATACAGAAATGAAGCGGCATTGCTCCATGAATCCCCCTAAATTCCTGGCAATGCAACTCGTATTGACGGCTTGTGTGAAACCGCGTAGATGCCGCACGTGGTGCAGACCCCGAAAACCAATGGGCAACATTGCAAAAGTGTCCTTCTTCAGCAACAGCGAAAATACCCCCCCCCAAGGGAAACCTCAAAAAGGATGAATCATGATGAAATTCTTTTCCTTTTAAATATTTCTAAACGAAGTTGTACACCACCTTGGGAATTCATAAAAAAAGACCAACGAATACAGGCTATCCCATATCCGTCAGTCTTGATTGATTTAAATTATTTATTTAGATAACTTAAAAGAGCTTTTCAAAGGAACAATACGGTTAAATACCATTTTTTCCTCTGTGCTATCCTTGGTATCCACAATGAAATACCCATTACGCATAAACTGCAAGCGTTCCCCGCTCTTTGCCTCCTTGATGGATGGTTCAATGAAGCATTCCTTTACTTCCAAGGAATTGGGGTTCATAATCATCTCTGCGCTGGAATCATCGGGATTATCCAGCATCATATAGTCATACAGTCTAGCCGTCGCCTGAACATTTTCCGTTGCACTTACCCAATGAAGGGTACCCTTAACTTTTCTGCCTTCAAAGCCGCTGCCGCTTTTCGTTTCAGGATCATAGGTACAAAGCACCTCTACCACATTTCCGTCCTCGTCCTTCACAAAATCAGTGCAGGTTACATAATATGCACCCTTTAATCGCACTTCCTTGCCGGGAGCCAAACGGAAGAATTTTTTCACTGGCTCCTCCATAAAATCTTCTCTTTCAATATAAAGCTCTCTCGTAAAAGGAACCGTTCTGGAGCCAAGCTCTGGCTTTTCGGGGTTATTTTCCAGCTCCATCATTTCCATCTGCCCTTCGGGGTAGTTTGTAATGATAAGCTTCAACGGATCCAAAACTGCCATAACAACTTTTGCCTTTTCCTTTAGGTCATCACGAATACAATAATCCAATAAACCGCTGTCAACCATACTGTTTGCCTTCGATACACCGATGCGCTCACAAAAATCACGAATCGCTTCAGGCGTATAGCCTCTGCGGCGCAATCCGCTGATGGTTGGCATACGAGGGTCATCCCAGCCGTCCACCAAGCCCTCTTCCACCAAAGCACGAAGCTTTCTTTTGCTCATCACCGTATTCGTCATTCCCAAGCGGGCAAATTCAATCTGTCTGGGGGGATTGACCGTATATCCACCCTCTCTGACTACCCAATCATATAAGGGGCGATGATCTTCAAATTCCATGGTACAAATCGAATGGGTAATTCCCTCAATTGCATCCTCCAAAGGATGGGCAAAATCGTACATAGGGTATATGCACCATGCATCCCCTGTTGTGTGGTGGGTTGCGTGTGCAATTCTGTATATAACTGGATCTCTCATGTTAATATTGGGAGAAGTCATATCAATTTTCGCTCTAAGTGTACGAGAACCATCAGGGAACTCGCCGTTTTTCATACGCTCAAACAAGTCCAAATTCTCCTCGGCACTTCTGCTGCGATAAGGACTTTCCTTACCGGGTGAATTTAAGGTACCACGATATTCACGCATTTGCTCTGCCGGCAAATCGCAGACAAACGCCTTGCCCTCTTTAATCAGCTTTACTGCTACCTGATAATACTGTTCAAAGTAGCTGGAAGCATAATATAATCTGTCATCCCAATCAAAGCCCAGCCACTTCACATCCTCACGAATAGAATCCACATATTCCACATCTTCCTTTGCGGGGTTCGTATCATCAAAACGCAGATTGCATTTGCCCCCGTAAAGATTTGCCAAACCAAAGTTCAGGCAGATGGATTTTGCGTGTCCAATATGCAAATAGCCGTTAGGTTCAGGTGGAAATCTGGTATGGATTTTATTTAATTCACCCTTCAAATCCTCTTGAATATAACTATGTATGAAGTTACCTGTAGCACCTAATCCGCCATTTTCCAAAATCTTGTCTTCTGCCATATTGCTGTCCTCCCAAGTTTGTGGTTGTCTTGCCCGTATACTACGCAGAAATAGCGTCCGTTCACGAAAAACATGATCAACGCCATTCAGCATTTAATAAATAAAAGGATTTCCATTTTTTTTGCATTCCAAACATCGTTTTGCAAAATGAATCTCCTTTGCAATTTCATCTGAATCAACAACAGGTTTTACCTGCACCTAATTGATAGAATGAAGGTCCCGTTCCCATTGTGCAATACCCGTTATTTTCAGCCGTCAAACGTCGGGAAAATCATCCGGGTTCTTTCGTCATAACTTTAATATTATAATATAGCATATCTTTAAACGCAATTGATTTCCAAACAAAATTTGGCTTTTTGTATTTTTCCCTATGTTTTGAATAATATTTGTTTTTTTCTCTTTTCCATAGTAGAATCAGACTTAGGGCAAAATGGAACGATGGAAAATGTTGAAATTTCATAATTTTTTCTTCTCCGTGCAAGGGTCTTTTCCTATAAAAAGTAAAAATAATAGCGAAGTCCCATATCTTTTCAAAAAAACGCTTCAACACTGATTTTCTTGGAAAGCTCTGTTTGCTTTCCCTTCATAAATAATGCTTGCAGGCAAGAAATCTTAAGGAGGAACAACCATGCTGGCTTTCACCGTCTTTGATACCAAAAAATTCATGGCACAGCTCTTAAAAGGAGATGTTTTTGATCATTTTACATTTCGGCAAGGAGAAATTTATTCCTTTGTCACCTTTACAATCAACGGCACAAAGGAGGAAAGCCTTCTCACAGAGGAGGATTCCGAGCCATATTGTCTTTGGGGGGATATAAAGCCCTTTGTTTTTGAAACGGTGAAGGGGAAAAAATCACCCAGAAGCATGAAATTAATTCTTTCCCTCCCAAAGGAAAAAATCGAAAGATATCCAAATGCAAAAACCGTGTTTCTAAACCTTTTATTTCGTGAAGGAACACTTTTATGCACTACTTCCCTTACGGAAGAAACCTTTTCCTTAGAGCAAAAAGCAACGAAGCTATGGGATGAAGATATTTTAAATTTTTTTAAAAAACATGAAATTACCATACAAGTAGAAACCTAATTTTTTGTTAGCACTCATTTAAAACGAGTGCTAATTTTTTTATTGACTTTTTTACGAATATTGACTAAAATTACAAATGTATCAACTATACTGCAAACAATCTTTGTTTTAGGAGGTCATGCAAAATGAACGAAAAAGGAAATCTGTCAATTAACAGCGAAAATTTCCTGCCAATTATCAAAAAGTGGCTCTATACCGACAAGGATATTTTCGTTCGGGAATTGGTGTCGAATGCCTGCGATGCGGTTACAAAGCTTCAAAAGCTTGCACGCATGGGCGAGGCAGAAGTCCCCGAAAATGAACCGCTTGAAATTCATGTGGTTTTAAATCAAGATCTTCATACCCTGCAAATTATCGACAACGGTATCGGTATGACAGCGGAAGAAATCAAAAAATACATCAACCAAATTGCCTTTTCCGGCGCAACGGATTTTCTTGCAAAATTTCAAGAAAAAGCGGAGCAGGAAAATGAAATTATCGGTCACTTTGGCTTAGGCTTTTATTCCGCCTTCATGGTAGCTGATCAGGTAGAGATTGATACCCTTTCCTTCCAAAAAGATGCCCAAGCGGCAAAATGGATTTGCGAAGGCGGTATCGATTATGAAATGGATCACGGAAGCAGAGAAACAAGAGGTACCACCATCACCCTGCATTTAGGGGAAGATGGAAAGGAATTTTTAGAGGAATCCACCCTTTATTCTGCCCTTCGCAAATATTGCTCCTTTATGCCTGTGCCTATTTTCGTTGATGTGATCAAAGAACCTACGGAAGAAGAAACGGAAGCCGAAAAGAAAGAAGCCAATACACTTCACATCTCTCCCGAAGAAGCGGCGGATTTAACAAAGGAAGCTGCTTTACAAAAACTTGAGGCAAACAAAGCCGTGGAGCCTGAGGAACCCAAGCCGCTTAACGATACGACTCCTTTATGGCAAAAACAGCCTAAGGATTGTACCGATGAGGACTATAAGGCCTTTTATCACAAGGTATTCTTTGATATGAATGATCCATTGTTCTGGATTCATTTAAATATGGATTATCCCTTCCGCCTAAAGGGAATTTTATATTTCCCCAAGCTGGTTGAGCATATGGACGTTATGGATGGAGAAATTAAGCTCTATGCAAATCAGGTGTACATTGCAGACAATATCAAAGAGGTTGTGCCTGAGTTTTTGCTTCTCTTAAAAGGCGTTTTGGATTGCCCCGATATGCCTTTAAACGTATCCCGCAGTGCTTTGCAAAATGACGGCTATGTTGAAAAAATGAATACCTATATAACGAAAAAAGTTGCCGATAAGATGACACAGCTCTTTAAAAATGAGCGTTCCACCTATGAAGGCTTCTGGAATGATATTGGTATTTTCATTAAATACGGCTGTATGCGTGAAGAAAAATTTTATGATAAGGTAAAAGATGCTTTATTGTTCAAAACCACTGATGACGTATATGAAACCCTTTCGGAATATTTGGAAAAGAACAAGGAAAAGCATGAAAATAAGCTGTTTTTTGTTTCTGATGAAAATCTTCAGGCGCAATATATCCGCCTTTTCAAGGAACAAGGTCTGGAAGCGGCAATTCTCTCTGCTCCCGTAGACAAACCCTTTGTATCATTTCTGGAATATAAAAACGCCGGTGTAGAGGTGCAGCGTATTGATTCGGATATTTCCCACACCTTGCAGAAAACAGAGGATTCCGACGTTTCAGAAGCGAAAAAGCAGGCTGAGGAATTTACAAACACACGAATGGAAACGTTATTCCGTAAACTTTTGAACAACGATTCTTTAAAGGTAAATGTAGAAGCACTCAAAGCGGAAAGCGTTTCTGCCATGATTCTTTTAAGCGAAAAATCCCGCCGTATGCTTGAAATGATGGAGGCATATGGAAATGCGACAGATTTTAAAGCAATGTTTGCTGACGTTAAGCCCGAAGAAACTTTAGTGCTCAATCGCTCCAACAGCTTGGTCAAAAATCTGTTGGATATGAGCGAAAAGGAGGAAAAGGAAACGGAGGTTGCGTTGCTGTGCCATCATATTTATGACTTAGCACTCATGAGTCATCGCCCTCTTACTTCCGAGGAAATGACAACTTTTATTGACCGAAGCAATACAATTTTAGGAAAATTAGCTTCTTTTGAAGCGGGCAAATAATATGCGCCACAACTTGTATTGTTTGTATAAAAGCTCATTGAAAGAGAGCTTTTCCAACCTCAGCCCCGCCCATTTTTGTCCGACATCAACGTTTTTTTGTAAAACACGCTTCCCGAAGGGGGGCGTGTTTTTTGCAGTTTTTTCGACATTTCAGCTGATTTCTGAAGTTATATATTAATAATTTATTCCTATTTTTTTAGTAAATCATCAATTTATCCAATAAGTTTTTTTATTAAAATATTTTAATCGGTATATTGCATATTTATTATTCGTATTCGTGATGTTTTTTGGGAAATACATCACTTTAATTTAGATTTAAATTGTTAATATATTTAACTTGCTATATTGAATGAAAAAACAGTTTCCAAGTTGTAACAACTCTTAGCAAAGGAGTATAATAAATAATAACCAATTATAATATAACAGGAGGTGAAATATGACAAAAGAAACTTTTTTACAAAAGCTTATGCCTTCCTATGAAGCATATTTTGACATCAAGAACAATGTCAGCATTGGTTCCAGAAAATTCCCGGCTATTGCACAGTTTCATTCCCGTTCTGAAAAATACGTTTTGGTGCGTACTGCTAAAATTTGGTCAACAGAGATGAACGAATATGTATATTTCGCCTTTGCAGATACTCCATCCCTCCAAGATTTTTTATCCTTAAAAGGGGATGTTTTGGAAGCTGGTTTGGCACAAATCAAACCGCACAGCGAGCATATGTATTCCTATGTTACTTTGATTTTAGCGGCTGATGGATTGCCCGAAGAAATAATAAAGGAAATCAAAAAAACAAAATACCACAAAACCTATCTATTCTCGCTTCACGGATGGATGTATCTAAGAATTGCTGCGGTAGACCTCAGCAACGGTACGGTCTATACAAATCACAGGGGAAAAGAACTCCTGCCGTTGCTGCAAAATATTTTATCTTAATCATCTATATTTTTCATACATAGCCTTGGGAAGGAGGATATTTTATGAATTCACTGGTATTATTACTTATCTCTCTTGTCGTATTATTTATCGGTTACCTTACATACGGCAATTGGCTGTCAAAACAATGGGGGGTTGATCCTTCAAGAGAGACACCATCTCACACAGAACAAGACGGCTTAGACTATGTCCCTGCAAAAGCTCCCGTATTAATGGGGCATCATTTTGCATCCATCGCAGGCGCCGGCCCTATCAACGGCCCCATTCAGGCTGCAGTCTTTGGCTGGGTACCTGTACTGCTTTGGATCCTCATCGGCGGTATTTTCTTTGGTGCCGTACAGGACTTTTCTTCAATTTTTGCTTCTATCCGTCACAAAGGAAAGTCAATCGGTCACGTTATTGAGCAAAACGTTGGCGCAAAAGCAAAAAAACTATTTTTAATTTTTGCTTATCTCACTTTGCTCCTCGTCGTAGCTGCATTTGCAAGTATCGTTGTAGGAACCTTTAACGGCTTTACGCCTGAAGGAGAACTTGTTCCCGCAAATGGCTCCACCGCAACAATTTCGGTATTATTCATTTTAATAGCAATTATTTTCGGTGCTTTGGTATATCGTAAAAATGCACCACTAAGTGTGGCAACCGTCGTTGGTGTCCTTGCCATTATCGCTTGTATTGCCATTGGTTTGAAGTTCCCTATTTATTTATCCGGAACAACCTGGTTAATTCTTATTTTAATATACATTTTCATTGCTTCTGTTACACCGGTTTGGATTTTGCTGCAGCCAAGAGATTATTTAAATTCATTCTTGCTTTATGGCATGATGCTTGCAGCTGTGATCGGTGTCGTTGGCAGTCACCCTGCCATGAATCTGCCTGCCTTCACAGGCTTTACAGGTATTAACGGAAACAGCCAATTATTCCCTATTTTGTTTATCACTGTAGCCTGTGGTGCGATTTCAGGCTTCCACAGCTTAGTTGGTTCAGGTACAACTTCCAAGCAGCTGAACTCCGAAAAAGATGCTAAGGTTATTGGTTATGGCGGTATGTTAATCGAATGTGCTTTGGCCGTTATTTCCTTGATTACAGTAGGTATTCTTTTCGCAGATGGCGCTATGCCCAAAGGCACACCCACACAAGTTTTCGCAACAGGTATTGCAAGCATGATTGCTTCCATTGGTTTGGAATCCGCTTATGATGTTGCCTATGCACTCATTATTTTGTCTGTATCTGCTTTCTGTTTGACATCCTTAGATACAGCAACAAGACTTGCAAGATATATGTTCCAAGAATTCTTTGTCCCCGAAGGCACTGACCCCAAATCGTTAACTGGCTTCAAAAAGCTTTGTGCAAACCCCTATTTTGCAACCTTGGTAACCGTTGTAATTGGCGGTTTAATGGCTGTTGGCGGTTATGCAAAAATTTGGCCTTTGTTCGGTTCGGCAAACCAGCTGCTTGCAGCTTTAGCTCTGCTTGCTGCCGCTGCTTGGTTGGGCAACATTGGTAAGAACAACAAAATGTTCTTGTTCCCCATGATTTTCATGCTGGTTGCAACATTAAGTGCATTGGTTCTCACGCTGATCAAGAATGTAAAAGCCTTTTCAGCAGGAACCGCAACCATGTCCGCAGAGGGCCTGCAAATTATCTTTATTGTTTTGTTAATTGCATTGGCTATTGATTTGGCTATTGAAAGTAGCCGTGTCATTTTTGGTAAAAAGAAAACTGCATAAGCAGTTCATGCTGTATAAAAATATAGATGATAAAAGACCCGTGAATTTCACGGGTCTTTGACTTTTTTAAAGCTGGATTTCCAGTTCTACAGGGCAGTGATCAGATCCCATAATGCTGCTGTGGATTTTTGCATCAATCAGCTTTTCTCTCAGCCTTTGGGAAACAACATAATAATCAATCCGCCATCCCGCATTGTTTTTTCTTGCACTAAAGCGGTAGCTCCACCAGGAATAAACGCCCACTGTATCCGGATAAAGGAAGCGAAAAGTATCAATAAAGCCTGCACCCAATAATTCCGTAAATCTCCCACGCTCCTCATCGGTAAACCCTGCGCTGCGGCGGTTGGATGTGGGATTTTTCAAGTCTATCTCATTATGGGCAACATTCAAATCTCCACAAATAATGACAGGCTTTTCTTGATCTAAGGCTGAAACATATCCACGAAAAGCATCCTCCCATTCCATGCGATATGCAAGCCTTGCATTTTCCTGCTGAGAATTCGGCGTATACACAGTGATGTGATAAAATTCCTCAAACTCCAGCGTAATGACTCTGCCTTCCAGATCATGCTCTGCAATCCCAATGCCATAGAAAACTGACAGCGGCTCCTTTTTTGTAAAAGCCGCCACACCCGAATATCCCTTCTTTTGTGCATAATTCCAATATTGAAAATATCCTTCTGTGTTCAGCTCTATTTGCCCTTCCTGAAGCTTTGTTTCCTGCAAAGAAAAAATATCTGCATCAACCGCATTAAAATATTCCATAAATCCCTTGCCCACAGCCGCACGCAAGCCATTTACATTCCATGAAATCATCTTCAATTCAAACACCCTCCTTCTTTTTATAAAACCGTATCAAAAAATCCCAATCGGCATATTTTTTTAAAATACTGTTGCATTACCAAAAGTCATGCTCCAATTCTACCATAATAGAAAGTGTTTTCAATACCCTTGCAAAAAATTGCTGTTTTCCCTTACAAATTATTTTGTATCGCAATCCTCCAAAAAAATGGGATGCACTTATTTCGCCCCTATTCCCAATACGCTTTCCCTTGTTTCCTGATACAATTTAGGCTAAAATGAAATAAGAACAGAAAGGAGCGGATATTTTGAATATACAAATCTACGGCTCAAAAAAAAGCTTTGATACAAAAAAAGCAGAACGATATTTTATGGAGAGAAAAATCCCTTACCAATCTATTGACATTCATGAATTTGGTATGAGTAAAAGCGTTTTTGAATCGGCAAAACGCTGTATTCCTGCGGAAACTATGATAGACCGCAAAGCAAAGGCCTATCAGGCTTTATATATGGACTATATCGATGAAAGCAAACGGGAAGGCACCCTTTTTGAAAACCCTGCCCTTTTCTTGACCCCTATTGTCAGAAACGGAAAGGACTTTACATTAGGTTATTGCCCAGAAATTTGGAAGGACTGGAAATAAAAAGGAGGCTATCTTATGCGAATCGGACTTGGACAGTTAGATATGGGTTTTGAAAATAAAGAGCATACAAAAAAACTCTGTGAAGAAATGATATGCGCTGCGGCAAAAGAACAGGTAGATTTATTGGTTTTTCCCGAAATGACCTTAACAGGCTTTACAATGAAAACAAGGGAATTCGGGGAATCTGTCAAAAACAGCGAAACCCTTGCCTTTTTTAGAAACTGCGCCGTGCTTCATAAAATGGCAATTTGCTTTGGCTTGCCCATTGTTGATACCGAAAAAGCGGAAAATCATTGTATGATTGTTTCCGAAGCAGGAGAGCTTTTGGCGGATTATGCAAAGATTCATCCTTTTTCTTTTGGTACTGAAGCAAAACATTATACCGGAGGAGATTCTCTTGCCTCCTGCGTCATAAAGGAGCATATTGCTACGCCTTTTGTTTGCTATGATTTACGGTTCCCCGAGATTTTTCAAGCCGCCTCTGAAAAAAGCACCTTATTGATTGTGATTGCCAACTGGCCCAGCACCCGCAGGGAGCATTGGATGACTCTTCTGAAAGCAAGAGCGATTGAAAACCAAGCCTTTGTGATCGGTGTAAACCGTGCAGGACATGGCGGCGGTCTAAAATATTCCGGTGACAGCATGGTAATCTCCCCTGTGGGAGAGGTTCTTGCCCACGCAAAGGAGGGGCACGGTCTAACTGTTGCAGATATTTCTCCAGAAGATGCGCTTGCTTATCGCACTAGCTTCCCATTAAAATCAGACCGAAAGCCTGACCTTTATGCCAAGCTTTTGCAAAGTTCAAAACCTTGAAAGGAGCTTTTTATGATTCATGTTTTATTTGTCTGCCACGGCAATATTTGCCGCTCGCCGATGGCGGAATTTTTATTTCGGGATATGCTCATGAAAAAGGGGCTGGCTCATAATTTTTTTATTTCCTCCGCCGCCACCAGCCGTGAAGAAATCGGCAACGCCGTTTATCCCCCCGCAAAAAAAAAGCTATCCTCTTTGGGAATTGATTGCAGCGGGAAAACCTCTCGGCAAGTAACCAAGCAGGATTATCAGAATTTTGATTATTTTTTGGTAATGGAAGCCTATAATACAAAAAATCTGATGCGCATTTTGGGCGACGACCCCCAAAAGAAGGTATACCGCCTTTTGGATTTTTCCTCTCACCCCAGAGATATTGCGGATCCTTGGTATACAGGAAACTTTGATATTACCCATTCGGATATTATCGAGGGTTTGGAGGCTTTCCTTGCTTTTGTTCTAAAAAGCAGGGACGTATGAAAGATTTCTTGCTCAAAAACATGATGGGAACGATTTTATGTTTCCTTGTCACAGAGAATGTTACTATCACCTAAAGTCAGAAATCAGGATTTTATCTTTCCTTTTTCTTGAAAAAGAATAGGAGTTTTAGCCTACATAAAAAAATACGCCGTATACTCATTAAGCAACAGCGGCGTCAGACTGAAGACAAAGGCAAAATCTTGTGGGCATTGTCCTCAAACACCCACAAGGGTTTCAGATCAGCAAGCTGTCCTTCTGACAGATGGCACTTCTTTGCCATTGCACCCTTGACCCACCTGAACCCACATAGAATGCGGGTTCTTTAAAATTTTGGGGTCTTGCTTTTTCAAAAAGCAAGTGGGGGTCATCATTTTTGCTTTGCAAAAGCCTGCGCCGCCGTCTGCCCTATCTTGGGCAGTGAAAAGGCAACGCCCACGGTTTATCTACACACTGACGCCATATTCTTATTTTTCAGCTTACGCCTCCGCCATTGCGGTTTTTATCGCCCTTACAAAGTCACAAACCGGTTCTACGCAATCCCTGCCATGAACCCCAATGATTTTCACGATTGCACTGCCCACAATGACACCGTCTGCAGCTTTGCTCATTTGAGCGGCAGTTTCAGGGCTTGAAATGCCAAACCCAACCGCACACGGAAGGTTTTTGGCTTCCTTCACACTTTCAACCATTGCCGCAACATCCGTTGTAATTTCAGTTCTTGTGCCTGTAACCCCCAAGGAAGAAACACAGTAAACAAAGCCTTCTGCTTCCGCAGCTATTTTACCGATTCTATCCTTTGATGTGGGCGCAATCAAGGAAATCATTTTTACCCCGTACTCCTGAAACTTATCTAACATTTCCCCTTTTTCCTCAAAAGGAATATCGGGAAGAATGACACAGCAAATCCCGTATTCCCTGCAAAGTGAGAGAAATTTGTCCAGCCCATAAGTAAAAACAAGGTTTGCATATGTCATAAACGCAAGGGGAACAGATGAATTTCCTCTGATTTTTCTAACCATTTCAAAAATCTTATCCGTTGTAACGCCACCCTTTAATGCACGCTCGCTTGCTTCCTGAATGACCAGCCCTTCGGCAACGGGATCGGAAAATGGGATACCCAGCTCAATCAAATCCGCCCCTGCCTGTTCCATGGCATAAACCAGTTTTTCCGAGGTTTCAAGGTCAGGATCACCACAGGTAATAAACGGAATGAAGGCTTTCCCCTTGGAAAAGGCTTTCTCTATGTAATCTTGCGCCGTCATATTATTCATAAATTTCAACCCCCTTATATCTTGCAATTGCCGCAACATCTTTGTCCCCACGCCCCGAAACATTAATAATAATAATTTGGTCTTTCTTCATTGTCGGTGCAAGCTTCATTGCATAGGAAATTGCGTGAGCACTTTCAATTGCGGGAATAATCCCTTCAATCCTGGATAAATATTCAAATGCTTCAACCGCCTCATCATCGGTTACAGGAACATATTCCGCTCTGCCTGAATCCCGTAAAAAAGCGTGCTCAGGCCCTATCCCTGGATAATCAAGCCCTGCGGAAATAGAATATACAGGCGCAATCTGTCCATACTCATCC
This sequence comes from Clostridia bacterium, assembly GCA_009929735.1. GTDB lineage: Bacteria > Bacillota > Clostridia > Lachnospirales > Anaerotignaceae > Chakrabartyella. The sequence goes on along the minus strand of RZZU01000002.1, from coordinate 108,671 downwards.
TGACAGAAGTAGGACTTCATGCCATGAAAAATACCAACACTGCCCGTCGCCATGGTTGCGGCAGTATCCTTTGTGTCAACACCAAGGCCTGCCGCCTCACAGCCAATTAAGCGCACCTCTTTGTCTTCAATAAAATTGTAAAAAGCACCCATTGCATTGCTTCCGCCGCCAACACACGCAAGCACTGCATCTGGCAGTCTGCCTTCCTTTCCAATGATTTGCTCCTTCATTTCCTTGCTGATCACAGCCTGAAAATCCCGTACAATCAAAGGAAAGGGATGAGGCCCCATGACCGAACCAAGAACATAATGGGTATCATCAATTCTTTTTGTCCATTCACGAAAGGTTTCGTTTACGGCATCTTTCAGCGTCATGGTTCCGCTGGTAACAGAGTGAACCTTTGCCCCCAAAAGCTCCATGCGGTAAACATTAAGTGCTTGACGGTCGGTATCGTGTTTTCCCATATAAATTTCACATTCCAAGCCCATCAGTGCCGCTGCGGTTGCCGTGGCAACACCGTGCTGGCCTGCGCCTGTCTCTGCAATGATTCTTGTTTTGCCCATTTTCTTTGCAAGCAGCACCTGCCCCAAAACGTTGTTTATTTTATGTGAACCCGTATGGTTCAAATCCTCTCGTTTCAAATAAACCTTTGCACCGCCAAGGTTTTGGGTCATATGCTTTGCATAATAAAGATTCGACGGACGACCAGCAAAGTTGTTCAATAAACCATTTAATTCCGCAACAAAAGTGGGATCATCTTTGTATTTGTTATAGGCTTCTTCAAGCTCAATCACGGCATTCATCAAGGTTTCAGGTATAAACTGTCCACCGAACGCTCCAAACCTTCCTTTTTTTTCTTTCATAAAATCAATCCTTTCGCTTTTATAATAGTTTTGCAAGAGATACGACTCCCATAAATTTTCTCTCATCCTTGAACCCATCTGTTTCACAGCCACTGCTTACGTCAAAGGCAAAGGGTTTACAGGCTCTTGCCGCCTTGCCAATATTATTCCCATTTAACCCTCCCGCAAGAAAATAAGGTTTTCTGATTGGCGGAATGATTCTATGGTCAAAAGTTTCTCCGCTTCCGCCATAATTGTACTCACGGTAGGTATCCAATAAAAGATATTCACAGGGAAGCTTCTCCGCCGCAAGAATTTCCGCCGCATTCTTCACTCTTACCGCCTTAATAACGGGTTTTTGTACAACCTCTTTCAGCCGTATCATATAATCCTCATCCTCATCACCATGCAACTGAACCATATCTATAATGCCTTGTGAACAGAGGCTTTCAATCAATGCAATCTCCTCATTTACAAACACCCCCACAACGTCTATTTTGGGGTCCAATAAGGCTTTCAGTTGGGTGGCTTTTTGGGGTGTTACATACCTTGGGCTGGGGGGATAAAACACAAACCCTATGAAATTCGGTTTGTATAAATTTGCCATTGCAATATCCTCTTCACGGCTTAATCCACAAATTTTAATTTTCATAGCGCTCCTTTCAGCGATTCCAGCTCTTTCTTTTTATTTTTTGCCCGCATCAGGGTTTCACCAATCAAAACGGCATTTATGCCTGCATTTCTTATTTGTGCAATATCTTCGGCGGTTTTGATACCACTTTCCGCAATAGAAATCACATCCCTAGGAATATATTTTTTTAGCCTGATACAGTTTTGAATATCCACAGTAAAGTCCTTCAAATTACGATTGTTGACGCCAATTACCCTCGCCCCTGCGTTTCCTGCGGAAATGATTTCATCCTTGTCATGCGCCTCCACAAGGGCACTAAGCCCTAGACAGTCACAAAGTTCAATGTATTTTTTCAGTGTCTGGGTATCCAGTAAAGCGCAAATCAGCAGTACCGCCGATGCCCCCAAGGCTTTTGCCTGATAAATCATATATTCATCGACCGTAAAATCCTTGCGTAACAGGGGTATTTTTACCTGCTTGCTGATTTCCCATAAATAATCGTCCCTGCCAAGAAATTTTGTCGGCTCCGTAAGAACCGATATGCAATCCGCTCCGGCACGTTCATAATCCGTGGCAATTTCTAAATACGGAAAATCTTCGGCAATGACACTTTTTGAGGGACTTGCTTTCTTCACCTCGCAAATAAAAGCAAGACTATCTTTTCGCAGTGCTTTTTCAAAGGCAAAAGGCGTTCCAAGCTTCACCCCTTCGGCTATCACTTTCATCTCATCCAAAGAAACTATTTTTTTCTGCTCTTGCACACGTTGTTTCGTGCGAAAAGCAAGCTCATCCAGAATCATTCTTTTTCACCTTCCCTTCAGGCGTTGGTTGCCTTTACAAAAGCCGTAAGCTTTGCCATTGCCTTGCCGCTGTCCAAGATTTCCCTCGCAATCTCTATGCCTGCCTGTATGCTGTCGCATCTTTGTGCAATATAGAGGGAAACAGCTGAATTCAACAGCACCACATCACGCTTTGCGCCACGTTCCTTTCCCGAAAGAATGTCCAGTGCAATTTTCTTGTTTTCTTCCAGACTGCCGCCAACAAGCTCCGACGGCTCACAGTAGGAAAAGCCATAATCCTCAGGGTCAATCACACGGTTTTTCAACTTTCCGTTGCGGATTTCGCAGGCAGTTGTTGTGGTTGTCATAGTAATTTCATCCAACCCATCATCTCCGCACACAACCATCCCCGATTTCACACCAAGGTTCAGCATTACCTGCGCAAGGGGGCGAACAAGCTCCTGATCATAAACCCCCATCAGCTCCATATTTGCACCAGCCGGGTTTGCAAGAGGGCCAAGGATGTTAAAAATTGTTCTCACCCCTAAGTTTTTTCTGACAGGGGCAACAAAGCGCATGGATGGGTGATATTTTTGTGCAAACATAAAGCAAATGCTGTTGTCCTCAAGGCATTTTGTCATCACTTCGGTTTCTGCTGCAATGTTTACGCCCAAGCCCTCCAAAATATCCGCCGCCCCGCATTTACTGGAAACACTTCTGTTGCCGTGCTTTGCAACAGGCACGCCAGCCGCAGAAATTACAAAAGCCGATATGGTCGAGATGTTAAACGTAAATGCCTCATCACCGCCTGTTCCCACAATTTCAAGTACGTCCTTTTCGTGGAGCAGTCTTGTGCAGGCTTTTCGCATCCCTTTTGCACTTGCGGTAATTTCGTCGATGGTTTCACCCTTCATTCTAAGGGAAATCAAATATGCCGCCATTTCAATCTCGGAAGCGTTTCCCGTCATAATCTCGTTCATGACTTCTTCCGCCATTTCAGGTGATATATTTTTCTTTTCAATTGCCAGTTTAATCGCTTCTTTTATCATAGCAATGACCTCCTGCTTATAATTCCAAAAAATTCTTCATCATTGTACTGCCGTGCTCAGAAAGAATCGATTCGGGGTGGAACTGCAAGCCATAAATTTGCTTTCCCTTCACCCTTACCGCCATCACCTCTCCGTCAGCCTCTCCAATCACTTCAACTGTATCAGGGATTGTGCTCCTGTCTGCAACAAGGGAATGATACCTTGCTCCCTTTATTTTTTGCGGCAAATTTTTAAAAATTTCAGATGCATTTTCAATGTCAATCATGCTTTGTTTGCCGTGCATCAGTTTTTTTGCATGGACTATTTTTGCGCCGTAAACCTCGCAGATTGCCTGATGTCCCAAACACACACCCAAAATTTTATATTGATCCCCAAGCTCCTTGATGATTTCTTCACTAACGCCTGCCTCGTGGGGATAGCAAGGCCCTGGGGAAATGATGATGCTGTCAGGATGAAGCGCATCAACCTCCTGCGGTGTAATGCTGTCGTTTCTAAAAACTCTGATATCCTCGTCAAACTGATATGCAAGCTGCACCAGATTGTATGTAAAGCTGTCAAAATTGTCTATTACGACGATCATAAATCATTCGCCTCCTTTGCATTCACAATGGCGTTAATCACAGCCTTTGCCTTGTTTTCGCTCTCAATAAATTCGCTTTCCCCCACACTGTCGGCTACAATTCCAGCTCCTGCCTGAATATAAACCTTATCGTTCCTTTTTACCGCCATTCTGATTGCAATACAGGTGTCCAGATTACCGGTAAAATCGATATATCCCAGTGCTCCGCCATAAATTTCTCTTGGGCACTTTTCCATCTTCTCAATGATTTCACAGGCTCTGACCTTCGGCGCACCGGAAAGGGTTCCCGCAGGCAGCAATGCACTGATTGCGTCATAAGCATCCAGCTCGTTTTTCAGTTCTCCATTCACTTCAGAGCAGATGTGCATTATTTTTGAATACCTTACCACCTTCATATATTCCGAAACATAAACTGATAGTGGCTTTGCAATTTTTCCAATATCGTTTCTTGCCAAATCCACCAGCATATTGTGCTCAGAAAGCTCCTTTTCGTCTGCCATCAGTTCTCTCTCAAGCGCTCTGTCCTCCACCTCAGTCAACCCTCTTGATCTTGAGCCTGCAATGGGGAAAGTTGAAAGCTTCCCGTCCCGCAGCTTCACAAGGGTTTCAGGGGAAGTGGAAATAATTTGGTTACCATCGCACTGCATAAACACCATGTACGGCGACGGATTCGTTGTTCTGAGCACCCTGTATGCATTCAACAGGCTGTCGTGATATTCGGTTTCAAAACGCCTTGAAATAACCGCTTGAAAAATATCGCCATCGTAGATATATTCTCTGACCTGATCCACAGCCTTGCAGAATTCCTCTTGCGTAAAATTGCTTGTAAAGTGGGGCACGCTTGTAGCAGTCACCTTTTCGGTTGGCAGCTGTTCGGTAATAAACGCCGAAATATTTTCAATATCCGCTACCGCTTTCCCGTAATTTTCAAGAACATTATCGGTTTTCATATTGACAATAATCTGAATTTTTTGCTTAAGATGGTCGTATGCAATCACCTTGTCAAAAAGCATGAGATCATAATCATCCATCTCGCTTTCTGAAAGCTTCAGCGTAGGCTCAGAATAGACGATCATGGAGTACGCAAAATATCCAACCAAGCCGCCTGCAAAGGGCGGCATATTCTCAAGCTTTGGCGCTTGATACTGCTGCATCACCTTTCTCAGTGCTGCATAAGGTTCCTCTTTTATTTGGCTTTGTTCTCCGTCTTGCTCCAATGTAACTTTGCCGTTTTTGCAAGTAATCCTCATAATGGGGTTAAACCCCAGAAAGGAATATCTGCCCCATTTTTCACCGCCTTCAATGCTTTCGAGAAGAAAAAAGCGTTGATACCGCTGAGAAATTCTCCTTAAAAGAGAAATCGGTGTGATCACATCCGCATAAATTTCTTTTGAAATTGGAATAATGTCATAGTTTTCTGCCAGCTTGCTGATTGTTTCTGCGTTTGGTTTCATATTCATAGCTGTGCTCCCTCCAAAATTTAGCAATAAAAAAAGCCTTTGCCCCTTAAACAAGGGACAAAAGCTTATAGCTTCTGCGATACCACCCAAATTACCTGTATCCAAAAAATACAGATCACTCATTTTGCGTACGAACATACACACCCCACTGATAACGGACAGGGTTCCCGTCAGACATTACTCTCGCCAAAGCGATTTCTTTCCGCCCTCACAAGTCCATTCGGAACAACAACACTATCGCTTCACACCAGCCAGCGACTCTCTGAAAGTGATTTTGTTATACCTACTCCTCTTGTTCATCGGTTTCGATTTTGCTTACTGTAGCACCTGAAATTTCCTCTGTCAAGTATTTGATTAAATAAAATTTAATCACCAGACTGAAGACAAACCTTGGGCGTTGCCCAAACCCACTTGCTTTTTGAAAAAAGCAAGACCAAAAACTTTTATTAAAACCGCATATTTATGCGGTTTAGATGGGTCAAGGGTGCAATGGCAAAGAAGTTCCATCTGTCCAAAGGACAGCTTTTCGAAGCAAGGTATTGAACTCATCACTGCCCAAGATAGGGCAGACAAGCAATACGCCTGCCGCTTTTGGAATCTTGCTTTCACGGCTTTTATACAAATATCTCGCCTTTTAAGTATAGAACTGCCACGCCGCTGATCCGCACACGCTCACCAGCATTCTTGCACTGCAAGATGCCTCCTCTTTTGGAAACCTGCTTTGCAGCCATATCTTCCTTCCCAAGCTTTTGCGCCCAGAAAGGAATTAGACTGCTATGGGCAGAGCCAGTGACAGGATCCTCATTGACGCCCAATTTCGGAAAAAAGCAACGGGAAACAAAGTCGTATTCCGTTCCCTTTGCCGTTACAACCACGCCCAAACCATCCGTAAGCGCCATCACCTGTTCCAAATCAGGGTCTAATTCTTTTACGCTTTTTTCGTCCTCTAATAGCAGAATTAAATCCCTGGATAAATATGCTGCCAAAGGCTTTGCACCAATCGCTTTTTCCATTTCCTCCGTCACCTCGATTTCCTCAGGCATACGGCTTGGAAAATCCATTTCAAGCAAATCCCCCCTTCTGGTGACCGTTAACGTACCGCTTAAAGTGGAAAATGCCATTTCTGCAACCTCAGTGTCAATAAAATTTGCAATGACAAAAGCAGTCCCTAAGGTTGCATGGCCGCAAAGGTCAATTTCAGCCTTTGGTGTAAACCATTTTAAATCATACTTTCCAAGCTCTTTTTTGTAAACAAATGCCGTTTCCGACAAATTATTTTCTGAGGCAATGCTTTGCATTGTTTCGGAAGATAATGGTTCCTCAAGCACGCAAATCCCCGCAGGGTTTCCCCCAAAAACATTTTCCGCAAAAGCATCCACAACAAAATATTTCATTAAAAATCGCTCCTTCCCTTGTCAACAAAATAAAATTTATCTATAATCCAATTATAAGTTGCAAATTGTATGGCTTCAATCCATAAATTGTATGACATACAAAAAAGGAGGAACATCAATGCCTGTCAATTCTTTTGAAAACTATCCAATGACCTGGAAGCCCGAAAAGACGAAATTAACGCAGCCTTTGTATCTTTCTTTGGCAAAGCTATTGGAGCAGGATATTAAAAGCGGTTCTTTGCCACCCCATACAAAGCTGCCACCCCAAAGGGAGCTAGCTGATTATTTGGATATAAATTTAAGCACTGTTACGAAAGCCTTCAAGCTGTGTCAGCTCAACGGGTTTCTTTATGCAGTCATTGGCAGAGGCACCTTTGTATCTCCTCACGCTGGCACCTCCATTTCAATACAGGATACAAAAACCAATACGGATGCCCTTGAAATGGGCATTATTAAGCCCTTGGATTTGATGAACCAATATACGGAGGATGCCCTTAAAAAAGTTTTGTCCAAAAGTACGGCAACTTCTTTGTTGGATTATAGTGCCCCATTTGGCACACCCTATCAAAAAAGTTCTGCCCTAAAGTGGTTCTCTACATTTGAACTTCATCCCCATCCGGAGGATATTTTCTTTACTACAGGAGGACAGAATGCTTTTGCCGTTGTTCTCATCACACTTTTCCACCATGGAGATAAAATCGCCACCGACCGCTTCACTTATTCCAACTTTATTGAGCTTTCAAATATGCTCAACATCAAGCTTGTACCGATTCAAGGCGATGAAAAAGGAATGCTCCCCGAGGATTTGGAAATGCAATGCCGACTGCAAGGAATACAGGGGGTATATCTTGTTCCCACCTACAGCAACCCAACCTCATCCTTTATGGATACCCCCCGCAAAGAAGCCTTGGCAAAAGTAATCAGAAACCATCACTTAACCTTGCTTGAAGATGATATTTATGCCTTCCTATCTCCACAGAACTATACACCGCTTACGGCATTATGCCCCCAAAACGGCTGTTATATTGCAAGCCTTTCAAAGGCAATTTGTCCTGGGTTACGTGTGGCAATGATGGCTGTGCCCCACCGATTTTCTTCTTTAATTGCGCGGGGTATTTTCAATATCAATGTCAAAACCTCCTCCATTAACGTAGAAACCGCCGCTTATATGATTGATCACGAAATTGCACATGAGGTTATTACAAAAAAGCAAAAGGAAGCCTTTCAACGAAATTTAATGTTTGAGCAGTATTTCCCGTCCAGCTCCCCGACCCCTTTTTCGTTCTCACGCTGGCTGCCGCTTCCCCCTGCTCTTTATGATTTACCCATGGAACAGCTTGCTTTGGAAAAGGGATTGCACCTTTTTCACTCAACCCGTTTTTTAGTCGGCTCCCCTTCCACCGAGCAATTTCTTCGTATCGCCCTTACTTCTACGGATACAAAGGAAGAATTAGAGCATGGGCTGAAACAGCTGAAAAGCCTCCTTTTGGAGAGTGAGCGAAAAGCAAAAGATTTTACAATGATTATTTAAACAAAAAGGACTATCTCTAACTTGAAATAGTCCTTTTTTTCATTTCAATTCTGTCAAATCATTCTCCACTGGATTCACGTGCACCATACAATGCTTTACTTCCTCAAAATTGTTTTCAATGGCTTCATGCACCCGTTCTGCAATGGTGTGTGCCTCGCATAATGCGATGTCGCCCTTTGCCTCTATTTCCACATCCACATAAATTCTGGTACCAAACAAACGTGTTTGTATTTGGTCAATTCCCATTACGCCCTCTTGCGATAAAATAACGCCCCTCATATGTTCTACGGTTTCATTGTCACAGGCTGTATCCAGCATTTTATTAATTGCATCCTTAAAAATATCATACGCCGCTTTTACGATAAATACACAGATAATGACGCTTGCCAAGGGATCACAAATGGGATACCCCAGTCTTGCGCCAATAATCCCGACCATACTGCCCACGGAGGACATCGCATCAGAACGATGGTGCCAAGCATCTGCCATTAATGCGCCCGAATGCACCTTGTTGGCAGCAGCTCTGGTATACCAATACATTCCTTCCTTCACCACAATGGATATAATCGCTGCGATCAAAGCCAATATCCCAGGCATAGCCAAATTCAACTCATCAGCGTGAATTATTTTTTGAACCCCCTCATAGCCAATGACAATACCCGTTGCACATAGGATACCCGCAAGCAACAATGCCGCTACACATTCGATGCGCTCATGACCATACTGGTGGTGTTCGTCAGAATCCTTTGCAGACATTTTATAACCAATCATGACAACAATGGTACTGAGAACATCCGATGCAGAATGAATACCATCGGAAATCATAGCCCCAGAGCTTGCAATGAAGCCCGCAGCCACCTTACCAACAGACAAAAGGACATTCACAATCATCGTTTTTACAGATACACCCATAACAATCTTTTCATTCTCTATCACTCTACTTTTCTTGGCTTCCAAAATAAAACCTCCAATTTTTAACATATTGTATTCTATCCAATCATGGGCGAGAAAATAATATAAAAAACGCCCATAGGAACAATTTGCTGTCCCACAGACGTTTATCTGCTGTTTTTTCCCGGCCACATGAAAAAATCCATTGCCTGATCAGTCTTATTATTTTAATATACACCAGTGCTTTTTTCAAGTGTTAATTTAAAAAGAGTGTCGGAAAATTCGACACTCTTTCAATAACCTGCTTTTTTTAAGCAGTTTTGCAAGCCAAAGCCAATGAACCATGCTTATTCCTTAAACAAATCCTTCATTTTTTCTGAAAAAGATTTCTTATCTTCGGACGCATTCTTATTTTCTTGCGTTTTTGGTTCTTCTTCCTTAAAGAACTGACGTAGCAAATCCTTTTGTCTTTCGCTCATATCCGTAGGAATTTTTATCTTCAAGGTCACAATCTGATTTCCACGAACCTTGGGGTTTCTCAGGTTAGGGATACCAACGCCTCGTAACGTTACAACCGTTTCCGGCTGTGTTCCGGGTTTTATTGTATGCTTCTGCTCGCCGTCAATGGTTTTGATTACAATTTCTCCACCCAAAGCCGCCTGCACAAAGGTAATCGGTACATCGCAATATACATCAAAACCCTTTCTGACAAATACACGGTCAGGCTGAACATAAACCGTTACCAGCAAATCGCCGTAACCGCCGCCGTTCTCGCCAATTTCCCCTTTGTTTGCCAGACGTATGGTCTGTCCGTTATCAATCCCCTTGGGGATATTCACCTCATACTTTTTGGTTTTTTTCACCTTGCCAGTGCCATGACAAGTGGTACAAGGATCTTTTATAATCTTCCCCGTACCGTGACACTGGCTACAAGTACGCACAGAAGTTACAGCGCCAAACATGGATTGCTGAACAAATCTTTCCTGCCCTGTGCCGTTGCATCTGGGGCAGCTTTCCGCATGGGAGCCTGCCTTTGCCCCGGTTCCATGACAGGTTTCACATTCATCAAAAATAGAAACAGCTATTTCCTTTGTACAGCCAAATGCTGCCTCTTCAAAAGCAAGCTGAATGTTTACATTGATATCATTCCCCCGTCTTGGTCCGCTTTTACGACTGCTGCCGCTAAACCCGCCAAAACCAAACATACTGCCGAAAATATCGCCCAAATCCCCCATGTCAAAGCCCTGACCATAATATCCGCCGCCTGCGCCGCCCTGCTCAAAAGCAGCATGCCCAAACTGATCATATTGTGCTCTTTTTTGAGAATCGCTCAAAACCTCATAAGCTTCATTCACTTCTTTAAATTTCGCTTCCGCTTCTTTATCATCGGGGTTATGGTCGGGATGGTATTTTATCGCCATCTTACGGTAAGCCTTTTTAAGCTCTGTATCAGATGCGCTTTTACTTACCCCCAGTATTTCATAATAATCTCTTTTATCTGGCAACTTCCTCACCACCTTATTCCTTCATGGTCTATTCATAGCAAAAGCAGGGGCGGATACTCCGCCCTTGCCATGCCGAACCACTATATTTTACAGTTCTTTGCCTTCGCCGTCAACAACATTTGAATCTGCACCGTTTGGATTTTCACCCTGCGCAGCCTGTGCTTGCTGATACATCTTTTCGGAAATCTTATAGAATTCCTGTGTCAATGCCTCTGTTGCTGCTTTTAAGTTCTCAACGTCAGCTTCTGTCATTGTTTCAGGATTCATATCCTTTACGGTATCCTTCAGCTTGTTCAGTTCCGCTTCTACCGCATTCTTTTCATCATCGCCCAGCTTGCCTTCCAGCTCGCCCAATGATTTTTCGGTCTGGAAAATCAAAGAATCTGCTTCGTTTTTCGCATCGATTGCTTCTTTTTTCTTTCTGTCTGCTTCTGCAAATTGTTCCGCTTCTTTTACAGCCTTTTCGATTTCATCATCGCTCAAATTAGAGCCTGCTGTAATTGTGATTTTCTGCTCTTTTCCAGTGCCCAAATCCTTAGCGGAAACATTTACGATACCGTTTGCATCAATATCAAAGGTTACTTCAACCTGAGGAATACCACGTCTTGCTGGGGCAATGCCGTCCAGCTTAAAGCGTCCCAATGTCTTGTTGTCTTTTGCCAAAGGTCTTTCACCCTGCACAACATGAATGTCAACTGCTGTCTGATTATCCTCTGCTGTGGAGAAAACCTGTTTTTTGTTTGTAGGGATGGTTGTGTTTCTGTCAATGAGCTTTGTTGCTACACCGCCCAATGTTTCAATGCCTAAGGACAAAGGTGTTACGTCCAAAAGAAGTACGCTGCCTGCGCCTTCATCTCCCGCTAATTTACCACCCTGAATTGCCGCACCAACAGCAACACATTCGTCGGGGTTAATGCCCTTGAAAGGCTCTTTGCCTGTATATTTTTTCACTGCATCCTGTACGGCAGGAATTCTTGTAGAACCGCCAACCAACAATACCTTGTCAACTTCGCTTGCATTCAGTCCTGCATCAGCCAATGCCTGACGAACAGGGCCCATTGTACCGTCTACCAAATCCGCTGTCAGCTCGTCAAATTTCGCTCTGCTCAGTGCAATATCCAAGTGTTTGGGGCCGTCCTGATTCATTGTAATGAAAGGCAGATTAATATTGGTTGTAGATACAGTGGAAAGCTCTTTTTTCGCTTTTTCCGCTGCTTCCTTCAATCTCTGCATTGCCATTTTATCCTTGCTCAAATCCATGCCTTCTGTTTTCTTGAATTCAGCCACCAAGAAATCAATGACTCTCTGGTCGAAGTCATCGCCGCCCAGACGGGTATTTCCGTTTGTGGAAAGAACTTCGATAACGCCATCACCAATTTCAATAATGGAAACGTCAAAAGTACCGCCGCCCAAGTCATAAACCATGATTTTCTGTTCATTTTCGTTGTCCAAGCCATATGCCAAAGCAGCAGAGGTAGGCTCGTTGATGATACGCTTCACTTCTAACCCAGCGATACGCCCTGCATCCTTCGTTGCCTGTCTTTGTGCATCATTGAAATAAGCAGGAACTGTAATTACCGCTTCGGAAACTGTTTCGCCTAAGTAGCTTTCCGCATCTGCTTTCAATTTCTGTAAAATCATTGCAGAAATTTCCTGAGGGGAAAAGCTTTTATCCTCAACATTTACTTTGTAATTTTCGCCCATTCTTCTTTTAATAGAGCTGATTGTGTTGTCAGGGTTTGTAATCGCCTGACGCTTTGCTGTTTCGCCCACCAATCTTTCTCCATTTTTTGCAAAACCAACAACAGAGGGTGTTGTTCTCCCACCGTCACTGTTTACGATAACAACAGGCTGACCGCCTTCCATAACTGCTACACAAGAGTTGGTTGTTCCTAAGTCAATACCAATAATTTTTCCCATAATCTTATCCTCCTATAAAAAATAAATATTTTTTTCTTAGTTAGCGACTTTCACCATACTATGGCGAATTACTTTGTCTTTATATTTATAGCCCTTTAACATTTCCAGAATGATTTCATTTTCACCATAGTTCTTATCATCCTCATGGGCAACTGCTGCGTGAAAATTAGGGTCAAACTGCTCGCCCAGTGCTTTAATTTCTTCGACACCCAAGCCATGCAGCACTTCCTGAAATTGCTTTAAGGTCATTTGCACACCCTTAAAGAAACCGTCATTTTCCTCTACCTTGCTTTCTTGCACAGCAACGGCTCTTTCTAAATTATCAACCACCATCAAAAGTTTTTCTATGGTATCTCTCACACCGTCATCGTACATCGTTGCTTTCTCTTTTGATGTGCGTTTGCGGAAGTTATCAAATTCAGCCAAACTCCTTTGGTATTTGTCAAAATTCTCGGCTGCCTGCTGCTCCAGCTTTGCAATTTTTTCAGCAGCTTCATCCAATACTTCACCTTCCACCGTTTCTTCTGTTTGCTCTTGCTGCACCACGGTTTCAAGTATTTCTTTCGTCAATGCCTCTTCGTTCAAGGCTCCTTCTCTGTCCTTATTTTCTTCCACTTATTTCCCTCTTTTCTCTAACCGTCTTTATTATTGTCAGTCAAATTTTTAAACACTTTTTCAATATTTTTCACCATTCCGTTTAATACGGAAATAACCTGGGAATAGTCCATTCTTGTGGGACCCACAATCCCAATTGTCCCCCTCGTATCATCGCTAAGCTTATAGGTTGCCGTAATGACACTACAATCCTTCATGCTTTGCACAGTATTTTCACTGCCGATTAGAATCTGCAAATCATTGCATTTGCTCTCTTCCAGCATCGAAGTAAGAACATCCTTTTCTTCCAGTGTTTGGAATAAGGATTTTGCCTTGCTGATGTCCGAAAATTCAGGGAACGCCAAAATATTTTTTGTTCCGCTCATATGCAGTTGAACCTTTTCAGCCGCTTCCATTGTTGATTTCAAAGCATTAAGAATCGGCTTCAGCAATCCTTTGTATTCACCCAGTTCCAACTGTAAAATGCTGAGTATTGTTTGATCAATCTGCTGTAAAGCGCATCCTTGGAATGCACGGTTTAAATACATACTGATTTCAAAAATTGTATCTTCATCAGGGACAGTCCCCATCTTAATTACATGGTTTTTCATAAAATTATCTTCCGTAACAATCACCAGAAGCACCGAAGTCATATCCAAGGGCAGCAAACGGATTTGTTTTATCCTTGCCCTTTGCCCCACGGGCTCTGAAATAAAAGTCGTATAACTTGTCAGAGCGGAAATAATCTTTGCCGTTTCCTCCATCAGATAATCAATCTGGCTAATATCTCTGGAAATGACACTTTGCAAATATTTTTGTTCGTCAAAGCTTAACTCCCGCTTTTGCATCAGATGATCCACATAAAGCCTGTATCCCAAATCAGAAGGAATACGCCCCGAGGATGCATGAGGCTGCATAATAAACCCCATTTCCTCCAAATCGCTCATTTCATTGCGAATTGTTGCGGAACTGATGCCAAGGTTATATTTTTTTGCAATGGTTCTGGAGCCGACCGGTTCCGCCGTTTCAATATAATCATTGATAATTGCTTGCAAAATTTGAACTTTTCTGTCATTCAGCGACAAATGAACCGCCCCCTCCCATTTTGTTGTTAGCACTCACTTAGCACGAGTGCTAATTTATATACATAAGATAGCACTTGACACCTTAGATGTCAAGCGCAAATGATAAATTTTCTTTGAATTTTACAAAATAAAAATAAAAACAAATCTTCTTCTTACTTATCAAATAAAAATTCCGTAAAAACCTGATTACTTAGGTCTATCCCTCTCCTTGTCAGTGCTATGCCCTTGTCTGTCTGCGCCAGCAAACCACTTTTTACAAAATGGGAAATAACCTTTCCGTAAACCTCTGTCATTTCAATTCCAAAACGCTGAAAAAACGAGTCAAACGAAACGCCCTCTGTCATGCGCAACCCTAAAAACATGAACTCCTCCATGGCAGCCTTTTTTGTAACGGCTTCTTTTTCTTCCTCTAATAAATATATTTCCCCGTACGCCAAAATATATTGATCCAATTCATAGGTATTATGAAAACGACTACCATTAAAATAGGAATGCGCACCCAATCCCAAACCCAAATAAGGCTCCGTCTGCCAGTATATTTGATTATGTCTGCTTTCCCGACCAGTTTTTGAAAAATTTGAAATCTCATATTGCCGATAGCCTTTCTCCGCTAAAAAAGAAACGGCATAATGATACATCTCTCGATCCAGCTCTTCCTCTGTTTCCAAAAGTTCACCCTTTTGAAATGCTTCATAGAAAGGCGTACCTTCTTCAATAATTAAACTATATGCAGATATATGCTCAGGATGCAATTTTGTGATTCTTTCCAAGGTTTCCTTCCAGTCTGCAAGGGTTTGTGTGGGTAAGGCAAACATAATGTCCACATTAATATTATCAAACCCCGCTTCTCTCACCAGTTGATAATTATTTTGAAACGCCTCTATGGTATGAATGCGCCCCAGTGTAGTTAAAAGTCGGTTTTGCCAAGCCTGTACGCCCATACTCAAGCGGTTAAACCCCATTTTATATAAGGCATCTGCTTTTTCCTTCTCAATGGTTCCGGGGTTTGACTCTATGGTTATTTCAGCATTCTCTGCAATATAAAAAGACTCCTTCAGCTTCGTCATCAAACGTTGCAGCAGCTCTATTGAAAGCACCGTTGGCGTACCGCCGCCAAAAAACACAGAGCTGATCTGCCAATCTTCACAAAAACGTCCTCTGTTTTCAATTTCCCGCTCCAAAGCGCAAACATACTCTTCATATCTTCCTTCCATATTTCCATAAGAAGGAAAATCGCAATAGTAGCATTTTTTTTTACAAAAAGGAATATGGACGTAAAGTCCCATGGTTTTCATCATAACTCATCCTCTCTTTCGTAACATCATAGCATAGCCTGCCCTTGAAAAAAAGGGTTTTTTATGTTATACTTTTTAATTGTGTAATAATCAAAACTTCTAAAATTTTACAACAAATTAATGAAATGAGAGGATTCTTATTTATGAATGCTTTTCGTGAAATGAAAGAGGAAATCACCAATTTTTTCAATCGAAACTTGGCTTTGAAAATAATCAAATGGATCATCATATTTTTATTCCCACTTTATATTACGTTAATCACCAATGGTTTGTCCTTTGGCAGTACGGCGCTGTTGTACGCTCTGATTACGGAACATACAACCTCCTTTCTTTTCGGACTTATCATGGTTTGGCTTGCTTTTCTCTTTTTCGCCGCCATAATCCCAAATTTGTCCATCGCTTCCTTCGTTACAGCTTTGATTTTTATCAGCTTATCTATGGTTGATTATTTTAAATTTGCAATCTTAGAGGTGCATTTTTTACCAGGGGATATTTGTTTGGCAAAAAATGCCTCGAGCTTTACAGAGTTTCTGGGGGCTATTGTAATTCCCCATGCTGTTTGGGAAATGCTGTTCAGCACCGTATTTTATTGCATCTTTCTCTATTTTGCAGCACCCTCCATCCCTATAAAATGGAGATTTCGTGCATTAGCCTCCCCTCTTTTTTTGATTTTCCTTTGTCTTCTGGTCGAAAGCGACAGTGTGCGGCAAATCTATACGCCTGCACTCGGTATCTCCTCAAAAGAATCCAGTAATCAAAGCGAACTTTATGCAAAGCACGGTTTTTTAACGGCCTTTGCACTGAACTTTGGCTCTTTAAATATGACTGAACCACAAAATTACAGCAAAAGCTATATACAGCAGGCTTTTGAAAAATATTTGCCTGATGAACAAAGCGGCGAAACCTTTCAAAATCCGGATATTGTTGTCGTGCTTTCTGAAGCCTTTTGGGATCCCACTGTTTTAAACGGTATTACCTTTTCTGGGGACCCGCTGGAAAACTTCAGAGAAATTGCAAAATCAAATCCAAGCGGAAAAATGGTTTCTCCAACCTTTGGCGGCGGTACCGTTCGCCCTGAATTTGAAATTTTAACAGGAATGTCTACCAGTGCATTGCCACCGGGCAATATCCCTTATCAACAGTATTTAAAAGGAAAAATTTTTTCCTACCCCAGAACCTACAAAAATTTGGGTTATGATGCAATTGGTCTGCATACCTATCAAAAAACATTTTATGACCGTGATAAAGCCTATCCCCTTATGGGCTTTGATGATTTTCTTGGTGAGTATGACCTCCATGCAGAACAGCATTGGAACAGCGGCCCCTATATTACCGATGAAACCATTGCCGAAGAAGTCATCTATCAGCTGGAGCAGCCGCACGACGTCGGGGTATTTGTTATGGCAATTACCATGGAGAACCACAGTATGTACCAAGACAAATTTGATGAAAAGGATCGGGTAATTAAAGTGAGCGGAGAAAGCCTAACACCCCAGCAATTTGTAACCTTGGAAAACTACGCCGCCGGTGTTCATGATTCCGACCGTGCCTTAAAAGCAATTTATGATTTTGCCATGAGCCGTGAAAAACCTACGGTTGTTCTTTGGTATGGCGATCATCTGCCTGCACTGGGGGATGATTTTGACCCATACACAACCACGAATACCATTTCATCAGCAACTGCGGCAGAATGGACAGAGGAAGAAAAATATACCATGTTCTCCACTCCTTATCTGATGTTTGCAAATTATGATACCGGTCGAGAATACCTTGCGAATCAGGAATATGTTTCTCCCTATCTGCTGCCTGCGCTTATGGCAGACTATATCGACGCACCCCAGTGTGTTCAAACGAATTTTCTCTTGGATTTGTACCATACCTGCCCCATTATCAGTAAGTATTATAACTTTTATTCGCCCAATTCTGATCAAAGCAAACGGGAACAAATGGAGAAGCTTCATGAGCTGATGACCTATGATATGCTCATTGGTAAAAACTATATTTCAGAAATAAAATAACCCTGATTTGAGTCAATGTTACCTATGCTTGCCGCCGTATTATGTGCCGACAAGCATAGGTTTTTTCGCAAAAAAGGATTGCTCCGTATTTTCGAAACAATCCCTTTCAATAACTCATATTCCTGCCTTTATTAGGAAGGAGCAAAACCTTCAAAAATATTTACATAAACACGCCATAGCTTTAATTATCTATGCAATATTGAAAATACCTTTCATTTCTTTCGGATTTGTCCGCCTGCTAAAATCATTTCATCCTCTTCTGCCGACGAAAGAAGCAGAAAATATTCAAAATTATGCCGTTTTATTCTTTGTTTCAATGTAGCTCTCCTGTTTTAGCTAGAATGCATTTTGTGCTTCATTCTTTTTCATTTCATTTTTCGGGAAATGCTCCATCCCAAACAATGGATTGATACCCGCTCTGATCCGTATCTCCCTCGGTGCTAAAGCATAAAACCCGTGCGTTTTCATCCAGCATCAGCTTTTCCTTCCACTCTCTCAAAGAAGGATTTCTCATGATTTCAGTAAGACAGCCAAAGGCGGCCGCACCGCTTTCTCCGGAAATGATACGCTCGTCCCCTTTTGCGGGGTTTCCAAGTATCCGCATCCCCTGCGCCGCCGCATAATCAGGGCAGGAAATAAAATTGTCTCCGTATTCCTTCAAAATATCCCAACCAATACTACAAGGCTCGCCGCAAGCCAAGCCTGCCATAATGGTGTCCATTTCCCCTGTGACATAGTGCAGCTTTCCGTCCATTGCCTCTGCCGTACGGAAAATGCAATCCGCCTTATTCGGCTCAACAATGGTGATAATCGGACATTCCTCTTTGTAAAGGGAAGCAAAAAAAGCCGTAACCGCACCAGCCATAGACGCAACCCCTGCTTGCAGAAAAATATGCGTGGGCCTTTCGGCTAATTGGGTATATGCCTCATATGCCATTGTTGCATATCCCTGCATAATCCACAGGGGAATATCCTCGTATCCCTCCCATGCAGTATCCTGCACCATAATCCAACCGTTTTCCTCAGCCTGCTTATGGGCGAAACGAACGGCATCGTCATAATTAAGCTCAGTAATTGAAGCCTCTGCGCCCTCCCCCAAAATATTCTCCAGCCGCTCCTTGGCACTGCCCTTTGGCATATAGACCACAGCTTTGTGTTTGAGTGCGCTTGCTGTCCACGCAACCCCTCTGCCGTGGTTTCCATCAGTTGCTGTTACAAAGGTTATCTCTCCCGCATTGCGCCTTGTTTCCTCTGAAATCAAATCCCTGTATGTAAAATTTTCAATGCTTTTCCCCATTTTTTGGGCAATGACATTGCCTATGGCAAAACTGCCACCCAAAACCTTAAAGGCATTCAGTCCAAAGCGAAACGACTCGTCCTTTATATAAACATTACCCAGCCCCAGTTCCTTTGCGGTATTGCTTAATGTGACGAAAGGTGTTTTGGAATATATCGGAAAACTGCTGTGAAACGTCTGTACCCTTCTTGCATTTTCCAAGCTGAAACGGCTCAAATCACCCTTTTGTCTGTTTCGTCTGTCATATTGCACAAGCTTGAATTCTTCTTTCATGAAATCCCTCCCTTAATCAGAATGCTTTCCTCTTTTCAGTATATAAACCCCTCATTTTCCCCCAATATGCAGCTTAAAATACGAAAAAAGGCATGGCTGTTTTGAAACCCCAATGCCATATTCTCGTGAAAATGCACAACTTTATTCCTCAAAAATTTCTTCAAAGGAAGGTGCATATTCAACCACTGCTTGAATCAACAACGCACAAGAATCACGATTTAGGGGGAATACACGCCCATGATAGATATAAAAGATGAGCATAGACCAATAAACCTCATAACCGCCTTTATCATACTCCTCTTCCGTCGGGAAATACCCCGTACATCCATTGGTATATCCGCCGAAATAAAAATGATCGTTTTGTATCATTGCTTGTGACCGCAAAGCAAATTCACACATGATTTCGTTTGCCACGCCGCAGAAACAGCCATTTCCCGTGGAAAAATACTGAATTTCCGTGGTATCCCTTTGTGTTTTTATGCCTTCCCTTTGCAATCGACGCACCTCAGCCAGCCACAAAGCTCCGTCAATCCCAGCATATTTCTTTGCCTCCTCGGCAATTCCAACCGCCCGCTCATACCATGGAATATCCGCATATAAATCAATCCATGCGGAATACATTTTCAAGCTTCGCAAAGCAACAGGCCGTGTGGAAGCTATGGTTTTCTCAACCTGACGCATAACCTCCTCAGCCATATCGTTTAATGCCCTTTCAGAACGGATAAACCGAGAATCACAGGCATCGGGCGGTGTTAGGGCAGAACAAAAATACTTGGGAGCGACGTTGCCAGAGGCACCTTGTGTCACCATAACGGGGCAGACAAACTTTTGCTGCAACACATCACGAACGGTGCCAAAATAGTCAGGGGAAATCAAATAATTATCTCCCTTTAAAACATTTGCATGGGCGGTTAAGCGCAACAGCAACAGCTTTAAAACACCACTTTCAGCGTCAACCGCCTTGAAAATTCCAATTCTATTGTCCAATGCTTGGCTGTCCACCCTGCGGTTCAGTCCAATTTCACCGTAAGCATTTCCCCATACCCCTTTGATGGGCGCAAGCTTTTTCCTGGCTAAAATGACGGCTTTTTTAATTTGCTCGTCTACAAAGTCTGCATATTCCTTTTCCGCTGTATCGTTGGGTGCAGAATGAGTATGAGAAAAGCAAAGCATTATTTTTTCCATCCCAACACCAAGCAATGTGCCGATTGCACAGCGCAAAGCATCTCCATGCTGCTTCGAAAAGCCGATATGGTCGATGGCAACCAAGCAGCAACTTTCTACTTCATATTGCCAAAGGGAAACCTGCGCCAAAAGGCCCTGCAATACCCCCCTGGATTGCTCATCCTGCCGTCCAAAGCCAATGGTTTGAACAGGTTTTTTGGGTGTAATATCCACTTCCTGATATGCAAAATACACTGTGTCTATTTTTTCATATATTCCTTGATTTTTCATCATACCTTACTCCTTTTATGTTTCATTAAGATAGACCAACATTACTGCGGCAGTCATTCCGCCGCCAAAATACCCTTTCAAAAACCGAAAAGTATTTTATCTTAATTGATAAAAGTGCAAAGTCATTTCAAAAACATCTACTCCATGCAAACGCAATGAGAAATAACTTTGCATGGAGAAAAAGCAATGGTTAACCTCATTTTTACCCCCCATTTCTATGTTTTTATTTTATTTTAACATATATTTCTAGCTGTTGCAGTCTTTTTTATCTCAAAAAAACTTTAGCTTTCTCCCATCCTAAAATCACTGATTGCGACAATAATTATAGTATAATATATTTTTTGTCGTATATACTTGACACAAAGTAACTTTTAGTATAATATTCTCACAGAGGTGATGACATGGGAAGAAATATTTCGATTAAAGTTGCTCGTGCCCAACTGGACATGACGCAGAAGCAACTTGCGGAAAAAGTAGGTATTTCCAGACAGACAATGAATGCCATTGAGCAGGGCGAATATAACCCCACCATAAAATTATGCAGAGCAATTTGTAAGGTACTAGGAAAATCTTTAGATGATCTTTTTGGGGAGGATGATAGTAATGAAGAAGGAAAAGAATAGCTTGGATGAAATGCAGGAACAAAAGCTTTTAAAAATCGAGCATAATGGGTGTTGGTTTGCTTTTTGGGGTTTGCTTGCCACAATATTAATCCAGACGTTACTCTTCGATGAGGGTACGATGCGTTCCATTTGCGGTGAATGGATTATTTTTATGTCCCTTTCCCTGTATTTAGGCATAAGCTGCCTGAAAAACGGAATATGGGACAGAAAGCTAAAACCAAACGGAAAAACAAATGTTAAACTCAGCCTTATTTCTGCCTCGGTATGCGGCTTGATTTATTTCGTTTCTTCCTATGTAAAATATCATTCCCTCCTTGGATCAGTGGCAACCGCACTTTTTATGTTTATTTCCGTATTTGTATTAACCCTGATTGCCTTAAGCTTCTCTCTGATGTTGTATCACAAAAGAATATCTAAAATAGAAACAGACTGTGAAGAGTAATTTTTGATGAAGTTGCTCTAATCATAAAGCATTTCAATACAAGGGGAATAGCCAAAATAAGTGCGTCCGTTCTTTCAAAAATTCACGAAATGGCGATTTTTGGGGCAAGCACTTTTGGGGTCAGAACTCACGCAAAGCAACTGATGTATTGGTTTCGATTGTGATACAATGGCAAGGTTGTTTTCTTGGGCAATTATTTCAAAGTAACTTAATAAATATAAGGGCTTGCCTTGTGCAATATGCAAAAAGGCAAGCCTTAGTGTGTCGATAAAGTCAAAACCTTGATGGCTTTGCCCTCAAACACCCACAAGGGTTCCACCCTTGACCCGTTATAAACCCCATGAACATGAGATTTATAAATAAGTTTTTGGTCTTCTTTTTATAAAAAGCAAGCAGGGGTCATCAGTTTTGCTACGCAAAAGCCGGCTCCCGCCATCTGCCCTATCTTGGCATTGAGAGGGCGTCGCCCAAGGTTTTTCGACAGTCTGAATGCAGTAGAAAAGTCACAGCATTATTTGCAAATGACCGCCGTACCGGAAACAGAAACCATAAGCATCCCGTTATCCGCTCCCAACACTTCATAATCAACGTCTACGCCTACAATGGCATTTGCGCCCATTGCGGCGGCTCTTTTTACCATTTCAGCAATCGCCTGTTCTCTTGCGTTAATCAATTCTTCCTCATATGTTGCGGATCTTCCGCCAAAAAAATTGCTTAATCCCGCCATCATATCCTTCACAAAGTTTACCCCAGCGATAACCTCGCCAAAAACAATTCCCTGATAGGTTACAATTTCTTTTCCCTCTATACTGTTTGTCGTTGTTACAATCATCTTATTACCCCTCTCTTTATTGTTAATATTTTATAATAAACCTCTGCGAATTTGAGCACCAAACGGAAATAAGGCAAGCCCCGCAAATTTAAAATGCTGAATCCCAAAGGGTATTCCAATAATTGTTATGCAGCACGCAATGCCCATGCCCAAAGAACCTATCGCTAATTCAAGGCCGCATAATAGAACCCAAATTACATTTAAAATAATAGACCCTGAACCTAAATTTCCATAATAAATCTGAGTACCAAAAGGCCACATTACCATTTTTGCAAACTTAAAGCACTGTAACCCAATGGGAATTCCAATAATGGTGATGCAGCAAACAATCCCTGCCAAAAACCAGCCAATTGCCGTAAAAAGTCCGCCAAAAATCAGCCAAAGAATGTTACCCAAAATACTCATTTTTCATTTTCCTTCCTGTAAACCGCTCTGTAAAAACGAACCGCATTTTCATAATCCATGGAGTCCAGAGCCTCTTTGCCAAGCGGAGAGAGTCCGTAAACGCCCTTTTCCATTCGCTCAAACCATTGGTAAACATTGCTTCGTAACATTGCAGCGTATTTATCCGCTTTCCCCAATTCTCTCAATTCCTTCAAGGAAATTTGTCCAAGCGGCTCCATGATACAGCAAAGCTCAATTGCTTTTTCACGATAAGCAGTCATAATCTTTCGTCTTGTCATGCCTCCTACATTCTCGGCAAGCTGACGATTTTCAAGCTCCGCCTGCAAACGCTCCTGTTTTTTCCTGTTTTTTCGCACCAAGCTATCGGATGGCTCTAAAACCACATCCACCGTTTGCAACGGGCTATCCAAAGCAACGGTAATCAAGCCAAGCTCCAAACGCTTTAACAGCTTTAGCATATCCTTCCAAGCCTTCTCCCTCTGCCCCTTCTCAGGGCGAGGGATCGCAACATAAACCTGATCCGTCAAGCTTTGCCGCTCCAAACCCTGATACACCAATTTTAGGTTAAAGCGCATTTTCAGCTCAATAATAACCGTTTGACCGTCTTTGACAGCGGCAATATCGCAATGCTTCACCTCTGCCTGTACCTGATAGCCTGCATTTTCCAAAAAAAGGCGTATCGGCTCATATAAATCAGTTTCTTTCAAGCTCATGCTTCTCTTCCTTTAGCCATAAATGCCTCAATTTCCTCAACGGTACGAATCAAATTTTGGGTCATTACTTCGCATCCGTCTTTTGTTACCAAAACATCATCCTCAATGCGAATACCGATTTCCCATTCTTCAATATACAGCCCCGGCTCCACGGTCAGAACCATACCTGCCTGTAAATCCCGATCCATATATCGACCAATATCATGGGTTTCTGCGCCTAAATAGTGGCTGATACCATGGTAATAATATTTTGCAACATCGTCCTTGGTTTCCACCAGTCCGATTTTTTTCAATTCCTCAAAATAGTGCTCTTTTAATACTTCGTTTAAGCGAGAAAAAGGGACATCAGGGCGAATGGTTTCAACGACCTTTTTCTGCCCCGATAACACAATGTTGTAAACCGTTTTTTGCCTTTCCGTAAAGGTTCCGCTTACAGGAAAGGTACGGGTAATATCTCCGTTATACCAATCCATTTGTGCACCGGCATCCACTAAAATCAAATCGCCGTCCTTGGTTTGCTGATTATTTTCAACATAATGGAGAATCATCCCTCTTTTGCCTGCTGCCGCAATGGTTTGAAATGCCTTTTGCCGAACGCCGCTTTTGGTCAGAACAAAGTCAAAATAAGCTTCTATTTCGTACTCCACCATACCGCTGCGGGCGTTTTCCATCATCGCAAGAAAGCCTTTTTCCGTTATCTCCATTGCCTTGCGCATACGTTCCAATTCCCAGTCTTCTTTCAACAGGCGAAAATCGCTGAAAACAGGATATAAATCTTGAATGCCAACTGCTGGATATTTTTCTCTTAAGTCCTTCGCAAAGGTAAGGGCGGCAGTGGGCAGAGCATTCCAATCTCTGTTTTCCAAATCCAGAAAAACCGTTTTGATGTTATGCTTAAATATAAATTCCGCAAAATCCTTTCGAAATCCATCCACAAATTCGATGTTTTCAATCTCTGATTTCTGCTTTGCTTCCTCGGCTGTGATCGTTGCTCCTACCCATTTTGCCAATATCCCATTGTCACGAGGTATATATAAAGTAGTCGTCATACCCGAGGCTGTCTTTGCCATAAATAATATACAATTTTCCCGTTCTATCCCCGTCATATAGTAAAAATTGCGGTCAGGGGAAAAGGGATATTGCTCATCCCCACGTTTATAAGGTGCCTGCCCCGCAAAAAGCACAGCAACGCTATCCTCTGGTAATCTGCTTTGCAGCTTTTCTCTGTTTCTTTGAAAGTTTCCCAATCTAAACACCAAACCTTTCTCCTATATAGTATCACAATTCTTTTTTTTGAACCGTAAGAAATCCGAATGAAATTCAAAAGAATTTATTAATTTTTCAAATCAATATCGTTTGAAACTCCTTTTTTATATCGCAAAGCAAAAAATGTTGTACGCCAAAATGGAATGTTTGAAATTCTTTATTTTGCCAAAAGAAACCCTTTTTCTTGAAAAAAGCCCATGATTTCAGCCTTGTCCCCATTCAGCCTGCCCTGTACCGCCTCGCCTTTGCCTCCGCCTTTGCAATCAAAAGATTTCTTTAATTCCTCAGCAAGCTCTCGGGCATCTTTTTTGCAGCTTACCAAAACAAAGGCAAACCCATTTTCTGAAGAAGTTAAGACCATTGCCCGCCCCTTGGTTTGTCGGGCAGCCAAATCTGCCAATGCTGTCAAATCCTTTGCGCCTAGACCCTCTTCGAAAATCAATACATTTTCCGTATCCTTTGGCAATTTCTCAATTTTATTCAAAAAAGCCTCCCATTTCCATTTTCGCAGCTCTTGAGCATAGCCTTCCTTTTCTATTAAAAGCTTGTTCACCGCATTTCCGATTTTCTCCGCCTGTACAGAAAGTGCTCTGCCCACCTCATGAGCCGCCTGATGAAGCTTTTGATAATACGCCAAGCCTCTTTTTCCGCAAAGCAATTCCAATCTGGTACCACCCTTATAATTCTGCACCCCAACAATCTTTATCATACCGATTTCTCCTGCAAGCCTTACGTGGGTTCCACAGCAGGCACAGCAATCGTATTCCCCTGCCTTTACAATTCTTACTTCTCCTGTAAGCTCAATTTTACTGCGATATTCCATCCGATGCAGTTCCTCTTTTTCGGGATAAAAAATAGTGAGGGGCGTATTTTCCCAAATCGCCTCGTTCGCCGTCTTCTCCAGCAAAGGCAAATCCTCCTCGGGAATTTGTGTATTCAAATCAATGGTGATTTTCTCCTTGCCCATGTGAAAACCAACGTTATCGCAGCCATATTTTTTACAGATAATCCCGGAAAGGATATGTTCACCCGAATGGTTTTGCATCAAATCAAAACGATGCTCCCAGTTGATTTCTCCGACCACCTCAAGTCCTGCTTCCAAAGGCATCTCTGCATAATGAATAATCTCTCCGTTTTTCTCATGAACATCAACTACACAAACGCCGCCCAAAGTCCCTTTGTCCGCAGGCTGTCCTCCCCCTTCAGGGTAAAATAACGTTTTGTCCAGAATAATATGATAACAGCCTTCTGCGTTTTTTTCGCAAGAAAGTACAACCCCTTTGAATTTGGTTTCATACGCATTTTTATAATACAATTTTTCAGTCATTTTACCGCCTCCTGTAATACTTTCCCACAGTATAACACGCTTTGATCTCTAAGAAAAGATGATGCTATTGCTAACAATCTTAACAAATTCATATGAAAATTCATTTCCACGAATCATGAAAATTTCTTTCAATCAAAAACAGGTACTGTTCTTGAGAACAATACCTGACATATTCAAAATCATTTATTTTTTTATAATAAACCCAACAGCTACGATTCCCGCTCCTGAGTACGTACCAACAACTGGCCCAATACATCCTTCAAGGCATTTGGAAATATCGTACTCCTCTATAAAGCATTCTTTC
Organism: Clostridia bacterium; assembly: GCA_009929735.1. GTDB lineage: Bacteria > Bacillota > Clostridia > Lachnospirales > Anaerotignaceae > Chakrabartyella. Next base: position 82,160 of record RZZU01000002.1, on the reverse strand, counting down.
AGCTTTTCTAAATTTTCCTCCGCTGCACCCTGCCCAAACATAATGGGATACGTTTCATCCACACCATCTGCCATTGCAAGCTCCTTCATCCGAGAAAACATCCTCTTCTTTCCTTTGGCTTTTGCAACGTTCAATATTAAGCCATCCTGCGTTGTTACAATAGGATGGAGATTCAGCATCGTGCCTACAATCGCAGCGGTACCGGATAAACGACCGCCTTTTCTAAGATATTCTAGTGTTTCAATGCCCGCATATAATTTTGACCGAGTAGACAATTCAATTATTTCATGGAACAGTTCTTCAGCCACCGCTCCTTCTTTCGCTTTTTTTGCTGCAATCTCTACCAAAAGACCCAAACTGCTAGAAACACAATTTGTGTCTACAATCCAGATTTTGTCACTTTCAAGGGTGGCTTTTGCAATATGGGCAGCCTGCACCGTACCGCTCAATTTGCCGCTAATTAATACACAAAGAATTTCATCGCCTTTTTCTAAAGCTTTTTGAAAAGCTTGTTCGAAGGAATGCGGTGTGGGTTGCGCAGTAGTGGGAATTTCACGATTCGTCCTAAGATAATGGTAAAATTCTTCCGCCGTAAGGTTTTCTCCATCAATAAAAGTTTTTTCTCCAAAATGTACTGTTAAAGGAACGCATACAACGCCAATTTCCTCTAACCTCTCACGAGATATATCACAAGTGCTGTCTGTAATAATCTGCACCATTTTTCTTCCTCCTTTAATCAAACTGCAAAAACAAAAATTAATAATCTTCTTCCTATTATAATGGTTTTTAAAACCACGTCAACTGTTTTCTAATAAAGAAATAGGGGATATTTGGGAATACATACTGTGTCCTTTTTACAACATCACCTATTCCAAACAAAAATAATTGTAAATTTTTGTAATCATGATACGCATAACAAATGGTGTTACCAACCTCTTTTGTATTCGATCTAAACCTCCAGGTTATCCGAAAAAGAGAAAAACTGTAAAAAATCTGCTTGCTTTTCCTCTCAAAATAAAAAAGGACTCAAAATTTTCATTTTAAGACCTTAATCATAGCTCCAAGTTTCATTTATTCTGTGATTGCTTCTTCTTCATCTGCTTGCCCACGCTTTCCCTTCAGCATGTGAAAACCGCCCCAAATAACAGCCAGTGCTACAATAATTCGTGTTACATTATGGTTCAATCTCCAAGCCAAATCCCAAAAGAAACCGTCAAAAAACGGATTAAGAATATTCATAAAAATTTGAGTCAACATACAAATTCCAAAGATAATCAATGCTGCTGCAATTACTTTTTTGTTCTTTTTCAAAAATTCCTCAGAAGATTCAAAATCATATTCATGGAACACGAGATAGCGATCTTCCTGCTTTAAAAACGCCTCTTCTGGCATACTCCGCAAATTATGCGTATGGAAAAAGCTAAAAAACCAAACAACCGGAGCAATTGCCCAAAGCACCTCCACCCCTGCCCAGCCGCCAATGGCTCCAGCACCCCAGAACAGCAGCATCAAGCTAATTCCCTGTTTGTAAAGCCCCATGTACATTTCGCCTGCCCCCGGAACCAAAGAACAGCAAAAAGTTAAAAATCCATTTTTCTTATTTTTCATATGATTACCTCCAAATAATAGCCTTGCTATCTCTTTCTTCTAAAAATAGTATAACTGATTCTTATTTGGATTCTCTTTACTCTTTATTAAGATTTTATAAATCTTAGGGCAATATGCGTATCCCGCTGTGCGATCAGATGTTTCGTCAGATAAAACAAACATCACACCGAATACTCGGTTGTATGAGCGAGCATTGTTGTGCCGGGTGACGAAAAAGCTGCAATCAGATTGGCTCACAGAACTGTGCGGTGTTGCCTTCGCAAAAAAAGCACCTACAATGATTTGTAAGTGCTTTCCCATCAGTTTAAAAACTTCTCAATTTCTACCCAAAGCTCATCAACGCCCGTTTTTTTCTCCCCTGAAAAAGGAATCAAAACATCCTCTGCGCCAAGCCCTAACGTCTTTCGTATTACGGAAAGGTGTTTTGGGATTTGGCTTCGATTCAATTTATCGGACTTCGTCGCAGCGATAACAATATCATAGCCATAATGCTTTAGCCATTCATACATCATAACATCATTTTTGCCCGGCTCATGCCGAATATCCAGCAGAAGAATAATTGCACGAAGTTCCTCTCTTTTCCCCAGATATTCTTCTATCATTTGCCCCCATTTTTCAATTTCCGTTTTGGGTGCTTTGGCATAGCCATACCCCGGCAAATCCACGACATACATTAACCCATTCACATCATAAAAATTAATGGTTCTTGTTTTACCTGGGTTTGAGCTGGTTCTTGCCAATGCCCTGCGCCCTAACATTGCATTGATTAGTGTGGATTTCCCTACATTTGACTTGCCAGCAAACGCAATTTCCACTCTTCCATCCACAGGATAGTGGGAAAAATTTGTTCCAATTGCCGATAACGAAGTATCTCTTACTTCCATACAGCCTCTCCCTTCACCAATGCAATCCTCAATACATCCTCCATGGTTTTCGCCAATACGAATTCCAGTCCTTCTTTTATTTCATCACTGATTTCCAGCAAATCCTTTTCGTTTTCCCAAGGAAGAATGACCGTGTGAATGCCAACCTTTTTGGCAGCAAGCACCTTTTCCTGCAACCCCCCAATGGGAAGCACTCTGCCACGAATGGTAACCTCTCCCGTCATAGCCACATCGTTATGCACCTTTTCTCCTGTCAAAGCCGAAAGGATAGCCGTTGCCATAGTAATCCCGGCAGAAGGCCCATCCTTGGGTGTCGCCCCTTCGGGGATATGTATATGAATATCCTTCTTCTTATAAAAATCGGCCGCAAGACCAAACGTTTTTGCCTGAGAACGGATATAGCTGATGGCTGCCTCAGCCGATTCCGTCATAACCTTTCCCACGTTACCTGTAAGCTTAAACTTTCCGTCACCCTCCATCACGTTAACCTCTATGGAAAGGGTAGTGCCACCTGCTGCTGTCCATGCTAAGCCACGAACAATGCCCACCTGGGGTTTGGTATAAATACTGTCTTTCGGATATTTTCTTTTCCCAAGGATTTCCTCAAGGTTCTTTGCGGAAACATTTACGCTTTTTTTCTCACCGCTTAAAATTGCCTTTACTGTCTTTCTGCAAACCTCGCCAATCACTCTCTCCAGCTGTCTGACACCGGCTTCCCTCGTATAACCATCAATGATACTTTCAATGGCATCATCACGGAATTTTATCTGTGCTGCGGTCAAACCATTACGTTTGCGCTGTTTGCGAACGAAATGCTCCTTGGCAATATGCAGCTTTTCCTGCCCAGTATAGCTGCCAATGGAGATGAGCTCCATTCTATCCAAAAGCGGCTTGGGTATCGTATCCAAGCTGTTGGCAGTACACATAAATAGAACCTTGGAAAGATCATATGGCAGCTCAACAAAATGATCACGGAAGGTGCTGTTTTGCTCGCCATCCAAAACTTCCAGCAAAGCCGCAGCAGGATCTCCATTGTAGGAAACACCCAGCTTATCAATTTCATCCAAAAGCATTAAAGGGTTAATGGTTCCTGCTTGCTTCATCGCATTGATTATGCGTCCAGGCATCGCACCAATATAGGTTTTTCTATGCCCTCTGATTTCCGCCTCATCTTTGATTCCGCCCAAAGACATTCTGATATACTTACGATCTAATGCCCTTGCAACTGAGCGGGCAATAGAGGTTTTGCCAATCCCCGGCGGCCCAACCAGACAAAGAATGGTAGGTCTTTCCTCCGGAACATTTTTACGCACCGCCAAATATTCCAAAATACGTTGCTTCACTTTTTCCAGCCCATAATGATCTTCATTCAAAATCTTCTCGGCTTTTGCCAAATCAAAGCTTTCCTTTGTCATTTCAATCCATGGCAAGCCTAACAAAGTTTCAATGTAGTTTCGGGAAACGTTTGCCTCGGGAGATGTAACCGGAATTCTCAGCATACGGGTGATCTCTTTTTCCACCGCTGCTCGCACCACTTCCGGCGGATTTTTTTCCTCTAATTTCTTTCGAAATTTTTCGGCATCAGCACCGATTCCATCCTTATCGCCCAGCTCCTCTTGAATTACCTTCATTTCCTCTCTAAGGTAATACTCTCTTTGGTTCTGTTCAATACGTGTTTTCGTTTTACTCTCAATTTCTTTTTTGATATTTAAAATTTGCTTTTCACTTTGCATAATTTCCAATACTGCCTCCAACCGTTCAAATGGATTCAGTGTTTCCAAAATTTTCTGTTTTCGGTCAAAGGAAATCTCTAATCCTGCCGCAATCAGATCCCCTAATTTCCCGGGTTTTGATGCAGCTGTTACACTGCTTAAAAGGTCAGAAGCAGTGCTATTGGGTACATATTTCACATAGCCCTCATAGCTTTCCGTAGCCAATCGCATATATGCCTTCAAATAATCATCCGGCTCATCAATAAAATCTTGCTCTAAGGATGTAATCTTTGCAAAATCAGCCGAGGTTTTCACCCAAATTTCATCTAATCTTCCTCGCTCCTGCCCTTCAACAATGACATGCGTAACATTGCCGGGAAGCTTTAGCACCTGCTTGATGGTGCATAAAGTACCAATTTCATATAAATCCTTTTGCGCAGGATCCGCCTTTGCAGGATCAATCTGCGCCACCAAAAACACCTTGCCGCCGCTATTTTCTGCCGCACTAACGGCATCTAGCGACCGCTGCCTGCTGACAGGAAAGCTAATTGCCATGTTGGGGAAAACCGTCAATCCTCTTAGCGCAATCATAGGTACTTTGACCGTCTGCTTTTTCTCCATTCTTCCACCTCTGTTTTCTATATTGCTCAAGGGAATCTCCTATTGTTAACTATCAACGGAAAATAATACAGGAAATGCACACCTTTATTCCCTTGATGAACTCAAATTCTACATCCTAAAAATATGCTTGTACCCTTTTTTATCATTATTTGGTTTGCATCGTCATTCACGCAAACCTTTTATGGGCAAAACGATTAACGAATAAGCGTCATATTTTCAATACATTCCCGAAAATTATTTCTGGAAGGTAAGATCATTTTAAAATTTTTATTTTTTAATGCATCAAACAATACTTAGTACACCTTTCTATACCCTGCGCGCTTGTATGCTCTTGAATACAAGCGGAAATACCCACTTCCTTAAAAGGCGTAGGACTGCCAAAATCCATAAACTTTACATATTATACCCTAAATTCGACTTTCGGTCAAATAACCAAATCACATTCCCTCTTTATTAGGTAATACCACATAATTCTGCGTGCCCAGATGCGCAGTCAGATTTTCGACAGACATAACAAAAAGCGCAGTGAATACTGCAGGTACTGGCGAGCATTTTTGTGCAGGCTGACGGAAAAGATACATACAGATGGGTGCGCAAAGCATCAGCTTGGAATTGTGTGGTGTTGTCTTAACATAACGTCCTTTCCTGTGCTGTCAATATGTCTTTTTCCTCTACAACTACCCTATTTTCCACTTTTCTGAACACTTGCTCCAGAAGATCATCAACATGATCTATGGGTTCCACGGAAATACCCAGCTTTGTAAAGGTTTCCCGCCAATTTTCCTTGGGAATAAATGCCCGATTAACACCCGCATCGACTGCCGCTGCCAGCTTATCCGCAACGCCGCCAACAGGTAATACCTGTCCAAGAAGTCCGATTTCTCCAGTCAATGCAATTTCTCCATCTATCGGCACCCCTGTAAAGGCGGAATACACCGCTAAAAACATTGCAATCCCTGCCGATGGCCCATCTACCGGCGTTCCTCCCGGAAAATTAATATGCACCTGATACGCATCTTTTTCGAATCCGTATCTTTCCAAAACCGTCAAAACATTCTCCGCAGAACTGCGTGCATTGCTTTTTCGGCGGCTGGACCGCTGCCTGCTTCTTATTTCTTCTTCTTCCACAATGCCAGTTACAGTCAAAAGCCCTTTTGCCGATTTTTGTACATTTGCCTCGATTGCCAGTAATGCACCGCTCCCGCCGCCTTGAACCGCCATACCATTTACCACGCCAATTCTTGCTTTTTTGCTTACTTTTCTACGCAAAATCGGTTGATAACGCCCTGTTTCAGCCACCCAATCCAAGTCAGCAAAGGTTATTTTTCGATTTCCCTCCATTGCCGCTAAGGATGTTAAGGATTGAATGATATTAACCGTATCCCTTCCGCCATGCGCATAACACGCAATTTTTTCGCAAAGCCCTTCCTCATAAGGCAAACCGCCCCTGTTTAAACTGTTTCTAGCAATTCGTTCCACCGCTTTTTCATCTAATCCTTCAAAAAATATTTCTGTACAGCGAGATCTAAGGGCAGGAGGAAGATCGGAGGGGTTTCTTGTTGTCGCACCAATCAGACGAAAATCAGCAGGGATACCCTTTTGAAAAATTTCGTGTATATAAGGTGGAATATTTTTGTTTCCACGATTATAATAACTGCTTTGAAACCGTGCAATTCTGTCCTCCAAAACCTTCAAAAGCTTATTCATCTGAACAGGATGCAGCTCCCCAATTTCATCAATAAATAAAACACCGCCATGTGCCTCACATATTGCACCTGCCCGTGGCTGGGGCACCCCCATCTGACCAAATGCACCGGCTCCTTGATAAATAGGATCATGCACAGAGCCCATTAGTGGATCTGCAATATTTCTTTCATCAAACTGAAGCGTTGTCGCATCTATCTCCACAAATTTTGCTTTTTTAGAAAAAGGACTCTCCGCTTTTTTCTTTGCTTCCTCTAAAATCAAACGTGCCGCCGCAGTTTTTCCGACGCCGGGAGGCCCATACATGAGAATATGCTGTGGATTTGGCCCGCATAGCGCTGCCCTTAAAGCCTTAATTGCCTTTTCCTGTCCGATGATTTCAGTCAGATTTCTGGGCCGTGTTTGTTCAGCCAAAGGTTCGGTCAGCTTCCGTTGCTTCATATCTTCCAGTTCTTCCATCTGTTTTAGATTTTCATCCATGGAAAATCCATCTCCAAGTTGTTTTTTCTTGCTCTTTGTAAAAAAATAGTACGCACCCATACCGAAAAACAGCAATTGCACTATGGTCAGTAAACTCCATCCGTTCACAAGATCCTCTCCCTTTCTCAATTTGCTGATATTAGTATCTCGAAAAAAAAAGAATCTATCCATATTAAACAAAATCTATCAATATTGTAAAATTTTTATAAAAATCATTTGATATAGCTAAGTGTCCTTACAAATCGTCCCATCTAAATTACTCTTCGAATATTGAATGTTCTTAAGCAGCTTTTATGAGTATCAACAATACGGTTTTCTGTCTTTCAAATCTGAATCTACCAAAAGTCGTTTATGAAAAACAACACTTTTTCCTTTCCCCTTGCAAACAAAAAATGCACCGCCAAATATTATTTCTAATATCTGGGGGTGCATTTCTAAAGAATCACTTTGCCCAAACTATCCGCAAGTATCCGCCGCCTATATAGGCGGTAGACTTCCGAAAGTTTGTTAAGCTCTATTCTTATTCTACGATTTCTGTTACGGAACCAGCGCCTACTGTTCTGCCGCCTTCACGAATAGAAAAACGGATTCCCTGAGCCATAGCAACAGGTGTAATCAATTCGATTTCCATTTCAACGTTGTCGCCAGGCATACACATTTCTGTACCAGCGGGCAAAGAGATAACGCCTGTAACGTCAGTTGTTCTGAAGTAGAACTGAGGTCTGTAGTTATTGAAGAAAGGTGTATGACGTCCGCCTTCTTCTTTGCTCAATACATAAACCTGAGCTTTGAATTTTGTATGAGGTGTAATGGAACCGGGTTTCGCCAATACTTGTCCTCTTTCGATTTCAGTTCTCTGAACACCACGAAGAAGAACACCGATATTGTCGCCTGCTTCAGCCTGATCCAAAAGCTTACGGAACATTTCAACGCCAGTTACAACAACTTTTCTTGTTTCTTCTGCCAAACCAACGATTTCAACTTCATCCTGAACCTTAACAATACCGCTTTCAACTCTACCAGTTGCAACAGTACCACGGCCTGTGATGGAGAATACATCTTCGACAGGCATCAAGAAAGGTTTGTCGATGTCACGCTTAGGATCGGGAATATAAGCTTCGATTTCGTTGAATAACTCAACAATCTTTTCAGCCCAATCGCCGTTAGGATCCTGAAGAGCCTGTAATGCAGAACCTCTGATGATAGGAATATCATCACCGGGGAAATCATACTCGGAAAGGAGATCTCTGATTTCCATTTCTACTAAGTCAAGAAGTTCTTCGTCATCTACCATGTCGCATTTGTTCATAAATACAACAATGTAAGGAACGCCTACCTGACGGGAAAGCAGAATGTGTTCTCTTGTCTGAGCCATAGGGCCGTCTGTTGCAGCAACAACCAGAATTGCACCATCCATCTGAGCAGCACCAGTGATCATGTTCTTTACATAATCAGCATGTCCAGGGCAGTCAACGTGAGCATAGTGTCTAGCAGGTGTTTCATATTCAACGTGAGCTGTGGAGATTGTGATACCACGTTCTCTTTCTTCGGGCGCCTTGTCAATGTTTTCGAAAGCAACAGCTTCACCCAATTTGTATTTTTCATACAGAGTCTTTGTGATAGCTGCAGTAAGAGTTGTTTTACCATGATCAACGTGACCGATCGTACCAATATTTACATGAGGTTTGTTTCTTACGAATTTTTGCTTTGCCATTTTAAATTATCCTCCTTTAGGTTTGTTGGAAATCTATTGAATTTAGTACATTTAGGAGAATGTACCTATCGATTTCAATTATATTAAACTTCCTGTCTTTTTGCAATACCAAATATCCATTCCATGGCTATTTTGGTATTTTTTCTAATCAAAAGACAGCATGATAAAATGCTGCGATTTTACTGTTTTCTACCTTCCAGAACCTTCTCCTGAACAGATTTAGGGCATGGTTCATAATGGTCTACTTCCATTACATAAGTGCCACGTCCCTGTGTTTTGGAGCGAAGGTCTGTAGAGTAACCAAACATTTCAGCCAAAGGTACAAAGGAGTGAACAACCTGTACACCACTTCTTGCTTCCATGCCTTCGATACGACCACGGCGAGAGTTGATGTCACCAATAACGTCACCCATGTAATCTTCAGGAACGGAAACTGTAACCTTCATGATAGGCTCAAGAAGAACTGCATCGCCTTTTCTCATCGCTTCCTTGAAAGCCATGGAACCAGCAATCTGGTAAGCTGTTTCGGAGGAGTCGACATCATGGTAAGAACCATCGTAAACTTCTGCCTTAACACCCAAAACAGGGTAGCCGCCCAAGATACCGCTCTGCATTGCCTGCTGAATACCTTTATCAATTGCGGGGATATATTCCTTAGGAATAGAACCACCAACTGTGGCATTTACAAACTCGTAATTGTGTTCTGCATCTGTCCCAATGGGGAAGAAACGAACCTTACAATGACCATACTGACCACGACCACCAGACTGACGTACGAATTTACCTTCAACGTCAACAGCCTTACGGAAGGTTTCCTTATAGGATACCTGAGGTGCACCAACGTTTGCTTCCACCTTGAATTCTCTCAGCAGACGGTCAACGATGATTTCCAAGTGCAGCTCGCCCATACCAGCAATGATTGTCTGTCCTGTATCAACATTTGTATAGGTCTTAAAGGTAGGATCTTCTTCAGCCAATTTAGCCAATGCAAGACCCATTTTATCTCTGCCTGCTTTTGTTTTAGGTTCAATCGCAACTTCGATAACGGGTTCAGGGAATACCATGGATTCTAAGATAACTTCATTGTCTTCGTCACAAATGGTATCACCTGTTGTTGTCAGTTTAAAGCCAACAGCTGCAGCAATATCACCAGAGTAAACCTTTTCGATTTCCTCTCTGTGGTTCGCGTGCATCTGAAGAATACGACCAACACGTTCTTTTTTGTCCTTTGTAGAGTTGTGAACATAAGTGCCGGAATCCAATGTACCGGAGTACACACGGAAGAACGCCAGCTTTCCTACGAAGGGGTCATTCATAATTTTAAATGCCAATGCAGAGAAAGGTTCTTCATCGGAAGCATGTCTTTCAATTTCCTCTCCTGTAACAGGGTCAATACCCTTAATTGCAGGAATGTCAACAGGTGCAGGCATATATTCGATAACGCCGTCAAGTAATTTTTGAACGCCTTTGTTTCTGTATGCGGAACCGCAGAATACAGGAACCAATACACAGCCAATGCAAGCCTTACGCATTGCTGCCTTCAGCTGTTCTTCGGAAGGTTCTTCCCCATCCAAATACATCATCATCAGCTCTTCATCAGTTTCAGCAATTGCTTCAACAAGCAGCTGTCTGAATTCTTCAGCTTTTTCTTTCATGTTTTCGGGAATTTCTTCCTCGTCAACTTCTTTGCCCAAATCGTCTTCATAGATGAAAGCTTTCATTTTCATTAAGTCAATGACGCCCACGAAATCGCTTTCAGCGCCAATCGGCAGCTGCATTGCTACAGGTGCACAGCCTAATCTTTTTTTCATCATATCAATAACGTTGTAGAAATCAGCACCCATGATATCCATTTTATTAACGAATGCCATTCTGGGTACATTATAGTTATCCGCCTGACGCCATACTGTTTCAGACTGAGGTTCAACGCCGCCCTTTGCACAGAAAACGCAAACAGCACCGTCCAATACACGCAGAGAACGTTCAACTTCTACTGTAAAGTCAACGTGTCCTGGTGTATCGATGATATTGATTCTATTCTCATCCCAATGACAGGTCGTAGCAGCGGAAGTAATCGTGATACCTCTTTCCTGCTCCTGTTCCATCCAGTCCATTGTCGCTGTGCCCTCGTGGGTATCACCGATTTTGTAGTTACGGCCCGTATAAAACAAAATACGTTCTGTCAGAGTAGTCTTACCTGCGTCGATATGAGCCATAATACCGATATTTCTGGTTTGCTCCAGCGGAAATGCTCTTTTTGCCACGCTTTACTCCTCCTTTGTTATCCTTTATTAAGCCAAACGAAAGGGCTCAGGCACATTTTGTAAAAAATGCGCCCAGAAAACAGTCTTTCCAAAACCCTTCGATTCCATTCTTTTTTATTACCACTTGAAATGGGAGAAAGCCTTGTTTGCTTCTGCCATTTTGTGTGTTTCGTCTTTTTTCTTGCAAGCACCACCGGCATTGGTTAATGCATCAGTGATTTCATTTGCCAAACGGTCTACCATGGTTTTTTCGCCACGTTTTCTGGAATAGATTGTTAACCAGCGAAGACCCAATGTCTGACGTCTTTCGGGTCTGATTTCCATAGGAACCTGATAAGTTGCACCACCAACACGGCGTGCTTTTACTTCCAAAATAGGCATAATATTACCTAATGCTTCTTCGAAAGCCTCCAAAGCTTCTTTCCCTGTCTTATCCGCTACTTTGTCGAATGCACCATAAACGATTTTCTCTGCAACACCTTTTTTACCATCCAGCATAATGCTGTTGATCAGCTTTGTTACAAGCTTGCTATTGTAAATAGGGTCTGCTAAAACCTCTCTTTTCGCAACATGTCCTTTTCTTGGCACGATTCTTCCCTCCTTAATGAATAATATATATTCTCGGTACTTCACGGGTCTAATGCCCGTGTTTTCATGCCTTACCATTCAATGTATATCTCGTCTAAGCAATCGCAGATTGTATTGATCTGTATAAGGCATTTCCTGTTTTAAGTTTACTTATTTTAATCTTACTTCTTTTTTGCTGCTTTAGGGCGTTTTGCACCATATTTGGATCTAGACTGCATTCTTTTTGCAACGCCTGCTGTATCCAAAGTACCTCTAACGATGTGGTAACGCACACCAGGAAGATCCTTTACTCTACCGCCTCTGATCAGAACAACACTATGTTCCTGAAGGTTGTGTCCTTCACCGGGGATATAAGCTGTTACTTCAATACCATTGGAAAGACGAACTCTGGCAATCTTTCTGAGTGCGGAGTTGGGTTTCTTAGGTGTGGAAGTCTTAACTGCTGTACATACACCACGTTTCTGAGGAGAAGAAATATCCGTCGCTTTCTTGCGCAGAGAGTTTAAACCTTTCTGCAAAGCGGGTGCTGTTGATTTTTTCTCTATGGTCTGTCTGCCTTTTCTTACTAACTGATTAAACGTAGGCATTAATTGCACCTCCTTATAAAAAATAATACGATCTGCTCTTGCAATAATTTTGCCTTTTTGGTGTCCAATGAGGGGCACGCTTAGAAAAGCCCATAATTTTAGACACTAGAAAATTCTATCACTCGAACCCAGAAAAGTCAAGGTTTTTTGCGAAATAACAGGTAATTTTCTTAAATTTAACCTGTTATTTACATTTTACAAACATTTTGTAATTTTTTGAGCAAAAAAATAAAAAAGAAGCTGACAGTGCTTTTCAAATCCGCCATTAGCCTCCTTTTGATTCTTCATCACATATTATTCATTTTCATTGTATAGCTTAAATTACTCCAAATATCCTTTTACTTTTACTTACGTTCTTTTCATAAATCACACTCATTTTTTATCTTGAAATAAACCCTTGTATTTTTCTATTATCTCATCTTGCCTAATCTCATTACCTTCATTCATCTTTTTTGTTCCTGATACAAATTATATTTGAAAATATAAAGCCCGCCAATATAATAAAAACGGAAGGGATTCGATGAAAATATGTTGAACAAGTGATAGCCCCTATCATATTTACAAGGAAAAGAAGGATTAAAATTTTAATATTCTCTTTTTTAAGCCGATAATTTACAAATGCACCCAATGTGATACAAAATAAAATTAAAGCTATTCATAAATATCTGATATAAGGAATGCTATTATATGTTTTTGAGCGCATACCTTGTAAATACCTTTGAACCGGGTCTACTTTGCTCCAACGAAATTCTTTTCACAAATACGCCCCACCTAAAAGGTGGGGCGCTTAAAAAATCCGTTAAATCATTTCATCTTCGTCCATATAAATTTCATCGTCCTTGGACACGCTTTCGCCGTTGTCCGGTTCGATTATTATATTGCGGTATCTGGGCATACCTGTTCCTGCAGGAATCAGCTTACCAATAATAACATTCTCCTTCAGACCAATCAATGGATCAATCTTACCCTTGATTGCAGCTTCCGTCAGAACTCTTGTTGTTTCCTGGAAGGATGCCGCAGACAAGAAGGAATCTGTTGCCAAGGATGCCTTTGTGATACCCAAAAGAACACGGGCGCCGTTGGCAGGAATCTTTCCTTCCGCCTCTAAAGCTGCGTTTGTATTCTCATAGACCAGCCAGTCAACCAAGCTACCCGGCAAAAATTCTGTATCGCCGTTTTCTTCGATTTTTACACGTTTGAGCATCTGTCGAACAATAACCTCAATATGCTTATCGTTGATTTCAACACCCTGTAAACGGTATACACGCTGAACTTCCTGAATCATATAATCCTGAACGCCACGCAGACCTTTGATTTTCAGAATATCGTGAGGGTTGACACTACCTTCTGTGATTTCATCACCAGCTTCAACCATGTCACCGTCATAAACCTTAATTCTGGAACCGTAAGGAATCAAATAATCCTTTACTTCCGCTGTTTCAGGGCTAGTAATCACGACTTCACGCTTCTTCTTGGTATCATTTAAAGTAACACGACCAGCGAATTCAGCGATAATTGCAAGACCCTTAGGCTTTCTTGCCTCAAATAATTCTTCGACACGAGGAAGACCCTGTGTGATGTCATCACCGGCAATACCACCGGTATGGAACGTACGCATCGTAAGCTGTGTACCGGGTTCACCGATAGACTGCGCCGCAATGATACCAACGGATTCACCAATGCGTACATATCTGCCACTTGCCATGTTGGCACCGTAGCACTTTGCACAAATACCCACATTAGAACGGCAAGTTAATACAGTACGGATTAAGACCTTCTTAATTCCAGCCTTCTCAACTTTTTCCGCCTGGTCAAAGGTAATCATCGTATCAGCAGGAACAATGATTTCTCCTGTTGTAGGATGAATCACATTCAGAACAGACCATCTGCCACGAATTCTTTCTTGCAAGCCTTCGATCACTTCGTTGCCATCCATGAAAGCGGCTACCCACAAACCGTGGGCTTCCTGATCACTGCCCTCGCAGCAATCCCATTCACGAATAATAATATCCTGTGATACGTCTACCAAACGACGGGTCAGATAACCGGAATCGGCTGTTCTAAGCGCAGTATCGGTCAAACCTTTTCTAGCACCATGGGCAGAAATAAAGTACTCCAATACAGACAAGCCTTCACGGAAGTTAGACTTAATGGGCAATTCAATGATACCACCGGAAGGGTTCGCCATCAAACCACGCATACCTGCGAGCTGTTTAATCTGGCTGTTGGAACCACGGGCACCGGAGTTTGCCATCATATAGATATTGTTATATTTACCCAAGCCTGCCAGCAGAGCGATTGTAATCTTTTCATTGGCAGTATTCCAAGCCTCGATAACCTTATTATGACGCTCTTCGTCGGTCATCAAGCCACGTCTGAATTTTCTTGTAATCAATTCAACCTTTTCTTCCGCCTCTGCCAAGAATCCTGGTTTTTCCTTAGGAATTTCCATGTCGGATACGGATACGGTTAAAGCAGCTCTTGTGGAGAACTTGTAACCAAGGGATTTAATCTTATCCAAAACTGCCGCAGTTTCGGTAGAGCCGCAACGGTTGATACATCTGTTAATGATTTTACCAATCTGCTTTTTGTCTACCAAGAAGTCAATTTCATAGCGGAACTTTTCTTCCTCACTGGTTCTATCCACATAACCCAAATTCTGAGGAATCGCCTCGTTGAAAATAATTCTGCCGACAGTCGTACGAACCATACGAACTTCCTTCACACCGCCAAAGGTTAATACTCTTTTAACACGAATGGCTTCATGCAATGCAATTTCATGGTTATCATAAGCAAGCATTGCCTCTTTTTCATCCTTAAAGGGTTTCATGACCAAGTCGCCTTTTGCTTTCACAACATTGCCTTGTTCATCCAATAAGTCCTCTTCATAACGGGAATTCAAATCCTCTCTTTCCAGAGTCAGATAATACATACCCAAAATCATATCCTGAGAAGGCACCGTTACAGGCGCACCATCGGATGGCTTCAGCAAGTTGTTGGGAGAAAGCAGTAAGAAACGGCATTCTGCCTGTGCCTCTACAGAAAGAGGAACGTGAACAGCCATCTGGTCACCGTCGAAATCGGCATTATAAGCAGTACATACCAAAGGATGCAGCTTAATTGCACGGCCTTCAACCAAAACAGGCTCAAATGCCTGAATACCCAATCTATGCAGTGTTGGTGCACGGTTCAGCATAACGGGATGCTCTTTAATAACATCCTCCAGTATATCCCAAACCTCTGTCTGAAGTCTTTCCACCATTCTCTTTGCGGATTTGATATTGTGTGCCAAGCCATCTTCAACCAATTTCTTCATTACGAAGGGCTTGAACAATTCAATAGCCATTTCCTTAGGCAAACCACACTGAAAGATTTTCAGCTCAGGGCCAACAACGATTACAGAACGTCCGGAATAGTCAACACGCTTACCCAGCAAGTTCTGACGGAAACGCCCCTGCTTGCCTTTTAACATATCGGAAAGAGATTTCAGCGCACGGTTACCAGGGCCTGTTACAGGTCTGCCACGTCTGCCGTTGTCAATCAATGCATCCACTGCTTCTTGCAGCATTCTCTTTTCATTTCTGACGATAATATCAGGCGCACCCAAATCCAGCAATCTCTTCAAACGGTTGTTTCTATTGATGACACGTCGATACAAGTCATTCAAGTCACTTGTTGCGAAACGTCCACCATCCAACTGAACCATAGGACGAATGTCAGGAGGAATAACAGGAACAACATCTAAAATCATCCATTCAGGCTTATTTCCGGAAATTCTAAAGCTTTCGATTACCTCAAGCTTCTTGATAATACGCACTCTTTTTTGTCCAGCCGTATTAACCAAATCTCTCTTAAGCTCTACCGATTCCTTTTCCAGGTCGATATCCATTAATAGACGCTTCACTGCTTCTGCGCCCATGGCAGCCTCAAATGTATTGCCAAATTTATCATATGCTTCTCTGTATTCTCTTTCGCTCAAAAGCTGCTTATACTGCAATTCTGTTTTGCCGGGATTGAGCACTACATAAGATGCAAAATATAATATCTTTTCCAAGGCTCTGGGGCTCATGGCAAGAATTAGACCCATTCTGGAAGGGATACCCTTGAAATACCAGATATGAGAAACAGGAGCCGCCAATTCGATATGACCCATTCTCTCACGTCTTACCTTCGCCTTTGTTACCTCAACGCCACAGCGATCGCAAACAACACCTTTGTAGCGAATTCTTTTATACTTGCCACAGTGGCATTCCCAGTCCTTTGTAGGCCCAAAAATCTTTTCACAAAAAAGACCATCTTTTTCAGGCTTTAATGTTCTGTAGTTAATTGTTTCAGGTTTTCTAACCTCGCCTCTTGACCACTCACGAATTTTTTCAGGAGACGCCAAACCAATCTTGATGGAATCAAATACAATTCCCTGTTCTGTTTTTTGTGTATTCATGGCTCCGTTCTCCTTCCTTACTCCTCATCCACAAAATCATCATCCAGCAGTTCCTCTTCGAAATCGTCCTCCGGCAGCTCAACGCTATCCACCTCAACGCTATCCGCCTCAACACTTTCTTCTCCGTCAAAAAGGAAATCTACCAGTTCTTCCTCGGCCGTCAAAGGTCTTATCCGCCGATAGTCCTGCTCTTCAGCCTCAAGTCCATCAACAGTTACATTCAAATCATCCACATCCTCAACGGATTCTCTGATTTCCACCTCTGTTTGATCCTCACGCAGTACACGAATATCCAATGCTAAGGACTGCAATTCCTTCAACAATACCTTGAAGGATTCAGGCACACCTGGCTCAGGAATGTTCTCACCCTTAACAATTGCTTCATAGGTCTTCACACGGCCCACAATATCATCGGATTTTACAGTCAGGATTTCCTGCAAAGTATACGCAGCACCATATGCTTCCAGTGCCCAAACTTCCATTTCACCGAAACGCTGACCGCCAAACTGTGCTTTACCGCCCAAAGGCTGCTGTGTTACTAAGGAGTACGGGCCTGTGGAACGTGCATGAATCTTATCATCAACCAAATGGTGGAGCTTCAGGTAGTGCATAAAGCCGATTGTAACTCGGTTATCAAAAAATTCTCCTGAACGACCGTCACGCAAGGAAACCTTTCCATCTCTGGAAATTGCAACGCCCTTCCATTCTTCTCTATGATCTCTGTTTGCATACAGCTCGTCATAAATTTCACCCTCCAATAATGGCTGCCATTTCTCGGAGAATTCTTCCCAGCTTGTATTTACATAATCGTTAGACATTTCCAAGGTATCCATGATGTCAATTTCATTTGCACCATCGAATACGGGAGTGCTGATTTTCCAGTCCAAAACCTTTGCAGCCAAGGAAAGGTGGGTTTCCAATACCTGACCGATATTCATACGAGAAGGAATACCCAGAGGGTTCAATACAATGTCCAAAGGTCTTCCGTTTGGCAAGAAAGGCATATCCTCCAAAGGAAGTACACGAGAAACAACACCCTTGTTACCGTGACGACCAGCCATCTTATCACCAACGGAAATTTTTCTCTTCTGCGCAATATATACACGCACCAACTGATTTACACCAGGGCCAACATCGTCGCCGTTTTCTCTTGTAAAGATTTTAACGTCAACGATAATGCCTGTTTCGCCGTGGGGCACACGCAGGGAAGTATCTCTAACTTCTCTTGCCTTTTCGCCGAAGATGGCACGAAGCAGTCTTTCTTCCGCTGTCAGCTCTGTTTCACCCTTAGGTGTAACTTTGCCCACCAGAATATCATTGGGACGAACCTCAGCGCCAATACGAACGATACCTCTTTCATCCAAATCCTTCAGTGCATCATCGCCCACGTTGGGAATATCCCTTGTGATTTCTTCAGGCCCAAGCTTTGTATCTCTTGCGTCTGCTTCAAACTCGCTGATATGAACAGAGGTGTAAACATCCTCCTGCACCAGTCTTTCGCTTAACAAAACAGCATCCTCGTAGTTATAACCTTCCCAAGTCATAAAGCCAATGAGAGGGTTCTTGCCCAGTGCTAATTCGCCCTGACAAGTAGATGCACCATCAGCAATAATCCTGCCAGCCTCTACCCTGTCGCCTACATTCACAATAGGCTTCTGATTTAAGCAGGTGCTCTGGTTACTTCTTTGATATTTTACCATTTTATATCTGTCTCTTTGAGATGCATCGTTGCGCACAACAATTTCATCCGCAGAGATTCTTTCAACAATACCGCTGTTTTTTGCAATGACACAAATACCAGAGTCTTTTGCCGTTTTGTATTCCATACCCGTACCAACGATAGGCGAATCGGTTACCATCAAAGGCACCGCCTGACGTTGCATATTGGAGCCCATCAGCGCACGGTTCGCATCGTCGTTTTCCAAGAAAGGAATGAGTGCTGTCGCAACAGAAACCATCTGCTTTGGAGAAACGTCCATCAGGTGAATTTGCGTTCTGTCAACCTCGATGATTTCCTCTTTATGACGACCGGTTACTTTTTTATGCACGAAGTGTCCTACCTCATCCAAAGGCTCATTTGCCTGTGCAACGTTATAGTTTTCTTCTTCATCAGCAGTTACATAAATAAATTCCTCTGTAACACGAGGTTCTTCCCCGCTGTTATCCACCTTTCGGTAAGGTGCTTCAATAAAACCATATTCATTAATTCTTGCAAACGTAGCAAGCGTATTAATCAAACCGATGTTAGGGCCTTCTGGGGTTTCAATAGGGCACATTCTGCCGTAATGAGAGTGGTGAACATCTCGAACCTCGAAGCCCGCTCTTTCTCTTGACAAACCGCCGGGTCCCAATGCGGACAAACGACGCTTATGTGTCAATTCAGAAAGAGGGTTGTTCTGATCCATAAACTGAGATAACTGAGAGCTACCGAAGAACTCTTTAATGGAAGCAGTGACAGGACGAACGTTTACCAACGCCTGCGGTGTAACAACAGCCAAATCCTGTGTTGTCATTCTCTCTCTTACCACTCTTTCCATTCTGGAAAGACCGATACGGAACTGATTTTGCAGCAGCTCGCCAACAGAACGAATACGTCTGTTGCCCAAGTGGTCAATATCATCCACATTGCCATAAGCATAATCCAAATGCAGCACATAGTTAACAGAAGCAAAGATATCCTCCAATGTGATGTGCTTTGGAATTAATTCGTGAAGATTTTGCTTAATCGCAGCAGCTACCTCCTCCGCACTCTGGTACTCTTCCAAAATCCGTACCAATAATGGGTAGTAAACCAACTCTCTGATGCCAAGATCCGCCGCATTTAAGCCAAACTCTTCAATATATCCATCAATCGCAACAGCCCGATTGCTTAAAACCTTGAGCACCTTATCTTCCACTTCAATATTAACGTAAGCAACACCTGTATTCTGAACTGCTTCGCATAATTCCATGGTCAAAATTGTTCCCGCTTCCGCAACAACCTCGCCTGTCATGGGGTCAACAACGTTTTGTGCAAGCTTTGCACCACGAATACGGTTTTTCAAAGCCAGCTTTTTATTAAATTTATAGCGTCCAACCTTTGCAAGATCGTAGCGCTTCGGATCAAAGAACATCCCATCCAGCAAGGATTTTGAGCTTTCCACAGTAGGAGGCTCACCGGGACGCAGCTTTTTGTAAATTTCAATTAAACCTTCTTCGTGATTTTTGGAAATGTCTTTTTCCAGCGTAGCCAAAATTTTCGGCTCTTCGCCAAACATTTCAAGTATTTCAGCATCTGTACCAATTCCCATTGCACGAACCAAAACTGTAACGGGAACTTTTCTGGTACGATCCACACGCACATAAAATACATCATTGGAATCGGTTTCATATTCCAACCACGCACCTCTGTTGGGGATAACTGTGGCAGAAAGTAATTTCTTACCAACCTTATCAAAATCAGAAGCATAGTAAATGCCGGGAGAACGAACAAGCTGGCTAACGATAACACGTTCCGCACCATTAATAATAAAAGTGCCGGTTTCTGTCATCAAAGGAAAATCTCCCATAAAGATTTCCTGCTCTTTTAATTCATCCATTTCTCTATTGTAAAGTCTGGCTCTAACCTTTAATGCTGCAGCATAGGTTGCATCCCTTTCTTTACATTCTTCAATGGAGAATTTTGGTTCGGAATCCAAAGAAAAGTCAATGAATTCCAGTACAAGGTTGCCGCTAAAGTCTGTAATTGGGGAAACATCCGCAAATACTTCCTTCAGCCCCTCGCTCAAAAACCACTGGTAGCTGTTTTTCTGCACTTCAATTAGATTGGGCATTTCCAAAACCTCTTTGATTCTGGAATAGCTCATTCTGGTTGCGTCATCGAAATGGAGTGCATGAATTCTGTTTTTTTCCATCTTGTCACCTCTCGAAATAATGATTGCACCGACAAAACCACCGCTTCCATAAAGCAAGCGAAAAAGGGGATAACCCCTGTCCGGACACAAAAAATTTAGAACTGCTTAAACAAAGCTAGACCTTTGCCTGCACCGCCTTTGATCAGCGGCCATGACAAAAGCCTCTTTCTTCAAGAAATTCTAATCTTTACAATTGAGTTTCGCACCAAATAGTGCTCCACCATTATATGAATTGAACAAAAAACAACCTCCCAATAACACAAAACTGTTTAAATCACCTAGTAAAATAGGCAAATACAACTAAAAATCAATCATCCTCTAAAATTCTGTTGAACTTTATTTTTTAATGTGCTATACTGCTTTTAAGTTGGGGTATTGTCCACGTTCTCAATGTGTGAAACATTTTACCATTTTATCGGCTTGCTGTCAAGCCTATTTTTATAGGCTTTTTTAAGATATTTCTGCTTTTTGATAAAAACTTAAATCCTATTCGTTTTTCTTTTGAACTTTTCTTAATATTTCCCGTCGAAAAAGGTCTAAATTTCAATTCCTACAATTTTATCCTGCCTTAATCCTTAAAATTTGTTTATAATTTTTAATTCTGCTTTTCTTAAAAAGTGTATTTTTGTGAAAAAATATTGTACTTTTTTCAATACATAATTGTTTTTATCCTTTGTTCTCTTTCTTTTGTTCCAAAATATTGTTAAACTCTTTATAGTTTTGGAATGAGGTGTTATTGTGACCAAAGAAAATTATCAGCATATATTAGATAAAACCATAAAGCAGATTGAACAATCAAAAGAGCATCCACGGCTATTGTTGCACAGTTGCTGTGCTCCATGCTCTTCCTATGTATTGGAATATCTCACGTCGTATTTTGACATAACCATTTTCTATTACAACCCTAACATTGCCCCTCAAGAGGAGTTTCAGTTTCGTGCTGAAGAGCAGCAAAAATTAATCAATGAAATGCCTCTTTGTGCACCTGTTTCTTTTCTTTTAGGGGAATACGATACCGCTTCCTTTTTTGCCTTGGCTAAAGGCCACGAAATGGAGCTAGAGGGAGGGCCTCGGTGCAAAGCCTGCTATAACCTGCGTTTGCGTAAAACCGCAGAAGAAGCGAAAAAAGGCGGCTTTGACTTTTTTACAACCACCCTTAGCATAAGTCCGCATAAAGATGCGCAAGCGTTAAATCAAATTGGCAAGCAGCTGTCTGAGGAATATCATGTTCCCTATTTATTCTCCGATTTTAAAAAGCGTGACGGTTATCGCCGCTCTTGCAAGCTTTCAGAAATCTATGGTCTTTATCGCCAAAATTACTGTGGCTGCCCCTATTCAAAGCTGGAAGCTGAACTTCGTAACCAAACAGTTGCAGAACAGGGAAACGCCCCGCAAATTGAAACTTAGAAAGGATCTATGATTATGAATCAACGTCAAAAGGGCATCGTGTGCATCACCTTGTCCTCTTTCTCTTTCGCCCTGATGAACCTTTTTGTTCATTTGTCCGGCGATTTGCCCTCGATTCAAAAAAGTTTTTTTCGCAATTTTGTCGCAATGGTTTTTGCATTTGCTATTCTGCTCAAAGAAAAGCCCGTTATTTCTTTAGACAGGGATTCAAAGCGATATTTACTCTATCGTTCCATATTTGGTACCATCGGCATTATTTGTAATTTTTATGCTGTGGATCATCTGGTTCTTTCCGACGCATCGTTGCTGAATAAAATGTCACCTTTTTTCGCGGTCTTATTCGGCATACTGATTTTAAAGGAGAAAATTAATTTATTTCAGCTCTCTTCCATTATTACAGCCTTTATCGGCGCACTTTTTGTCATGAAGCCAACAGGACTCAATATGGATTTTCTCCCTGCCCTGATTGGTCTTATCGGTGGTATCTGCGCAGGTGCTGCCTATACCTATGTGCGGGCAATGGGACAAAGAGGTGTACAGGGATCAGTTATTGTGTTCTTTTTTTCAGCCTTTTCCTGTTTGGTAACATTACCTTATTTAATTTTTCAATTTCATCCTATGAACTTACATCAAACAATCATGCTGCTTTTTGCCGGGCTCGCTGCGGCAGGCGGTCAGTTTGGAATAACCGCCGCATATTGTTTTGCGCCTGCAAGAGAAATCTCTGTTTTTGACTATTCTCAGATTCCTTTCGCTGCTTTATTGGGCTTTTTTGCTTTTGGTCAACTACCGGACTTATATAGTTGGTTCGGCTATATAATCATTTTCAGCACAGCCGTAGCAACGTTTTTCTATTTAAATGGTCACTTCCATAAACATAAGGAATTGCTTACCAAATAATTTATAATGCCCTTAAGCTCTCTTTCTTCAAAAGCTGCTTTAGGCCTCTTGCATTCTTCAGCAACCCCGAAAACACATTAGGGGCTGCTCTTTTTTATGTTTCTTGCATCAACCTTACCATAAGACGATAACCATACATTGTATATACGAAACAGTCTTTCCAATCAGCTCTCCCCCTTAAATGAAATATATGCACCTGGAGAATATACTGTCGCTGAAGTTTTTTTGCTAAGCTATTTGGGAACGCACCTTCATACCAGGCACGTTGTTTTAACTGCTGATATAAAAACAACCCCGAAAACATGATATTTTCGGGGTTTACTTTATGGTTTGAATTACTTCAATGTAACCTTTGCGCCAACTTCTTCCAACTTAGCTTTGATAGCTTCAGCTTCGTCTTTGCCAATCTGTTCTTTCAGAACCTTAGGAGCGCCGTCTACAGCTTCCTTAGCTTCTTTCAAACCAAGGCCTGTTACTTCACGAACAACCTTAATTACTTTGATCTTTTCTGAACCAACTTCTGTCAATTCAACGTCAAATTCCGTTTTTTCTTCTTCTACTGCTGCGGGGCCTGCTGCTACTGCTACGCCTGCTGCTGCGGATACGCCGAATTCTTCTTCTGCTGCCTTTACCAATTCATTCAATTCCAATACTGTAAGCTCTTTTACAGCTGCAATGATTTCTTCAATTGTTAATTTTGCCATTTTAAAGCACCTCCGATTAAATTTAGTATTTACTCAATTTTTATTTACCAAAATGGTACATTGTTTCTTGCTATAATTATTCTGCTGCCACATCTTTCTTTGCGATCTGATCGATAACGCGTGCGAAAGAGGACATAGGGCTCTTGAAGCTGCCCAGCAACTTGGAAAGCAATACTTCTTTGGAAGGAATTTCTGCAACCAGCTTCATACCTTCAGCATTGTATACAACGCCTTCGATAACGCCAGCCTTGAATTCCAGCTTCTTTGCATCTTTCGCTGCTTTGTTTAAGACAGCAGCTGCTGTTGTAGCATCTTCATAGCTAAATGCAAATGCACTTGGTCCGGACAGATATTCTTCCAATCCTTCGAACTGAGTGCCCTGAATTGCAAAGTGCACCATTGTGTTTTTGTAAACTTTATAGTCAACACCGGCTTCTCTGAGTTGCTTTCTAAGAACTGTGTCCTGTTCTACAGTCAAGCCTCTAGCATCTACCATTACTACGGAAGCTGCCTTTTCCATCTTTTCTTTAATTTCATTTACAATAACCTGCTTCTGTTCAATCTTTGCCATATTTACACCTCCTTAAATCCTTTATAGATAAAGAAAGCCTCTCTGCACATAGACAAAGAGGCTTATAACTCAATTTCAGCAATCTCCTCGGCAGGATTTATGCAAATACTTGCACCTGCTGTCTACGGCACTATTCGGTTTTTTCTTTTCAACTTATTCATTATACAAAACAAACAAGCATCCGTCAAGAGCTTTCTTTGTGATTACTCAGAAATTTTTGCAGGGTTAACCTTTACACCAGGGCCCATTGTTGTTGATAATACAACGCTCTTCAAATACTGACCCTTTGCTGCGCTAGGTTTTGCTTTTATGATAGCACTCATCAGCGTCTGGAAGTTTTCTCCCAATTTCTCGGATCCAAAAGATACCTTGCCTACGGGAACATGAATGATATTTGTCTTGTCCAAACGGTATTCAATTTTACCTGCTTTAATATCGTTAATTGCCTTTGTAACATCCACTGTTACAGTACCAGCTTTGGGGTTAGGCATCAAGCCTTTGGGACCCAAAACACGGCCTAAACGACCAACAACGCCCATCATATCAGGTGTTGCAACAGCAACATCGAAACCAAACCAGTTTTCATTCTGGATTTTGGGGATTAAATCTTCAGCTCCTACGAAATCTGCACCGGCTGCTAAAGCTTCTGCGGCTTTATCACCCTTTGCGAATACCAATACACGAACTGTTTTGCCTGTACCGTGTGGAAGAACAACGGCACCACGAACCTGCTGATCAGCATGTCTGCTGTCAACGCCCAAACGAATATGTGCTTCTACAGTTGCATCGAATTTTGTCACAGATGTTTTCTGTGCCAAATCGATTGCTTCATTTGCATCGTAAAGCATTGCCTTGTCAACGAGTTTTACAACCTCGTTATATTTTTTTCCTCTTTTCACTTTCGTGACCTCCTTATGTGGTAATATCGGGAGAATTCCCTCCCACTTCTGCCGTCAAATCATCCGGCAATTAGTCTTCAACAACGATACCCATGCTTCTTGCTGTACCGCAAATCATGCTATAAGCAGTCTCAATATTAGCTGCATTCAAATCGGGC
Organism: Clostridia bacterium; assembly: GCA_009929735.1. Lineage (GTDB taxonomy): Bacteria > Bacillota > Clostridia > Lachnospirales > Anaerotignaceae > Chakrabartyella. The sequence goes on along the minus strand of RZZU01000002.1, from coordinate 57,025 downwards.
ATTTTCAATTCTGCAATTTCCATAACCTTTGCTTTGGAAATTTTAGAAACTTTTGTTTTATTAGGCACACCTGAACCGGATTCGATACCGCAAGCCTTTTTCAAAAGAACTGCCGCAGGGGGTGTTTTTGTAATGAATGTATAGCTTCTATCCTGATATACAGTAATAACAACAGGAATAATTAAACCTGCCTGAGAAGCTGTTCTTTCGTTAAATTCCTTACAAAAACCCATGATATTCACACCATGCTGACCCAATGCAGGACCAACAGGAGGAGCGGGTGTTGCCTTCGCTGCTGGAATCTGTAATTTGATATAACCTGTTACTTTTTTTGCCATGATTGGCACCTCCTATAAATGTGGTAATTAGCGGGGATTTTCCCTCCCACCTGGCGGACTTGCCGCCTTACGAAACGTTGACTTTAAATCTTGTTGATCTGCGTGAAATCAAGCTCAACCGGGGTCTCTCTGCCAAAGATAGAAAGACTGACCACTACGATTTTCTTATTGGTATTGATCTCTTTGATCTGACCAACAGAATCCGCAAAAGGCCCAGAAATAACACGAACAGGTTCGCCCAGTGCCACATCGAGATTTTCCACCTCGCCGCCAATACCCATAGTACGAACTTCCATATCGGTTAATGGTACAGGCTTGGAGCCGGGACCCACAAAACTTGTAACGCCTCTTGTGTTTCTGACTACATACCAGGTTTCATCGTTCATTATCATTTTAATCAGCACATATCCAGGAAAAACCTTGCGCTGAACCGTTTTTTTCTGTCCGTCTTTAATCTCCACAACATCCTGCAAAGGTACGCTGATCTCATGAATTAAATCTTGCATTCCTCTGTTTTCAACCGTTTTTTCAATATTGGCTTTTACTTTGTTTTCATACCCTGAATAGGTATGTACAACATACCATCTTGATTCGGTAGATGTTTTGATTTCTTCTGGCTTGTTGATTTCTTCAGACATAATACCATCCTTTTTCTACTCGATTTGTCTTAACCTAAAAGTCCGATAATCACACTGTATCCAGCTGAAAAAGCCGAATCCATACAGAAAATGACAACTCCGACAATCAGGGAAGTAACAATAACGGTAAACGTTTTCTTCGCAATTTCAGGACGGCTAGGCCAAATTATTTTCTTAAATTCAGCCTTGTATTCTGCGAAGCCATCTCTGTCACTGTTTTTCTTTTCTTGCTTTGGCTTTGCTTGTTTTGGCTTTGCTTGTTTTGTTTCATTCGTTTGGTTAGTGTCGCGCTTTTCTTCCATACGTTCACTTCCTTTTTCGGAATTCCCCTTACTTACTTTGTTTCTTTGTGTAAAGTATGGGATTTACAGAACTTACAATACTTTTTGATTTCCATTCTGTCAGGCATAGTTTTCTTGTCTTTGGTAGTGCTGTAATTTCTCTGTTTGCACTCTGTGCAGGCTAAGGTAATCCTTGTTCTCAAGATTTCCACCTCCATTGCTGATGATATTTTTTCGTACATAAAAAAAAGACCTGTGTCTTCGCATTCAGAATAACACAAGTCCATTTCAGTGTCAACAACAATTCACGGAAAATTCATCATTTTTCTACGAAAGAAGCTGTTTTTATTTTATGATGAACTTCACTTTTGATTTTTCACGAATTCTTCTAAGGCAACTGCCAGCTGATCCGGGCAGCTGCTTTTTTTCGTACCACAAGTAATTCCTCTCAATCTTTTTACAGCCTCATCAGGTGTCATTCCTTCCGCCAAAGCTGCCAAGCCCCTATGATTCCCCTCGCATCCGCCATATAAGAACGCTAATTTTGATACAGTGGCTATCAAAATTAGCGTTCTTGTTTTATGCCCGAAAATGGCTTGATATAAGGCTTTTTCGCACCTTCCCATAAAAATGGCAACATCACATAGGTCCATTGAAACAAGAAATGCACACTTTCTCTGAGAAGTTTTGCCTTGAACCGATACCCTCGCTAACGATTTATAGAGGGGTGTGCATAATTTTGGAGGGGGTGTGCATTTTTTTAGAGGGGTGTGCAAAAGAGTAAAAAAGAGGTCGAGCCTTATAACTCAACCTCAATCTCCGTGCCGTTCTTAAACTGGAATACCATTCTGCCGTCGTGGAAAACCGTAGCTTTGTCAAGCAAGCCCACCCACAGCCTTTCGCTCCAGACTTCGAGGACGAGGGGCTGCTTTTTTATCGACTCGATGAAAAGCCGTAGTTCACGGTCTCGGTCTCGCTTGCGTGACTTCTCGGCGGCAAGTGCGTCAAGGCGTGCGGAGGTCTTTTCGTAACGCTTCACCAGAGCGTTATATTTTTTTGTGTACTCCTCTTGAGACTGTACCGAGGCGGCGTTCTCTTTAACACAGGCTTTGACCATCTCCGCTAACACTTCGATTTCTTCGGTCAGTTTGTCAATCTCCGCATCCAGCTCCGTACAGTCCGCAACCAACTGACGGATTTGATTGCAGTCGCTGATGACTCCTTCACGATTTTCCATTAGCTGATTATAGGCAAACAGGAACTTATGCTGTATAGTTTCAATGTCCAAATGTGGAGTGGTGCATTTCTTTTCGCCTTTGAACTTGCCGTTACAGCGCCATATCACCTTGCGGTAGGCATCGTTTGAGTGCCACACTTTCTGACCGAAGAAACTGCCGCAATCGCCGCATACCAACCTTGATGAAAAAACACTGTTTCCGCTGTAGGCTCTGCCGAGCGTCTTCCGCCTGGCAATCTCCGCTTGCACGAGGTCCCAGTCGGTAGGGTCGATAATGGCTTCATGGCTATTTTCTACATAATACTGCGGAACTTCGCCCTCGTTGACCTTCATCGTTTTCATCAGAAAGTCCACCGTGAATCGTTTTTGCAATAAGGCATCGCCCTTGTATTTTTCGTTGGATAGGATACTGTTTACCGTAGTCTGACTCCATTTTTTCTTGCCGGAGGGTGTAAGTATGCCTTGCTTATCTAAATACCGGCAAATGCCAGCCGGAGTTTTGCCTTCAAGGAACAATTGATAGATAAGCTTTACGATTCCGGCTTCTTCTTCATTTATAACCGGATTGCCGTCCTCGCCCTTGTCGTAGCCGAGAAACTGTTTATAAGGCATGCTGACTTTTCCATCAGCAAACCGCTTCCTCTGCCCCCATGTAACGTTTTCCGAAATGGAGCGGCTCTCCTCCTGTGCGAGGCTCGACATTATCGTTATAAGCAATTCACCCTTGCTGTCAAAGGTGAAAATATTTTCCTTCTCGAAATAAACCTCCGTGCCGTGTTCCTTGAGCTTTCGCACGGTGGTAAGGCTGTCTACTGTATTTCTCGCAAAACGGCTGACGGACTTTGTGACAATAAGGTCGATTTTGCCGTCCAGGGCATCCTGCACCATCTGATTGAACCCATCACGGTATTTGGTATTCGTGGCCGAGATGCCTTCGTCGGTGTAAACGGTGACGAACTCCCAGTCATCACGAGCTTTGATGAATTTCGTATAATAATCGATTTGCGCCTCATAGCTTGTAAACTGCTCGTCGCTGTCCGTGGACACACGAGCGTAGCCCGCCGTTCGGCGTTTGGCAATGGAAGCGGTAGGCAGTGCTGTAAACTTATTTTTTGTAGCGGGTATGACTGTTACTGCTCTTGACATTGATTTTTCCTCCTTTCTCGGGCGGCTTGCTTCATTTCCTCCGTCCAGCTATCCCGCCGTGAGCGGTCTGCCCATGTGCGCTCATTGATACTGCCATCTTTGAAAATGAACCGCAGACGATTAGCTTCCGGCACTTCGATGCGTTCAATTCGGTCGGTAAAGGTGTCAGAGCAATAATCCTGGATGCCGAGGACGCTGGCACAGACCGCCTTAAGTGTGGTTTCGGGTATCTTTTTCCCGTGGCAGTAGGCTTTGCCCTGTGATAGATAGGTGGAACAGTTCCATCCGACTGTGCCACTGCTCTTGGTACGCTTATAGTTTTTACCGCAGTGCGGACAGTACAATTTTCCGGTAAACTCACTGTGTTTGGGTGCAGGACGGTTTTTCTGCTTGCTTTGTATTTCATGTAATATGGCTTGCGCCGCATTGAAGGTATCCTCATCAATGATGGCGGGATGTGTATCTTCGGCATAGAACATCGGCAACTCACCCGTGTTGCGGCATTTTTTCTTTTCCAGATGATTGTTGCGGAAGTGCTTTTGGAGCATAGCGTTTCCTGTGTATTTTTCGTTGCCGACGATATCACGGATACGCTGAACACACCATTTTCCACCGAGAACACCGGAAAGTCCACGACTGTTCAGATCTCTGCTGATAACACCGAAAGTGTCTCCGGCAATAACACGCTCGAATATTTCAAGCACAATCGGTGCGGTTTCCATGTCGATTTCTATTTTTTCTTTTGAAATGCGGTATCCGAACAGGAATCGCCAGTTTACAAGCTCTCCGCTTTCAAAGCCTTTTCTGATGCGCCATTTCTGATTCTCACTTGCCGACAGGCTTTCTTCCTGTGCGTATGAGGCGAGAATGGTCAACATCAACTCGCCATCGCTGCTCATGCTGTGAATATTCTGCTCTTCAAAAAAGATGCCCACCTCTATTGCTTTCAGTTCACGGACGGTTTCGAGTAAAGTTACCGTGTTCCGTGCGAAGCGGGAGATGGACTTAGTCAGTATCATATTCACTTTTCCGGCACGGCAGTCAGCGAGCAGCCTTTGGAAATTCTCTCTGGTGTCTTTCGTGCCGGTCAGTGCTTCATCGGCATAAACGCCCACATACTGCCATCCCTCGTGACCTTGTATCAATTTACTGTAGTAACTGACCTGAGAGGACAGAGAGTGGAGCATCGCATCCTTTCCCGTCGATACACGGGCATAGGCAGCAACCTTTATTTGTTGCGCCAACTTGGGCTTAGGAGCTATTTTCGTTACTATTTTAGGCATTTTTTCACCTCCTCGTGGTGTCACATATTACCGTCACTCTCCTTATATAGCAAGTCATTCTCCCGAAATAAACTACACGAAGATAATCCGTATTTCTCGGCCATCATTGTATCAATTATGGCGTACTCGTCTTCGGTTAAAATCCCCTTTAAAAGCATCAACCGGGCCTGTGCCATTGCAGATTTGTAACCGCAAACAGAGTCAAAATACTCCTTATTCATTGCCGTCACGCCCTTTACCGAACCGTGCCGCAATGTAACAGTCGTGAGAGCAATATTTTCTATTTTTATTACCGTGGCTCTCAAAAGCTTCTCCGCATTTTTCGCAAACAAATTGATATATTGTTTTTTCGCGGCTCTTGTGCTGATGGCTGTTCCAGCACAGGGCGCGGCACTTGTCGGAACAGAACTGACGCAGTTTATATTTTTCTTTGATGGTTATTGGTTTTCCGCATTGCTTGCAGGCAGCTAAAATACCCAGCGTATCAGAATCCAGTCCATTTCTTCTGCAGTACGATTTAACTGTATTCACTGAAACAGAAAGCACCCCGGCGATTTTTGAGTATCCATATCCCTGATAGCGAAGCGCTGTAATTCGCTCCTTTTGTTCGTTCGTCATTGGTCATCCTCCAGTCCGAGGAAAGCCATCCCTCATTACCCACTGGAGGAAAAGAGACGTCTTGAACGAAAAAAGAGCAAAATAATAGACCCGCAAATGTGAAGTAATCACAGTTGCGGGTCTGAAACTATAACTGCAGGTCAACAACTTGACCTGTGGTTTATTGTTTTCTGTACCGAAATAGTGTATCTTGTTTTCGGCTATTCGCTGTATTTAATAAAGGCATCGGTAAACCCAGCCGCCTTAACTCTTTTGAGCATGGCATCGGCGTTGGCTTTAACCGAGTACGCCCCGACCTGAACCCGGTACAGTTTCTTCGGTTCGGCGGGAGTTTGAGGTTTTGATGGTTCTGTCACCGTGAGCAGTCTTTTAACCTCGGCGCGGAAGATATCCATCGACTTCCCGTGCTTGGGAAACCAGTGTCCGGGGTCGGCATGGTTGCTGGCGATGCCACGCTTATGCCCTTCATAATGCCCGATGATAACGCCGTCTGCCATAGGGTCGAGCTTGTACTCCTTGCAGAGATAGGCGCATAATTCAGTTGCTTCTTTATATACAGCATTAAAGTAAGCGGCATCGGTTAGACCATCTTCACAGATTTCAAAACTGATATGCGTGTCATTGACCGAGCCTTTTGAGCCGGAACCGCCATGCCAACCGCGCATATTCCAAGGCAGGGTCTGGTAGGTGGCGATGCTCCCGTCAGCCAGTTTCCCAATGAATGCATGAACACAGACCTGGCGGCCGCCGGGCTTATCCTGATTCCAGTGGTTGTTGTATTGATTCTTTCCGAGCAAGCCATCATCGGGACCCACGTAGCGTTTAAGGTTTGGATTGTTCGCGCCGGTGGAATGCACCATAATGCCTTTGGGAATTATTACTCTGCCTGCCTTGTAGCAAGCGTTATTTGTAAGTATTAACTTGCGTAAATTCATTAATATCACCTCACAATCAATTGTTTATGTCTGTCGTAAGCGAAGTGGGATATAGATGGTAGGTAAACTTCAAATCGCAATAGGCGCTTGATGATGTTCCGTCACTTCCCATACAGACATACAGTCCATATCCGGCGGGTACCCTGGCTTGCCGCATTTCGATGTCAACGTGCAGGGATTCGGCTGAGGTATTCGACCCGATAGGCGTACTGCGTTGAAGTCTTGTAAACGTATCCTCGTCACTGGAAATGTAGAAATCAAGTTCTTTCTCGCTTGTATCCGATTGACGGCAAAGGGTTATTAAATGGCAGTCATATGTCGCCGGATAAAGCAATCCGCCCTGACCACCGATGACAACGCTGCCGATAGGCAATACCGTGTGCAAAGGACCCCGGACGCTGTTAGCCCCGCCTGAGCCGGAAACATTACCTGATAAGAGATATCTCAGGAAACTTATCCGGGCAAATGAATTGATAGAAGCTACTGCGGTAGATGTGAGAACTATTGCAGATGTCGCGTTTTCTTCTCTTTCCAGCACGAACAGGCTCTCGCCCGCATCAATGGTAGTGCTGCCGATGGAAAACCGTTGACTCGTCCAATAGGCTGTGCAAGTGGGGTTCGGATCTGCTCCTGCTCCGTAGACAATGTTCGCTTCATCTTCAACGCCTCTTATGGCTTCGGCAAGTTTCTTGACCGTATTGCGAAGACTTCCTTGGATTAGCACCTGCACATTGTTTGCGGCGGGGCTACCCAAGGCAGTGACGAAGGTATATGTTACCGTGTCGATTACTACGTTATTGCCGTTTGATATGCCACTGAATGTGATGGACGCTCTTCGGCTGGTCATATCCGGTGCGGTAGCGGTTTCTATCGGATGCAAATGGTTAAGGAGAATTCCTGTCCTCATATACATCGTGTCACGCGTATCACCGAGTAAGTTGTGCGTGGTATTCAGCAGTGCGTAATTGTCATTTAACAAGTTATAAGTGAGGTTGAGCAGGTTATTTAACTCATCAATATCCAGTTCAGCTAAGGCAGAAAGCACCTGGTTAAGCCACTCCTGAGCAGGAGGCTCCGGCGGCGTGACAATGCCATCAACAAGAGCCTCTTCAACAATGGTGAGAACCTTTACGCTTTTACCAACCACATCGCCAAACACGACTCTGATTTCCAGCTGCCCCACACCGACAATTTCGGTATCCGTCGAGCTGGGCGACCATGTCAGCACGGTGTCGGCATAATTTGTGACCACGGGATAGGCAGTACCATCGGGTCTTTTGTAGATTGCCTGCAGTGCGGCGCTGGGATAATCGTCCCCTAATAAACTGGAAACATCAAACTCGATGTTACGGAAATGATGCTCACCGCGCCTACCGATGTGTACGGTTGATGCTTTTGTTAAGTCAATCATTTTCCATCACCATCTTCCCGTCCGTGAAGCTGCTTAAGAACCTCTCTCAGTTTTTCAGGTATGGGTAGCCCAATATGTGCGGCATTCTCTAAAATAGAAACCCCCTCATTGCTAAGGTAGAAGAAGATGACCGCCGTCCGAAGGACACCACCGCTGCCCACAGTGCTGCCCAGTATCTGCGTATCAAGGATATGGGCGACACCTACCAGCACAAAAATGAGCACCTTTTTGAAGATGCCTTTCGCGCCAATTTCACTGGACAGCTTTTTATCAATAATGGCACAGAGCACTCCGGTCACATAATCTATGGCCACAAATGCTATGAGCGCATAAAGAAATCCATCCAGCCCACCGAGAAACCATCCAAGAAACGCACCAACAGCGGCAAAGGCCAACTGCATCCAATTCCAAATCTCTTTCATTAAAAACACCTCCGATTTATAAATTTGTGTATAGAAAAGCGCCCTCGCATAATACGAGAGCGCCGTAGTAGTAACTAAGCCTAAAGCATTAAGATTAAGTCCTGAATCTGTTGCATTACATCTGCTCTTGGCCGCCCCGTTCCGATGGGTAGCCACGTGCCGGGCGGGATATCAAAGGCTGATGAGGAATCAAACCCGTTGATCGCCGTGACCACAGGCTCGATGGCTTTTCGAAGCTCCGTGATGTGGAACGGCCAGTTTTTAACCGTAGTCCTTCCGGCGGTAACGTCCTCGCTCCAAGTCACGGGGGATAGATTGTAATAGCTGCGTACCGCGTTTACAGCAGTTAGGAGCGTCTGGATATGAGTTGCCTTCACAGGGGTTTCGTTTGCGGTGATTGTCTCAAATGGAGGTGACAGCACCGTAAACGTACGCACAACCTCGGGGCTTGATGACTCGATATCGCTATCAAGGCAACGGACGGTCACAGTATGGCTCCCTGCGGTGAGTGTTGCCGCTTGATACACGGTTTTTATACCGTTGCCCAAATAGCCGCTTACGGAAAACCTCTCGGCATTATCCACGCTGTTGAACCATGCGCCTGAATCTATTTTTACTTCTACAATCTGCATCTGACCGTCCGGCTCCACGCCCGTTGTAAGCATGAAACGCGGTGTAGTATTGTAACTGGAACTGCCGGATACCGGGCAGACGATTATCGGAGCGGTCGGCGGACTGTTTTTCTTTACAGTGTCACTAACTACATAAGCAGAAACTGCGTCTAAGGTATCGGTTACGCTGATACGGTAGCGGGTAGACATCCCGGCTATCTGAGAAGCGTTCGCTGTATACGTTCCCGAGGTAGCACTTGAAACGACGATTGTCAGAGCCTCATATGCCGACCAGTTAATCCCGTCCGTTGAAGTTGAACGCTGAATGACATACTGCTTGATAGCGCTGGTTCCGGGTATCGTGCCGCTCCATGTAAGAGTAACGGTTGTTGATTCGTAAATGGCAGGAGCGGCGGCAAAGGTTGTCGGCGGCGTAGGTAGTGTATTTCTGCGGACAGTGTTGCTGGAAACAGTCCAGTCAGAGTAAAAACTCTCCCCCGCGGCACCACGTGTTCTTACCCGGAATCGGCGATAATTTCCTCTCGTGGGCGGAGGGCTGACGCTTAAGATACTGCTTGTTGCAGTAGTGGCCACCGTGGTCAGTGCCGTCCATGCACCCCACGTGCTGTTGTCGGTTGAATCGCTATATTGTATCTCGTAGGATGTGATGGCATTGCCCGCGCCATCGGCTGCACCACTCCATGAGAGAGAAACGTTTCCCTCAGCCAGCGTTGCACTTACCGAGCAAGCCGTAGGCGCTCCACAAGCTGTGATGTCACAGAAAATGCTGTTGCTGATCTTCTCTACTGAATAAACATCAAAAGTGTCGATTGTCCAAATGCCGAACTGTGTATATGTCCCCGGAACTCTTGATACATTTGGGTTATAACTGCCGCTGCTGGCTGACAAGGTCAGGGTGGTCAGCACATTCCATGTACTCCATGTGACGTTATCCGTGGATGTGCGTCTGGCAATCTGGTATCCCTTCACCGGACTTGTACCGCCCGATGCTCCGCTCCAAGTCAGCGTAATGGTTTCATCGCTATATGCTGCCGGGGATGCAACGGCAGTTGTCGGTGCCTTCGGCGCTGTATTTCTACGGACGGAGTTTGATGATACTTTCCATCCGGAGTAATAGCTTGCTCCTGCTGTGCCACGAGTCCGCACCTGATATCTTCGGTAATGTCCTCTGGTGGGCGGCGGCGATGTAAATATGCTGCCGCTGGTTGCCGTGGTAGTCACCGTGGTCAGGGCTGTCCATGCTCCCCATGTAAAGTTGTCACTGGAATCACTGTACTGAATCTCATAACTGGAAATCGTATTATTGATGCCGCCGGATGCCCCGCTCCATGAAAGGGTAACATCACCTTCCGAAAGTATGGGGCTGACCGAACAAGAAGTCGGCGATCCGCAGGCTGTTGTCAAAAGCGGTGAGCTTAACACTGTATAGTTTGAATTGTCGATGACCCCGGAGGTGAGGGTTAGCCTTCCATCCGACACCACCCGAAAGCGAACGCCTTGCGTAGTGTTTCCTGTAGTTGAAGGACATGTCACCGAAACATATCTGAGCCTTGGCGTTGTTCCGTCCCAGTTGTCGCCGTCCACCGTCTTGATTCGCACCTGTGAGGAAGAGCCATTTACGGTCATGGTACAAAGCAGGGCGTAGCCGTTGTGAATAAAAGAACCTGATGAACCGAGTGCTGCGGATATGGTAAAGTTATAGGTCATCTGGCTGTTGTTGGGTCGGCTCTTGGTATAGGTGATGGTGTAATGTACGGTCGGGCTTGAACCTGCCTGTAAAGATACACCGTTAATATCCGCCATCGTCATTTACCCCCTTATTCATAAACGGCTGTAACAAGAGAATTGACCAGCCCGCAAAGATTGGTATTCAGCCGGGTATCCATGATGTTATTTGCGACAATTGATGTGGCGGCCGTTGGTACAAGCACATCGGCGAGGCAAAGCTCATAGATATCGCTTGTTCTCGTCAATGCCGGAGCCACAGGTGTTGCCGCAGGAGTTCCGTCAACAACGGCGATCTGAATGCTTCGGCTGATTTGGCTTAAGCGGACAACAATGCGGTCAATGCGGGGATTACTTCCGTTTGCCGTTGTCAACGGGATGTTCAAGTCATCCGTATTCTCATAACGGTATCCGTTAATCCACGCGCTTCCCGCCGCCACAATCACAGCCAAACCAATCGATGGTGCCACCTGCAGGTTTGTTGCTGTCATATAAAAAACACCGTTGGAGACAAGGCTTCCGAAATATGCCGCAAAGTCGGCAGCGTCGTAAATCCTGTCCCCATCGGACGAGTTGAAAAAACCGCTTTTCTCCATATTGATTTCCCTCCATTAAGCCCTTGCGTAAGAGCATGATATCATGTAAAAACCCGTAGGCAGTGTGGATGCGGCGGCGTTCGCCATCACACCGCTCGCGTTGATTGTAATCGGCATACTGGTGCCGCTGCCGCCCACCGCAGTCGCCACTGCGCGTACTGTCGAGTAGGGGTAAAAGTTCGCATTTGTTATTGTTAAAATCGTGCCGCCGGAAGCGACTCCCGAAGCCCCCACATTAATCTGCATTCCGATTGAAACGACGCCCTTATTCACAAAGGACATATTCATACCCATTGTCACGTCACTTCCAAGTGAGTAAGTGAGTGCAGTGTTAGCTTCCTGGGCTGTTTTTGCAGTAGTCACAGCACCGTTTGCAATCCTCGCCGTGGTTATTGGTTCATTGTTGATGTTGAGCCAGTTTGCCTGCCCGGATGGGTTATTGAACACGAAAACTGAAATCACATAAAACGTCATGGTGTTACGGGATATAAAGAATCCCATTGCCCGCTGAAATCCGTTTCCCGTATTATCTCCGTTGTGTTTTATGAGAAAGACATGCCCGTCTTCGCTTGGTTGGTCACTGAACTTATTGCCGCTCCACGAGGTAAAATAAAAGGCATCACCCGGAACCATATTGTGCAAGGCGTATTGACCGATAGAAGTAGTACCTTCGCCTACGATTATTTCAAGTGCTGGAACTTTTCCAAACAAATTGTTGATGGTATCCGCAAAATTGTCACCTTGAATTTTTGGGTCTACATCAGTCAAATCACCCAGCGTTTCTTCTACATCATCCAGTGTTCCTTCCACGACGCCAATGGCTTCTGATACTTCAGAAATGCCGGTCGGGGCTGATAGTACTGTTTTGACTTCGCTTAAATCGGAACGGATTTTCTGTGCTATTGTCAGCTCGGCTTTTCCAAACACCACGCTGATGCTCTGACCGTCAGCGTCGTAGGTTTCTTCAATCTCGGTAATGCGCGTCATCATGGATACGCCCCATGCCTTGGAGATGACCTGAACGGTCTGCCCAAGGTCAAAATCTATCTTGTAGGTCAGGTTGCCGTGCGGGTTAACCGAGGTATCGAAGGAATAACGGATTGCCTGTTCGCTCAGCTTGCTCTGGCCTCGGAAAATCAACGCGTCTGTGTAACCGGTGCCGAAATCCACCTCTTGCAGGTCTTTGGCGTCCACGAAGATTTCTCGCCGGGTCTCCCCGGAACCGCTTGTGATGGCGACAAATGTCCGGCTTGCACCTTCACCTTCGCCACCGATGAGAGCGGTATTGGCGTAATCCGCTGCGCTCTCGGTATAGCTCTGCTCCGTTAGGTTCTCGTACTCCTTGGAGAATACCGCCTGAGAATCAGCACCCCTATACAGCGTTACCGTAAAAATCCCCATTGCCGGGTCGAACACGCTCTTGATACCGATGTCTGAAGCCGCGCATAATCCCGTCACTGCATCCATAAGGTTTCGGTAGGATATTTGAGTGCTGACAGGCACATTCAGGTTCGGAGATAAGAAAAATATCCCGGTTATTTGCCGAACCGTGTCTGTAGGGCTGATGAGATTATTATTTATCAACTGCAGAGCACAGGCGGAAAGGTCGCCGGACAACTTCTCTGTACCCCACACAATACGGCGGGAGAGGAAGGAAGTCGCAAATCGTCCGCTCGCCGTGATGATTTCCTGCTCGGTCTGAGACAACTCCAGATGCTCAATGATCCCGGCTTCCTCGTCGTCGTTCTTCCAGATAAAACTTCCTTCTTGCAGGAGAGCGGTATTTTCCGGTGTTGCGATGGCCTTCAATTCAAAAGAGCCACATTGGGAGTAACGCCGTGTCCAGCGCAGGTATTCGAAAGACTCCACAATGCCCGTGAGTTCACGCTCTAAATTGTAGATATACAGTTCCATGCTCACACCCCCAGAAACTGCGGACGAAAGTAAATGCTGACTTCCAACAGTTCCATATTGACCGAAGCATCATAGCGTAAGGTGTTTACACCGGCGGCAAGCTGAAAGAATGTCGATCCTGTATCCAGCAATGAAAAAGAATTTGTCACTGCCGAGCCGTTGACGCTGACCACACGCTTACCGGCGAAATGAGTATATACACGAAGTTCATCTCCGGCGCTCATCGTCGTGAGAAGTCGGATATATTCGCCTGTATCTATATTTAAGAGTTCCGGATTCGTCACCGTACCCAGTGCCTGAAACACAATCTCGCAGCCACAGGAAACATCGCCGATATTTTCAACCGTGATAATCTGGCTGGGCTGGCGCATTCCAAACTCCATGCCGCCCTCCGGTATCTCCAGTTCAAACTCAAACAGAGGTATCCATGATGCCAGCTCCTCACGCACTTCATCCAGCGTCTCGAAGAAAGGAGACGGGCAAAGGAGACTGACAAAAAAGTTAGGTATTCGCTGCCTGGTGGAAACGGCAAACCCCGCTTCTTCTACAACGCAGGAAATTTGCCGATTACGATAAACGAGCGTTCCATTCAGTTTAGGGCTAAATATCTTAAGGAAAAGCTGTCTCCGCGCATAGGCATCATCAGGGGTATCTGCCAAAACCGTACCTTCCAGTATGATATTTCGCATATCCAGTGTGGAGGAAATATAAAAAGCACCGTCCTGATCCGGTGCCTTGAAGGTGTTAACGGTCTGACGTATGTTGCCTGTGCCGTCTATTTTCTTAAGAAAATACGGACGGCTTTGTTTGAGCGTAATGCTCCTGCCGTCCGCATTAATATATATAAGTTCCACAGTCAGACCTCCTTTAATATTCAAGTGCCAGCTTGCGGGAGAGGTTTTTGAACTCCCGTGCCAGTTCTTTTTCGGACAGTGCTTTTGGTGTCACCACAGATAGGTTTTGCGTGATGCTTGTACCGGTGGCACTGCCTTGCCCAGATAAACCTTTGTAATTCAAATCGAAGTTTGTGGGTACAGCATTTTGCATATCCCTTGAAACGGCTGCCATAGCATCCTCAAAGCCCACACCGATACCTTCACCCATGTTGTGGCCAATTCCGGCAAACAGAGCAGAGGGGGATTTAATACCGAAGAAGTTCTTAATCTTCGATACCACATTGCCGAAGAAGCCGGAAATTTTATTCCATAGCCAAGCACCAGCGTCAGAAATACCATTCCACAAACCTTTGATGAGATTGCCGCCGACCTGCGCCATCTGTCCGATGTAGCCGGTAAACGCTTTGACCAGACCCGTGATAATCTGCGGCACTGCTTTGACCACCTCGACGATGATTTTCGGCAGGTTCGCAATCAAGGCAATAAACAACTGAACACCAGCCAAAATGATTTTATCAATGTTACCTACGATAGCGTTCACCAGTGAGGTTATAATCTTCGGAATCGCAGCCACAACAGTTGTAATAATCTGAGGGAGTGCCTGTATCAGCGATATCAGAAGCCGTATGCCAGCGTCAATAATCAAGGGAATCGACCCAATGACTGCATTGATGATACTGTCGATGATTTGCGGAATTGCTTCCACGACTGCTGTAATGATGGTAGGCAATGCTGTCACCAGTGAGGTCAACAACTGAATACCCGCATCAATAATCTCTGGAATGGCTCCGATGATAAAGGCAATGATGGCGGCAATAATAGCGGGCAGTGCGGCGATTAACTGCGGAATTGCATCCACCAGCCCTTGTGCTAACCCTATAATCAACTGCAAAGCTGCATCCAGCAGCATTGGCAGGTTCTCAATCAAACCTTGGACAATCGTCATGATTGCGGTAAGCGCCGCCGGGATCAGTTTTGGCAGTGCATTTCCTATGCCTTGTACCAACGCCGTAACCAGTTGCACCGCTGCATCGATGAGAAGCGGCAGGCTGTCAATCAACGCTCCGACTATCGTCATGACGGCATCCACCGCCGCTGGGATAAGTTCCGGCAGAAGGTTCAGGAGCGTTTCAAGCACCTGCGTGAACAGGCTCGTAACAGTTTCGAGCAACATAGGAAGCAGGTCGCCCACCGCAGTTAAAATTGCATCGAACGCAGGCGGGAGTGCGGTTACGATGTTTTCCAAAACAGGCACGATGTTTGCGACAACCGCGCGGAAAGCATCCACGAGGTTTTCAGTCAGGTTGGTCATGTCGGCATTGGCATTGCCGAGTCCGCCAGTAAAAGAGCCAAGAGCGGCTTGTAACATGCCAATAGAGCCGGTTATTGTCTGAGTTGATTCGCGTGCAAAGTTGCCGGCATACTGCTCCGTGTTCTCGAAAAACATCTGCATGGCGATTTCGGCTTTTTCCGCTTGTGTGGCGGTGTTCCAAGTAAAATCCAGACCCTTTGCGAGAGCATATGCCTGGATATTGGTAGCGTTCATAGCAACACCGAGATTATCCATCATGGTGAAGTTGCCTTTTGCTGCGCCCGCCACCGAGTCCAGTGCCATTTGCATATCAACGCCCATAACAGAAGCCATATCCGCTGCCCGCTGCATGGCCTTTTCAGTTAGCTCAAGGCTTTTCTGTTGCTGTATACCGGACCCTTGGAACAACGCACCCATTTTGTTGGCAGTAGCGAGATACTCACTTTGGGAAACACCGAGGTTTCTATATGCTTCCTCACCGGTTTTCTGAATCGACGCGGCGTATGCACCGAAAACCGCCTCCGAGCCACCGAGGTTTTGTTCCAACTCGCCGAATTGTTGTACGACTTCTTTGCCCAGCTTGATAGCGGCGGCTCCGGCAGCGACGGCAACTGCACCCATCGCAATACCAATACCCTTGAGGATGCCACCGAGCTTGTCAAACTTGCCGCCGGCATCTTCCGCGCTTTTTCCGGATTCGTCCAATTCATCGCCGAGGTTATCCGCTTCGATTGTGGACTGCTCAAGTTCACGCTCCATCCCGTTGAGTTCTGCTTGTGCCTTATTTAGCTGAATCTGCCAGTTCTGAGTACGGCGGTCGTTCTCGCCAAAAGACTCCGAGGCATTCTGCAGGGCGGCACGCAGGGTTTCAATCTTGCTCTTCTGCGCATCGATTTCTTTATTCAGCGTAGCGTTACGGGCGGTGACCGCTTGCACGGACTTATCGTTTTTGTCAAACTGGCTGGTGACAAGCGTCATTTCACTGCCCAGCACCTTAAAAGACTGGTTGATATCGCGAAGGGCGTTCTTAAACTCGCGTTCGCCCTCAATGCCTATTTTCAGGCCAAAATTGTCCGCCATCTGTGCTCACCCCCTTAAATCCCCGGCGGGATAATATCGTCAATGGTTCGGGTTTTCTTCGGCTTCTCAATCCCATGCCATTGTTTGTGACAAGCCCATAAATCAAAAAACAGCCCGATGGGCATGAGCCAGAATTCGTCTGTGTCCATGCCCATCTGAACTGTTCCATAGTAAAGAAGCCGGGTAAAGACTTCAGCGTCCGTTACCCGACTTCCACGTTTTTTGATGCGGCACCTCTGGTGGCGCTATCTTCCTCACTTTCAACATCGCGCTTTGTGCCTTTGAACATCGCTTCGGTGATTGCGTTTTTATATGCTGCCAAGTCAAGCGGAGAGGTCAGAAGCTCCACTTCCTCCTCAGTAAGAAGTTCCTCCGGAGCATTCTTATTTTTAAGGTTGCGAATCAAGATTGACTGATTTGCAAGCAGCGTAATAAGCCAAACAATCTCGTCCAGCGCCATTTCAAAGTTCTCTGATTTCATCAGTTTTTCCCCGAGATTTTCAAGCCCGCCATATCGACCGGCAATGGCCTTTGTCGCACGTGTGGTCAGAACCAGTTCATACTCTTTGTCGCCGATTTTGATAGCGGCGCTTCGCTCATTATCCATAGTTCAATCCTCCTTACGGCTCCGGCGTGTAGACCGGTTCGTAAACTTCAGTAAACCAGCCGGTGATGGTACCGGATGAGACTCCTGCGTCACCTTCAGTGACCTCCGCTTTCCATGGGTGCTTACCCATGCCGTCCAGTTTATTCCTTCGCATAACCGTTCCTTCGATGGTCGGCGTAGAGAAGGTGATGGAATCCGCCTTTGTCTGAAGGTTCGTTGCGGGCAGACCGAACTTTACGCGATAGAGCCAGAAGTATCGATAGGTGCCGTTGGCCTTCTGAGCACGGAAGCCTACCGCAACGGGTGTACCCACATTTTCGCTGGCAGAAATCAGCACACCGTTGTCATCGGTGGATGAGCCGGTTAGATCTGCCGCCGCCGTGGGGCCGATGTCGTCAACGCCAAGGGTGAGCGTTCCACTGTTGAAGTCTTTTACAACTTCAGCGGCACCGTCGTCAGCGTACAGAATTGCCTCCACCAGCTCAACCGAGAGTTCAGCGGTGATGGCTTTAGCGAGGACAAGCGGCGTAGCATAGGTTTCTTCGCCGTTGGAGTCCTCGGTTATTTTTGAATAGTAAAGTCTATCAAGACCGATAGTTGCCATGTTTTATTCCTCCGTTTCGTATGATTTTGCCACATCAATGGCGTAATGATGATATCCGGTATCGTCCTCGTGCCCGATGTACCGTCGTTCAGTCACAGTAATATCTGCATTCAGCAAAGCCGTAGTGATCTGCCTTTTCCGCTGTTGGTAATTGCCTTTTGAGAACAGAGATATCCGCACTTCCTGCACGTCAAAGCCTGGTCGGTTATCCGCATGAACTTCAAACAAATCAGTCAGAGGGATAAAGACCAAATATTCGTCAGGAGGTACACCGCTGAATAAGCCTGTTTCGATAGGGATATTCAACGGCGTCAGGACTTCACTTAAATCTGAAAGTAGACTCATATCTTATTTACCTCCTCGTCCAGCTTTGCTTTCATCGCTTCGATGCAGGGCTTTCTACTGGTGGTTCTCGCTGGCTTCAAGAATGGTTTTGCCGGTTGCCCCGATTTTCCGTATTCGATGATATTGGCTATCTTCGCATTGCTGTTTCCGTCACGGCGCGGTTCAGAAAAGCCGATCTTAACGTTGTGGTTGCCATCCCTGTCCTGTAGGGCAGGTGAAAGTCCCAATGCCGCCGCAAGCTGGCCGGTGGAACGTGAAGGATACTTTGTATCACGACCAACCGCTGAATTGAGATTAGCCTTTACTTTATCAAGCACAACCTCACCGCCAGCCTTAAGCACACGAGGGATAATTTCATCAGTTTTATCGTTCAGCCGTGAGACCTTCAGAAGGAAGTCCTCCGGCATTTTCATAGTTACTTTAGCCACTGGGTTTCACCTCCTTGGCGAGTACTTCAATGTACATTCCACGGCCTTTGACATCCTCCACTGAGGTAATTTCAAATCGGCCGTCTGCACAAACAATAAGCATTGCGGTTGTAACAGTGACACCGGGAATACAGCGAAAACGGAAAAGGTCGGTGGCCTCCGAAAATGCGGCTCTGTTCGCCCATATTTCGGTGCTATGCCGACCTTCCCGATATGCTTTGATGGAAGCAACAATATTGTCAACCTCAGTACTGAAACCTTCCGAGTCTTTTATGGTTACTTTCTCAACAATGTCTATAAAGGTGTTCATCTTTCCAAAGCTCATGTCACACCTTCCAATCCCGGTCGAGTCTTAGAAGTAAATTTACCGTGTTCCAAACCTGCTGACCTGCCTGTACGCTATCGGCGAAGAAACCAGCCGTAGAGCCATCTCTGCTCTCGTAGAAATGACTCGACAGCATGATTACTGCCTGTTCCGTGGTGGGTGGCATAGGGTTTTCAATGTAATGGCCCTCAGTGACATGCTGGTAACTCTCCGCATAGGAGACGGCTGCTTTGATGAAATGCAGTAGAATGCCATCGTCTGCGTCATGCTCCAGGATTAGGTTTGCTTTTACTTTGGGTAGAAGATTATCTGTTGTCATGCCATCCGCCTCCTTTCAGTCATTCTTCGTCTGCCACCATCAATCCCGCCGCTTTCAGTTTGGCAAGTAGGGCATTGAAATCCGTGACAAGTGCGGCTGTATCCTCGGCTATGCTGTCAGCTTGATTTGTAGCTATGGGTATTTCAGGTGCGACCGGATATGTCGGCACATAAAGAATTCCGTCCTCACCGATTTTTACTTCAACGGTATCTCCCACAGTGGCTTCTTCGGCTTTTATACCACCTAAAGCTTCAGCCGTTGCTACGAGAAGAGGATTGGCGGAGAGCCCCGTTACCGAGGCTCCCTCCTTGATTTCCAGTGTGCCGCCGATGACGGTTTTTTCACCGCCCTGTTCGGTGTAGTTTTTTGTGTTATATGACATAGCGAAATCCTCCTCTTAAGCGTGCTGCTTGAGCAGCTTGATACCTTCGGGCAGTACGGTCTTGCCGTCGACGCGCTGGAAAGCGTAGAAGCCGGTCTGCAGGTTGGCGATATGCAGTTCATCCGCACGGCGCACGGTTCTGCCGCTGCGGTCGGCAATCCAGTAGTTTTGGAAATCACCGAAAGCGACGGTGTATGCGTTTGCCGCAATGGTCGGAGCATACTGCGAAACATAAACCGGAAAACCGAGCAGACGGTCGGGCTGATCTGCCTGCAGAGATGGCTGCCACATATATGCACCGTTACCGTCCTTGAGCTTGCGGATACCCGCGAGGGTTGCACTGTTCAAAACAAATTTGGCGCTTTTCTTGTAGCCGTCCTTGAGGGAATAGGTCAGCTCGATGAGTTCGTCCGCTGTGATTGCCCCGGCCGCCGCTGTAGTTACACCGACATCACCGCCGCTCGCAGTGAAGATGCCCGTGGGCTGGGTGCTGCCTGCACCGACGCAAAAGGCCTGCTCCTCCTTCGCCGCAAAAGCACGGGCGAAATTGTCGATGAGATAGTCTTCAAGGTCAAACATGGAATCCTGAAGCAATTCCTCCGAAACCAGTGCTGCCGCACGAAGGGTGTAGGCATCAAGGGAAAGCTGATTGAAGGTGGGTGTGCTGGGCGTAAAGACGCCGGACTCTGCCACCCAGTCGGCAGAAACATCGGTAAGCGCGACGTTAATCCTGTGGGGCGCCGCTGTGGTGATTACCTTAGAAATGGAGCGAATCACGTTCTCACGCTCAAGCGCCCGGACAAGATTTCTGTCGAACTCAATCGGAACAAGATAACCGCCAGTGGAGGGAGTGCCTTCCTCCATGACGTTATGAACGGGACGCCTTCCGCGCACGAGGTTCAGAAAGTCCTCGCGGTATTCGGCGGTTGCTCTGAAGTGGACGGGTTTTCCATCCTGTGCGTTAGGTTTTGCCGTGATGGGAGAGCTGGTGGGCTGTGCCATAGCGGTGTCTCTTGCCACGCGGTCTTCCTCAAGAGCGATCTGACGCGCCATCGAGTCCACATCCGCCAGCATCTTGTCGTAGGTAGCATTATCCTCTGCGGAGAGGACGCCTTCCTTGGCGCGGGTGTCCAGGAACGCCTTTGCAGCATCCCATGCCTTTGCGCGTTTTTCACGCATTTCAAGTACCTTTTTCATAATCAAATACCTCCGTTAAATGTATTTACGAGCTTGCAGTTTCTGCATAGCCGCATCGACGGAAACGCCAACAGGCGCATCCTGCTTCTTTTGCTCCTGCTTCGGAGCTGATTTCGAGATGAGCTTGTTCATAAGCGAATTGGTAACCGCCCTGCGGCTGAATGCAAAGACCACATCATCGGTATGACTGCGTTTGGTGTCCGTGAGAATGCCGTCCACAAAGCCCAGCTCAATTGCCTTGTTCGCGTTCATCCAGGTTTCGCCGTCCATGAGATGGGAGATTTTCGCTCTCGACTGCCCGGTCTTGATTTCGTAGGCGTTGATAATGCTTTCCTTGACCTCGTCCAGCATGGCGATGGCTTTCTGCATTTCCTCGGTATCGCCGATTGCGATTGACATCGGATTGTGAATCATGAGCAGCGCCGTGGGAGCCATAAGCACCTCGGTACCAGCCATTGCAATGACCGAAGCGGCACTCGCCGCAAGACCATCGATTTTTACGGTAACATTTCCCGTGTAGTCCATAAGCATGGTGTAAATCTGTGAAGCCGCCACGCAGTCCCCACCGGGCGAGTTGATCCACACGACGATATCTCCGCTTCCGGAAAACAGCTCATCCTTGAACATTCGAGGTGTGATTTCATCGCCCCACCAGCTCTCGTCCGCAATGGTGCCGTCAAGGCAAAGGGTACGAACGCCCGATTCCTCGTCATTATCCCAGTTCCAGAAATGCGTTTTATCACGCGCCCTGACGGGGGCTTTTCCTGGGCTTTGCGCCCGATTTGTTTTGTCCATCCGAGATTTCCTCCGTTTCTGTTGTAGTTATATTTGCAAATGCACCGGCGTCCTGTAATTTGGTCATCGCTCCGTTTATAAGGTAAAGGTCACCGCCGAGCTCCTCCGGTATTCGGTCGAAGTTTTCAAGCTGTCTGATATCGTTGGCAGACATCCAACCATTCTGCCGCGCCGTAGCATAGCCCGTCATACGGCTCTGATAGTCACCGCGAAGAAGTCCATCCACATTGAACTTGGTGAACACATCGCGTTTTTCACTTTCGAGCAGAAGTGACTTGTTCATCGCCTGTTCCCAGCGGATGACCCATGGGTCGAGTGTATATTTCACGAACTCCAGTGACTGCTGCTCGATGTTGGAAAAGCTTGATTTTTCAAGGTCGGCGAGCATATGCGGCGGTACTCGGAAGATACGGGCGATTTCGTTGATCTGAAATTTCCGTGTTTCCAAAAATTGCGCCTGTTCGGGTGATATGGCAATGGGTGTATATTTGAGACCTTCTTCAAGCACGGCGATTTTGTTGCTGTTGGCGCTGCCTCCAAAAGTGGATTGCCAGCTTTCCCTGATACGTTCCGGATCTTTCAATGTGCCGGGATGTTCGAGAACACCGCCTGGTGCGGCACCGTTGGCGAAGAATTTCGCACCATATTCCTCTGCGGCAATGGCAAGCCCCACAGCATTTTTGGCCATTGCTATGGGTGAATATCCGACCAGCCCGTCAAAGCCCAATCCGAGAATGTGCAGCACATCGCTTGGCGCAAGGATAATATCATGTGGCTTATTCTTACTGACCTCGGGCGCATCACCGCTGCTTTTTCTGTAACGATAATACAGCCGTCCCTGTGAATCCCGGTCGACCGTCATGCGGTCGGGCATGAGAGGATACAGCGCCACAACATCGCCACGGACATTGCGGATAATCTGCGCGTAAGCATTTCCCGTTAGCAGCAGATGGTTCATCATGGTCTCCCGGAATACAAATGATGTCATCTCCGGGTTTGGTTCGTCATGCAGCACCCGCCACAGGGGATGGTCGAGATATTTATCTTTGCTGCCGTCGTCGCCGTATTTGTAGACGAACAGCGGAAGTCCTGCGATTGCTTCAGAAAGTATGCGGACACATGAGTAAACCGCAGTCATTTGCATGGCTGTTTTTTCATTGACAACCTTGCCGGAGGACGAACCGCCCCAGAGAAAGCTGGTGCTGCCGCCAAGATTTTTAGGCTTGTCACGGGCTTTGAATATTCCCTTAAAGATGTTCATAGGCAGTTACCTCCAATTAAAAAACGAGCAGTCCGCGTGTGTTGTACACGCTTTCGCCCGTATCGTTTCCGCACCGAATCGCCCGGTCAAGCGCCATGATGGTGGCGACTGCACCGTCTATTTTCTCGGTGGATTTTTCTTTATCTGCTTTGATGTTTCCGGCAGGGTCTGTGCGGATGAAGATGTTATCCAGCATCCAGCGCAGTACAGGGTGACCGCCGTGGGCAATTTTCTCCTCCAGCGTCAGCTTCATCAGTTCTTTGGTAGGCGGCGACATATCCTTGAAGCCCTGACCAAAAGGAATGACCGTGAAACCCATGCCTTCGAGATTTTGTACCATCTGAACAGCTCCCCAGCGGTCGAAGGCTATTTCACGGATATTGTACTTAGTTCCAAGTTCTTCAATAAAAGCTTCGATGAATCCGTAATGCACCACATTGCCCTCGGTGGTTTGAATAAAGCCCTGCTTTTTCCACACATCGTAGTTCACATGGTCGCGTCGAACACGCAAATCGATGTTGTCCTCCGGTATCCAGAAGTAAGGCAGAACGCAATATTTGTCATCCTCATCAATGGGTGGAAATACCAACACAAAGGCGGTAATGTCGGTACTGCTTGATAGGTCAAGTCCTCCATAACAGACACGCCCTTCAAGCGACTTTTCATCCACGGGAAATGCGCAAGCATCCCATTTGTCCATAGGCATCCAGCGGACGGCTTGTTTTACCCATTGGTTCAGCCGGAGCTGCCGGAAACTGTTCTCCTCAGCAGGGTTCTGTCTTGCCGATTCAAAAGCCGCTCTGACCTTATCCATGCCGACCGTAATACCGAGTGAGGGATTTGCTTTCTTCCACACCTTGGGGTCTGTCCAATCGTCCTCCTGCGCCGCGCCGTATATGACCGGATAAAAGGTGGGGTCACGCTTTCTGCCGTCGATAATATCCAGCGCCTTCTGATGCACCTCCCAGCAGATGCTGTTCTGGTTATCCCCGGCGGTGGTTATCAAAAAATACAGCGGCTGCATTCTCGCATCGCCACTGCCCTTGGTCATGACATCATAAAGTTTCCGGTTCGGCTGAGTGTGCAGTTCATCAAATACCACGCCGTGGGTATTAAAACCGTGCTTGTTGCCAACATCGGCGGAAAGCACCTGATAAATGCTCCCGGTCGGCTGATAGATGAGTCGCTTGGTTGCATCCAATATTTTGACGCGCTTGGAGAGCGCTGGGCACATTCGCACCATGTCCGCCGCCACATTGAAAACGATAGATGCCTGATTTCGGTCGGCGGCGCAGCCGTAGACCTCGGCGCGTTCCTCATTGTCGCCACAGGTGAGCAAAAGAGCTATGGCTGCCGCAAGCTCACTTTTACCCATCTTCTTCGGGATTTCCACATAGGCGGTGTTGAACTGCCGGTAGCCATTGGGTTTCAAAGTGCCGAACACGTCGCGGATAATTTGCTCTTGCCAATCGATGAGTTCAAAGGGTTTACCAGCCCAGGTGCCTTTGGTATGGGCGAGGGCTTCGACAAAAGCCACGGCATAGTCGGCGGAGGCTTTGTCGTAAACCGAATCTGCGGCTTTAAATCGTGTCTGTTTGTATTTCTTTAGCTTTCTGATACCCACCGCCTCCTTTCGAGCATAAAAATAGACCGCCATCGGCAGTCCCGTCAAAATCTATCTGTACGAGAGACAGCCCCGTGCAGGGCAGAATCTCGGCTGTTGTGTTGTTTGTTACGGTCTGTGTTCCAGTTTTACGTCCTCGCCCTCAAAGTGGATGATGTAGCGAGTTTCGAACTGTTCGCTGGGGAGCCTGACGATCATCCGCAATTCGCCGTTTTCGAAGGCATTGTAGGTTCGCAGGACTTTCGCCCCTGCGGGAAGCTGTTCTTCAACCTGTTTCCATTGCTTTTCGGTCATTTTCGTTTCCTCCGTTTAGTGTGTTTTTCCCTTTCGGTAGTGACATATTAACTCTGAAAGCACACTATATCAAGTCAATTATGCGATAAATACGGACATAAACTACACGAAGTTTAAAGCTGTTATTGCCGTATAAAATGTGTAATTTACAGCGTTATTCCTCGCCTGTTAGGATGAAACGGACGTATTTGTCCTTGTGCTCCTCAAGGAAAAGTACCAGCTCGAAGAAGTTCATTTCATGGGCAATGCGCTGGACGGTGCAGGTATCGAACATATTTGTCAGTCCGGTATCCCGGACGGCGAGAATTTGCTCTTTCACTTTATCTTCCACCGTCAGCATCCTCCAGCTTTCGACATAAATCCTCACCATAGACCACTTGAAGCGAACTGCCGTTGTCCCAAGCGACTCCCAAGCTGCCAATGTCATCGACATACCGCACGGTACCCTTTGTACCAATTGGAGGTGCCTGAGGGTCGTCCATTCGAAGAAGCTCCACACGGCAGCCGATCGGGTATTGTTTTCGGATACGCTCTACAGTTTCTCTTGAAGGAAAATTATTCATCGCCGATTACCTCGCTTTTCGGAGTTTTAAATGCACTGCTGCCTGTCAGATTCCGGAGCAGAATTTTGCGCTCCTCTTTGTATGCCGCTCCGATGAAGCCCAACCGCAGAAGGAAGCATCTGAATGCGTACTTGTCGTTGTCCGTTTCCTTTTCTTTGGCGGTGACTCGTTTCTGTATCCGTGCCATTTCACAAAGGGCAGTGACGAAATGTGTGTATGCCTTGACTGTGTCCGGGTCGGTGCCGTCCTCAAACCATGGAAATCCAACCTTGTCATCCGTGATTTCAAGTTCGAGCGTTTCCGCACCGAGGGCCTTTTTGATAAGGTTACTCTTGCTTTCAACCAGCCGCTTGAGGTTGTCGAGTGCTGTGTCGGTGAAGGAAGAACGAGGCATTTCAATCACCAGTCCAATGTCCTCGTAGGTTTCCGGAACATCACTTACCTGCATCCCGTTTTCGCCTTGGAAGTCCTCGCGGCGGGTGCGCCCAAGCCCCAATTCCTCTTCCTCGGTCATCGGAAGACCGAGAAAATAATCGTCAATCTGTTTTTGCATTTCCGGTGTGAACGGAATATCCGGGTCTGCATACTGCCCAGGGTGGTGCTGGTCAATATCTGGAGCCTCATCCAGTGCGCCCATGCCGCCAAGCCCGCTCTCGTAGGTGTCGGGTTCGTCATAATGTCGGGTGTCGCCGTCCGCATCAAAGCCTGCTTGGTGGAGGGCATCCTCCAAGTCAAGGTTGTCGGGTCCTGTTAGCGTTCCAGTCTTGTCAATGTGGTATCCGCCCACCTCGTAGGCGAAGGTTGGGGCTCCGAGGTATTTGGTTGAGGCGTTCAGCAATGAGCTGATGGCTCCGACCAGTGATTTGCGCTGTGCGCCAGTTACATTGTATTTGAGTTCCATTTTTCAAACCGCCTTTCATTTCGGTAGTCACATATTCGCTCTAAACCGCTTATATAGCAAGTCATTTCAAGCGATTTCTGTAGAGAATATAGTGCCGATTATTCGGCGGCATCTTGTGTAGATAACACAATGCCGGACAGAACAAAACAGACGCATGGCAGGGCGACTCCGTTGCCCCACATCTTATATTCGGCGGCATCGGAATGTGGATTTTGCAGCCACTTTATAATCTGCTTGCGACTCTTGGGCTTTTTACTCACACCGTTAATGTTACGGTGGGTTTCCCAGACTTCCGTCCAGAACGTGATTTCATCCTCAGTCGGATTTTCAATACCGAGGTCGGAACACCAGTAATCAGGAAAGCCCTGTAAGCGGGCGCACTCGGTAGGTGTAAGCCTTCGGACGATGTAATCCGGATGCGGAGAGATGGAAGCGGGCTGGGCCACAGCGCCGGGACCTTTTGCCGTAAGAGTAGGCTGTTGTTCTTCCTCAATAGCCGGTTTGTACAGAGCATTTTGTCCTTGATTAAAGGCTGCCCGGTCAATACCGTATGCAGGCTGTGAAACTATGGGAGCATCTTTATAATCCCTTGACAACAGCGTAGGGGATTTTTCTTCTTCAACAAGCGTAAAGCCTCCGGTGGTCATGGCATAAGCGACAGCATGACGGTCGATGGTATTTAGGGTAAAACTGACATCTTCGTCAACACCGCTTCCCTGGGGACCATTCTTATCTTCACGTCCAATCATCGAGCCTTGCAAAGCTACCACGGCAATACCGCCTTGATTGCATCCGGGGTTTCCACCATTTGCATCAATGGTGCGAGAGGTTTCCGCTTCGTAGACGCCGCTGTGCGGATTATCTGACAACATGGAATTACTTTTGTCCGAACAGATCCCGTAAGCGGTAGGGACGAAGACGGTTTGGTCGTTATTGCAGGAGATAGTGGCGGACATATCGTCTTGAACAAGCGCACCTTTGCCGCCGCCTTCACAGCCGGAACGGATTTTCAGCGTTTTAGGAGAGTTCATCACAAGTGGAACATTCATACCGCCCGTTCCCATACGGGAGGTCAACGTCTGAACTTTGCCGTCCTGCTCAATTCTGCATCTTCCATCGGTGGGATGATTTTCAATTGCCACTGCGGTTTGGTTATCGCCCATGTTTGCACGAAGTGAGCCACTAATATTTTCATCTGTATGACCACCGACACGGGAAGCCGCACCCGGTTCAAATGACATGACTGCACCGGGAACAACACCTGCACGAAGCGTGGGAGAGCGTTCTTCCTCGTAGCCGACACTTCGGCTCTTAGCGCTTTGCTCTGTGCAGAATCCGCTCGATTGCATTACACAAGGTTGGTGTCCGTGTTCCTTGGCGCGTAGCGTTGCGGTCATGTCTTCTGTAACTGACATCACACTTCCGCCCTGGTCATTCAGACAAGTTATGCCGCCGCTTGATGCTCCAGTGCCAGTTTCAGCATTTCCGGCAGTTCTTTTCCACGGGCTGCCGCTCGGCGTAAAATCCCTTGGCACGCCTTCGGACTCAAATAGTATTTCTCCGGCACTTCCGCCTGCAAAATCTGCGACAAGGTAGATTCTGCGGCGGCGTTGGGGAACTCCGAAATATTGCGCATCGATAGTTCTGTAAGCCACGCTCCATCCGTCTCCCAAGAGTGCGTCTGCGTAAGACCATCGTCCTTTTTCAGGTAAAGGCACTGGGGTGCCCGGTTCTTTAACGCTGATGACCGCTTCGAGGACTGCCTGGAAGTCGGCGCCTTTGTTTGAACTAAATGCTCCGGGGACGTTTTCCCAGACTGCGTATCTTGGATATCTGCCATTGGTCTTGCACCTCATTTCCTTTATAATTCGTATTGCTTCATAAAAAAGGACGGATTGTTCTCCGTCCAGACCGGCTCTTTTCCCGGCAACCGACATATCGGTGCAGGGTGAGCCGAAGGTTATAATATCCACCGGCGGCAAATCCGCACCGTTCAGCTTGGAAATATCGCCGTAATGCTTCATCTGCGGTATCCGCTTTGTGGTTACCCGTATCGGGAACGGCTCAATCTCCGAAGCCCAGAGCGGTTCGATGCCGCAGAGCAAACCGCCGAGCGGAAAGCCGCCGGAGCCATCAAAAAGAGAACCGAGTGTCAGCTTACCCATCGGAGGGCACCTCCGCATATTTCATCGTGACACCGTCGCGGATCACGGAAACGGCATCGGCACTGCCGACTTGCTCAATATACCGCTTTACAATAACGTCGCAATATTTTTCATCCAGCTCAATTGTGAAGCAAATTCTATCAGATTGCTCACAGGCGATAAGCGTACTGCCGCTGCCGCCGAAAGGGTCGAGCACGATGCAGTTTGTAAGGCTGCTGTTCATTATGGGATAGGCAACAAGTGCAATCGGCTTCATGGTCGGATGGTCGGCGTTTTTCTTCGGCTTTTCAAACTCCCAGATGGTGGTCTGCTTGCGGTCTGTATACCAGTTATGTTTGCCTTTTTTCTTCCAACCGAAAAGAACAGGTTCGTGCTGCCACTGATAGGGTGAGCGTCCAAGCACCAGCGATGGCTTCTTCCAGATGCAGCACCCGGAAAGTTGAAAGCCAGCGTCCGAGAATGCTTTACGGAAGTTCAGTCCCTCGGTGTCGGCATGAAATACATAAATGGAAGCGTCCTGCGCCATCGCTGCCTCGGTGTTTGTAAACGCCGCCAGCAGGAAATCATAGAACGCTTCATTGCCCATATTATCGTTTTTGATTTTACCTGCCGCACCTTCATAGTTGACGTTGTACGGCGGGTCGGTTACCACCAGATTTGCGAGTTTACCATCCATCAAAAGTTTGAAAGTGTCGGCCTTAGTGGAATCACCGCAGACGAGCCTGTGCTGTCCAAGCATCCAAACATCACCTTGCTTGGTGAGCGCAGGCTTTTGCAGCTCGGCATCCACATCGAAGTCGTTGTCTTTGATGCCATCCTTGAGCGAATCCTTAAAAAGGTCATCGATCTCTCCGGGGTCGAAGCCAGTGAGCGATACATCAAAGTCCGTACCTTGCAAATCAGCGATGAGCAGAGCCAGCTTATCTTTGTCCCAGTCACCGCTAATTTTATTGAGGGCGACATTGAGTGCCTTTTCCTTCTCAGCGTCCATCTCGACTACCACGCACTCAACTTCGGTGATGCCCATATCAAGCAGCACCTTCAAACGTTGGTGACCGCCGACAACATGAGAGGTGGTCTTATTCCATATAATGGGTTCGACATAACCGAATTCTTCAAGAGAGCGTTTCAGCTTTTCATATTCCGGGTCACCCGGCTTGAGGTCCTTTCTGGGGTTATAGTCGGCGGGGATGAGCCGCTCAGTTTGAATCTTTTCTATTACCATATTTCTCCGCCGCCTTTCTAAGTTCTTTGTAATGAGCACTGCCGTCCTCCCACGGGGACAGACAGGAGTTGAAATGTCCGTAAACTGCGGTGTCCTCATAGATGGCATTGCGTAGCCGCAGTTTTTCGATGATTGCCGCCGGACGTAGGTTGAACACAGACAGCACTATTTCACGCAGTTTCTCATTAGCGAGGGTGCTCGTACCGAAAGCGTCGATGTCAACCGCCACAGGATCAGCCTTTCCGATGGCATAAGAAAGAGCGACCTCGCATCTTTCAGCTAAGTCGCTCCACACGAGGCTTTTTGCGATGTACCGCGCCATGTATGCGCCGCTTCGGTCGACCTTCGTTGGGTCTTTACCGCTGAACGCTCCGCCGCCGTGAAGAGCAAGCCCTCCGTAGGTATCCACCATCATCTTTCTGCCCGTAAGGCCTGTGTCAGCGGCGGGTCCGCCCTCGACAAATCTGCCGGAGGGATTGATGAAGATTTCGGTTTCATCGTCAAACGGAAAGTCCTCAAAGCACTGCCAGAGCACATTTTGTTTGAGGTCGGAATATAGCTGCTCATGTGTTTTATCCTTTTCATGTTGAACGGAAACCACAATTGTTTTCACACGCTTAGGTCTACCGTCCTCATATTCCACCGTGACCTGTGCTTTGCCGTCTGGTAAAATGCCTTTGACGATTTTGTCCTTGCGAACGGTATCCACACGCTTGACGATGCGATGCGCCAGCACCAGCGGAAGCGGAAGCATCTCACGGGTTTCATTGGTGGCATAGCCATAGGCCGTGCCCTGGTCACCCGCACCGAGAGATGCATAGCGCTCCTCACTGCCGTTTCGGGCTTCAAGGGCGGTGGTCACTCCGGCATCGATATCCTTGCTCTGTTTATGGACGAACACAAAAACCGTAAACTTCCACGGATTGTAGCCGACCTTGCGGAGGACTTCACGCACTTCCCAGCGGATATCGACTTTTCCGTCGCAGGTGATCTCGCCCGCAACGATGATTTTGCCTTTGGTCGCCATGACCTCGCAGGCGACACGGGAGGATTTGTCTTTGCGCATACATGCATCAAGGATGCTATCGGCAATGAGGTCGCACAGTTTA
Organism: Clostridia bacterium; assembly: GCA_009929735.1. Lineage (GTDB taxonomy): Bacteria > Bacillota > Clostridia > Lachnospirales > Anaerotignaceae > Chakrabartyella. The sequence goes on along the minus strand of RZZU01000002.1, from coordinate 26,417 downwards.
TCCGGATGCCCGGCGCATACGCTTTCTGCTGTTTTATAAGTAATCATATGTTATTTTCCTTTCCGGGCGGTCAACAGCCGCTCCATCACATCATCCTGGGGATTGGCTTCGCTGTATTCGCCGGTGCAGTTTTCTTTGACGATTTGGAAAATTTCCATCCACAGGCGGTTTGTTTGGTTCATATAGTTTTGACCCATCGCCACATATGGACTTTGGATTGCATTGCCCGTGGTGGGGTGCTTCGCCAGAAAACCATATTCGGTAACCGCTTCCTCGCACTGAATCCACCGGGCCACGCTCATGGCATAGCGTTCCAAAAGCTGTGGAGAGACGAGCACCGAACACCCGCGCTCATGTAGCCAGTGCCATGTGTTTCTGTAAATGTCAGCGGCGACGAGCGTCTTGCCGTCCTTTTGTACAGCTTCGAGCATTTTATTTGGTTCAGGCATTGCCTGACCTTGCAGGTCGGCTGTGTCGGAAAACTCCATGACAGTTAATGTTCTGCCGCCGGGATTGCCGGCAGATATTTTGTCGGCGAGAGGCTTCTTTTTTGCGCCCGCACCGACACGAGCGCCGCCTCTGTTCGTACCGTCTTTGGCCATATTTATCACACTCCTTGCGTGCTGGGGCTATTCGGTCGTTTGAATGTGCGTTTTTCAACACGGAGCCCCACGCCGCTGTCCGCATTGGTAAGTCCTGGAGATTTCACCGCCCCCACCGGGAGTGACCGTATCAAATAAATTGCTTTGAGGTATCGTACCAAAATGTATACGATGCCTCATTTTCCCCATCGGTCACCGCTCTCGACAGTAATCCTTGAGTGACAGGATTTACAAAGAGCCATGAGGTTGCTCTTCTCATTGCCGCCGCCCTTAGAGAGCGGGCGAATGTGGTGCACTTCCTCGGCAGGGGTAAGCCTACCTTGTTTCTCACACTCTTCACAGAGAGGATGTGACTTGATGTAGCGGTCACGGATACGCTTCCAGGCACGACCATATCGTTTGTTGGAAGCGGGGTCGCGTTCGTACTGGTTGTATTGTTTTGTCACAACCTTTTGATGTTCGGCACAGTATTGCTCGCTCTCGGCAAGCCGACCGCAACCGGGGTAGGCACAGGGACGTTTGGGTTTGTATGGCATGGGTTCACCTCCTCACGGGCATAAAGAAAGCCCTCAAGGATTGCTCCCTGAAGGCCATCTCTATTCTTCTTCGCCATTATAATACTAACATAAGAAACATGTGTCTTTCAGTGTCTTTTCGTGTCCACTTCAGAAGAAACAGGAATTTTGCACTCCTCCAGCGCCCGAATGTGGAGCTTGTGAGTGTAGCGCAGGTCGTAGCCCATGTCCACAGCAATCTTCTCCCACGAGAGGAAGCAGAGGTAGCGTTTCTCCAAAAGGGTCTGGTGCTCCGGATTGGCCACAGCTTTTACAACACCCATGATTTCTTTCTTGAGGTCAACAAGCGTATCAATATCACGGTTGATTTCATTCTGCAGGTCAACGATTTTACAAATGGCATCTGCCATGCGGGAGGTGGAGCTACTGGGGTTTCTGGGCATACCCGTCAGCACTGATGTACAGGTTGTTGCCAGCTCATTCAGTGAATCAACCTGCTGGAGCTTTGATTTGATGCGCATATCCAGATAACGTGCCTGAGAGAGGTAGGTTTTAGTATTCATAGCGCACCTTCTCCTTTCTCAGCTTGGCGATTAGCATCTCCGGGTTAATATCCGTTAGGACGCCAAACCAGTCGGAATGGAAGAAACGCTCGATGCTGGCAAGTTCCTTTTTATCATCGTGCAACCGATAATCCTTTACCGCCTGCAGTACGATGGCATTTGCCAATTCTTCATATGGATTCATAATCTGTACCTCCGATATTTTTAGTTCTCTCGGATTGGCACGGATTGTCGTATTTTGTCGTGGATTGTCTTAGATTTTCAGGTCTGCCTTGACCGCATCGATTAGTGCAGACTGCGTTTTGTCTTTCTTTTTCAGAGCCGACATGATCTTTTCGTCGATAGTGTCCTTGGCGATGAGGTGGTGAATCACCACAGTATCGGATTCCTGCCCCTGCCGCCAAAGCCTCGCATTGGTCTGCTGGTACAATTCCAAACTCCAAGTCAGACCGAACCATATCAGTGTGGAACCGCCGGATTGCAGATTCAAGCCATGTCCGGCAGAAGCAGGATGCACCAGTGCCACAGGCAGTTCGCCGTTATTCCATCGCTTGATAGAATCAGCGGTGTCCAGCTTGGAAAACGGAATATGCCGTTTGTGCAGACGCTCCTTAATGCGGGAAAGGTCGTGCTTGAACCAGTAGGCCACCAGAACTGGTTTGCCGTTGGCGGCTTCGATCAAGTCTTCCAACGCATCCAGCTTGCGATCATGTATTGCGATTACATTGCTATCCTCACCATAAACAGCCCCGTTTGCCATCTGCGTCAATTTATTGGAAAGACCCACGGCATTAGCAGCGTCAATGTCCTGCCCGTCAAGGCTAAGAATCAAATCGTCCTTTAATATCTGGTAGCATTCCATCTCTTTTTCGGAAAGGCGCACCGGAACTTCGTTTAAGACACATTTCGGCATTTTGAGGTAGTCAGTAGATTTCATGCTGATGGTGATATCCGACACAAGACGGTATATAGCTTCCTCCGCACCCGGCTTCGGCTTATAGCTGAATACAATTTGCTGATTGCGCTTGTCTGGAACGAAATAATCACTGCGAAAATGGGTGATGAACCGACCGAGCCTTTTACCCATATCCAGCAGCCGGAACTCTGCCCATAAATCCATCAGACCGTTGGAGGAAGGAGTGCCGGTCAAACCGACCACGCGATTCACCTTCGGCCGCACCGACGAAAGGCTTTTGAAGCGTTTCGCTTGATAGGACTTAAAGGATGATAGTTCATCGACCACCAACATATCGTAATCAAACGGCAAACCGCTTTTCTCTACCAGCCATTCGATATTTTCTCGGTTGATGATATAAATGTCAGCTTTTTGCATCAGAGCTGCCTTGCGCTGAACCTCGCTTCCGACTGCTACGGAATAAACAAGTCCGTGCAGATGCTCCCATTTTTCAAGTTCCGCAGGCCATGTATCACGCGCTACCCGTAAAGGAGCCACGACGAGAACCTTGTGTATTTCAAAGCTGTCGAACAGCAGGTCATTTACGGCGGTGAGAGTAATGACACTTTTGCCAAGACCCATATCCAGCAGGATTGCCGCAATGGGATGCTCAAGAATAAAATTTGTGGCGTAGGTCTGATAGTCATGTGGATCGTATTTCATCGAGTATCCCTCCAATCTGGTCTATGCCGTCAATACAAAATACTAAAAAGCCAAGTGCCTCTAACTGTCTTATTCGCTTTTCCTGCAAAGGACGCAGCTTTTTGCCAGGGGCTTTCAGTTCTATGAACGCCAGCTTCCCATCAGTGAGAAGTACAAGGCGGTCGGGCATCCCGTCATAATTTGCCGACGATATTTTCAGCGCAATGCCGCCCATGCTTTTTACCGCTTTTACAAGTTTTGCTTCTATTGTTTTTTCTCTCATATCCATGCCTCCACCGCACAAAATTCATATTGGGTGAGGGTCGATGAGGGTCAAATACTAAAAGTCCCTTTAGGAGTAAAAAAACCAGTCTAAAGGGAGTTTTATGAAACGACCCTCATCGACCCTCACCTTCAGCTCAGGAAATCTTCAAAATCGCCACCGTCGACCTTCAATCGAAGTCCGGTAATGAAGCTCCAGCCCTTGGGTTTTATCTTCTGGAAGCCGGCGTTATCTAAGGCGGCATAGAAATCTGTCGTGCTACGCACAAACTCGTTTCTTTCGGCGCAATGATTCCTATATGCGATATAGAGGTCACTGGACTTTTCACGCAAATCACTACCAAGCTCACATCTTTCCTCAAGGAAATGACCGAGCCAGTCGTTTTCCTGCCTGTACGCTTCGATTGCGTCACTGACGCATTTAGGCAGAGGAATATGATAATCAATGTCGATAACCTTTTTCGCACCCTCAATAACCCATGCAAGTATGCTTTCGCCCGCATTGGCGTAGAGGTATTCAGCGTAATTTTTAATATCGCCTTCGCCCTCAATCTTGGCGTTGAACGGAATAACAATCAGCCTGCGCCAGATACCGGCGTCTGAAGCTCCCACTTTGGGAAGGTGGTTTGTGTAAAGAACCAGAGTGTGGCAGGGTGTAAAGCTGAAGGGGTCTTTGTATTTTTTCTCTGCGAAGACATCGTCCGTAGAGCAAAGCTGCTTTACAACCGAGTTATTAAGGCGCGTACCTTCCTGCAGCTCAGCCGCAATCAACAGGCGCTTGCCTTTAACTTCAGCCATCTCCGGCTTAATGTTCCTGCGGCATCCAACGGTGAGCGCATCAGCGGAGATGTTTCCGCTATATAAACCCATCACGCGGGATATTACGTTCCAGAAGGTGGATTTACCGTTTCGCCCATCGCCGTAGGCAATAATCAAGGCTTCCAGATAAACTTTGCCGATAGCGGCAAGACCGCAAACCATTTGCACATAATCAATCAAGACTTGGTCGCCGCAGAAAATAAGATTGACGGTATCCTTCCAGAGGTTTTCGCCTTTATCGCCGGGCGAAACGGTGGTGATTTTCGTTATATAGTCCTCCGGGGAGTGTTCTCTTGCACCGTCCATACCTTTGCGAAGATCATAGGTGGCGGTAGGTGTACACAGAAGGAAACAATCTGTATCAAGGTCTCGCGGTGAGATTTCCAGCATGGGATGTGCTTCACGCAGGGTCGCTGTGATGTTTTTCGACTCCCTGCGCTTGATGGAAAAGGACTGATATGCTTTTGCGGCAAGGAAAGCGGCGTAAGCTTCAGCCTGCTCATCATTAAATAACGACTCGGCTTTGCTCTTGGAAGTGGTGTCCAATATTTCCTGCGCACCGACTTCCGACAGCTTTTTTGTAGCGCTCAACAGGTCGTTGGTTGCCTCGTCCAGTTGGCGTCTGGTAAGTTCCTGTGCGACTGCTTGTGCGCCGGGTTCAGTTTCCTGCCAGTAATTTTCCGAGTAGCGGATGTAGCGGGTAGCCGGAGAATACCTCAGTTCATTGCCAAAATATTTTGATAGTACCGTGGCCTGCCCGACATCGGAGAAATCTCCGGGCTTATAGGAAGTATCGGAGTTGTACTCTTCCGGCGGCACGTATCCGTCCTGCCGCTGGATGCGCTGATAAAAACTCCGTGCGCTGCGCCAGATGGTGGCAAGTTCCTGTGTGTCCAGCGGCGGGGAACATTTGGCGGCTTCATCGCAAAAACATTGATATGCCTCCTCGGTATCCCCGTAACGCTTAAGGACGCGACCGGCGAATCGTGACATAGTTGCATTCCGATTTCCTGCTGTAATAACACGAGGCTGACCGTTGTTTTCCATATCCGCATCAAAGTCATCTGTCTGTAAAAAGGCAGTCAGGCTCATTATGCCGGAATGCAATTCAACTTCCGGTGTGGCAGTACCAAAAAAGAATCGAGCAGCATCAAGTGCTTGGGTGTCGAAGAATGGGAAGATACCGCAGACCAGCCTTTTCATATCCGCATAGAGCCGAGCATCAGAAATGCGGTCGATGGGAAAGAGTACATGAAACTTGGGTCTTGGGGCTTTGCCGTTCTTTTCTTTCAAGTTATTGCGACTATAATGCACGGCAAATCCTACGCCGGGGAAAGCATTCGCAACATCAGCGGGAACGACCCAGTCAGCGGGATCTTCCGAATGGTCATTATCGCAGTCAACGGGCAGGCAGTCAGCACCGATGAAATTTGCTCCGCTGCGATAGCTGTTCCGGTACTCGGCGCACACATAGTCGCATTTAACTGCTTCTGTCAGCGCAGTTTCATCCGTGACATTTATCTTGTTGGGATATAGGCAGTTCCCGCGATTGCCAATACAATCGGCACGGTATAGCGTGAACATCATCTATGAACCTCCTCGCAGCTTTCGCTAAAATAACGTAGTCGGTAATTTTTCCAACGGGCGCGCTTGATTTCCGATTCCATACCGGCGGAGATGCGTTTGCCGAATACCCATACCTCGGAACATTTGCTCATCAAAGCGTTTCCGAAGAACAGCCCCAGCTTTCTCTCTGCGGGATCGGCGTCATTTAAAAATTGGGGGAACAAAAGATGCGGTGCGATTGGGATATAACCTTTGTTTACCGCAAAATGGCTGTATTTTTGCGCCGCCTTTATATTGCTTTCCGTATCCCCGGCATAGGGCGAGCAGATATATACGATGGGGCGAAACGCCCGAAGCGCACGTTCTTCTTTTTCTATGATGGTCATCGCTTCAAAGGCGGTTGGGTCGTAATATCCCTCGGCATTGTATTTGTCAATATTCATTGTGCACCCCTCTCAATTACAGGCAGCATGTCGCACTCGCTTTTAAGCAGGTCATAGAGGAACAGTCTGCCTTTTTGTGTCCAGTAGGTGTGCATGACGCTGCGGTCAACATCAATGGCGTGAGTGCGAGACTGGGTATAGCCTCGATTGGCATACTCCTGATATAAAAGCCATGTATCGCGCATTTTGTACTGGATGCCGAGTTTGTGAAGCAGCTTGTTAAGCGCTCGCCCGCTCATGCCGTAGTCCTTGGCAATCTGGGTAACGGGAACGGTGTTTTTGTTCTGCAGAATGAGGTCGTAATAACTGGCTTTCGGCTGCATCTCGGCAATCTGTTGTTCTTGAATTGCCGCCGTGAGCTGTAACATTTTTGTGCGCTCACGCTCTGCTTTGAGTTCCTGCAATGCGTCTATAAGGATATCAGGGTCAGCGAGCAGTTCGTCGGTTGCATAAAGGCCGTGCTTGCGGATGGAAGGGATAACATCATGCGTAATCCATCTTTTGAACGCCTTCGCCTGCGGTTTGCGACTGCCGAGAATGAGCGTGTACAAGCCGGGTTCGTTTATGATATTGGCGTTGTCGTTACCTCTGCTTAAGCCCTCAATTGAAATGAGGGCTTTCTCATCCTCATCGAGTCGTTCCAATGCCATGGTGGGATTCCCGAGTTCAAGCACCCTGCAAACATCTGCCGCCACGAACCACGGCTCACCGTTTTTTTTTACTGTGCGCACATCGAAATTCTCGTAGCGATAAATCTGAATAGTGTCCATAAAAAACCTCCAGCGAATTTATTAGGGGCAATACCCCTTAAAACTCACTGGAGGGAAATATAGGTCTTGAACGAAAAGAATCAATCTTTTTTATAAAAATCCGTCTCATAACCGTCGGCGTGAAGTTTAAGACCTTGTGCCCAGGGAGGAGTTTGGCTCATCTGTTTGCAGACTACGTCAAGCGACATTCGGCTGTCCGCCTCGATGACCAGTTCGTCATGGATATGCATTGTAATAAAGCAGTGGCGGAGTGTCTGCATTGCAAAGCAGAGAATATCGCGTGCTGTTGCCTGAACAATGTTTTCCACAATTTTTGGGCCGTAACTGTCTACGCGTTCCCATTTTTTCGTGCCGCCAACACCTTCATAGGTGATACAGTCGCCGCCGAATCTGTTCTCTCCGATGCGAGGTTTCACATAGGCGAGCCGCCTTCCGGATGGGAGTATAATAAAAAGCATTCCGCTCTGATACACAAAGCAGATACCGTGCGTATCGGTTGCAGTCTTTTCTTTTACAGCCTTCATCGCTGCGCGGTCGACATCCCACCATAAACGCACAATGCTTGGATTGGACGAGCGCCATGCCGACACGAGCGACGGCAGTTCTTCTTCGGTAAGTCCCATCTCAAGCGCACCCATTGCCTTGAGCGCACCCACGGAGCCGCCGTAACCGAGGGCAAGTTCGGCAATTTTACCCTTTTGCCGCAGATGCCCGTTCACGCCGTTTTTCTCCACCGGAACTTTGAACATCTGAGCTGCGGATGCACAGTAAATATCTCCTCCGCTTTCAAAGACCATCTGCCGCCACTTCTCACCTGCGTACCACGCAATGACACGGGCTTCAATCGCGGAGAAATCCGCTACAATAAATTTACGTCCGGGCATTGGAACGAAAGCTGTGCGAATAAGCTGTGAGAGTGTATCGGGGATATCCTCGTAGAGTATTTCCAGCGCATCGTAATCGCCACAGCGCACAAGAGCACGGGCCTGTTCCAAGTCCGGTAGATGGTTTTGCGGCAAGTTTTGCATTTGAATCAATCTGCCAGCCCAGCGCCCGGTTCGATTGGCTCCATAGAATTGGAACATACCGCGAGCGCGGCCGTCGGCGCAGACGGCGTTCTCCATCGCCTGATACTTTTTCACCGAGGATTTAGCAAGCTGTTGACGGAGGGAGAGAACATCGGCAAGCTCCGGTGGTGCTGCTTTCAAAAGCTCCGCCACAGCTTTTTTACCGAGAGTATCCGTTTCAAGCCCCTGATCACAGAGCCATTGCTTCATCTGCATAACCGAGTTTGGATTGTCCAATTCTGTGAGGGTCTGCATCCGATGCATCAACTCGGAGCGGGAGCGTGTATCCATTGCAATGGCTTCTTTTACGAGCGTCATATCGAGAGCCACGCCTCGGTCATTTATCTCCTGGTCGAGATGGTATTCGTCCCATATGGAATCAGGCACGACAAATTTCGACAGTTTTTGTTGTATCGACATCTCAGCCTCGACATCGCGCTTGTTATATGATTTAAAGGCATCCCATTTTTCCTCGGCGTGGGTTGGCAGATTTCGCGTTCGCTGTTCATTTACGGCGGTGGGCTTGCAGGGTGCACAAAAATACTTAATGAGGTCTTTGCCTTCGGTCAACTTCTGTTTCTCAAGGCCGAGCAGCGAGCCGACGCCTTCCAGCGAGAGAGGCAGCCCCATATATGCCGCCCACACCATCGTACATTTCCACGCTTCCGGGTTAAGGTAACCGCCAACTGTGTCTTGCGGAATACCGTAACCCGTATTTTCAAAGCATCCGATATCTTGCAGATACCGGGAAAGGCATATTCTCTCGAATTGTGCGTTGAACGCCCATTTGACTATTCTGTTATCCGTAAGAGCGGTGAGTATATGCGCCGGAATGCTTTCTCCGTTTGCAATGTCTACCACCTGTACTTCTCCGCCGTCAACGGAATATCCAAATAGCAGAATCGTAAAATCTGGCGCTTCCGTATAACGGTAGACACCACATTTGGAGAGGTCATAGCCACTGTAAGTTTCAATATCTATGCTGAGCGATTTCATAAATCAACCGTCCTTTCATAAACCCATATAGGGTGGCAGATTGCTCCGCCACCCTTTGGGTATCTGTGCTTAGGCGAGGAAATCCTCGTCCTCGTCGGTTGTGAAATCAGACTCAGCACTGGCTCTGCCGCCGAGCGGTTCACCGTCGCGGATTTTCTGAAGATTGTTCAGTCCACAGGCAATGCCCTTGTTGCCGTTTGAGTTGAAGGCATAGAAGGAAATACTGGCTCTGCCGTACACGCCGGAGTACACCTCGGAGCGGGTGAGGATCACATTACAGTCGGCATCAACGATACCGGGAGCGGTAGCGGAGTTCGCGTTGATGAAGTAGGCGTTTTTGTAAGCGGGGTCATCCGGGCGTTCGGTATCTCCATCGCGGAGCGGAGTTTTGATGGCGGCGAGAGGTGGCACAGACTTGCCATTGCCCTTCAGCTTGGCTTCACCCTCGTGGTATGCGGCTTCGATGGCTGTTTTGATTTTCTGCACGGTCCGGGCATCGGTTTTAGGAATGATGAGACTGACCGAAAACTTCGGCGTGCCGCCGTTGATGCTCTTGGCTTCCCAGACATTCGCATAACTCCAGCGAGTGTCGGTGCCTGTGATAACCTTCATAGGATTGCTTGTTTTTACATTAGTAGACATATTATTTGTCCTCCTTAAACTCATTAAAATCTTGTTTTGCAGTATTAATTGCCGGTCTTTTATCGCTCTCCGGAACGAGCGTTGGTTTACCTTGCGGCTTTTCGATGTAACCGCCGATGACTTCCTCGAAGCGTTTTTTGCCAAGCAGAGAGGTCATGGCGGTAACGCCCATAACCTTGCTCTCATAGGGGTCAAAGCCTGCCGCCGCAACGGCTTCAGCCACAACCGTTTCATCTGTGTATCTGCGGTTGGACCGGCCTTCGACAAGCTTCCAGCCATGCCATTCCTTGCCGCCGACCGCTGCCTGCAGAGCGTACTCCTTGATGTCGTTTGCCCAGGAGACCAATCCATCGATGCGACCGAGGATTTCTTCAACGTCCTCGTCTGTAAGCAGCGGAGGAAGCCGGAAGTCAAATTTCGCGAGTTCCAGATTGTATTCCGCACGTTTGCGGCAGTCGTGCTTCGCTTTGCAAAATTGGCACCATTCACCGCATTGGTAATTGCCGTTCCCGGCATAGGCGAGTTCGGCGGCGGGTTTCAGCGTATCTTCCGCCCATTTATACAGATCGTCCTTTGACAGCGTGAAGGTGCTGATACTGGAACGGCGCGGCTGATAAATGGTCATGCACACTGTCTCGATGTCGTAGATACCATCGAAAATTTCCAGTGCGCCAAGAGCGTAGAGCATCATCTGCGGATTGTTATCCGCCTCAACCAAAATCCCACGTCCGTGCTTATAGTCCACGATGGTGAGCGTTCCATCAGCGACGATTACGCAGTCACCGGTGCCGAAGCCGCTCTCGACAAAGCGGGAATAATCAAGGCGCTGCTCGATGAGGATGACGGGGTCGGAGCTACTTTTCTTTGCTACCTCCACCAGTTCCAGTACATAGGCGGCATAATCGTTCGCGCAATCTTCCATCTCCTCGCTGTAATAGCTCAGGTTTTCCGTGGGGTCTTGTGCTTCCATGCCGAGTGCTGTTTTCAACTTGAACTCGCAAAGGCTATGAGCATCTGTGCCTTCTGCGGCATAATCACTGCCCTTATCCTCATAACTCTCGCAGAGCCGAGCGGACGGCGGACAATTTAGCCAACGGTGAGAAGAGGAAGCGGATAAAAGTGCGTGCCTACTCATGCCAGCACCTCCGCCTCTGCAAGCAGGGCTTTGTAGTTGTCGGGGTCGATTTCCGACAGCTTCGTAGCGCCATACTTTTGGAGCAGAGAGCGAATTTCAACAGTATGTCCGTTGCGGGATTTATCCGCCAAGACCGCTCTGACCGCTTCCAGGGTAAGCACGGGTTCCGGTGCAGGAGCATCCGTTGGCTTGTCATCGCCACTGAACATTTGGGTGAAAGAATCGGCGATGCCGATGATGGTTTCCGCACATTTACGCAGGTCCGCAATTTCTGCGGCCAATTCGCTCATTTTGCTCATTTGCTTTTTCTCCTTCCTTTGACTGGCTTTGCCCGGCAAGTATTGAGAGCTTTCTTGCCAGACGCTTTGACACCACGCTGATTGCGGTGAGGACACCGATTAGCTCCTCATCCGACACACGATCACGGGTGTCATCGATTTGAATGGTCTGATTCATCTTGGTTACCTCCAGACTGAGGGCGTATTGTTTTCTCCCTCAATCACCACTGGAGGGAAGCGATGTGTTTGAACGAAAAAATCAGAAAAAATATTTACCCTCCGGCCGCCGAGTGACGACCGAAGGGTAAACTTGATGATTATTCGAAGTCTTTTAAGCGCTCACAAAGCTTTTCCATAAGCTTCTTTTTCCGATAGTTAAATGTGGACTGCCTTACACCAAACTCGTCAGCGATTTCACGTTCGGTCTTGCCTTGACGAATAAGCTCGCAGATGCGGCGGCTGTCGGGGTCAAGCTCGTCCAGCACTTTGAAAAGTTCTTGAAGCATAAGTTTGTCTGCGATAATTTCCTCGGGATTCGCCGCCGTGTCCTCAAGGGTGTCAAGCAAGGTCAGCTTTGAACCTTCCTCGCCTTCATATTCCGCATCAAGCGACAAGGTGTTACCTGCGGCACGATAACGGCAGAGGCCGCAGTCGCCTTCACACCGTTTCCAGTCTGTGCAGCCGCACTGTCCGTTCTTGCTTGCGTGGTAGTGGGTTCTCCAAATTGGGCGGTAGTACTCTTTGTAGACCTCCTCGGTCACGGGGATGAGTTCGCCGTTCAGTCGAATAAAATACTGTTTGTTTGTCATGAGATTGACTCCTTTATCTTTCAAAATTTCAGGAGTCAAGCGTGAACAATGTGAAAAGCCGAATGTTTACAAAACACAAATGGCCGGATGATTACGAATTTGCGTTTCGTAAATCATCCGGCCATTTGGTAGCTCACACTCGGCTCCGTTGCTCGGTATGGTTGACTTATTACTGTTTACTTTTGCTTAGATAGTGGTTTTGTGTTAAATATGTAACTCATCCTTGCTTCACAGTAGAGCAGCGTTGTTATGGAGCTCTAATTTCAGATTCTGACGTACATGGAACAAGGACGAATTTTCCGCACTGTGGACATTTAAGTTTGACTTCAAGCTTTTCTGTTGGTAGCTTGGATATATCAAAGGCCCGCCGCCCGCAGTTTGAACACTTCATCTTTTTCATAGACACTACCTCTTTCCTATAATTTCTCGAATCGGTTACGATGGAAGCTTGTCTCATGTTTTCCTCCTCATTAGCAAATATTTGTTGTAATCCACTTGACAATGACCACTTATTGTGGTATTATAATCGTGTGCTTGAGATTTAAGGATTAAAACCTACGTTCTCAAAGACTATGGATATATATTACCACAAATAGTGGGCATTGTCAACAGCATATCCATAATTAGTGGTCATATTTTTAAGAGGGGGTGCAGTATGGGCATCGCACTGGGTCATCACATAAAAACATTAAGAAAAGAAGCGAAGTTATCAGCGCTCAAACTGAGCAAGGATGTAGGGATTTCAAAATCATATTTAGACTATATAGAGAGCGGAGCGCGTGAACCTCAAGTTGATATTCTTGTAAAAATTGCTGCAGCACTTAAAACACCACTTGCAGCATTGCTTGACATACAAAAAAGAGAGCAGCTCGAAGCTGCTATAAATAAATGGCGCGCCGAAAATACTGAAATCAGTGATTCAGATCTTCGTGCCGTGGCAAGAACAGCTGATGGTGGGCTTGCAATTGATGAAAAGGCTCTGGCAATGGCACAAGAAGCGTTCCGCGATTCCAACAACACGACAAAACTTGCAGAGTTCATTGAGAATGAACATCTTCGTGCGATAGTAAAAGCGGGGGCTGAACTTACGAACGAAGACCTTGAAAAATTAAGAAATGTCATGGAATCACTCTATCCAGATGAGTTTCAGAAATGAATCTGAAGCCGCATTAAGGGTTTTTTATGCGGCTCATAAATTTCTATACGATTTCGGGATTCGCTGGCTCCCCGTGAGTCCCATAGACATCATAAGGTCGCAGCAGAACTGGAGGCTGAAATATGTACATCAGCTTGCTTCTGAAATTGGGAAAAGTTCGGCATATATATGCGATCATGTGATGCGCAGCAAAGATGGACTTGCCATTTATGATGTTGCTCGTGACCAATACGACATTATTCTGAATGCTGGAGATGAGATTCCGCAAACAAGAATGCTCTGGACAGCAACTCATGAGATTGGTCATATTTACCTTGGGCATCTTAAGAATTACAAGGTCACGAGCATTACAGCGGATAATCTTGATGACTCCATCTATAACCAATTAGAGTTTGAGGCAGATATCTTTGCCGGAGAGGTGCTGGCTTCAAAATGGATTATGCGGCACTTAGATATTGTGGACGAACGGGATATTGCAATGATTTGCGGCATTTCCGATGATGCGGCTCTTAGCCGATATAAAAAAGCGACGGAGGATTACTCCTTTGAACCAGCGAACGCTGTATTCACTTTACATAATTTTGGAGAATACATGAAAGAAATAGCGGTTTGTAGGGATAGGGATGAATTCGAACTTGGGCGGTTTATAAGCCAGAATCCTGCCCAGCAGAAGCTGCCTAAACCGTTGCCTCCGTTTTTACGGAAGCCTGGCACTTGTCCTCATTGCGGAAACACTCGCGGTATAAAAGCGCATTCGAATTTCTGCATAGCCTGTGGCAATGCGTTGAAAAAAGGACTTCCTGCAGCGCATGTGCCCTGTGACCATGTCAATGATAGAGAAGCGGCATTTTGCGAACTCTGCGGGCACAGAGTTTACCGTACAAGGCAGGGTTTCTGCTTTGAAGAATGTGAAATTTAACTTAAAGAAAGAATTGGAGGTTGAGGTGATGATCGTGGGAGAACTAAAAAACCAGATCGATAAGATCTGGGATGATATGTATTCATACGGTATCGCAAACCCATTGGTGGTAATTGAACAGCTAACATATCTGTTCTTTATCCGCTCATTGGATGATATTGAAACAGCAAATGAAAAGAAGGATGCCATGGTCGGTGGAGAACCCACTGAACGTTTATTTCCGCAGGATGAAGTTGGACAGACCTTGCGCTGGAGCAAATTTTGCGACTTGAAGGCAGAGGAAATATTTGATCGATTGCGGGATAGAGTGTTTCCTTTTATAAAAGGAAACAACACGTCGATTCGTATGCCTGATGGTACACGTCATGCAATAGAAGGTCTAAAAATCAACAAAAAAAGCGCTTATTCCAAGTACATGAAGGACGCAAATTTCCTGCTACCAAATGCGCTTATTACGCAAAAAGTTGTGACAGCAATCAAAGAGCTACCATTACAGGACAGGGATATGAAGGGCGATATCTATGAGTATATGATATCCAAGCTGCAGACCGCTGGCCGTATTGGGCAATTTAGAACGCCACGCCACATCATCCAAATGATGGTGCGAATGGTTGATCCGCAGCTTACAGACACAATAGTGGATCCAGCGTGTGGAACAGGTGGGTTCCTGGTCATCGCCGGGCATCACGTCCGTGAGAACAACGAGTACGAACTGCGAACAAATATAAAAGCCCGTGAACATTATCAAAACAAAATGTTTACAGGCTATGACACCGACCAAACCATGCTCCGAATTACGGCAATGAACACCATTTTACACGGCATGGATAATGCTAATATTAAGTTTAATGATTCGCTTTCCAAGAACAATACAGACGAGGACAAGTATACTGTTGTATTAGCAAATCCACCGTTTAAGGGTTCGCTTGACCACGATTCGGTTGCGCCGTCACTTATCTCAGTTGCCGATACTAAAAAAACCGAATTACTGTTTGTGTCACTATTCTTGCGTATGTTAGATGCTGGAGGTCGTTGCGCATGCATAGTCCCCGATGGCGTTCTTACAGGGACAACAAAAGCGCACATTGACCTGCGAAAAGAATTACTTGAGAAAAACAAGGTTCACGCAGTTATTTCTATGCCATCGGGTGTGTTTAGGCCCTATGCAGGAGTTTCTACAGCGGTTCTAATTTTTACAAAAACCGGAACCGGTGGCACAGATAATGTATGGTTCTATGATATGCATACGGATGGCCGAAGTCTTGATGATAAACGTACCGAGTCAGGAAACGATGGGGATATCGATGATATTATAATCCGTTATAAAGGGCTTAAATCAAATCCCGAAAGTGAGATGTTGCGAACAAGAAAAGACCAATCGTTCCTTGTTCCAGTTGCCGAAATTGCAGAGAATAGATATGAATTACGATTCAACTTATATAGCGAATCCGAGCATAGGGAAGTAACGTATGACCACCCCAGCGTTAGTCTCGTTCGTTTCAGGGAATTGGAGGAGGAAATACTCGAAAAAATTGATGAACTGGAGGCGATGTTTGAATGACCTCTATGAAATTAAGTAATTGTGTTGACATAGTTGGTGGAGCAGTATCACCGTTTTCAGGGAAACGGTTTTATTTGAGTACAGGCACATTAAAGGGTGACATCATTGATGAATCAGAATTGGTGGAAGTGACCTATGATAATCGTCCATCCAGAGCGAATGTCAACGTATCTGTCGGTGATATAATTTTCGCAAAAATGAAGAGCACAATTAAAGTTTTGAGAATTACGAGTAAAGAACAAAACTTTATTGTTTCTACGGGATTTTATGCGATTCGCCCGCATTCTGATGTCGACAGCGACTTTATAGTTCAATATCTTTTGTCAGATGCCTTCAACGTGCAAAAAGACAAGTATTGCACAGGTGCTACGCAGAAGGCACTCACTAATACTGGTTTCGCAAAAATTGATGTACCTAAATTAAGTTTGGATTCTCAGCGGCAAATTGGGTATACACTTTCTCTTGCGGCGTCCGCAATTCGCAAAAGATATGAGCAGTTGGCGATTTTAGACAAATTGGAAATCGACTCTTTTGTTGAAATGTTTGGAGACCCTCTGATAAACCCACATGGTTGGGAAAAATGTGCTTTAGGTTCTAAGTGCGATATCGTTACTGGAAATACTCCGCCGAGGGCGAATCCAAATTATTATGGGGATTTTTTAGAGTGGATAAAATCAGATAATATAAACACAAACGGAACATATCTAACGACGGCGGTAGAATACTTATCCGAAGAAGGCGCTGCTCGTGGTCGTTTTGTAGATAAAGGTTCGATATTAATGACTTGCATTGCAGGCAGCCTTTCTTGTATTGGTAATGTTGCAATTGCTGACAGAAGAGTTGCCTTTAATCAGCAAATTAATGCAATTGTACCTCGTGATGGTATTGAAACTAACTTTTTGTATTTCCTTTTCCGTTTGACAAAATCCTATATTCAAGGTGATGTGAATATGAGTTTAAAAGGCATAGTAAACAAAGGTAAGCTATCCGCTATGTCATTCATATTTCCGCCAACTGAATTGCAAAAAGAATATTCTGAGAAGGTAGAACTCATTGAAGGGCAAAAAAAACTATTAAAACGCAGTTTAAGCTACCTTAAAGAAACGTACCAAGCAACCCTACAGAAAGCCTTTAATGGCGAACTGTTCCAATGAGTGAAAGGAGGGGTATTCGATGACTAACTTTGATTTCTTACAAAACAATCCGGAGTTTCAGGCGTTCTCCTCCGCTTGCATCGAAGCGGAGAGTTCTATCGCCGCAAGCCCCGCCTTGTGCGCTCTGGGCGTTCGTAAGAGTGCGGAGCTTGCTGTCAAATGGCTTTACTCTGTTGATAAATCTTTGAAGCTACCCTTCAAGGATAATTTATCCGCGCTTATCTACAACCCATCGTTTGTGGACTCGGTAGATGACGAGATTATGGGTAAGTTGAAGTTTATTATAAAGCTGGGTAACTTTGCAGCCCACACTGGCAAAAACATCAGCCGCCACGAGGCCACCTTGTCTCTCGGTTGTCTTTTTGACGTGGTTTTGTTTATTGACTACTGCTATGGATCGGCTTATGAGGATAGGGTATTTGACGAAACTCTACTTCCATCAGAAGCTGCAAGTGCAATACCAAAGGCTGAATTTGACCGCCTAAAAACGGAACTGGATGCAAAGGATGACGAGCGGCAGAAATTGCTCGATGACCTAAAAAAGATGCAATCGGAGATGGAAACACTCCGAGCCAGCAATACAGCTTCAAGGGCATATACTGCTGGGACAAAGAGTGAGGCGGATACTCGCAAAAGCTATATCGACGTAGATCTCAAAGCAATGGGCTGGCGGTTTCGTGTTAATTGCTTTGAAGAAGTGCCTGTCTTTGGTATGCCCAGCGATTCCGGTGACGGCTATGTAGATTATGTGTTGAACGGTGACAATGGCTTGCCTCTTGCTGTTGTAGAAGCGAAAAAAACAACGGTCGATCCTAAAGTCGGTCGTCATCAGGCAAAGCTCTATGCTGACTGCCTCGAAAGCCAATATGGGCAACGCCCCTTTATTTTCTACACAAACGGTTATGACACCTGGTTCTGGGATGATACAAACTACCCGGAACGCAAGGTGTATTCAGTGTTTTCTAAAGAAGATTTGCAGCGACTTATGAACCGGAGAGAGCAGCGCATTCCTTTTGATAACATCCAAATCAATCCGGAAATTACTGACCGTCATTATCAGAAGACCGCCATCCAGAGAATCTGCGAGGAGTTTTCACAGAGCCGCCGTAAGTCTCTATTGGTTATGGCAACAGGTACCGGGAAGACGAGAACAGCTGTATCTCTTGTTGATGTATTGACCTCCCATGCCTGGGCAACGAATATTCTATTTCTGGCTGACCGAGTAGAGTTGGTTAAACAAGCGAAATCGGCATTCACCAAACATATGCCAAACCTATCATCCTGTAATCTTTGCAAGCGTGGAGACGACAAGCCCACTGACAGAGCAATTTTCTCGACCTACCCGACTATAATGAATGCAATCAACGAGGAAAAAACTGAGGATGGTAAGAAGCTATTTACCCCAGCTCACTTTGACATCATCATTATAGACGAAGCCCATAGAAGTATTTTTAAGAAATACAGAGCTATCTTCGATTACTTCGATGCCCTCCTTGTGGGACTGACCGCAACGCCGAAAGACGATGTGGGCCACAATACCTATGAGTTTTTTGGTTTGGAAAACAACATGCCCACCTATGCCTATGAGTATAACACAGCTGTATCCGAGGGCTTTTTGACTGACTATCACTGCATAGAGAAGCTGTTCCGTATTCCGACGGAGGGCATTCATTACGATGAACTTTCCGGCGAGCAACAGACTTTGTTTGAAGAAGCTTTTGACGAAGATGAGGAAGTTCCCGACTTTATCAGCGGCGAAGCCATAAACTCACAATATTTTAATATTTCGACCAATCAAGCCATCATCCAAGACCTAATGACTAAAGGTTTGAAGGTCGAAGGCGGCGACAAACTGGGCAAGACGATTATTTTTGCGAAGAACCATTCTCACGCAGAATTCATCAAAAAGCAATTCGATGTGCTCTACCCGCAGTACCACGGTGAATTCGCCCGTGTTATCGACCACTATGAGAAATACTCTGAAGACTTGTTGACCGCTTTCAAACAAAAGGATAAATACCCGCAAATAGCTATATCTGTTGATATGCTTGATACGGGCATCGATGTGCCAGAGATTCTCAATCTTGTGTTTTTTAAGCGCGTCCTCTCTAAGACGAAGTTCTGGCAGATGTTTGGGCGTGGCACAAGGCTCTGTGAAGACATTTTCGGGCCAGGTGAGGATAAAAAACAGTTCTATATCTTTGACTACCTTGGAAACTTCGAGTTCTTCCGTCAAGACCCCAAGGGCAAAGAATCGGATGAAACCACCTCCTTGGCCGAATACACCTTTAAACTTAAAGTGATGTTGATCCGTGAACTCCAGGATATGAAATTTCAGGAGTCGGAACTCATCGAATTCAGAAAAGGGCTTGTCAAGGATGTTTCTGGCTCCATTGCTTCTCTGAATCAAGAACAGTTTCAGGTCAAACAGAATCTAAAACTGGTAGAGAAATATGCAGATTCTAACGCCTTCCAGTACATTGGCGTGATTGAGTCAGCAGATATCATTTCCCACTTGGCGGGACTGGTCCCGGTAGTTGACGATGATGAAACAGCTCGACGTCTGGATGCATTGATGTACAAACTTGCAATCGCCCATGCAACAGGCGATGAAAATTCACAGCGGTCTATCATCAATAGGGTTAAAACCATCGCTCGTAACCTTGAACCGAAAGCGACTATTCCACAGGTGCTGGAGCGACGTGAAATGATTAAAAAGGTCCAGCAGGACAGCTTTTGGCCATCGGCGACTTTGCTTGATATTGAAGAGGTGCGTCAACAATTACGTGACCTGATGCAATATCTAAAAAAAGAAATGCGCGCTAAGATAATTAATGTGACTGACAGCGTCTTATTGGAAAAAGAAGGCGAGCGTTTTGCTGAAGACCCGGCTATGGAGGGCTATTATCAGAGAGCGGAACGATATGTCAAGGAGAATGAAAACAAACCAGCTATTCAAAAGTTGAAGAATAACGAGACTCTCAGCTCGACCGACTGGGATGAGCTGGAGAAGATTTTTTGGCATGAAGTGGGGACTGAAAAGGAATATGAGTCAGCTGCAAACGGTGTTTCTTTAGGACGCTTTATACGTGGAATTACCGGTCTTTCACAGGTGGCAGCGTTGAATGCTTTTTCGGAATTCCTTGATAGTCAGTTATTTTCGGAACCGCAAATCACCTTTGTACGTTACATCGTGGACTGGATTACTCGCTGGGGGACTTTGATGCCTGAAGATATGAAGGATGATGAGTTTGCTGGCGGTGCGGACATTTTTGAAATCTTCGATGACAATCTTGATGCATTTCAACGCATTAGGAGCGTTATAGATACAGTTAACGCCAATGCTATGCGGTTGGTGGCATAACGCTGTAAATAAGGGGGGACTGAAGTGCAAACGCTTACTTTTGACGAGTTTTTACGGTCACTAAAACAGAATAAAGATATGCCACATTCATTGCTTTTAGGCGCAGGCGCTTCTGTTGAGTCTGGAATTTCATCTGCTTCGGATTGTATATGGGACTGGAAGCGCGAGATTTTCTTGTCCCAAAACCCGCCGCTTGTCGAAACTTATAGCAACATTAAAGTTGATAACGTTCGCCTTGCGATTCAAAAATGGTTGGATGGACAGAACATCTATCCTGCACAAAATTCAAATGATGAATATTCGTTTTACGCAGAAAAAGCATATCCAATTGCTGATGACCGAAGGAAGTATTTTCAACATTTGGTTATGGGAAAAAACCCAAGTTTAGGATATCACCTGATATCAATGCTGGCAGAGAGTGGGATATTCAAGAGTGTGTGGACAACCAATTTTGACGGACTAATGCTCAAATGTGCTCATCAGTATGACATCAGTCCAATTGAGATTACATCACAGACAGCAGGTCGTATATACCGAGGCGATGTAAATGGAGAATTGCTTTGTATTGCCCTGCATGGCGACTATAAATATGGCGCTTTAAAAAACACGTCTGAAGAATTAGATTCTCAGGACGATGTATTAGTTAGTGCGTTAAGTCATGAAATGGCAAATAGAAATTTGATTGTTTTAGGCTATAGTGGTCGTGATACATCTCTTATGGCTGCCTTGAATAAAGCATTTCAAGCGAAAGGCTCTGGCAGACTGTTTTGGTGTGGTTATGGTGTGAATGCACATAAAGCGGTCACAGAATTAATTCAAGCAGTAAACGATGCAGGTCGTACCGCTTACTACATCCCAACAGATGGATTTGATAAAACAGTTTATAGTTTAGCTCGTCATTGTATGAGTGAAGACAAGCCCTTCCTTCAAAAGACCGAGGCACTCAAAACTGCGCTGGGTGCTACCACCAACGTAGCGACAAGCAAATTTGGCATACTCGATGGGACACTGAATAAGATTGCGGACACTAATGTATTCCCGTTTTCGTTTCCGAAGAATTGCTTCCAATTTCAAGTTAGCTTTGGCAAATATGAACGACCGTGGGATTTTTGCAAAACGCTGTATAATAACAGCATTATGGCAGTTCCATTGAATGGTTTTATTTATGCATGGGGTGAAAAATCTAATATCCAAGAGGTATGCGCGGAAAGAATAAAAAGCGAAATTTCTGTAACGCCTTTCACACGTGAATCCCTAACTCATAGGAGTGCATTCAAGGAACTTCTTTTGAAAACTTTAACGGCTCTATTGGGACAAAACAGTTCGTTAATGTACTCAAAGGATAAAATATGGGATTCCTCACAACAGCTTTCAAAATTCATTGACGGCCGAACAATTACAGCTTATAAGGGAATTCGCCTTGCACTACTTTTCGATTATAGGTATACATATATAACTTTTACTCCGGCATTTACCTATGAGAAAGAAATGACGCTAACATATGACGAGAAAAAACAATTTGCTGCCTCGTTTAGTGCGGATGTTAATTCTGGGAAGCCAAATTTGAACATTCACAAATATATTAAAGAATGGGCAGGCAAGATCCTCGGCAAAAATGGCGTAGTCGTTACCTATCCGCTTAATAGTCATACGGGATTCGATTTTAATATTAGATCGAACAGTGCTGTTTTAGGGATAAATTATGGGAGCAAAATACAGTTACAACTTCCACAATCGATTGCAAGCAATAGAGTTGTGTTTAATGGAATAGAATGCCGCGACCCAGAATTAGCTTTTTATAGCTCACAAAAGGGAAACATGGTCACTGACTTTCATCCGATGCGTGGATTGATAAAAAATGCTCCTTTTGATTATTCGTTAAACGAGAAGGTTCTTAGAGCCTCAATCTCGTTGGGTGTGGTATGTCCAGCTGGTCATAATAAGCATTTTTACAATTTTCTTAATCAGCTAAATTGTAGGCAGGGTGTGAATTACAATGCCGATTTCATAATACCGTTTCCTGGATTTTACCAGGCTTTCAGAGCGGGATTAGATATTCCTACGCCTACATCCAACGAATGGAAGAATCTTCAGATAACCCAGAATTCAGACATAAAAAAAGCATCTATAGAATTAGGAAATAGCATTACTCGAAAACTCGACCAACTGAGTGCGGCATCTGTTGACGTCGTACTCATCTATATCCCAAAAGAATATGAACTATTTACGGGCTACGCCGATGGTAATGAAAAGTTCGATTTGCACGATTTTGTTAAAGCTTACGCAGTACAAAAGAACATTGCCACTCAGTTTGTAAGGGAGAAAACTATTGAGAGTGATCTATATTGTCAGATTATGTGGGCACTCTCTTTGGCTATATATGTAAAGTCGAGTCGCATCCCATGGGTTGTTTCCGGTATTCAGTCAGATACTGCTTTTGCTGGGATTGGGTATAGCGTCAATCGCGCTTCAAGTGGCCCAAACATTGTCGTTGGTTGTAGCCATATCTACTCATCTGATGGTCAGGGTATGAAATATAAGCTTTCAAAGATCGATGAGGTCACTTTTGACCGAAAAAGTAACCCCTTTCTTTCAGAGGACGAAGCATATAGGCTTGGCTTGAACATCAAGGAACTCTTTTATAAATCATTCACGGAGTTGCCTAAAAGGGTGGTTATCCACAAAAGGACACCATTTCGAAGGGACGAGGTTAAGGGCTTTGTGGAAAGTCTCTCCAGCGCAGGCATTAAAGATATTGAGTTATTAGAAATTACATATGAGGATGACATTAAGTGTTTTGAATTCAACAGGAATATGACAGATATTGATGGCTTTCCTGTTCGGCGTGGATTATGTTTCCCGCTTAATGAGAGTACTATGTATTTATATACTCATGGGATTGCTCCATCAGTTCGAGATTCAAATCGGAAATATATACAAGGCGGCAAGACGATACCACTTCCGCTAAAGATCGTAAAACATTACGGAAGCGGCTCAATGCCCAAGATTGCTACAGAAATTTTGGGGCTATCGAAGATGAACTGGAATAGTTTCGGTCTGTACTCAAAGTTGCCTTGTACAATTGAGTCATCCAATGAAATCGCAAAGATAGGTTGGCTGTTGTCTCAATACGAGGGAGCAATTTATGATTATCGTTACTTTATGTAACTTCAGGGGAGCCAAACCGAATCACAGACAAACAAATAGGTTAGATGAAGCAAACCCCTTCTCGTACGATAGGCTTTCTTCCCTAACGTGTGATATAGAATACACAGGGCTTTGAATCTCATAGAAAGGGGGAGAACTCATAATGGTACTATCAGAAAACCTGGAAATTCTCATCCAGAGAATTGTCTCCACACCGGAGTTTTGGGAAATCAATTATTACTTACGTTCAATGAAAAAGGCACCGCACGGTGGTGTTTTTCATATTCAATACCCTAACACGCTTTTAAAATATTACCCGGTATCCGCATATATATTCTTTACGCCCAATGCCAAAATCCCATCGCCGGTGCTGGGTACTGCTGATAAATTTCGTGCGATGATTGATGATGCGAATGTTGAAACTGAAGAATTGTTGCGATACTGTCTTGGTATTGACCCAGACGACCGTGGAAACCCTCATAGCGGCAGTCGGATGTATATAGCCTCTTGCGGCAAGATAATTACTTCCACTGGAAGCGGTGAGATGAACCATATGGTCGCTGTTTCCGATGCCATCGAAGGGAAAATAGACTATTCCAGCAATTTCGATATTGATGAAAAACGCCTTGTTCTTCTCTTTATTTTCACACTTGTGGAAAGCTTCGCTCAAAGGATGCATGATATTAAAGAGATAATCAGCTATGAAAAAATGACTCTGCCTATTGATAAATATGGTCTGAGTGATGTTACAGCCGCGGAATTTGAGCGGCAAGGGTTTAGGTTGAATGACAAATATTATCTCTACAATATTTTCCTCGATACGTCGATTGGAAGTCCCATAGCTGACGTACCGAAAACCATTGAAGTAATCCAGAGCATAAAGCCGGCTGTGCAGGTGTTCATGCGGTGCGATGAAAACCTCGCTGTGCCCTATTCCCAAATGGTTAGTACGGCTACAGCAGACTCCCAAAAATGGCGTGGGATTACGCTCCGCTTCGATCATATAACCGAACAGATGAAGAGCGGTAAAGAAACTATAGTGCATTTTGATCCTCAAACGCTACATAAAATCCTTGTTTACATCAAGCGCGGAACTGATGAAACTGGAGCGGAATTCTATCACTTGAATGTCGAGCAACTCTGGAACCCCGATATATTTACAGGTACTGAAAACGTGATCATAACGAATTACATTCACGGAACCTACTATCCGGCACGCGAGGCATTTGAGCATATCGATTTCTCTGTAAACCAGTACATCAGAGAAGTTTTCGAGGCCAAATACCGTGACGCAGAAAAGTTAACCGGCGTTCCGATTGGCGTGTACGCAAACCTTCATTACAAAATTTGGTGTGTCAGGGGTGACAACCTCATATCCTCGGTTTGGGCTGATCTTGTATGTGCATCACTTGACATTCCGTTCCGAAACATTTTCATGGAGACGATTGGTGGTACTTATACAGAGGATGAGGATTAATTTATGATTACAGAAACTCAATGGCTCTACGAACGCACCACCGATAATGCCGCCCGATTTGTTCTTGGTACGATCGGTGCTAACCCGTTGATTTGTTTCGGCATTAATCCGAGCACTGCCGAGCCAGGAAATCTTGATCCCACCGTTAATTATGTGAGCAGTATAGCCACATCCAATGGTTACGACTGCTTTGTGATGTTAAATGTCTATCCACAAAGAGCAACAGATCCGAATTCTCTACATAAGGCGTTTCTTCCCGAGTTGAAGACTGAAAATGAGCAGCGGATCGCAGCGTTAATCGGCGGTCGCGAACTGACCCTTTGGGCAGCATGGGGCAGTCTGATAAAAAAGAGACAATACCTCGGTGCGCTCTTGCAAGACATCTTGTTTTTGCCAGAATTAAAAAATTGCAGATGGGTATCGCGTGGAGCACCGACAAAAGACGGACACCCACATCATCCGCTTTATGTGAAAAAAGATTGTCTGTTCGAGCCTTTTGATATTCGACGGTATAAACCTGAGGATAAGGGATTAAGTATTAGATAATCCTAAATCAAAATCATGCTCTGTGCCATCAATAAAGCGAAACAAGAGATGGTTATCTGTCGTTGCCCATATCATATCCAAAACGATGCGGAGCACTTCTTCAGTTATGTGGATATCATTTTGGCATGTACGAAACCCGTAGATATATTGAGTTATTGCATCCATACGAGATTTGTTTTGGGCTGACTTCTTGTCTGGGTGAATGCTTACCGAGATTAGGTTGAGGGCGTAATTAAGCATTGAAATCCTGTTGCTAAATAGGAATAATACCGCTTTAAGGCAAGCGAACTGCATCATCTCTTTCCGCACACGTGGAGTTGAGCATACGGTTTTAGCCTTATACCTGTTATTACAAAACCAGTACCAAGTTCTGTGATTTCTACTATGTGATGACTTCAATCCATAAAAGTTATCGCAACATTCACACTGTATTTTTGAAGTTAGTGCATTTGCGCAACTGTATCCACGACCATATACTGTACGGCGATGATTGATGGTTTTTTGCACATAATCAAAGGTGTCCCTTGGAATAATTGCCTCATGGCCATCGGTGACATAATATTGGTTTAATTCGCCCTCATTTATTTTCCTCTTTTTCGTGAGGTAATCGGCAGTAAATTTCTTTTGAAGCAGGGCATCCCCTTTATATTTTTCGTTGGTCAACATACTGTTGATTACAGTTTGTGACCACTTATCCTTTCCGCCTGGCGTTGGAATTCCAGCTTGGTTGAGATAACGGCAAATACCCGCAGGGGTTTTCCCCTCAAGGTAAAGTTTAAAGATAAGTCTGACGAGGATTGCCTGTTTTTGGTTAACTACAATCCCACCTTCTGCTCCGCGGTCATAGCCGAGAAAGCGGTCATACGGAACAGTGTACTTGCCATCAGCGAATCTTTTGCGGTGTCCCCATGCCACGTTTTCTGATATAGAACGGCTTTCCTCCTGGGCCATACTTGAAAGCAGCGTAATCATGAATTCGCCTTTAGAGTCAAAGGTCCCGATATCTTCC
>RZZU01000062.1 GCA_009929735.1 Clostridia bacterium | reverse complement strand
TACTATATACACTAGTACTATACTACTACTATACTATTCTTCTTTATCTCCTCCCTCTATTTCTTCTTTCTTATTAGTTAAGAACTTATATAGATGACTGACTACTACTGCTAAGTATACAGTTCCAATCAGCGTCATCAGTTCATCACTAATCATACCTTTAAACACAGTCATACCTGAAACATAAACAGATAGGACAATTAACTCTACTGCTATTCTTTTTTTAACGCTAGGTTTTAAAGTACCTGTGTTTATAAACTCTAGTGCCAAACTAAGTAACTGCATAAATACAACTAAGCCAATTGCTTTCAATGTTTCAATCATTATCTTTCTTCTCCTTTATTAGTTTTCTACTTTGTACGTTTGTAGTTCTCCAGTATACACAAAGCCACCATAAACGTTCCATGATTTTGTACTTAGATTATCGTACATATTGGAATATACTTTTCTATTCTGACTTCTGCTATAATCTCCGTCAGGTTGTTCAAACACTTGTAAGTGTAGACCTTTAGCTTTACATTCTAGTAAGTAATTACCTCCTCTTTCTGTTGTAGGGTTCATTAGTATGCTATTATCAAAAGTGCAACTGCTTGGTACTTTGATATAATACTCTTTAACTGGGTTTAATATTTGAGCAAAGTTTTCAACCTCACATCTAATTGTGTAACTCTGTTCAACAGGGTTAAAGTCAACAGTTTCAAAACCTGAATGGATATTGACTTTATAAGCACAACAGAAATCATACTCTTCGCTATAATAAAAACCAAAGTTAGGATAAATTTCTCTGTGTCCTTTGTCCATTTGGTACTGTGTATACTTGTATCTGTCTGCTTCTGACAATTGGAACGGTTTAGGTCCTTCGCCCTCTGTGATTTGGATATTCTTTACACGCCATTCACTATTAGCATTCATTCTAAAGCGAAAGGTTTTAGAAGTTGGAAGTGTTGAAGCAGTGGTGAAAGAAATATAATGCAACTCCCAACCGTCTGTGACTGCTTTATCACTCCAGTTATAAAACAAGTCTGCACCAAGTCTTAAACCTGTTTGTCCGTCTACTGTAACATTTTTAGCGTTATCAACTAAGGGATTACCACTAGTACCGAAATAAGTAAGCATATCGCCTTTTATTTTTCTAGCGTTAAATTGCCAAGTATATCTAGTGTTTGGTTTTAGTTCCACTTCTTTTTCAAACTGATTTGAAATAACTTCAGCTATACCTGTATTGTTTGCAAACTTGAAATAAGTCATTTGAGGGTATAAATCATTTTTACGTTCTATGGTACTTTGACCACCAAAAGCATAAAAAGCCCAAGTTTTATACCAGTTATCGTTATACACCTCACTAGGTAAAATCTCTCCACCCCTAAATAAATTATTTACACCGTTGTTAGGTGGTGTTGGTACTATAATCTGTTCCTTGAACATGTTCCAATAGTTTTTCTTGTCTACTTGTATTTCTAACTTATGGCGACCTACTCCGATTAAGTCTAAAGGGTTTAATACATCTACTTTTTTTCCGTTTAAATAACTATCCATTTTTCAAACCTCTCAAACCGTAACCGCTGATAATAAAGTCATCTGCACCGATGTCTAAAGTGTACTGCGGTTGTCTATAATTATAATTTGCATTAGGTTGTGAATTTCGCCAACCTGTGATATCTTTGTCTTTTGTACATTTAGCTAAAGCACCATTTAAAACAGTTGTAATTGTCTTATTTTTGGCATTTACTACCATTTCAGTTTTTGTAACGTTCCATTTGTTTGTTATTTCGCTTTCTGCTTGCATATAAGGCGTAGCAGTTGAACCCTCTTCTACTTTAGGTTTTTTAAGGTTAATTTCACTACCTACATTATCGGAACGAATAAAAAACTGAATAAATGGTTTTGTGTTCAATTCTTTTTTTGAGCGTGTTAAAACTGTGAAAGTGTATAATTTCCATTCTTTGGTCAATGTAATTGTTTTGTTTGCGTTCCATGGCTCTGTCCAACCTTCGTAAGCATAAATTACGTGTGTCCCTGTACCTCTAAGCCATACGCTGAAAGTGTACTGCGTGTTCCCTTTAACGTCTACGTTAGGAAAGTTAGGGTTTCCATTTCTAACTAAAAAAGCCTTAAACCAGTCATTATAATTAGAATTTGTTCTCAAGTAATGCAAATACGTTTCATTGCCATCTTTGATAATTGTGCTATTATAAGAAGTTATACTTGTATTTACTGTTGTTTCTGAAATATCCTTATTTTTAAACTCTTTAGTATCAGTCAACAAGTTAAAGTTAGTGTCAAAACTATTAAAACGACTAATAGAAACGTTACACAACCATTTTACACGGTATATCTTCATTTCTACATCAATATACCCTTGAGCGTACACATCACCCTCTTTATAGCTCTGTAAAGGGTCAGCATAATAGAACAGACAGAAGTCCATTTCTTCGTCATAATATACACCGTTATAAGTGTATTTGTTACTGAAAAATTCAATATATTGCTTTTTATTCATAGCCACACTTATCGTGTCCTTGCTAGGGTTAATAAGCTCAATGGGGTTATGAATCAGTAACTCCTCGAAATTTAACCATGAAAACATTTTATTCATATATCCTTTCTAATTTGCATAGTCCTGTCATAAAGTCCATTTCATACGGAACGCAAGGACCATAAGACTGATTTTGTGGGTTTTCGTCTTTAATTCCCCACCATTGATAACGTGTATTGTACAAGTTCGTGAACATTTGAGGGTTATACTTAACTTCATCATACTGCACTTTAGGAGTGAACTCGTCATAATCTAACCAGTTAGGTCGAATGTTTTGAAGCATTTCAGCGTTAGTTTTGTCTGTGAAAACTATATGACCGTTCATAGCACCGTCTTTTGGTACAATGGTCCAAGCCTTTAATAGTGCCGTGCCTGAAGCTGGAATGGTGTATTCTACCGAACGTTCCCATGCTGATTTGGTAGGGTTGTACTTATAAAGCCATGCTCTTTTTGCTTTGTCATTGATGAACAAAACTCTGTCAGGTATTGCCTTAGTTCGCTTATTATCATAACCTCTGAACCAGTCTTCGCTCATGTGGTCCGTTGCCAAGTATTTTTGGAACAAAGAAACATTCCAACCTATTGAAATACCCTTGATTTTTGTCAAGTTCGTTTCTATATCTACCATTCTAACCCTCCAAGGTCGCATGATTAGTCCGTTTGGTAGTCCGTATGTAGTCATCCAGTCGTTCATACTGCTATAACTTGGTTCTCCAAACACTTGCGGAGGTGTTATACCAACCCTGTTACGCATTACGTCAACTTCTTTTAAAGAATCTTCATTCACGTAGTAAGAACCTAAAGAGTAACCAACATTTAAAATTGCTGAACGTGGTATTTCATCAACTCTATAACCTTGACTTGCTTGTTTATAGTGGTAACCCTCTATACATACGTTCGCCATTTCTCCTGCTACTGGGTCAATCGCTGTGTTTTGGTCCACTACGTACAACGGTTCTTGTATGGTTGCCCAATCGTTCCCCACTCCGTCAAACGCTTGTCTGTCGTCTTGAAATTGTTCAGGATATAAAGTGTTCCCTGTCATGTCAAACACGCTCTTAGAACCGTTTAAAACGTGAAAATTAACTGTTCTACCACTTGCGTTAGTGTATATATCAGAATCAATTCCAATTAATACACGTTGATTAAGAGGACGACAATAGCACCATACCGCATTCTGTTTTGTATCTCCGCCAAAAAGTTCATAACTTTCATCGTTCAGTTGTCCACCCCAAACGTAATTTCTAAAATCGTTACTATCTGAATCAGAATAACCAGTATAAACTGGTCTTGAATCTGCCATATCTTGGCTTTTAAAATAGTTATACTCTTCTTCTGTTGTAACGTATGGTGTTACCTTGTCCATTTCAATCTTAGGGAAAAACAAGCCGATTTGTTCCTCTTGTCCTGTGCTGTCAAGCTCAACAGTCAGACCTAAGTTTTTAGCCGTTTCCGTAGTTTGTAGCGTAACTAATTCACTAACAAAAACGTATTGCCACGGCTCAACTTTATAAGTACCCACAGAAGTCGAAGTATTACCGTATAATAGTTTTAAATTAAAGTCTAATGGTTTTCTACCAAAGTTAGCTAAACGCATTGACACACCCATTTTTTTGCCTTGTGTGAGGTTAGGCTTAACTGGTAATTTTTCCCAATGTGTCCAATAAGTCCACCCCCATGTTCCACTAGCGTTTTTAGGGTTGTAAAGTCTAATTCCTAAGCTATAAGGTCTATGCCAATCACTAGGGAACTGGCTAGTTCTGTCTACTTCGCTTAAAGCGTTCAGTTTAAAATAATAACCAACGTCAAATTTGTCTGGTTCTTCTGATGTATCCCCTGTTAAAAATCTAAGGTTTGAACGTGTCAACAAGTTCCATTGTGGCAACTCTTTGCAAAAGTCTAGCCCTGTTTTTTCGTTCCAAGTATATGCTTTATTCAATTGCTAAGCCCTCCACTAAGTCTACTAGCTCTTTTTCTGTGCTTACTTCGTCAACTTTTTGTTGTTTAAGTTTCACATTTGCGTCAATATAAACGCCCTCAATCTCCATTAATTTCAACAAT
>RZZU01000037.1 GCA_009929735.1 Clostridia bacterium | reverse complement strand
ACCTGACACCACTCGAAAAGCGGCGTCAGGCTGCGCAATCTTACAATATTCTACGATAGGGCTTTTTATTCTCTGTCCGTTAACTCTGGTTCAGTTCAGGTTTCATCCATAGCAGGGCTTAATTTATTGATTTTATTGGCTGTGTCCATAGGTATCTGCTGCTACTTTTTGCAATAAATTGCTATTGTTTTTTATAGGGTATCCAATATGCGTCACTAAGCAGGGTTTTTGTGAATGGGGAAATCAAATTGGCAAAAAGCAGGGGGATTTTGGCAGCACAAAGTACATTGTAGCCTGCCTATTTTCCCTGCAAAATGAACGGCGTAAAAAATATAGATTATTTCGTACGTCATTTTCACTGACGGAGTCTTCGCTTTATTTTTATTATTTTTTAACAATTTATCTTATTATTTTCGTCATTGTAACGATATATTCCTATATAGGTATTGAAAACAGCAACAACCACAGTGCTGTGATGATTGCTAACAGAGTGGTATAAATCTTTTTTGAAACAAGAATCAGCCTAACTCAATGCGGATTCCATCATAAATTGCCTGTGCAAATTCAAACTGATTGTTGCGCAGCTTTTCTGCGTCCTCGGGGTTTGTAATATATCCCAGTTCAATCAAAAGAGCGGGCATAAGGTTTCTTCTTAAAAGATAAAGTCGGGGATTTACCCGAACGCCGTTATCTCTTGTGCCTACCTCTGCTACAATTTGGTTCAATATGGACTGTGCAAGAGGGTAAGATTTGGAAAGCTCACTGTAGATATATACCTCGGTACCGTTATAGCTTGGATCGACTGAGGCATTGGCATGAATACTGATAAAATAATCTGCGCCCCAATAGGTTGCATCGGCAACTCTGGCGGCAAGGCTGGTTGAGTTATTGTACCCTAGCACCGTGTCAATGGTTGGGCGGGAAACCTTTGCTTCATACCCCGGGGTATTATTTAAAAGGTCCGCCAAATACATTCCTACCTGCCATACAACATCTTGCTCGAATAAGCCAAAGCCCTCTGCACCGGCGTTTATGCCACGGTTATGTCCTTGGTCTATATATATTTTGATTGCCATAAAAGCACCACCTTTGATTTGGTTAATATATTACATAATATTGCTGAAACGAATGATAGTGAATAAAATAGAAAAATAATACAGGGTGTCTGAAATACCTTGGACAACAGCTTTTGCAATCTATAAATGAAAGAAGTTATTTTTTGTCATAAAAACAATAATATGGCTATTATATCTGTGCCATATTGATTTTGAATGCACTCATGGCTAAGGCGGGTGCTTCATAAATTTTTGAAACAGTGAAGGCATCGATGTTTCTATCGATTAAAAATGGAAAGCTTCGTTAAAAAAAGAGAAATCAACCTAAGGGGATGTATATGAAAGCCAAAATAAAATTTTTTATCCTGTTCTTCATACCTTTTATTCTTCTTTTTGCTTGTGTCATTTCAGTGTTTGGGGAGGAAAATAAGGATAAAATTCGAGTAGGATTTTATGAGTTTCCATATTTTCAAAATATAGGGGAAGATGGCGGATTTTCAGGCTATAGCTATGATTACCTTCAAGCCATCGCCCAATATACTGGCTGGGAATATGAATATGTAACGGGGGTAACCTTCAGCGAATGTCAAGAGATGCTGAAAAATGGAGAAATTGATATTTTAGGTGTAATGCAAAAAACGCCAGAGCGAGAGGAAGTTTATGATTTCCCCGATCTTCCTTCCGGAATCAGTATGTCTTTTTTGGTTACGGATAAGGAGAATCAAAACCTTGCTTATGAGGATTTTGCAGCCTTTGACGGAATGACTGTGGGTGTGCAGAAAAGTTTTGCAAGAAACAAAGGATTTCAGGAGTATTGTGAGAAAAATAATATTACCGTACATACCATTACTTATGACACAAAAGAAGGGCTGCTCGACGCAATTCATACAGGAAAGGTAGATGCCGCCCTCATCAGCAGTAATCAGAATTCTCCGGATTATCGTATTATTGCCAAATTTGACCCAAGCAATGTTTATTATGCTACCACACAGGGCAATGAAAAAGTATTGAATGAGCTAAACTTTGCACTGGAAAAAATCAAAATTACCTCGCCCAATTTTGATGCCTATTTATATGAAAAATACTATAATTTTTCTGATGGGCAACCAGCAGTGCTGTCAAAAGATGAGGTTGCCTATTTAAAAGAGCATCCAACCATTCGTGTTTTGTATGATGCCGAATGGGAACCATTTGAAATTCTGCAAGCGGATGGAACGCCTCACGGGGTTTCCATTGATGTGCTGGAGGAAGTATCCAAGGCGACTGGTGTGAATTTTGAATATACATATGTAAACAACCAACAAGAAAAAGCCGAATTGCTGCATAATGGCGGATTTGATATTTTGCCTGCAATTAGCTATAGCTATCAATGGGCAGAGAAGTACAATGTCTATATCACACAGCCCTATATAAACGCCGATTATACCATAGTGAGCAAAAATAAATTCAAAGAATTGCACCATATTGCTTTGCCCAGAGGATTTTACATTTCTGAAACTGTAAAAAAAATGGTAGGCAGAGATGTCGACATTACTTATTTTGATACGGTAAAGGAGTGTATTGAGGCAGTCAATAACGAAGAGACAGACTGTACCTACGTAAACGCATACGAAGCAGATTATTATATTTCTTTTCCAAAGTACCGATTATTGCAATATCGTACCGTGGAAGGTCTTTGTCAGCAAATAAGTGTTGGGGTTTCCAAGGATGCGGATCCGATTTTATTTTCTATTATAACCAAAGGCCTATCAAGTATTTCTCAAGAGGAAATGAGGGAAATCATTCGGTCGCACTTAAATCATCCCAAACAAAGCGGCTTTTTTGATATGATGTATACAAATCCAGTTCATTTTGCAACAATATTGCTCATATTGGGTTTCTTTTTAACGGCATACGCCATTGTTTACATTTTATATCGGAATAAGAATAAGCAAAATGAGATTTTACAAACGGCAAATAAAGCAAAATCTGATTTTTTGTCCCGCATAAGCCATGATATGCGTACACCTATGAATGCCATTCTTGGAATATCCTCGTTGGGAATGGGTTGCACGGATTTGGAAAAATCTAAGGAATATCACGAAAAAGTGAACCAAACGGGTAAATATTTGCTGACGCTGATCAATGATACCCTTGATATGAGCGTCATTGAAAACAATAAAATGAAATTGCACCCAAAGCCTTATTATCTCAGAGAGCTTATTCAAGCAGCTGAAACGTTGATACATGAAAGAGCTATGGAAAACAGTGTTGTATTTTATATTCAGATGCGTTCGGAATTTCAACAGGCGGTAATGGTTGATAAGCTGCGCTTACAGCAGATACTGATTAATCTTATTAATAACGCAATAAAGTTTACTCCCCCTGGAGGGCGTGTTGAGTTCATCATAGATGTGAACAAGATGAGTGAAAAAAGGGTGAATGGGATATTTATCATTCGGGATACAGGAATTGGTATGAGTCAGGAGTTTCAAAAGAGGATGTTTGAGCCTTTTGAGCAGGAGGAGGGCAGAAATGCGTATATGGGGGGCGGTACTGGCTTAGGATTGGCCATTGTAAAGCAATTGGTAAATTTAATGGGAGGGACCATTTTGTGCCATAGTCAACCAGATGTGGGGACGGAATTTATCGTGCAAATCGAAGCCGAAATTTGTGATGAGGTATTTGAAAAAAATTCTAATGAAGAAGTCTGCAAGCAGGAAGAAAAATTAGTGGGAAGGAAAATATTACTGTGTGAAGATCATCCCATTAATACGCAGATTGCCAAAACACTATTGGAGAAAAAAGGCTGTATTGTTGCGCATGGAAATAATGGACAGGCAGGGTTTGATTTATTTGCAAAATCCCCCATAGGCTATTATGATGCAATTTTAATGGACATACAAATGCCCTTGGTAAATGGGCTTGAGGCAACCGCCCTGATTCGTGCGCTAAAGAGAAAGGATGCAGCAAGTGTGCCAATTATCGCTATGAGTGCAAATGCCTATGAAGAGGACATCAGAAGGAGCTTTGAGGCCGGAATGAATGCCCATCTTACAAAGCCTGTAGATTCTCAAGAACTTTTTAAAGCTTTGGAAAATGAAATTGAAAACAGAACAGAATAAAACAGAAAATCAGTCGTTGGAACGAATAAGGTCCGACGGCTTTTTTTATAGAAACTCTAAAAAAAGAATATCACTGATTTGGGGAATGCTGTTAAATTCTGTGCGAATCCTGCACGAAAGCAGTGCATTCATAGGTTTGGATAGAAGGTTCACAAGGAAGAATGTAAATTATAAAAAATATTTTAATCGAAAATTGTTGATTATCTTTTTTTGCAGTGCTATAATACCATACAGGAAAAGCATGGTATAAAAGAAGATGGTCTTGACAGGGAAGAAAGACGATTGGAAAGGATGAACACCATGAAAGAGGAAAAGGTAGATCGAAGAATTATAAGAACAAAGTCTATGATGCGTGAGGCACTAATGGATTTAATGGATGAAATGCCTTTCGGCGAAATTACGGCAAAGGATATTACCGACCGTGCCGACTTAAATAGGGCAACCTTCTATTTGCATTACAACAATGTGTTTGAACTTTTGGATGAATTGGAAAATGAAATAGCAGCAGGGTTTTCCCAGATGTTGGAGCAAATTGAAATAAATCAGGGAAAAGAATGGGAGTATCCTGTAGTGGGGCAGATTTGCAGTTTTATTGCGGAAAATCAAAGGCTATGCCGCTGTCTTTTATTAAATCCCAGAAGTGACCGCTTTGCAAGAAAGTTGACAGAAATTATGAAGCGAAAGGGGATGCAGGTGAAGGCGAAAATGGGGCTGGAAGTAGACCCCATAAAAGAAAAATATATTCATCAATTTATTGCCTGTGGTGCTATGGGTATGGTGAAGCAATGGCTTTTAGAGGAAATGCCCATGACGAAGGACGAAATGACAAATTTTGCAATGCTGATTATTCGTCCTAGTTTTGATATTCTGTTACCTTAAAAAATGTAAAGAACGAAGCGTGAGAAGGAGATTAGGAGTATGTTGAACAAAAAAAGAACATTATTGATGTTGTTAATAATAGCAGGCTGTTTTGCCGTAAGCGGCTGCACAACCGATGAAGCGGATGCCGCTGCAGCAGTTGTAGAACCCAATATTGTTACGGGTACTGTTGAATGCAAGGAAGTATATATTCGTGCAAAGATTCCAGGCTATTTAACGGACATTCCTGTTGCAGAGGGCGAGGAGGTTGCGAAAGGCAATTTGCTTTTTACCTCCGACCAGAGAGATATTTTGGTGAAGCAAACACAAGCATCTGCTACAGTGAATGCTGCGAAGGCGGTTATGGAAAAAGCACAGGCGAATGTTACCCTTTTGGAAGGGGAATATGGGAAGTATCAGGAGCTTTACGAAATTGAAGCCGTTGCCGCCGATACCATGGATAAGCTGACAACACAGCTGGAAGCGGCAAAGCTTGATGTTCAGGCGGCAACCTCTCAGTACGAGGCTGCACAAGGCGTGCTATCCGAAGTGAATTTGAACTTAAGCCAGACTGCGCAATATGCACCCTGCAATGGTACAGTTACCTTGGTTTCCTCCTCCGTGGGTGAGCTTGTGGGCAGTGGCACAACCATTATAACCCTGACGGATTATGATGATCGTTGGATCAATGCAAATGTTGACGAGTATGAGGTAGGCAAGCTTACAATCGGGCAGACGATTCCGTTGACCAGCAAAACCTATCCGGATACGGTTTTCAATGGAACCATTGTAAATGTAAGCAAAAATCCCGATTTTGCCATAAAAAAATCGACGAATGAGCTGAACGACCAAGATGTTGTTACATATAAAGTGAAAATCGCCCTTTCCGGGGAAGAGGATGTCATGCTTTACCCGGGTATGCTGGTAAGTGTTAACCTGGATGAAGTGGGTGAGGCACAATGATACTAACTTTTTTTAAGGGCTTTGGCAGAGAGATAAAAATGCTCTGGCATGATAAGCGTATGCTTTTTATGTTTCTCTTTGCCCCTGTTGCTTTAAGCACTGTGGTATGCGGTGCTTTTAGCGGCCATACCGTAAACAACATTCCGTTGGCGGCGGTGGATGAAAATTCTTCTTCCCAAACAAGGACATTGATCAATGCCTTTGACCAATCCGACCGTTTTAATGTGCCTTATGTAGTTACGGAGCAGGAGGAAGCACTTCAGCTTATGGAAGCGGGGGAGGTTTATGGCGTTATTGTGATTCCCACCGATTATACACGTTCCTTGCAGCTTGGACAGCAGGCTGAGGTTTTGGTTGGCGTAAACAGTGCCAATAATATTATAGGCAACAGTGCTGTGGTTTCCATTATGCAGGTGGTAAAAACTGTTTCCTCACAAATTGCGGTAAAGAGCTTTGTTGGCGCAGGAAGCACTGTTGCCGAGGGGACGGCAAAGGTTATGCCGATTTCTACGGTATTGCGCCCTTGGTTTAACTCGCAGTTCAGCTATTTGACTTATTTGGGCTTGGGACTGACGGGTTTGATTTTTCATCAGCTTTTTTTAATGACTGTGGCAACCGCATTTGCCGAGGAAAAAAAAGAAGGCATCCTTTCGGGAAAAATGACAGGCAAGGAAAGTGCGATTCATTTTATAAACAAATATATTTTTTATGGGATTACAGGCTATGCAAACCTTTTGCTGAACTACTACGCTATCATAAAAATATTTCATTTTCCTATGCGGGGAAATCAGGAAGATTTGGAAATTTTATGCGGATGCTTTATTCTTTGTCTGCTGGGCGTTGGGGCGCTGCTGGGGACACTTTGCAAAAATACCATTCATGCCATTCAGTGGCTTATGGCAATGACTTACCCCATTTTTATTCTATCGGGTTTTTCATGGCCACATAGCGAGATGCCAGAAAATTTGGTGGAGGCGGCGCAGTTTTTACCTGCGACTCATTTTTTAACGCCTGTAAGAAATATTGTTTTGACGGGTGTTGGGTTTGAAACAACAACAGTTGCCCATTGCAGGCATATGCTTTTGCTTCTTTCGTCAGTTTTTTTTCTGCTTAGTATTCTTTCGTTTATTTGGAAGGTTTACCGTGCAAAGAGGAGGATGCAGCCGAAAATGGCAAGGAAGGAGATTGTTCAGGCATGAAAACAGTGATTCGTTTATTTTTCAGAGAATGGCTTTATCTGCTGAAGCGTCCTCGTTCCTTGGTTTTGATGATATTGGTTCCGTTATTTGTAACCTTTATTTGCGGAAGCAGTTATGAAAAGGGATATTTTTCGGATTTAAAAATGGGCGTCGTGGATTACAGCTACACCGCCAAAACAAGAGAGGTAGTGGAAGCTTTTCATCAGTCGCAGTATTTTGAAATTGTAGGTTATTATGAAAATGAGGAACAGCTGGAATTGGCTATGAAAAACGGGGAAATCGTTGGTTGCTTAATTTTCCCATCGGATTTTACAAAAAATTTGCAGCAGGGACGACAGGCAACGGTACTTCTTGGCTCCAATGCCTCAAATATGGGCTATGGAAGCACCATTAATGCGAGAGGTGCCGAGGTTCTAGGAACGGTTTCCGCACAGATGGCGGTAAAAAACCTGGTGGCAAAGGGTGCTACTGTTGACGATGCTTTGGCAAAAGTGAATCCTGTGGGGTTCTACACCCGCCAGTGGTATAACCCTACCAATAGTTTCAGCTATTTTTTAACCTTTGGCTTTGTCATTGCAACGGTGCAGCAGGTTTTAATTTATTTTGCGGCAATTTCGCTTGTTCGTGAAAAGGAAAGCGGAAATTTGGGAGAGCTTAAGGGTGTAAATCCCATCCTCCAGGTGAGTATAAAAGCTTTGGTTTATTTTATGATTGCCATGGGGGCTTGGGCGGCTTGCACTTGGCTTATGGTGAATCAGTATGGCATTCCCATGAGAGGAAGCACCGAAGTTTGGCTTGCGTATAGTGCCTTGTTCCTATTATCCATCATTACGTTGGGACAGCTTTTCTCTTCTATATTGCCAAACCCTGTGTTTGCAACCTCGTTTTCCTTGGTATTAACCTCGCCATCTTTGGTGCTCAGTGGATATACATGGCCTACAATGGCATTTACAAGCTTTTACCAAAAGCTGGCGCAGGTATTTCCTTTGACGCATTTTGCCTTGGGTTACAGGAATGTGGCACTTATGGGCTGCGGCTTTGAGGCAATTCGAGAGGAAATGATTACACTAGGCTGCATCAGCGGCGGCTGTTTTATTTTAAGCTGTATCATCTGGTATGCAAGAGTAAAACATATTGCGAAAAAGGAACAGGCATTGCAAATTCCCGAGGAGCAAGAGGGAATATCAGCAGTAGCGCAGTAATTTTTGAAAGGAGAGAATAAATATGGGGGAATATCAGTTTAAAAAAGGAAGCGCTTTGCTTTTGGCGGGTGCGCTTGCTTTTGGCATGGCTATACCGGCTTTTGCCGAAACCAAAGCCGCTACCAAAGCCGTTACCACCACTGAGGAGGCTGTTGCGGAGGAAACTGTAACAGAGCCAATGACATTGGAGGAAATTCAAAAACAAGTTTTGAAAAACAACCGCCTGAATTCTATTTTGAATTTGAATTATAAAAAAGTGCTTGCAGGAACGAGTGCTATTGATGAGGGCTTAAGTGATTTGAAGAATGCGCAGGATAAGGCAGCCGATGCCAGAAGTGCGGCAGGGCAGGCAGCGGTTGGAGGAAGTAATTATCTGGACTTAACGGGTTCGGGTGCAACGCCATCAGGTGTAGTTACCAAAGGTTTGCTTTCCGGCAGCGCAAAGATTGCCAGTGGTATTGAGGATATGACAGACAGCATTGCTGACAGCAAGCGGGATGAGCTGGAGGATCAGCAAAAGGATTTGAAAAATACAAAGCAGGATTTGACAAAGACGCAAGAGGACTGGAATAACCAGGCTTTGTTGGTTTCTCAGCTACTAGTTGAAAAAACCATTCAGGTGCAAAACGGCATTGCCCTTCTTGAGGAAAAGCAGGCTTTGATGGAACGCCTTTATAGCATTGAAGAAAAGAAAGCGGCTTTGGGCTTTAGCATAGAGGTAGATTTGAAGCAGGCAAAGCTATCAGTAGCAGAGAACAGTAAGAATATTGAGGATGCAAAGAATGGGTTGACATTATTAAAACGCCAAATTAACGATTTGATGGGCAGAGCCATAGATGAGCCATTGGAAATTACTGCGCCGCAAATGGCAAGAGTGATTGAATACGCTCCGGAATACAGTGAGGAATTGCTCAAAGAGGCAACGGATAAAAACTATCAGCTGAAAACTCTGCGCAGAGATTATCAGCAGGCTGAGGAAAAATCCAATGACTCTACACTTTATTCAGGGCAAATAAAAGCCTACGAATTGGATATGGATATTGCTAAGGTTTCTATGGAAACCCAAAAAGTAACAATTGCCAATGACATGAAGAAAAAGCTGGACAGCATCAATAAAGCGGCGGCGGCTTATCAGCTTCAAAAGGATACCTATGAAAAAGCAAAAACCCAGTGGGAACAGCGGCAGAAATCCGCTCAGTTGGGATTGTTATCCGCTGTTGAAATTCAGGGGCTGCAGCTTCAGTTTGAGCAAAATCAGCTTGCGCTTATGGAAGCAGCATACGATTATGATTTGGCTTGGCAAGAATACAAGCTATTGATGAGCGGTACTTCTTTAGACATCTATGACACCTATAAAGAGCAGATTAGTGCATAAAAAGCATAAGGAATGTACAAAACTTTGCAGGCTGTTTTAAACAGTGGTATCGCAAGAATAATTTATCAATCAGATGTCATTTCTGCCAGTTTAGTAATTTGACAAATGGTTTTACAGTCTTTAAGGAAAGCTTTCATTCGGATTGCTTTTTTCAGGGCGAGAAAATTAAAAGCCGAGGCAAGTATTATGAAAAATACTTGCCTCGGCGTATGACTAAAGTCAAAACCTTGAGGGATTTGCCCTCAAACACCCACAAGGATTTCACCCTTGACCCATCTGAAACCGCATAGACAGGCGGTTTCAGTAAAAGTTTTTGGTCTTGCTTTTTACAAAAAGCAAGCAGGTTTGGGCGGCACCCAAGGTTTTTCGACAATCCAAGACAAGTATTTTTAAAGAATACTTGTCTTGTTTTTATGTATTTTCGTTAAGCTTCTGCCGCCAGTGCTTCAGAAGCATTATAGGAACTGCGTACAAAGGGTGCGGATGCAACAAAGGCAAAGCCTTTTTCCTTTGCAATTTCGCCATATCGATCAAATTCCTCAGGGGTAACATATTCCTGAACAGGATAATGCGCAGAAGAAGGCGCAAGGTACTGACCGATGGTCAGGAATTCGCAGTTAACGTCCCTTAAGTCATCCAAAACCTTGTAAACCTGCTCCGCTGTTTCCCCAAGGCCAAGCATAATGCCTGTTTTGGAACGGATATCAGGTGCAAGCTCCTTAATGGATTTCAGAACTTGCAAGGATCTTTCGTAAATTGCCTGTGGGCGAACTTGATCATACAATTCTTTTACTGTTTCTATGTTGTGGCTGATGACCTCGGGTCTTGCGTCAATGACGGTTTTTAAAGCATCTTGATTTCCCAGTAAATCGGGGATTAAAACCTCAACAGCTGTGTTTGGAGTTAAAGCATGAATTGCACGGATGGTTGCGGCAAAATGTGCGGCACCGCCATCGGGCAAATCATCTCTGGTTACAGAAGTAATGACCACATATTTCAACCCAAGCTTCGAAACTGCCTCTGCAATTCTGTTTGGCTCGTCAGCATCAATTTTTTGGGGTTCGCTATTGGTTACGTTGCAAAAACGACAATTTCGGGTGCAATTTACACCTAAAATCATAAAGGTTGCAGTCTTTTTTGAAAAGCAATCTACAAAGTTGGGGCACATTGCCTCGTCGCAGATTGTGTTTAAGTGAAGGTTGCTTAACATTTCACGCACATATTTTAAATTTGGATCTTCTCTATAAGTTCTTTTTAACCATTCGGGTTTTTCTAACATTTTCATTACCTCCGATGTTTATATACTCAAATGTTTCAATTTTAATGAGAATTTGCAAAAAGCTTGCTTATGCACTTTTTTGTGGGAATACTGTCGATGGTTTTTGCCCAATTACGAAAACAAAACGGACACAAATTCATCCGCAGAAATCCCGCCTAGATAGGCAAGCAAATCTACTGTGCTAAGGTAAGCCGTTAGCGCAGTTTTATCAAATACCTTGTTTACAAGAAGTTTTTCCAATTCTTCTATGGGTTTTATAGAAAGAAAATCTCCACAAATTGAGCAGGAGGCAATGATGCCGTCCTTGATTTCCAAATAGACCTCAACCTTACCCAAAGGCAAACGTTTTTCATTATGATGGGTAAAGTTCGCATTGGTACGGAATGTCCAAAGAGGATTTGTATATTTTTCTTTCTGGATTTTTTCAATCTGTGAAAGCTCCGCTGGTGAAAATTCATACCTATCCAAAGGCATAATTTCTGATAAAGCCTGAATGAGAAGTCCCTTAAATTCCTGAGTAGTATGTTTTGTCGGAAGGTGTTCCTGAATATTTGTCACACGACTGCGCACGGAGGAAATCCCTTTGTTTTTCATTTTGGATTCGTCAACCGTCAGTATTTTTTCCAAAATAGAAAGATCTGCATCAAATAAAATGGAACAGTGGCTGCAAAGGCAGTTTTTCCCCAAACGCTGCGCCAAGCCGGATATTTTTTTGCCGTCTAATAGCATATCGTTTCGCCCTTTGACCTCGGCATGGATACCTATTTTTTTCAAAGCCGCAATAATCGGTTCTGCCAAACGTGTTCGCCCGATTTCTTTTGCGTCATCCCCCGGGGTAAAGGGGGTAATTAGGGTACAAAGCAATGTACCATGGTCGGTGTAGATTGTTCCGCCGCCGCTGGAACGGCGAACGATTTGCACATCATGTTGTTTTGTAAGATTGAGATCAATTTCGTCTTGCGCAATTTGGTTGCTGCCCAGCATAGCACAGCGATCCGTTTGCCACAGCATGAAAATATCTTGGGTTTGTCCCAAAGCAGTCATGCAATATTCCTCGGATGCAAAATGAAGCGCAGCGTCAGTAGATTTTGGCTGAATAAAAATCATATTAGCCCTCCTTATCATTAGTAAAATACAGCATTAAGTATACTAGATTTATTGCTGTATGACAAGGTTGGATAGCGGAAGAAAGCTTTTTAATATGGAAAAAGGGCGGGTATTTTAGGAATAATAAGGCTGAAATAATTTTTTGCATTTGCGAAGCTTCTTTTGCTTTATGATGTTTCAAGTACTATGAATGCCCTTTCATGAAGGGACATTGATAAGGTAAATCATTTTTGTTGTGTCTTTGCAAATTTTCCGTTATACTAAAAAAAGAGGTGAGCGATGTGACCGCATTGATGAAGATTCAAACCTTTATACAAGCCTATGCCCAAGCGATTTCGTCTATTTTGGAGTGCGATGTAACGGTAGTGGATAATGAGCTGACTCGTGTGGCAGGTACGGGAAATTATGCCGTTGAAATTGGGAATACGATTGCCCATGCAAATTTTTTTCATGAAATTTTCAAAACCGGGAAAAGCGGAATTATTACAAATGTGGCCGAAGATCCAAGTTGCTTCGGCTGCGAAAAACGAGCCTACTGTAAAGAATTGGCTGATTTGGCATATCCCATTTTTAAGAATCATTCTGTGGTAGGGGTTATTTCTATTATTGCCTTTCAGGAAATACAGCGGGAGAATTTGTTGAAAAATCGAACAAAATTAGAAGAATTCCTGAAATATATGACCATGCTTTTGGAAAGCAAGCTTTACACCACGGAGGCAAGGGACCGCTTGGAGCAGCAGCTACAGGTAGTCCATGATGATAAAAAGGTATGGTTTTTTGTGGGTGAAGGACAAAAAATGCAGGAGGCCATTGCAATAGGGCGAAAGGTGGCAAAGTCCGATTCCACCGTTTTTTTGCGTGGAGAGAGTGGCACAGGCAAAGAAATCATGGCAAAGATGATTCATGACCTTAGTCGAAGGCGGGACAAGCTGATGATATCCATTAACTGTGCGGCAATTCCTGAGAATCTGGTGGAAAGTGAGCTGTTTGGCTACGAGGAGGGTGCCTTTACCGGAGCGAAGAAAAAAGGTGCTATCGGGAAGT
Organism: Clostridia bacterium; assembly: GCA_009929735.1. Lineage (GTDB taxonomy): Bacteria > Bacillota > Clostridia > Lachnospirales > Anaerotignaceae > Chakrabartyella. The sequence goes on along the minus strand of RZZU01000037.1, from coordinate 9,312 downwards.
TTGAGTTGGCAGATAAAAGTACCATTTTTTTGGATGAAATCGGGGATATGCCCCTCCCTGTGCAAACGAAGTTATTGCGGGTTTTACAAGAGAGTAAGCTGGAACGTATCGGCGGACAAAAGCCGATCCCAATTAACATCCGTGTCATTTGTGCGACCAATAAGGATATTGAGCAGATGGTTGAGGATGGAACCTTTCGTGAGGACTTATATTATCGGCTGAATATCATTCCGATTGAACTACCTCCTTTACGCAAGCGAAAAGAGGATATTCCTGCCTTGGTTGAATATTATATCGAGTATTACAATCAAAAGCTGAATAAGCATATTCAAGGAGTATCGGCAGAGGTTTTGCAGACGCTGGTAAACTATAATTGGCCGGGGAACGTAAGAGAATTAAAAAATATTATAGAATATTTGGCAAACATTGTTGAAGGGGAAGATGTGCAGCTTTCCGATTTACCTGACCATATTGTTTTGCGCTCTGCAAAGGGCTATGAAGCTTGGTCTTTGGAAAAAATTATGGAGGAGTATGAAAAGCGTGTGCTAACCAATATGCTTAAAGATGAATCCTCTGTGGAAGAGAAGGAACGCCTTGCAGACACTTTGCAAATCAGCCGTGCGACGCTCTATCGCAAATTAAAAAAATACAGCCTACTTTAATCTCATATTTGAGAAGTGATCTCATATTTGAGAAAGAACAATAGTCTTGTAGAATAGAATTATAAATATGGAAAAGTCCTTTTCAAAACATGAAATCTTTGTGTCTTGAAAAGGACTTTTTTATTTTTGAAAAAGATATTTTTACTTTATCTTTTCTCGCTATAAAAAGCTTAGAAAAAGCAAGCTTTTTAGGCAGTGGATACCTTCAAATTTTATAAATTATTTTTATTTTAAATGAAATCTAAAATGATTTTTATAAGAAGTTCTGGCTAACATAAAAGGGGGAAGTCTGTACGTAAAAATGTCTTCTTAATCTTGTTGTAAAACAAGTGTTTCTTAAAACAAAATATACTTTCCGAAGAAAGGGAAGGGGAAAGTATATTTAACGGATTTCTCAATTATGCGAAAAAGAACCAGAGAATTATGGAGAAAATTGAGGTTTTTCAATTGGCACTAAATTTGCTCTTATTATTTATATCAATGAAAAAAGGGTAGTTATGACAGGGAGGGAATTTTTTATGGATATGAATGTAGTATTTGAAGCGTTAAAAAGTGAAATGAAGCCCAGCATGGGATGTACAGAACCCGTTGCAATCGGCTTGGCAGTTTCAAGAACCTGTGAATTGCTGAAAACCCCCGCCACTCATTTGGATATGGTGATCAGCTCAAATATTTTTAAAAATGCGTATAGTGTACAAATACCGAATACGGGAACAAATGGAATTGAGCTCTCCTGTGCCTTGGGACATTTGTTAAGTAAGCCCGGAAATACTATGGAAATTTTCTCCAATATTCTTCCCCGCCATGTGGAGGAAGCACAAAAATTGGTGAAGGCTGGGTTTGTATCTGTGAAGGTGCTTTCCAGCAGTGAATTTTATATTGAATGTTGTGCCTCAAACGAAACGGAAAAAGCGCATACCATAACAGAAAAAGCACATGACAATATGGTGTTTGCAGAAAAAAACGATGAGGTTGTTTTGGATGAGCGAATCCTTACGGCGGCAGAAGCAACCACGAAAGCTTTTGATGTAACGAAGTATAGCTTTGCTGATTTTTATCAATGGGCAAATTCCGTCAATACCGCAGATTTGGCTTTTATCAAGGAAGGGATTGATATGAACCTTTCCGTTGCTGAAATTGGTATGCAAAAGAAATATGCGCTTGGCGTTGGGCCGACCTTGAAAAATCTGGTGGAGAAAGGGTTGATTGCCAACGACATGATTACGGAAATTAAGCAGCTTCCTGCGGCAGCCAGTGATTTTCGTATGAGCGGCGGCAACGGATCTGTTATGACGTTTTTGGGCAGCGGCAATCAAGGCATTGAAACGATGCTGCCAATGGCGATTTTTGCAAAGCATATGAATATTCCCGAAGAAAAACTTTTGCGTGCCGAATTTTTGGGTATGCTGATTATTATGTATATGAAGTACCATGTTGGACGGTTATCCCCCATTTGCGGTGCAACCTTAGCTGCATCTGGCGGTGCGGCAGGAATGGCATACATGATGGGCGGCAATTTAAAGCAAATTTCCGGTGCTGTTCAAAATATGATGGGTAGTGTTGCTGGAATCTTCTGCGATGGTGCAAAGGGCGGATGTTCCCTGAAACTTTCTGTTTCCGCAGGAGAGGCAGTATATGCTGCGTTATTTGCTATGGATGGCAGTATCATTGAGGCTACAGACGGCATTATCAGCGAAAAGGCAGAGGATACGGCAAAGAATTTGGCAAAGCTTTCCCATGAGGGCTTAGCGAATGTGGATATGAAGGTTATTGAAATTATGATGGCAAAATAAAGGGCATTACAAAGTGAAATGCTGAAAAGTGATTGCCTTTGAATATTTTTTGAGATCACCATTGGCTTTACAAAAATTATTCATAAAAATAAAGCTTAAGTTGTTTTAAAATTTCTAAAATGGGAAATAATACATATAAGTTCCTTCCTTATGTGTGCTTATGGGCTTGCTCCGCTTTTTTTCCCAGAAAAAACCTCTGTTTGCAAGGACGAGGAAAACGGGGCAAAAGCCCATGAGAATTCACAGTTTTTTGTTTTTTTACACACCCCTTTTTGCACAATGGCGTGCCCAAAGGGGATACAAAGAAATGCCAATCAGTTGTTTAACATAGAATTCCCCGAGAAACTCCTTATATTTTTTGTAAGGAGTTTTTTCATATCTTACGAAACTCTTAAATCCCTTAAAAAGCGTTGCAGTCTGCATTTTCTCTTGGTAAACTGTTACAGTGAAAATAATACAGTCTAACTGGAGATAACCACTTTTCTTTTTCCTAAATTGTGTGGAATTTTACTGACAACATGGGAAAGAGTTATGAAAAATTTTTAGAAGGGGGAGAGAGCATGACGAGAGAAGAAATCATTGCGACTTATGGGGTGGAATTGAATGCCATTGAGCGTTTTCATAAGACGGGTCTGGTTACACCAAAACGGATGGAGGATGGGACGTTAGTATATTCAGATGCTGATGGGGAGATGTTTCAGAGGCTGTTGCTGTTGGAGAAAATGGGCCTTTCAGAGAATGACTTTATTGGGCTCAGAAGTGGGGAGAAAACGCTGGAGGCGTTATTACAAAGGCAGATTAATCGGTTGGAGGATGGTTGCTTAGGAAAGGAAATTTGCAGAGGAATCCTTGAAGAAGGTGCAGATCTTCATCGCTTTGATGCAAAAAAGTATTTGGCGCAAATGGGCACCGATGCAACGGAACACATCTTTTCTTTTAACAGAAGCTTTCGAAATCAGGTTTTTCGTCCGTGGCGCAGGTATTTTGCCAGAGGGGTTGATGCTAGTATTTATTGTTTATTATGGGAAGCATTTCTCGGCTACGTTTGTCATGTGAACTTATCGGATGAAGGTTTTTTGCTGGAAGTAGTCGGCATCGTAATGACTACAGTAATGATGATTTTGATAGAGCCTTTGCTATTAAACCGTTTTGGCACCACCTTTGGAAAATGGATTTTTGGATTAAGGATAGAAAAAGCCGATGAAAGTCCCATTTCTTATGCTGAGGGTCTGAAGCGTACATGGGTTATTGTGGGCAAAGGTTATGGGTATTATATTCCTATTTATAGTTTAGTACGTTTATATAAAAGCTATAAATTGTGTAAAACAAAAGAAATGCAGCCTTGGGATGAAGGCTTTGCGTATACAATAAAGGATACAAAATGGTACCGTGTGGCAGCTTGTATTGTTTTAAATGTAATTGTCATTATAATAGCTATCGTACTTATATTGGCTCAATTGTTGCCCCCTAACCGAGGGGATATTACGGTAGAACAATTTGCGGAAAACTATAATTATTACTGCAAATATATCGAAGCGAACGAAGGTTGGTACATGGATGAGAATGGAAAGTTGACAGAAGAGGATTCTGATGGAACAGCTTCTACTGATATTTTGGATGAGGAAGATCCGATGATAGAAATAAATTCTGATGGAACACTTTCTGTGAATGTTCCTGCTGAGGAGCGACCAAGCTTTAAATATGAAATGGAGGGTGGCTATTTGACAGGCGTTTCTTTCTTGTATGAGGTGGAAAACAAGGATCATTGGACGAACATTGAAAGTACAGAGGGATTTTTGATTGCCCTTGCTTTTGGCTGTGCAGATAGCGAGTTAACTGATTTCGTCAGTGATATGAAATCTGTTATCATGAAAATGATTACGGATGAGGAATTTGATTTTACTGTTGGTAGTAGCAGATACTTCTGCGACGTAGAACGGGAAGGCTACGATGACCATTCTTTCATGACACCCATGGAAGGCGTCCAAAGAGCCTACTACAAAATGGAATTTTCCGTTACAAAGGTAAAGTAAGTGTCCCTGCCAAGGGGAGCTTATGAGGTGAATAAGGAATAAAGCAAGACTGCCTTTCAATATTTTTTAGATAAGTTGTTGAAAGGCAATTTTGTTAACCTTACAAAATGGAAAAAAGAAAACTGTTTTCTGGGAATTTTTTTCACAGAGAACAGTTTTTTTTTCATTAGTAGGTGCTTTTATTCAGCACCCAAGCGGTTTTGCCCTGAGAATCCGTTTGCCGCTTTATCTTTTTCCTGAATAAAATGCCCTGTGGAGGGTATTTTTTTGGTGCGATAATATTCAACGTTTTCCGAGATGAAATCTTCGGGTTTGAATACCGCAGAAATGCTGCTGTTTTTCTTTAAGGTGAAAACTTGAATTCCTGATGCACTTTTTGAGGTATTCATGGGGAACATTTCTGTGTTTAACAAGGTAGCCTTGTCTTGATTGCGCATTAAAATATAATCTGCTTCTTCCTCCAGCTTTTCCAAATAAACCAGCTTTGCACGGGAGGAATAGGCGTTTACCAGCTTGCGGCGGTTCATCTTTGTGGCGTAAGCCGAAAGCTGAACTTTTGTTGCCTTGCCGTTTTCAAAAAAGAAAACCATAAAGCCTGCATAATCCATGGTGGCAGTCATATAAAGAATGCGCTCCTCTGGTTCCATGCCCAAGAGGTTTGGCAGATAATCCCCCAAAATACTGGCTTTCGTATCGGGAATATCATTTGCTTTCATTTTATAAACGTTGTAGCGGTCGGAGAAAAACAAAATTTCCGTGCGGTTGGTGGTTTCGATTTCGCAAAGAATTCTGTCCTCATCTTTTAGCTTCTGCTCTCCCGCAGAGCGCAAGGAGGAGAGGGCGATTTTTTTGAAATAATTCTCTTCTGTTAGGAAAAGACGTATGCCATAATCATCGATTAAGTCGTCCTTTGTGATGGTGACAACCTCTTCCTCTTGTACAATTGTGGTTTTTCTGGCCTTGCCATATTTTTTCTGCACGTTTTTCAGCTGTTTGCAGATAATGGTCTGGATTTTTGTGTCACTTTTTAAGGTATCCTTTAGGTCTTGAATTTCATTCTCCAAGGTTTTCAGCTCATCAATTCGCTTAATAATATATTCCTTATTAATATTTCTCAACCTGATTTCGGCGATATACTCCCCTTGAATTTGGTCAATTTCAAAGCCGCTCATTAAATTTGGTACAACCATGCTTTCTTGCTCTGTATTACGGATGATGGAAATAGCCTTGTCAATATCCATCAGAATTTTGGAAAGACCCATTAATAAATGGTACTTTTCCTCCTTTTTATTAATATCAAAAGCAAGCTGGCGGCGGATAGAATCCATGCGAAATGCTACCCAATACTTTAAAATATCCCCAACACCTAGGGTCATTGGTTTGCCTTGAATGAGTATGTTGAAATTGCAGCTAAAGCTATCCGACAGGGGTGTCAGGCTGAAAAGCTTGTGCATCAAAACGTCAGGGTTTGTGTTGCGCTTGATGTCCAAAGTGATTTTTAAGCCGTTTAAGTCCGTTTCATCTCTTATGTCGGTAATATCCCTGATTTTTCCGCTTTTTACCAAAGCAAGCGTTTTATCTATAATGCTTTCGATGTTGGTGGAATAGGGGATTTCATAAATTTCAATACAACTATTTTGCTTGTCAAAGCGGTATTTTGCCCGCAGCTTAAAGCTGCCCCGTCCTGTTTTATAAATTTGTTCCAAATCCTTGCGGTTGTATATCAATTCGCCGCCTGTTGAAAAATCTGGGGCAGGGAGATGGTCACAGAGGTCGATGGAATTATCCTTAATATATTGTATGGTGGCATCGCAAAGCTCAGTTAAATTAAAGCTGCAAATGGAGCTTGCCATACCAACCGCAATTCCAAGGTTCGGGTTTGCCAAGATATTAGGGAAGGTTGTGGGCAACAGGGTAGGTTCTTTTACCGTGCCGTCGTAATTGTCCACAAAATCCACAGTGTTTTTTTCAATATCCCCAAAAACCTCGGCACAAATTGCGCCAAGCTTTACCTCCGTATAACGTGGAGCGGCATATGCCATATCCTTGGAATATTGCTTTCCAAAGTTCCCTTTGGAATCCACAAGAGGTGCCAAAAGGGCAGCGTTGCCTTCTGTTAAGCGCACCAGAGTTTCGTAAATTGCCCCATCTCCGTGGGGGTTAAGCTTCATTGTCTGTCCCACCACATTGGAGGATTTTGTCCTGTCGCCTTTTAGTAAATTCATTAGGTACATGGTATACAAAAGCTTTCTATGGGAGGGCTTAAATCCGTCAATTTCAGGAATTGCACGGGAAACAATGACACTCATGGCATAGGGCATATAGTTTAATTCCAAGGTTTGGGTAATTGGCTGTTCTTGTATAAAAATATCTTTCGCCTCAGTGGTTGAAGTTTTCTTTTTCGCCATGCTGGTACACCGTCTTTCTTCTTAACTAATGTCTGTCAAATCCAAATATTTATAGCCTTCCTCTGCAATAAATTCTTTTCTTCCTGCCAAATTTTCGCCCAATAAAAGCTCAAACATTTGCTGGGTAAGCTTTGCATCGTCGGGAGTGACCAAAACCAATCGTCTTGTTTCGGGGTTCATGGTGGTTTCCCACATCATTTCGGGCTGATTTTCACCAAGCCCCTTGGAGCGGTTGATTTTCGCCTTCCCCTTAAGCTTCCCAAGAAGTTCTGCCTTTTCGTTTTCGGAATAAGCAAAATAGGTTTGTTTTGCGTGAGTAATCTCGTAGAGAGGAGATTCGGCAATGTAAACCTTTTTCTCGTGAATCAAGGTAGGCACCAACCGATAGAGCATGGTCAAAAGGAGGGTACGAATCTGAAATCCGTCCACATCAGCATCGGTGCAAAGAATGATTTTGCTCCACCGAAGCTGGCTTAAATCAAAGGAATTTAAGTCAGAGGTGTGCTTTGACTTAATTTCTACGCCGCAGCCTAAAACCTTTAGAAGGTCTGTAATAATATCGTTGGCAAAAATTTTGTTGTAATCCGCCTTCAGACAGTTTAAAATCTTCCCTCGAATGGGGATAATTGCCTGAAATTCCGCATCTCTGCCCAATTTACAGGCGCCCAGGGCGGAATCACCTTCAACGATGTAAATTTCACGACGGGTGAGATCCTTGGTGCGGCAGTTGACGAATTTTTCCACACGGTTGTTCATATCCAGAGAGCCTGTCAGCTTTTTGCGAATAGAAATACGTGTTTTTTCAGCTGTTTCCCGACTGCGTTTATTTGCCAAAATCTGTGCCGCAATCTTTTCCGCTTCCATTTTGTTTTCGATAAAATAAATTTCCAGCTGTTCACGGAAAAAATCCGTCATTGCATCTTGAATAAATTTATTGGTAATGGATTTTTTTGTCTGGTTTTCGTAGCTGGTAACGGTGGAAAAGGAGTTGATGACTAGAATTAAGCTGTCCTCAATATCGGTAAAGGTGATTTTCTTTTCATCTTTTTTATATAAATTATTGGTTTTTAAGTATTTATCTATGGCAAAAACAAAGGCGTTTTTAACTGCCTTATCCGGCGAACCACCATATTCCAAAAAGCTGGAATTATGATAGTATTCTATGGCATTGACTTGATTGTTAAAGCAAAAAGCTGCCTCAAATTTCAGCTTGTATTCGGGCTTATCTTCACGGTCACGTCCTTTTGTTTCGGTTTGCATAAAATGCACATCGGTTAGGCTGTCTTTTCCGGAAAGTTCTGCCAAATAATCCTTGATACCGTTTTCGTAGCAATAGATATATTTTTGCTGGCTTTCTTCATCAAATAATTCAAAGGTTAAACCTGCATTTACCACGGCTTGTTTTTTCAGAATATCCTGAAAATAGGAGAGGGGTATATGAATATCTGTGAATACATCACGGTCAGGACACCATTTAATTTGCGTGCCGGTGGGGTGTTTTTCAGCAGGCTCCTTTTTGAGTCCCCCGACGTTTTCCCCTTTTTCAAAATGAAGGCGGTAGCAAGTGCCATCACGATAAATGACGGCATCCAAAAATTGGGATGCGTACTGGGTTGCACAGGTTCCAAGACCATTTAAGCCCAAGCTGAATTCATAGTTTTCCCCTGTATTATTTTGATATTTTCCGCCGGCATAAAGCTCGCAGAACACCAATTCCCAGTTGAAACGCTCCTCCTTGACATTATAATCCACAGGAATGCCACGGCCGAAATCCTTAACCATGATGGAATGGTCAATATAGCGAACGACTTCAATTTTTTTCCCATAGCCCTCCCGTGCTTCATCGATAGAGTTAGAGAGGATTTCAAAGACTGCGTGTTGGCAGCCATCTAAGCCGTCGGAGCCAAAAATAACACCCGGGCGAAGCCGCACACGGTCAGCACCTTTTAAAGATGTAATACTTTCGTTTGTATAGTTTGATTTTTGTTCTTTATTCATGAAAACACCTGCTTTTTTTGTTATCCCATCCTATATATAGATGGGAAGAAAAAATATCCCAATCGTTATTAATTTACATTAGTTTTCCCGTAGTGTCAAGGCAGTGAAAAAACTAGGACGTTTTATTATTGACAAAAATCTTGCTTTTTTCGATTAAGATTGGTATAATAAATAGGCTTTCTTGTTGGGGAAGTTGCTGTAAATATTAAGGAGATGTATCGAAGTGGTCGCAACGAGCTTGACTCGAAATCAAGTTGTCCGCAAGGGCACGTGGGTTCGAATCCCACCGTCTCCGTGAATAAAAAACCGCGTAAATCAATAAAATGGACCCTATGTCAAGGACATTTTAAAAATAACGGTTTATAAATGATAAAAACAGATGTAATTTCCCATAAATGAATCTTACCTCTGTTTTTTG
>RZZU01000010.1 GCA_009929735.1 Clostridia bacterium | reverse complement strand
AAAAACAGAGGTAAGATTCATTTATGGGAAATTACATCTGTTTTTATCATTTATAAACCGTTATTTTTAAAATGTCCTTGACATAGGGTCCATTTTAATATAGAATACGCCGTCTTTTTCATATCACTTAAATTATCTTTTGTTCCAAAATTTGTGTTTGCAGATTTAAATATTTTTACCAACCATTTCTGAATCTTAATACATCATCAGAAATTTCCCCATCCAAATACTCCTGAATTGATTCCCCTAAGATTTCAAACCCACGGTTTAAATTTTCGGGTTTGATATTTAGGGGTGGTTGAATACGCAATACATTTTTCCCAAGAGAAATAATAACCAGCCCTTTTTCATAGGCACGATAAAGAACCTTGTAAGTTCCCTCTTCGTCAGGAATAAGTTCTCCTGTTTTTAGGTCCTTTTTCGTCAAGACTAAGCCTCTTGACATTCCTTTTCCTCTTTTTCCCGTCACAAAATCAGGAAATCTTGCCATTGCATCATTTAAGTGTTTCTCCATAGCATTCTGATTTTCAGCCAGAATTTCTTGAAAATCATTTCCTTGCATATAATCAAATGCGGCACATCCGGCTGCACAACCCAGTGCGTGGCCACCCAATGTAAACAGATGCGCAGGAGCTGGCAAGGAGTCCATAATTTCCGCCCTCGCCATAAAAGCACTTAGCGGCAAGCTTGCACCAATGGATTTTCCTAATACAACGCCATCAGGTACTATATTGTAGTGCTCAATTGCAAACCACTTTCCGGTTCTAAAAAATGCTTGCTGCACCTCCTCGGATATAAAAAGAATTCCATTTTTTTTACAAAGAGAATATAATTTTTCCATAAAAATCTTGTGGGCTGCAATTAAACCAGCATCCCCCTGAATTGGCTCAATGATGACAGCAGCTACCTCTTCAGCCGGCAAATACGTTTCAAAGGCTCTTTCAATTTCTTTTGTGCACTCACGTTCACAGACTTCATCGTCTAAATCATCGCCATAAAAAGGGAAACTGTAAATATCCGGAAGGAAAGGTCCCATTTTTGAACGCATTCTTGTGGTAACAGCACTTAATGACATGGATCCATAGGTATTCCCATGATAGCCATTAATAAACGTAATTATTTTGCTTCTTCGGGTATAAGCCCTAGCAAATTTTATTGCCGCATCATTCGCATCTGAACCGCAATTTCCAAAGCACACCTTTGTTTGAATCCCGCCAGGATAAACGGATGTTAGTCGCTCAGCATAGCCAACATTAGCGGTATTATAGATGTAAGCAGGTGTATACTGTACATATAGCTTTAATTGATTTTCAATTGCTTCTGTGACAATTGGAAAGCTGCTCCCTAAATTTAGGGATGATGCACTGCTCAAAAAGTCAATAAACTGGTTATCATCTTGATCGAAAATAATTTCGCCCTCTACCTTTTTTATCGTTAGCGGATAGTAAGATAAATGTTGACACGCAGCAATTACTTTTTTATCACGTGCAATCCAGTCATCGCTTTTTGTTGTTGTTAAACTCATAACCTTCATCTCCTTGTTAGTACTCCTTTTCAACCCCTTCTCAAGCTTTTTTCATCAGCTTATATACACCAAGCGTCATAATTGGAATTACATATACAAAAAAGAATATCCACGCCAATGTTCCATAGCCCTTTGCAATCAAGTTGATCAGACCATAGGAAGAAATAAAAGTTGTGATTACTAAAAGAACCACTGATATGACCGGTGTAGACCATTTTGGTACTTCCTTGCCCTTACTTTTGTAGCCTTCAGCAATACGATCTGTAATCGAGTATATTAAACCCGAGCCTGTTTCAATCAGGGTACCAAATAATACAATCTGGAACATATACCGCAACCATGGCATATTCATTTGAGTCAAAATATAGTCTACAGGGAGTTCCTGATCGATAATTGTAGGGTAAAAACCCGCCATAGCTATAAATAAGAAAATCCCAGGCAAAATCCCGATAAGGCCGGCTATCAAACCTGAAGAGAAAGCTTCCTTTTCAGTGTCGCAATGTCTAATGGTATAAAGCACGGCAATAATAATTGCTAAATTATAGAAGGCATACTGGAACCCGCCAAAAACCCAATTGCCCGTTACGGGTACAGATGCAAAGTTTTGCCCAATGACTGAGCTGTATCTAGAAATTACTAATACCAAAAACAGTATATATACTCCATATAATACAAATGACCACAAAGACAACACTTTTTCAATCATTTCCGAACCATTCATAACCAATAAAAATACTGCGGTGGACATACCAATAATTCCAAACCACTTATTTAGGCCGAATAGTTCATGAAGTATAGATCCTGCGGAGGCCGAAACAACTGCCAATACAATTAAAATAAAAATTATGTAAGCAATCTCAAATACAATCCAGCCAGGCCCCATTAGTTTTTTCATAAAGTTCTTATAGTCATATGCTTTAAATCTGCGAGCAAATGCAAAGGAAACGCCGCAGACGATTGACCAGGTTAGCAAGGAAATGATAGCCATTCCCAGCATACCTCCCAAAGGTCCGTACCCCATAAAATACTCAATTAATTCTCGCCCTGTTCCGTAGCCTCCGGCTATGACGCAAGATTGAAAAACAATGCCGGGTACAAAGTACTTTTGAAATTTCTTTGATGATAAAATACTCATACGATTCCTCCTTCATACTACATAATCTTATTATTCCTTGACATTAATTAGTAATACTAAATTTAGTTTAATAGAATTATATATTTAATATATGTAAATGTCAATAAAATATTAAACAATATTTAGTATTTATAAATTTTTTTGGCTTCGGTGTGAAAATTGGAATATTTTGTCACAAACCTATTGTTAAAAACATCAAAATGCATAAAAAAAGAACTTGTCTTTTGTATAATTTTATATACAAAAATAAGTTCTTATCATTTCGTATCGTGAATCATTTACAATAATATTATTTGCTTTGATACAGGCTAGCAAAAAATCTCGTGCAGAATCAAGTTAATTCTAAAACACTGATTCTTGATATTGCACATCATTATAATTTCGGGGACGCTGTTTTAATACAAAGCAGGCGAAATAACAGCAACTGCTTCCACATCCTCCTCGCCAGGGTTGTAGAGCTGATGATAGGTTTGCTGGGGTACATAAATACTATCGCCTTCGTTCAGGGTATATACGTTATCTCCAATATGATATTCTAAGGTTCCTTTTAAAACCAAGGTACACTCCGCTGCTTCTTCATGATACTGTATCATGGTACTTCCCCAGCTTTTTGCGCCCAGCTTAAAGCATAGCATTTCCATTTTTGTACAGGCATTTTTATTTCTGCTGTACGGTGTCACAAACTGATACTCCATATTAATATCGGCAAACTGAATTTTGGTACGATTATCTCTGGGAATAACCGTAACCTGATCCTGTTCTTCTTGGGAAAAAAGAGATACCAAAGGAATATCAATTGCCTCTGCAATACGCATTAAAACAGATAGCGATGGGCTGATTAAATTACGTTCGATTTGTGAAATATATCCTGGGGTTACCTCTGCTTTTTCAGCCAAATCCTTTGCAGTGATTCCCTTTTCCATTCTTGCAAATTTAATTTTTTCCCCTATCATAAAATTTCCCCCAGTGTTTTTTGTGATTATTCTGCCAACGCCAAAAATCAAGCATATTTTTTCTGCTAAAAAATTTCAATGATTTATTTATTGCTCATTCATGGTATACGCTGTATCATTTTATTGCAATTATAACATAGTGTTTACACAAGTTCAAAGAAATACATCGCAAATACTAATTTATTCTAATGATTTTTTGATTTTTTATCAGTTATCCACAAAATCTCTGTAATGCATCGTTTGCATCATTACACACAAAGCTTTTTAGTATAGCTTTAATACGATCAGTAAAATTGTCATCAAAATTAAGCTGAAAGGCAGCATGAAGGAATTTAAAACCGCCGCCGCAGAACGATCATATCCGCAACGTTCCGTATAAATTGGTGCAATACTTAGTATTGGTGAAAATACAACAATGGATAATATTTGTCTATGTAATAAAGGCGCAGGTAGATAATGGTAAATCACATAAGAAAACACGCAAGCAATTACAATTCTCAAAGAAAACACAGCACCCATATCCTTTAATACACTTTTTTTCATCTTTGGTTCAAACATAATGCCAATTAGTATCATTGCTAAAAAAGTATTTGCCTGACCAATCATTCCAGCCAAATCAAAGACAATATCGGGTAATCGAATCTTTAACGCACATAATGAAATCATACTTAGGTATGCCACAAATGGCATAGAAGTAAACAATGTTTTCAGAATTTCTTTTGCCTTTACATTCCCTTTCCCTTTCGCAATCAATGTTGCAATCGTAAAGGTAAACCCAAAAACCATAATTGCGTTGCCCACATCAAACATACAAACAACAGCCACAGCTTCAGCCTCAAAAAAGCTCTGCATAAACGGTAAAGTGCAAAGTCCAATATTATACCCCGAACTATTTATAATAAAAAATGCCCGTTCTGACGGTTGTTTTTTATTGGTAAGAAGCAAAACGATACTAATTGCTATAAGATTTGTAATAACCCCCATGGCAATATCCATTAGAAAGGAAGCTTCTATGTTTAAGGTTCTAAAATTGCTTACAATTACCATGGGCAAGGTAATCTTCATTACCAACCTTGTCAAAAGATCGGTATCTTTTTGAGAAAATAACCCACCACGCTTTAGTCCAAAGCCCAACGCAATCATAAAAAGAAATCCAAAGGCTTTCGTTAAAACAACCTCCATATTAGTGCCTCCGCCCATTTCGCCTTTTACTGCAATTTATTATTGTCTAAATAAATGAAAAAAGACCTTTTGCACAAAACAAAAGGTCGGATTTTCAGATGTGTATTACAGCTTTGATTTTGCTGTATTCACTAATGTTGTGAATGCAGATGGATCGGAAACTGCCAAATCAGCCAACATCTTTCTGTTGATGTTAACGTCAGCCATTTTCAAACCATGAATCAGCTTGCTGTAAGAAATGCTGTTTAATCTTGCGGCTGCATTGATTCTTGTAATCCAAAGGCTTCTGTATTCTCTCTTTGTCTGTTTTCTGCCGGCAAATGCAAATGCCATTGCTTTCATTACAGACTGTTTTGCGACTCTGTATTGTTTACTTCTGGCACCACGATAACCTCTAGCCAGCTTCAATACTTTTTTATGTCTTTTTCTCGCGTTTAACGCGCCTTTCACTCTTGCCATGGTAAAGTCCTCCTAAAAATATACTCGAAATTATGCGTATGGTAACAGTCTCTTTTTAATGCTGTTCAATACAGTTTTATCAACAGTTGTAGCGTGTCTCAAGTTTCTTTTTCTCTTTCTGGACTTCTTGCCAAGAATATGCTGTGTATTGGATTTCTGTCTTTTCAGCTGACCTGTACCAGTGATTCTAAATCTTTTCGCTGCTGCTTTTTTTGTTTTCAACTTAGGCATAATGTTAATCCTCCTAAAATAATCGTAGCAGATAAACCTGCTTGTGTCTTATTGCTTTCTTCCTTCCTGCGGATCAGTTCTTTGGTGCAAGGAACATAACTAAGCTCCTGCCTTCCATCTTGGGTTCTTTTTCAATCACACCAAACTCTGCTGTTTCCTTCGCAAAGTTCTCCAGAATGACCATACCCGCTTTGGAATGACCAATTTCACGCCCTCTAAAACGAATGCTAACCTTTACCTTATCTCCATCCTTCAGGAATTCATTTGCTTTTTTGACTTTTACCTGAACGTCATGGGTGTCGATACCGGGAGACAAACGAAGTTCTTTAACGTCTACGGTCTTTTGCTTCTTTCTGGCTTCTTTTTCTTTCTTAGCCTGATCGAATTTATATTTTCCATAGTCCATGATACGACAAACCGGAGGCTTCGCAGTAGGTGAAATCTTAACCAGATCCAGCCTTTTTTCATCTGCAAGTTTCTGGGCATCTCTAGAAGCAACAATTCCCAACTGTTCTCCATTTTCATCGATCAATCTAATTTCCTTGTCTCTGATTTGCTCGTTGATCATTAATTCTGTAATAGCAAAGCACCTCCCAAATTATTGTACCGTTATTCCGCAAGTGCGCATAAAAAATGCGCCGGAAGAAATCCGCCGCACACAGAAAGACAGAGTAAATTCCCTGCTTTACAAATCGTGTATTAACCTTATACAGCTTATGCCATAAGGTGAGAAGCGGAACTTCTTCTTTATTACCATAGAAGTATATCACGAACAAAGAACTACGTCAACATTTTTTTACAAAAAATAAAAATACGGGTGCAGACAACTTTGCCTGCACCCAAAGCAAGCTTAATTCATGCTTCTTGTTTCAATTTCTTCCTTCACTCTTGAGATAACCTCTGTCAAATCAACCTGTCCTTCTTCTCCATTTTTTCTGGAACGCAAAGACACCTTGTTTGCTTCGACATCCTTTTCGCCAACGACGATAATATAAGGCACTCGTTCGTTTCTTGCCTCTCTAATTTTATAACCGATTTTTTCTGCACGATAGTCAACCTCAGCACGGATACCCTCCGCATCCAAAGATTTACACACCTGTTTTGCATAATCGGCAAACTTCTCAGAAATAGGCAAAACCTTAACCTGTACAGGAGAAAGCCATGTCGGGAACTGTCCTGCAAAATGCTCAATCAAGATACCGATGAAGCGTTCAATAGAACCAAATGCTACACGGTGAATCATAACAGGGCGCTTTTTGCTGCCATCCGCTGCTGTATATTCCAATTCAAAACGTTCAGGCATCTGCATATCCAACTGAATGGTGCCGCACTGCCATGTTCTGCCGATAGAATCCTCCAGATGGAAGTCAATTTTAGGGCCGTAGAATGCGCCGTCACCTTCATTTACAATATAATTTATTCCGTTTTCATCCAAAGCACTTCTTAGACCCTCTGTTGCCAATTCCCAAGCTTCATCAGAGCCCATGCTGTTCTCGGGTCTTGTGGAAAGTTCAATATGATAATTAAAGCCAAACTGACGGTATACTCCATCAATCAGACGGATAACACCGCTGATTTCATCTTTAATTTGTTCTTCTGTCATGAAGATATGCGCATCATCCTGATTGAAACAACGAACACGCATCAGACCATGCAGTGCACCTGATTTTTCGTGTCTGTGTACCAAACCGATTTCAGCAACACGCATCGGTAAATCTCTGTAAGAGTGCATCTCCTGCTTGTAAACCAACATGCCACCGGGGCAGTTCATTGGCTTGATACAGTAATTCATTTCATCAATCATTGTGGTATACATATTATCCTTGTAATGATCCCAATGTCCGCTATTTTCCCACAAATGCTGATTCATAATAATTGGAGTTGACACCTCAACATAGCCTGCTTCTTTATGGATTTCTCTCCAGTAGTCCAATAAAGTGTTCTTTATAATCATACCTTTGGGCAGGAAGAATGGGAAACCAGGGCCTTCATCCAGCAGAGCAAACAGCTTTAATTCCTTGCCAAGCTTTCTATGGTCACGCTTCTTTGCTTCCTCCATCATTGTCAAATATGCTTCCAAATCAGATGCCTTGGGGTAGGAAGTGCCGTAAATACGGGAAAGCATTTTGTTCTTTTCGCTGCCTCTCCAATATGCGCCTGCAACAGAAGTCAGCTTGATTGCCTTTACATACTTGGTGCTCATCAAGTGAGGGCCAGCACACAAATCTGTGAAATCTCCCTGCTTATAGAAGGAAATGATTGCATCCTCAGGCAAATCCTGAATCAACTCAACCTTATAAGGCTCATTTCTTTCTTCCATATATTGAATCGCTTCTGCACGAGGCAATTCAAAGCGTTCAATAGGCAAATCTGCCTTCACGATTTTTTTCATTTCCGCTTCAATTTCTGCCAATTCTTCTGGAGTAAAGGCTTTTTCACGGTCAAAGTCATAGTAAAAACCGTCTGAAATTGCGGGCCCGATTGCAAATTTTGTTTCAGGGTAAAGATGCTTTACTGCCTGAGCCAAAATATGCGAAGTTGTATGACGGAATGCCAGCTTGCCTGTTTCATCGTCAAAGGTACAGATGCTTACTTCTGCATCCTTTTCTACAACATAACGCAAATCCTTCACTTCACCATCAACAATGCCTGCACAGGCATTTCTTGCCAAGCCTTCACTGATGGATTTGGCAATATCCAATACGGATACAGCTTGTTCAAATTCTTTTACAACGCCATCTTTTAATGTAATCTTCATAATTTTCCTCTCCTTTTCGAAATATAACAAGTTTCTTAGGAAAGCAGACTGCAATAAAAAAACTCCCATCCACTTTCCTTTCGGAAAGGGACGAGAGTAACATTCTCCCGCGGTTCCACCCTTTTTGTTAAAAAACCACTCATTTAAAACTGTAACGTAGTCAACGGGCTTTATTAGAGCCACTCCGAGGTGGTATTCATACTCTTTCTCAACGTAGGACATTTCCACCCATGATTTTTCAATCAGATGTCCCTCTCTGGTCGTTTCGAAAGGACTACTGTCCTCATCAACGCTTTTTAATCTTCAATTAAACATCTTTCATTATATCACCAAAAATAATCCTGTCAATACTTTTTAAAAAAATCAGCAACTCAAAACCATTTGTGTTTTTTGAAAAAATATATTCCTGCAACAATAAAAAGTATCGATACCAAAATAACAGTAAGATAACCATATTTCCACCCATACTCCGGCATATTAAAATTCATCCCATACCATCCTACAATTAAAGTCAAAGGCAGGAAAATCGTCGTCACAACAGTGAAAATCTTCATGGTTGAATTTAAGCTTATGTCTACCTCCGCCTCATAGGATTCTCTAGCCTGCGTAACGGAATCACGCAAATTTAAAACATTTTGAAATCTACGCTCCGTTCTTCTGTTGAGCATTTTAAAAGACCGCAAGGTTTTCCCATCAAAGATGCCATTTTCATTTTCTTCCAGAATATCAAGCACATTTAAAAACTGCTCATAATATCTTTTCAAGAACATTAGCCTTTTTCTAAGACTAATGATTTCACCTACGCAATTATGTTTTTTTGATGTAATCAGCACCTGTTCCAAATCCATAATCTCTTTCTCAATGGTATCGAAAACCCGATAATCTTCTTTGGTTTGTGCTTCAAAAAACAAATAAATGATACGGTTTAAGGAAACCCGCTCACCCAAGTTTTTTGCACTTTCCTCCAGCAGCTGGATCACTCGCTCCTTTTGAGAAGTAAAAAAGAAAGCCCTCCCCTTTTCCATGTATATAATTACGCTGCCATAGCTTAACATAATTCTATGGAAATCGGGCATTTCCAAGCTGATGCAATCGAAGTTTTCAAAAGAATCATACTTCGCATAACCAAAACGCCGTGCTTCTTCCAAAATTGTTGTGGAAATGCCCCACGTATTTGCTCTTTTTTCCATTTCGTCATAGGTTGATACAGATAAGAATTGCGCATCCTTCACTTGATTTTTTTCTAAGAACGGGCTGATTTTATAGTCCCCATCTCCGATCGTTATAAACATAGCAAACCGCCCTTTCAAACAAAAATGTTCACAAATAAATTAAATTGTACCTTTGCCAATAAAAAACAATTTATTTAAATTTCACTGCAGTCCCATATGCCATAACCTCAGCCGCCCCTGCTAAAACGGAACTGGTTGCAAAACGAATGTTTATTACAGCGTCCGCATTCAGCTTTTCTGCCATTTCAATCATGCGCTCCGTCGCAATATTGCGTGCCTGCGTCATCATCTCCGTATAGCCGTAAAGCTCGCCCCCAACAATACTTTTTAAGGCTGCGCCAATATCCTTTCCAATATGCTTTGATTGAATCGTAGCACCCTGTACTAGTCCAAGCATTTCAACTTCCTTACCGGTAATATAATCCGTATTTAATAAAATCATATTTTTACCTCCGATTTTTTATGGAAATATGCATTCTCCAACGAAAAAATTATTTTTTTGACCATACCACACTTTTTCGTCTTTCAGCAAAAACCATGAATGATAGTTCGAAAATAATATTATGTCCTTTTTTGATCTCTTTAAAATGCAAAAACAATTCATGAAGTTATGGCAACACCGTGCAATTCATGGCTGATGCTTTACCCATCCATCTGAACACGCAGAATTATACAGTATAGCATTATATTTGCTTTTGCATTTTTATATTATACCATAACCGCACCTAATCATGATAGCAAATTACACACAAAATGATTCTTTCAAAAAACAATCGCCTACCGCAAATAGTTCAGCAGCAGGCGATTGTCCCATATTCTTGATAAAGCATACCATTTTGAAATTATAAAACCTTAGCAA
The DNA here is from genome assembly GCA_009929735.1 of Clostridia bacterium. Taxonomy (GTDB): domain Bacteria; phylum Bacillota; class Clostridia; order Lachnospirales; family Anaerotignaceae; genus Chakrabartyella. The sequence continues at coordinate 68,272 of RZZU01000010.1, read as the reverse complement.
GAAAGTTCTGTAAACGCTCACTTTTGGGACTTGTAAAAATTTCATGGGGAGTTCCCTCCTCAACCTGCTTGCCGTCAGCCATAAACATTACCCTTGAGCCAACTTCCTTTGCAAAACCCATTTCGTGGGTAACAACCACCATGGTCATATTTTCGTTTGCCAATTGCTTCATGACCTCCAAAACTTCGCCTACCATTTCGGGATCCAAGGCTGAAGTTGGTTCATCAAAAAGCATTACCTCCGGCTGCATACATAAGGCACGCACAATTGCGATACGCTGCTTCTGACCGCCGGAAAGCTGAGAGGGATAAGCATTGGCACGATCTTCCAGTCCAACTCTTTTCAAAAGCTCCATCGCCAAAACAGTTGCTTCCGCCTGACTTTTCTTTTGCAGCTTCATAGGGGCTATGATCATATTTTTTAATATGGTCATATGCGGAAATAAATTGAAATGCTGAAAAACCATTCCCATGCGCTGACGGTGGGTATTGATGTTTGTTTTTGCATCCGTAATGTCAACATCTTCAAAATAGATGCTTCCGCCCGTAGGAATTTCCAACAAATTTAAACAGCGCAAAAAGGTGGATTTGCCCGAACCAGAAGGCCCGATGACAACAACGACCTCACCCTTTTTAATTTCAGTATTGATACCGTCCAGAGCCTTAATTGCTCCGCCGTTATAGTACTTTTGTACATTTTCAACTTTAATTAGGGTTTCATTAGCGTTCACTGTTTCTCAGCCTCCTTTCCAACTTCCCTACCAGCCAGGTAAAGAACATTACCATGACCAAATAAATAAGAGCTATGCCAATTAAAGGCAAAAAAGGAGAAAAGGTTCTGCTTCTGATAATATCGCCTGCCTTCGTCAAATCCTGCAATGCAACATAGCCTGCTACGGAGGTTTCCTTTAACAAAACGATAAATTCGTTTGCCAAAGCAGGCAATACATTTTTAAATGCCTGAGGAACAATAATATAGCGCATGGTTTGAAAATAATTAAAGCCAAGACTGCGCCCAGCTTCAAACTGTCCACCATCTACAGACATAATGCCACTGCGCACAATTTCCGCTACATATGCACCAGAGTTGATACCAAAAGCCAAAACAGCTACCAACACCTTATTATTCGATGATGCAAAAATAATATAATACATAATCATCAGCTGCACAACCACAGGTGTACCACGAATAACCGTCAAATAGACCTGACAAATGCCGTTTAATACAGATAATGCAAATTTCCCAAAACCTGGACGCATTTCCTTTTTATTTTTATCATAGGTAGAACGTATCATTGCAATCAAAACACCAATGGCAATACCTAAAATTACGGCAAACAAAGTTACCTTCAGCGTCACAGCCAACCCATCAACAATATAGCGCCATCGGTTATCTGTAATAAAGTTTAATTCAAACTGGGCTTGCATGCTTTCAAGCCATTCAGCCATAGAAACCCTCCTCCTCTTTTGCAAACCAAAATAGGGGCGAAATTCGCCCCTATTTCTAAAGCGTATTACATATTATTCAGCACTGATATACTTATCAATAATTGTCTGAACTGTGCCATCAGCAATCAGTTCTTGCAACGCACCATTTACCTTAGCTGTCAATTCGCTGTCTTTTGCAAAGCAGATTGCATAATCTTCTACAGCATACTCTGTATCAAGAATCTTCAAGCCTTCGTTTGCTTCAACAAATGCTTTTGCAGGCTCCTTATCAATGATTACACAGTCGATTTTACCTGTTGCCAAAGACTGAACCGCATCAGCACCCTTGTTATAACGTTCAATGGAGCCTTTGCCAGCTTCTTCAATATCTCCAGAAGCATAAATATCTCCTGTTGTACCTGTCTGAACACCAACAGTATGGCTTGCACCTTCTGCTAATAAATCATCAACGGATGTGATTGCAGAATCTTCTTTTACAATAACAACCTGAATCCCTGTTGCGTAAGAATCAGAAAAATCTACGCTTTTAAGACGGTCAGGTGTAACTGTCATACCAGCCATACCAAAGCTTGCTTTACCGCTTGTTACAGCAGGGATAACTGAATCAAAAGCCATATCTTCAATTTGGAAATTATAGCCTAACTTTTCAGCAATCGCAGCAGCGATTTCCGCATCAATCCCTACAATCCCCTGACCTTCATGATATTCATAAGGTGGAAATTCTGCGTTTGTAGCCATAATTAAAGTTTCCTTTTCTTCGCTTGCAGCTTCTTGCTCCGCAGCAGGCTGTTCTTCACCCTGAGAACCGCAGCCAGCCAAAGCCGCTGTCATTGCAAACACCATAGTTGTTGCTAAAATACCCTTTAAAAACTTTTTCATAATACCCTTCCTCCCATTGTTCGCTTCTATCAATTTATTAAAATATTCATATTTACAGTTGAATTATACTCTAAAACTGCATAAAATACAACAATATTTTTTCACTATAAAAAATTATTATCAAAGCTATTTTTGTGCAGTTTGTTTTTTTTCTACGGTTTTGCTTTTTTTAAAAGTCATAAAAGCCCTGAAAAAACTCAATATTACCCAAATGGCCAAAATATGTATGCATATTTATTCGCATAAACGTTGCATATACACTTATTTATCAGACTTATAGCACACTTCTGTCAATAAATTCAGGCTTTGCCTTAGAATACATTATTTTCTGCTCACTGTACAGTCCATAATAGCCTGACAGCATATAACTGATTCCGCAGCAAAGAGCATAATATCCGATTCCTTTGGCACCGAACAACTCAATGCAAAGAACAACTGAAGCAATCGGACAATTGGTTACGCCACAAAAAACCGCCGTCATCCCTAAACCTGCAGCAAAAGATGCAGATAGTCCCAAAAAAGGCCCTAAAACGCAGCCAAGCGTAGCACCAACAAAAAAAGTTGGCACAATTTCACCGCCCTTATAGCCTGCACCTAAGGTAATGGCTGTAAGTAAAATTTTGAGCAGAAAAGCCTCAGGCTTCGCTTCTCCTGCAACAGCTTTTTGAATGATATGCATACCTGAACCGTTGTAGTCCTGACAGTCAAGGATCAATGTTAAACCCAACATTAAGGCTCCCCCAACAAATACTCGTATATATGGATTCTTAAAGTATACTTTATAACCATGAAAAACCTTGTCCATAACAATACAAAACAGCATACTTATCAGTGCGCAGGAAATGCCAAGCGCACCTACCGAAAGTGCCGTCAGGAGATTCAGTCCCTCAGGGACACCAAATAAAGTATATGCCGTTGGCAAAAATCCCATGTTTTGGGCAATTGCCGAGGCAACAACCGCGGCAATCGTCGCAGGAACGATTGCAGAATAGTGCATAATCCCTACAGAAATCACTTCCATTGAAAAAATGACTGCCGTCAGCGGTGTACCAAAAAGTGACGAAAAACCAGCGGCCATACCACACATGGTAATGATTCTTTCATCCTTCTCATTCAGCTTAATGATGCGACCCAGATATGAAGCAATACTGCCACCAAGCTGCAGTGCCGCCCCCTCTCTACCGGCAGAACCACCAAAAAGATGGGTTATTACGGTACTAAAAAAAATCAAAGGTGCCGTTTTCAATGAAACCGCTTCATTTTGCCGCACTGCAACCAGTATTAAATTAGTTCCTCGATCATTTTTCATGCCTAACAAATGATATAATCCAATGATGGCAAGCCCCGCAAAGGGCAGCAACCATATAATCGCAGGATGATCCATTCTAAATCCTGTTGCTTCTTCCAAAAGCCAGTGAAAGCTAATCCCAATCACACCAACAATTGATCCGACGATGCACCCAATCATTACCCATTTTACAAAAACAAAAAACATACTTTCGCAGTTTCTTATGTGGGCTTTCATTTTTCCCCACAATGTAATCCCTCCTTTTTAAACACAATTCAATACTTCTGATACCAACTTATAGCTCCCAATGCTTTAAATGAATTTATATGCTTCAAAGCCTGTAAACAAAATGTATCGCTTTTCTTTGCTGTTCAAGCATATTATAAGGCAGCATTAACCTTGTCCATTGATATTCTTATCACATTTTATGCTTCGCTTTTTTCATGATTTAAAATATCTTCTATAAATTTGCCATTTTCGTAAAACAGCTCACCATCGGCAAAGATTTTCCCCTCTATGGTCATATCTGTAATCATGTCCCAATGGATGGCGGACTCGTTTTTGCCGCCTGCCTCTTGAAAGGCTTCACCAATTGCCATATGCATGGAGCCACCGATTTTCTCATCAAAAAGGATGTTTTTTGTATGCCTTTGAATGCCATAATTTGTACCGATTGCAACCTCACCAAAATAACGGGAGCCTTCATCAGTATCAATATAGGATAGCAACAGACTTTCCTTTTCTTTATTTTGGCAGCTTGCCTTAATAATGCGTCCCTTTTCTACGTTCAGCCGCACGCAATCAAATTCGTTTCCATTCATAATAGATGGATAGGAAAAGGTAATATAGCCGTCTGTCCCGTCCTCGATTGGAGATGTAAAAATCTCCCCATCGGGGAAGTTTTCTTGTCCGCAGCAATTAATCCATCTTCTGCCCATAATCGAAACATGGATATCGGTATCCTTTGTTAAAATATGTAATTCCTTTTTGTTATCCAAATACCTTGCCCAACGTTCCTGCCACTGCGCCATTTCATCCCATTTTGCCACAGGCTCAGATTCATATAAAAAGCCTGCACGATAAACAAAATCCTCATATTCTTCCAAACTCATTCCCGCATTTTGCGCATCACCGTTAGTAGGAAACTGCGTGCCGCACCAACGCAAAGCACCGCTTCCCATTCTTTCGGAATATAGTTTGCGATTTTCACGGTTGGCTAGGCGACGCTTTTTCAGCTTCTCTCCTTCAATCGATTGCAAAACCTTAACGTTTTCGCTGCCCCATGCGCTAATCCATACATCACTCTTTGCACAAGCTCCAAAACGAATATTTTCCCTTTCATACTGCGCTTGGGAACCATTCTTTAAAATTTCCGCATCCACTTCTGGTATATCTATATAGTATTCAATTAACGCACCTTTTTTTGTAGCAGCACGAGCTACGGCTTTCACAAAAGGCAATGCAGCCTCCTCAGCCGATATGGCAACACGATCTCCCTCTTTCACCTTCGTGGAATAGCTTACCAATACCTCCGCCAGCTTTTCCAAACGCTCATCTTTCAAATAAACACCTCATTTCACAATAATTTGGCACATGGATAGCGTTGTCAATGCCGCCTTATGGGTTTCGGGCGTTACCCCTGCACAACAGGAAGAATCTACACTGATTTTCATTTCAGGCATTTTTGCCTTTAATAAAATAGCATTGGAAACGACGCAAATGTCTGTGCAAAGACCAACCAGCTCCACTTCGATTTCTTCGTTTTTTGACTCCTGATAGAGCAGTTCTGCCAACTCAACAGAGCCAAAGGTAGGCTTATCAAGCACTCGTACCCCATCCAAAGCCGCAGCAATACGCTTGTCAAACTCCCAGCCTTCGGTACCACGAATGCAGTGCTCTACGGGCAAATTTTTACCCTCTTGGGTTTCCAAATAATTCTCATTATGGGTATCTCTTGTAGCGATAATGTGCTCCTTTGGATACTGACTGATTTTATCCAACACGCAGTCCACAATCGTTTGCGCTTCCTTTGTTCCCAAAGAGCCGTCAACAAAATCCTTTTGCATATCAATCACAATAAGTATGTTTTTCATCCGTATTCCTCCAAATGTCTAAAATGATCAATAGCTTTATCATACAACAAGTATATCAAAATATCCACATACATTTTCTCTATGCTTGTGAAATATCCCCGCTTTCTATAAGTAAAACAGCAAATTTCACCCAATCCACTTGACAGAACATTTCCTTTCGGTTTATGATTATAGCTGATAAAAACAGCGATAGAGAATAGTAAAAAAGCCTCTTGTCCACAGAAAATAGGCGGTTGATGCAAGCCTTGATAAGCCTTTTCGAACCTACCTCTTGAGTTTCGCAAGGAAAATGCGGCGTAACTTGGCGTTAACAAGCTTAAGCGGACGGAAATTTTCCGTCAATAAGGGTGGCACCGCCGATTTGACCTTGGTCCCTTTTTTAAGGGATTCTGGTCTTTTTTTGTGGCAAAATACCTGATAAGCACCCAAGAAAACGATTTGCCCTGTTTTAGAAGCACTTTATTAGAAGTTATGATGTTAGGAGGAACTGCAATGGCAAAGGATAAAAAACTGGTTGAATCCATTACCGATATGGAGTTGGATTTTCCGCAGTGGTACACAGACGTAGTGAAAAAAGCAGACTTAACTGATTATTCCACTTTAAAAGGTTGTATGATCATTCGTCCCTACGGCTATGCAATTTGGGAATTGATTCAAAAGGATTTGGACAGACGTTTTAAGGAAACAAACCACGAAAACGTGTATATGCCTCTGTTTATTCCTGAAAGCCTGCTGCAAAAGGAAAAGGATCACGTGGAAGGCTTTGCGCCCGAGGTTGCATGGGTAACCCATGGCGGCGAAACCAAATTACAGGAGCGTATTTGTGTACGCCCCACCTCCGAAACCCTTTTTTGTGAGCATTACGCAAACATCATTCAGTCTTACCGAGATCTGCCGAAGCTTTACAATCAATGGTGTTCGGTTGTACGATGGGAAAAAACTACCCGTCCATTCTTAAGAACCACGGAATTTTTATGGCAGGAAGGTCATACCGCCCACGCAACCGCCAAAGAAGCAGAGGATGAAACCATTCGTATGCTTAACGTATACGCCGATTTCTGCCGTGAAATTTTAGCAATCCCTGTAATCAAGGGTGAAAAAACAGCAAAAGAACGTTTTGCCGGCGCAAAAGCAACGTATACCATCGAAAGCTTGATGCACGACGGCAAGGCACTGCAATCCGGTACAAGCCACAACTTTGGTGATGGCTTTGCACACGCTTTTGATATTCAGTATACAGATAAAGACAATCAGCTTCAGTATGTTCATCAAACCAGCTGGGGCATGACAACCCGTTTAATCGGCGCAATTATTATGGTTCACGGTGATAATAGTGGTCTTGTTCTGCCTCCAATGGTAGCACCGACACAGGTAATTATCATTCCAATTGCCCAGCATAAGGAAGGCGTTTTGGAAAAAGCTGAAGCACTCAGGGAAAAACTCGGCAAAATATGCCGAATTAAATTAGATGATTCCGATAAATCCGCTGGTTGGAAGTTCAGCGAATACGAAATGAAGGGGATTCCTCTGCGTTTGGAAGTCGGCCCTAAGGATTTGGAAAAGAATCAGGCTGTTCTTGCAAGACGTGACACCGGAGAGAAAATTGTTGTTTCTCTGGATGAGTTGGAAGAAAAAATTCCTGCATTGCTCAAAGAAATTCAGGATAACTTATTGGAAAAAGCAACCGAAAGAAGAGATTCCAAAACTTATACTGCAACAAATATGGAGGAGTTTGAACAAACATTGAACGAAACTCCAGGTTTTGTAAAAGCAATGTGGTGCGGCGATCAGGCTTGTGAGGATGCAATCAAAGAAAAAACTGCCGCTACAAGCCGTTGCATCCCTTTTGAGCAGGAAGAAATCTCTGATACCTGCGTTTGCTGCCAAAAAAAAGCAAAGCACATGGTATATTGGGGTAGAGCTTATTGATTTTATAATCACTGTAAAGCAAAACGATGCGTGAAATGCGTCGTAGGATAAACAATTATGGCGGACGCCGGGCATTGCACAATGATGTAGCCAAGTATACTCAGCAATGCCTCGGTACCACCTGCCTGTGTGGGCTTTACAAAATTAATTTTCTGCAAATACGGATGATGAAAAGCATTCATAATTCCAACAAATAGGGCGTGATCATATTCGATCAACGCCCTTAAAATTGCTGTTTTTTAACTCATACCGAAACCGTTAGTTTTTCAAGTTTCCGCAAGCCTCTTTTCAGCACCGAAACAAATAAATTTCTTGACCTTTGGTGGGATTTTTGTTTGTAAGCCGTAGGCACTATGATTTCTCCACATTCGCTTCCAACTCTTCTGGTTTTACTCTTTTCTTTCTCAATCTTCAAGGAATTGTATTTCGAAATTTCGCCCAAAGCCTCAAAAACCTTCCCAGCGATTACTCATAAATTCGTTTTTTCGCCTGTTGTTTCGGTTCTACTGACGTTTTCGTTCCACCTGCTGCATAATCCCTGCTACTATCTTTCTTCATCATCCACCACCTCAGCCGTAACTTCTCACAATTGTATTAAAGAAGCCTGCCACTTTTGTTTTATTTCAGCTTGCTTTTTCATATATTGCATTGAGGTGATTTCATGGAAAACTGTCCCGATGTTGTGGCCATCACAATGCTTGCTTGCAAAATAGCTGAATGTCTTTCTGATGATGAATTAGAAAAGCTTTCTGCTGATTTAGATTTATTCAGCGATGCCTTAAGTGCCATTTTGGTACGCAGATCACAAAATCAAGATAAATAAACGCAAAGTTTGTGGATAGGAAAGCTTTTATAAAATCACTCTTTAGAGTGGTTTTTTCATATTGTTCATAGCTCCTTAAAAATTTTTTTCCCATGCATTTAACATCTTTTCGTTCTTTTTGGTTATGCTAAGTCTGAGGTGAATAAAATGGATGAAAAGAAAAGACAACCCACCATAGACGGCCAAGTTGAAAAACCCATCTCCAAATCATACCCTATCATTGATACAGACCTTGCAAGGGACAACATTGAAAACAATATGCCAGCTGCAGATCTGCAAGACCTATAAAATCAGAGGTGATTGTATGCAAAAATTTTCTGATATGTATGAACTGTTTCATAATGATACAAATGCCAAACAATATTTTGATAAACTGCCTGATTATGTTCGTGAGCAAATAAGCACTCGGGCAAATGGCGTTAATTCTTTTGAAAGCCTAAAGGATTATGCTGAAAATCTGCTGCGTGGGGATGATTAATTTAGGAGCTTCGGCTCCTTTTTCATTGCTTCAATTTTCCGTGCATTGCAAGGATTCCTTGAAAATGCGATTGCATGGGAGCTGTAATTCCCCCTTGATTTTCATATAAAATTATCCTTTCCATTAAAATTAAGTTTGTCCACTCCGCAGGGCTTGCGCCCACTAGTGTGTATCAGAATCTTTTTTTTTATAGTTTCCCTGAAGCATATCACCAAGCAAGCGTCTAGCTGTTTCGGGTAATTGGTCCACACTTGTTACATAACCAGATACGCTATCTCTAACCTCACCATCTGCCATTACATGGGTGATTTTCCCCTTTCGTCTTTCTTCCAGCTTTTTCATTTCAACACCTCCTGCTTCATACTTATGAAATGAAAAATTTGTCCTATGCCTTCCTCAATGCAAGCAATTTATCTGCCCCTCTCTATCTTTTTAAGCACATCCACCCGAGAAACTTAAATTCATCATAAAATCATCCTATTTTTTCGTATTGTATTTTATAATGGGTAGGTTTGAGCTTCTGATCTGTTTATGGAATGATAACGATATTTGCTAAACTGGGAAGCATGAGCTGAAATCTGATTTTCAGAATTTGTTGGCTAAAGAATTTGATGTTACGACTGATTACACTTTAGGCTTATCGGATTCCCCCAAAATCCCATCATAAAGGTGAAATGGATTGAAAAACATACGCTTAAGAAGTATTTTTGGCTTACGAAAATGCAGACCTTGATACCAAGAATAATGTACGCTTGTATTAAACCTGTCGTTGCTGAAAGATGATTTAGAATCGAGTAACAATTAGGAACCATCATAACGTTAATGCACAGGAGAAAGCAAAGAGCGAAAATTGAAGCCATTTTGAATTAAAAAAATTACTATTTGGTACTGTTTAAAAGGGGTTTCTCAAATATTTTGCATAGAACCACGATATATTAATGATATGGAACGAGGTGATTTTTCTGGATAAAAAGTATATGGTTTTTGGTTATATCCGTGTATCGACTGACAATCAGCTTGAAAACTACAGCATAGACGAGCAAGTTGACCGTTTAACGGCGTACTGCAAGGCAAAAGACTGGGTATTGGTAAAGATATATACCGATGGCGGTTTTTCCGGGGGAAACACCAACCGCCCTGCTTTGCGGCAAATGTTAGAGGACATTAAAAAAGTGGACGTGGATGCGGTTATCGTGTATAAGCTTGACCGCTTGAGCCGGAGCCAAAAAGACACCCTCATGCTGATTGAGGACGTATTTCTTTCTAGCGATGTGGATTTTATATCCATCAATGAAAACTTTGATACCTCTACCCCTTTCGGGCGGGCAATGATTGGTATTTTATCAGTATTCGCCCAGCTGGAAAAAGATCAAATTACAGAAAGATTTACAATGGGTAGAATTGGACGAGGAAAAGCGGGATATTTTCACGGCGGCGGAAACGCACCCCATGGATACGATTATGTAAATGGAAAATTGATCGTGAACGAATATGAAGCAATGCAGATAGAGGAAATATATGACTTGTTTATGAGCGGCAAAAGTATCAATGCCATTGCAAAAATAATGAATGACAAATATGATAATCGGAACTGGACCGCAGCCTCTGTTGGGAACGCTTTAAAAAACAGCATTTACATTGGCAAAGTACAATTTAAAGGTGCGGAATATGACGGGAAACATACCCCTATTATATCTTTAGAACAATTTAAAGAGGTGCAGTGCCTGCTCCATTCTCAGGAAAGGGAAAACGCAAAAACCACAGCACAAAAATCACCTTTTCGTGCCGGCTATCTTTTATCTAGCTTGATTTATTGCGGCCGCTGCGGTGCAAGGTATAGTGCAAATCATGGATATTATAAATGCTATTCCCGTTCAAAATCTTCTGAGCAGTTTATCGTGGACCCAAACTGTAAAAATGATAATTGGAAAATTGAAGAACTGGATAGCCTTGTGGTGGATACAATCAGGGATTTAATGGGAAATAAAGAAATGATGCAGGAGCTTACCTCTCGGACAAGGGCAAACAAGGAATATCTAATTGATACGAAAAAAATCAATGCCCGCATTGAAGCCATAAACAAACAGCTGAGTAAATTGATTGACCTTTACCAAATTGGCACCCTCCCCATGGAAATTCTGACGTGCAAGGTGGAAGCCATAGCTCAAGAAAAAAACTCTTTGCTTGAAAAACTGAATACTAAAGATGATAAACCTGACACCATTACCGCTTTTATTGATACCCTAAATTCTTTTGAAACAAGCTTTGATGCCTTTGATTTGGATGCTAAAAGAATGCTGATTGCAACCCTGATGGAGCGTATTGAAATCAACGGCAATGATGTGAAAATGCAATGGAGACTATAATTTTAAATAGCTTTATAATATAATTTTTGCACTAAATTGTTTATTACAAAATCACACTATCAAAATTTTTGAAGAAGCAGAGGTATTTTCTCAAGTTGTTTTACGATGAACCATCTAAATATTTAAAGGCAGAACTAATTAATAGTTCTACCTTTCTTTGTGAAAATGCTCATTGATTTAAGACTAACATGAAGGAAATCTTGAATATTTTTTATTCTTATTTTGCAGCAAAGAAACACCCACTGAAAATATGATGCATAATCCAGTACCAACCAAAACTTCGCTAAAGCCAAATGGTGATCCTAAAAGCTTCCATCCAATACTACCAAAGAACCCTGCCAAGGTCCCTGAGCAAATTCCCCCCGAAGTAGCACCCTTCCACAACAATGCCAATACCGCCGGAACCCCGACAGATGCTGCGTAAAATGTCCATGCAAACATCAATACATTGTACACTCCCTCAACATAAAGAGAAATAACAACTGCAACAATGCCACCTACAACAGTAAAAATTCTTGAATACTGCAGTTCCTCTTTTTGTGATAACTCTCGTTTCATCAACGGTTTCATGAAATCAACCACAAACGTTTGGGTGGAAATTAATAAATATGTATCCGCTGTAGACATAATTACAGCAATGATTCCGGAAATAGCAAAACCTAGCAAACCTGTTGGAAGCACTTCAACAATCAGTGCCGGTAAAGCTGCATCCGCTGTTCCAAAAACCTCTACCACATTAGGCAAAAGAACAACTGCTGAAAATGAGAGTATCAAAGTAATAAAAATTGTTGCTGCATAAACTGTATTTCCAATAAGCATACCGTGCTTTGCAACCTTCGGACTCTTTGAAGAAAAGGCTCTTTGCCACATTTCAGCTCCTGCAAAGGTGAAAATCAACGTTGTAAAAATAATACCAATAATATCTGGTGTTATATTCATTTCCAAATGAGCAGCCGGCACTGTTTCAAATAATACTTTCAGTCCTCCTATCTTTTCTACACTTAATATTGGCAAAATAATATATACAGATGTGATTAACACGATAAATTGCAATACATCGGTATAAACAACACCAAACAAACCTGAAACGGAAGTATATCCCACAATGATGAAAAGCGCAATCCACACACCGATTTCAAAGGATACTCCTGCCACTGTACGTAATACAGTGGCAAAAGCCGCTAATTGGCTCGCAACCGTAGCCATCATAGCAAAGGAAATTAACCCAGCAATTAGTAGACGAGCTTTTCGTCCAAAACGGTACTCCATAAGCTCTGGTATTGATTTAATTTTATATTTTGCACCTACTGCCTGAATACGTCCAGACATAGCCGAAAAAATATACATTCCAATTAAATATGGCAATCCAAGCATAATACCAACAAGCCCAGATGAATACATGATTCCTCCACGACCAATCATTGCAGACCCTCCAAGAATAGAAGCACATACCGTGGCTGCAATCACCAGTGTTCCTAAACTTCTGGAGGCTACAAAATAATCATCTGAATTCTTTACCTTTTTGCTACACCATAGTCCAACATAGAGAATTAACAGCATATACACAACAATAATGCATATGTCCACCCCACTAATATTGAGCTTTATTTCTCACCCTCCCATCTCTTTGTGCTGATCCTCTTGCAGCTCATTAGCTAGGCCGCTATTCCTTCATCTACTAATTCTAAGTTCTCATCATATTCTGCTTTTGGCATAAAAATATTCATATACGCAAAAATTACTGTCAGCAACGTTCCTGCCCAAGCAGCAAAGGCAAAAGGCACATAACTCCAAGGAAGAACCCCTAGTGTTGAAATTACAAGCACACCACCGCCGCTCCATGGTACCAATCCGCCATAGTGTGCCGCTCCTTCAGATAAAGTTCTGGACAAACAAACCTTATCTAACCCCATTTTTCGATATGCCTTATCATACATTCTCCCATTTAAAATGATAGAAACATATACAGAAGAACTTAATAATACCGTTGCCATAGATGTTAGGACGTTGCATAGTACCAAGGCACCCTGACTCTTAACTCTATTAAGCAATTTTTCCATAATCGTATCTAAAACGCCAATCTTCTCCAACAGCCCTGCAAAAGTAAAGGCTGCAAACAATAACATTACAAGGCCCGCAAGGCTCATACAGCCACCACGACTTAACAAGGAATCAATGACCACATTTCCGGTCGCTGATTTATATCCGGTCCAAACAATACCTGTGATTTCCTTAAAACCAACTCCTTGAAATATCATTGCCTCACCCATACCCAAGATAACACCGATAAACAAAACTGGTAATGCGGGATACTTCAAAGCAGCAAAAACGAAAACGAAAACAATAGGAATCAACAACAAGATATTAAAATCAAATGATGCAGCTAATCCATCTCTTAAGGCAGTAATTTCTCCAATACTTGCCCCTCCACTCTGTGGTAACATGAACCCCATCACTAAATAAATTATCCCTGCAATCACTGCACCACCGCCAGCAGTTGGAATCATACTTGTGAACAGTTTAATAATATTCTGTCCTGTGGAAGCAGCCGCTAAATTCGGCGTATCAGACAGCGGAGACCATTTATCTCCCAAAAAGCATCCAGAAACAATTGCTCCGGCGGCCATTGGTAAAGGAATCCCCAAGCCTGTTGCAATGCCACCTAATGCCAGTCCAAGGGAAGTTAAAATCCCCCAACTCGTTCCTGTTACCATAGCCGCTGCTGCCGTCATTAAAAAGGCAGAAAATAGGAAAATTGTAGGTTTAATGATACCTAAGCCAAGGTAAATCATATAAGGGATTGTTCCACTTGCAATCCACGCTGCAGAAACAAAGCCAGTCAACATCAGGAAGTACAAAGCAGGCATAGCTGTTTGCGCTACCTTATACACATTGGAAAACAAGTCATCCCAACCATGACCTAAATAAACACCGTACACCCCACAAACAACTGCACAATATAAAACACCCATAGCAGTGGGAGCCTTTGCAATTAAAGCCGTCCATATCATAATAATAACAAAAACAATAAGTAAAAGAATTGACTCTATTAAAGTAATCTTCCTAGGAACTCTTTTTTTATTTTTCTCATTCATACTAACTCCAAATTCTGCGCTAATGTAACTTTTATTTAAATTAGCCGACAGTTCCGTTTTAAAAGCCAACGGGGGGCCGAATCGTATTTAGGAAATCTTTTTATTTCATATGGCATTTTTATTTTTATAAACAAGCCTTACATATTTTTAGAGGGGATGTAAGACTTGTTTTCAGGGATTATTAACTAAGTTATGTAATCTAATTTTTTATAATTGTGTGTTTGAATGCTTAAATCAAAAATCCGCAATTTCCATCAACGGCAATATTTTCCCCACACCTTTATCAACTGCTTTTTCATAGATATATTGTCCTAAGGCAATATCCTCTGCCGCAAATCCAATGTTGAACGCAAGGAATTTTTCTTTTTCATTTTCTCTGCCAATTTTTCCATTTACCAGTTCTCCTAATTGGCAATAAAATTCAGGCAATCCGCCCTGGAATGCTCCTGTTGTACCATAAGACATGGTCTGTTCCAAGTGATCAGTAATGATTTTATCTACGCCGCCATGAAGTAATTCTTTAGGCCACGCACGACCTGCTTCCAAACCTGCTCCCACCATACCGGGTTTCATCGCCTCTACAGGGATGATTGGGGCATGAAGTTTCTGCGTGCAAGTAACAATAATATCTACATCCTTTACCGCTTCTTTTACGGAAGTAAAGGGAATTATTTCGCATCCGCTTTTTGCTGTCATTTTTTCGCAATAATCATTCAGCATACTTTCCTTTACATCACAAATATGACAAGTCTCAATGGAGGGTAATACATTCTTAATTGCAAGTAGGTGCATTCTACCCTGGACACCTGCACCAATAATGGCAACTTTTTTAGAATCCTTTCTTGCGCAATATTTCATCGTAACGGCCGTTGCGGCTGCTGTACGAACTGCCGTAAGCCAACGGCAATCCATAATACAAGTGGGTACACCTGTTTCAGGACAATTCATAATTTGCACCCCTAAAATCTGTGGTAAATCATGCTGGTAGTTGGTCGGATAACCGCTTACCCACTTAATACCGCAAGCATCCATTTCTTTAAGATAAACAGGCATTTCATGGATAAAGCAGTCCTCTCTGGAGTGCACCCCTCTTTTGGGTGGACACTCAATGGTACCATTTGCCTGTTCGCTACAAGCTTTTTCTACTGCAGCAATAATTTCATCCCATCCAATCTTCAATGAAATTACATCCTCCTGAGATAAATACAAAAACTCAACCTTCTTCATAAAATCTTCCTCCTTAACATCTAATTCTTGTAGTGTTTGCACTTTTATAAAAATTAGTGTATAATGAGAAAACCCAGACCGTGGGTATATAAAGGGCTTTTCTGTACCATGCCGCCAAGCTAGTATACAGAAATGTCCTTTTCTCTTTACACTAAAGCTTATCTTTGTTAAGTTGATCTAAAGTACTTTGATTATGTTGAACTGCCGCATTATAACATTTTTCAGGATCTCTTTGACGCAATGCATCAATAATTATTCTGTGCTCCTTGATTGCAAAGGAATCCTCCAGTGGAGTAACCTGAAACTTATCATAAAATAACAAAAATACATTACAACGAACCGTCAATTCCTGTATGTACTTTTGAAAAAAAGAATTCCTTGATGCCTTAGCAATTACGAGGTGAAATTTCTCATTAATCTCTAAAAATGTATGCATATCATGAGTCCTATGCACTAGTTTCTGCTGATCAAAAATATCCTCTAATTCTTTCAATTCTTCATCTGTAATATGATAACTGGCACACCTTGTTGCTTCCGCTTCCAACAGCTTTCTGCATTCATAAGCATCCTGCATATCTTTTTTAGTTGGCATCGCAACAAAGGAACCCTTCATTGGATAAGAAACCAATAATCCTTCATAACTCAATCTTTTTAATGCTGCACGAATAGGGGTCCTGCTTATTCCCGTTTCTGCTGCCAACTGTTCTTCAACAATTTTGTTGCCTGGATACAGTTCTCTCGCTATAATTTGTTGCCTGATATAGTAATAAATATAATCTTCGGGTCTTTGTTCATTTAATTCCATTAGATCTTCCTCTCTAATAAATTCTATGCTTCATATTCTTATAATACATTATTGTATACAATCTTGTATACTGTTATTAGTAATAAACTTTATCTGTTTTTTTTGGATAAAATATCTAATCCAAATTTTTCATTACAACAAATATGGCTATTTTGCTAATTTTATAAATTACAAAAAAGGGGCAGCTAAATTTGCAGCCCCTAAGCACAATATTTTATATCCTTGTTTTCATATTCGAAATGCTTATTTTAAAAAGAAGCTCGTTTCCGAATTCATTTTGATATTTTCTTTTTTGTTCTCCTTTGCGTTTTAAAAGATGTTGTATAATATAGAAAAATTGTTGCAACCATATGAAAATGCAATGAAGATTGTAATGCAAAATTATTTATACTATGTGCATGGGCTTCGGCTGTAATGCTGCGGGGATCGTTGGCTGCCGTATTATAGACTCTCCCAGAGAACGCTTGCTGGCAATACTGACAAACAACTTTGTTCCATGTAACGGCAGATTCCCAACCTTAATTGCGATTATTACTATGTTCTTTGTGGGTACAACGGGAGGTGTATTTTCTTCCCTTCTATCGGCTGTTTTGTTGACAGCATTTATATTATTAGGGGTTTTAATGACTTTCGGCGTGACCAGACTTCTTTCAAATACATTATTAAAAGGCGTACCTTCTTCTTTTACGTTGGAACTTCCGCCTTACCGCAAACCACAAATTGGAAAAGTAATAATTCGTTCTATTTTTGACAGAACTTTATTTGCTTTAGGCAGAGCCGTAATTGTTGCTGCCCCTGCGGGAATGATAATATGGCTGATGGCAAACATAACCGTTCATGATGCAAGTATACTAAATCACTGTGCTTCATTTTTAGATCCATTCGCCGCATTAATGGGGCTGGATGGTGTCATTCTTTTGGCATTCATTCTTGGATTTCCAGCAAATGAAATCGTAATTCCAATCATTATAATGGCCTATATGTCACAAGGAAGCATTCTCGAACTTGACAATCTTGTTCAAATGAAAGCGTTATTTGTAAATCATGGATGGACTTGGATTACTGCAATTAGCACCATGTTATTCTCCCTGATTCATTGGCCCTGCTCCACCACATTGCTTACCATAAAAAAAGAAACCAACAGCTTGAAATGGACGGCTTTGGCTGTAGCCATTCCAACCGCAATTGGTATTACTTGTTGCATTTTATTTACTGCCATTGCAAAACTTTTGATTTAAAAGTTCATTTCTTTCCCCTTTTCTAGAAACACCAGCGACATTGTAAAACATTATGGCATACTGAGATCATCTCAATATGCCATTTTCTAGTGTTGTTTTTTTCAGTCTTTCGAAATTAGGATGATATAATTAAATTGCAATACCTGAAATGCTTCGACCTATAAACCTATTTTGAAGAAAACATTAATAATTTACAAAAAGTATGAATATTTTTGATTTACATCCAATATTAACCATGTTACTATTGATTTGAGATTCCTTTTGTTTTATTCCTTTTGTTCCATTTATTTAGGAGATGATTTTATGAATATAGGAGCGGTAAGTCAATCGTCTGCTACCACACAAACAAGTTCAAACTCTGAAAAAATTAAGATGCTTCAAAAAAAACTGGAAGAACTTCAAACCAGCTTGACAGAAACACAAAATGAGTATGCTACTGCTTCGGCTGAAGGTGACAGCGAAACTGCAGATGCTTTGCAGGCGGAGATTACAACTACTCAAAATAGTATTGCGACAATACAAAATAACATCGCCAAACTGCAAAGTTCACAGTCGAGAGGTTCAACATCATCGGTTAAAAATGCTGAAAGCCTTGAAGCATTGAATCAACTTGAGAAAACTCAAAAAACAGAAAAGGCTGAAGATGAAAAAGAAAAGGACGTTGATACTTTTGAAAAAAGCAACGATGACTTTCTGAAAGGAAGCGGAACATATAAGCTAGTGACCGAAAATGGTCTTACATCAGTTTTGGTGGATACAGCAGACGAAGAATAAAATACTTAGAATGCCATCGGTGTATACCTATGGCATTTTTTTATGTAAGTAATCCATAAAAATAGCCGAGTGCATGAAGGAAGAGTGCTTTGATTAATTTTCGACATTAAAAATTAAAACACGCCTGTGCTTTCCATTGCTTCAACTGCTTGTTGTCTTGACAATATTTAATCTGACAGAGCTAATATCTTTATGACAAAAAGCTCTCCTTTCCAAAGTGGAAAACATCGTATTCAAGAAAGAACTCCCTGAGCATTGATAAACTACGATGAAATTTCAAAAAAGTAGACATAGTTGCTTGAATTCTAAGCAGCGGACTTGCCAACACAGAGCATCATAAGGATAAATCAAAAATGACTGATACAACGTGATGAGCTCCATATCAACTTGGTCAAACAACATTTAAAATTTTGATAAAAAAAACACCCTAAAGTTACTTACAGTATACTGTAAATAACTTTAGGGTGCAGTTCGCAAGCAAAGATTGTACTTTGATTAAATACTTTCGAAAGTCCCCCCGTCTATAAAAGTGAAGGATTTCTGAAAAACGTTTAATTCTGTCATGTTTTGGTTCTGCAAATCATCCCTTTGACTCTAAAACATCAGTTCTCCGGGCTTATAACCAGTAGGCAGCTCCTCTTCACTTAAAAATTTGAAAGCATCATCACGCAGTATTGGTAAAAACACATAATATGGTATTCGAGAAAACTCACAGGCATAATTACTGGAGCCAAACCATCCGCCCTCTTTGCTGCTTAAATTTAAGCTTCTTGCAAATTTAGTGCGGTTTGAGCAATCATGAACCACAAAATCCCACTTTTCTTCATCTGCTATTTTCATGAATTTCAGTGTGAATTCCCTGCTCCAAATGGGGGAAATATAGCCCTGTCTGCATATATACATATTTTCTCCATCGTAATTATCTATATTATTTGCATTCAAATGTAATTCCGCACAATTGATAAAATCGAGATTTGTTTCCAAAATCGCCTGTTTTTTCTGAAAAAAGGCATCAAAAAACTCAGGAGTCATGGGGGTTTCAATCCCGACATTCTTAATATATTTTTTGGCTATTCCAATATTTTCAATCACCTTGTCTGAACAATGAGAGGCTCCAAGATTAAAGCGTATTTCATCAAGTCCAGCTTCCCCTAATGCTTTCAATGTTTCTTCCGTAGCTAAAATCCCGTTCGTATAAAGATGCTGATGAACTTGTGCGTCTTTGAATTTTCGTACCATTGAATAATATTTTTCAATTTCCATAAACGGTTCTAAATAAACATAGGAAATGCCTGTGGGTTTTGGTTGGATAGAGAGAAGTAAATCAATATCCTTTTCGTAAAATTTTGTGCCTCCGATCTCCCACATACCTTCGCCAATGGGAGCTATATCATCAAGCTCTCCGTAATTGTAGCAAAACTTACACTCAACATTGCATTTGTTTGTTTTTCTGATTGCACTCAACCCCGTGCCAAGCAGACATGAACAGCATCCTTTGGGAAATTTGCTTTCCTTTCCCACGTAAAAAGTTCTGTTTTGCAAATTTTTTAAACCGCTGATTTCCGACATTAGCAAATTATCTCTATGATCAATTGCCGCCTCAATTTGTGCAAAGACAGCATATACAATTTCTTGTTGTGTTGTCAAAATTTCCTCATCGTCTGGCAATGACGAGAAAAATTCAAACCACATCAATGCATCTTTTTTTGAAATTTTCATGTTGTATTCTCCTTTAATGACTCCTACTCAAAACGCATACCTTACTTCAATGCTTTTTCTCTTTTCCTCTTACAAAAAATAAATCATTCCTTGGTTTCTCCTGATACCACAAAAAATCCTGTTTTTGAATCCTACTTATATTGCCATAAAATTTGAAAAAAAGAAATCTTTTTGGAACTGCAAATGCAACTTTTTTTCTAACTCATACATTATAACACACAGACCAACGAAGGGAACAGTCAAGTCATATTATTTTTCTCACATTAACGTATGCTTTTGTGGCGCATCCTTTTTTATTAAGCATTGTTAAAACACGCTATGCAAACCTTCCCCTGCATATTGATACATTTTCTATGATTTTTGAAGTATTATTTTACCTCCAATCAAAAAAACGACTATCCGCATTTGATAAATTTCAAGCAGATAGCCGTTTTGTCATTACTTAAAGTTTATGTTTCGTTTTGTTTAGATAAACAGATTTACATTGGATTCTTCTGCATCTCCAAGGTAAGAAGCTACCCCTGCATATTCTACGCCATCAAGTAATTCTTCTTTTGTAATTCCCATAATATCCATAGACATGGTGCAGGCAACCAGTCGGATTCCTTTGTTCATTGCGTGCTGCATCAGGGATTCGAGGGAATCCACATTTTTGTCTTTCATGACTTTTTTCATCATGGCGGTTCCCATGCCTCCCATGTGCATTTTAGACAGCTTCAGTTTCTTACTTCCCCTTGGCATCATGGTTCCAAACATTTTATCCATAAATGGCTTTTTCACAGAAGCCATTTCGGATTTTCTTAATGCATTCAGTCCCCAGAAGGTAAAGAACATGGTAACGGGTCTGCCCATTGATGCAGCACCGTTTGCAATAATAAAGGAGGCAAGCACTTTATCCAGATCGCCGCTGAACACAATAATCGTCTTTCCCTGCGGCAACTCTACTACTTTGTTTTCCTTTTCAGCATTGCCGTTTTCGGTGCCTTTCTTGATATATACGACATTTTCCTTGTTCTGCCGCTCTGTTTTGACTAATGTATTTCCGGTTCTGCGACACCAAGAATCAATATCTGCGGCAAAACCCATATCGGTAGCCGAAACCTTCAATAATTCATTTTCCTTCATCCCAGTGATTGCTTCATGTACCTTCATAATTGGCCCTGGGCACTGTAATCCACAGCAATTCAATACCTTCATTTCTTTATCAGATACCGGCTCAGACTCTATTTTTTTATTTTCTGCCGGCGCTATCTGAATTTTATTGCTTGCATAATGCATGGATTTATAAAAAGATGTTCCTCCTGCCAATACTGCAACATGATCAAATCCATTCTGGCGCAGAACTCGTGATGCATTATAGGAACGCACCCCAATTGTACAATATACAATAATTTTTTTATTTTTGTCCAGCTCTTCAAATCTCTTATGCACCTGTCCAATGGGGATATGATAGGAGCCTGGAATTGCAAAAACCATTCGCTCCATATCTTCCGTTACATCCAATAGGACATAGTCATTTTTCTTGCTTTCATCTGCCAACAGCGCATCAATTTCGTCCCACTCAACAAAGCTTACCAAATCGTGCAAAATATTCTCTGCTACATAGCCCAGCATATTCACGGGATCTTTTGCAGAAGAAAATGGTGGTGCATACGCAAGTTCCAGTTCTTCCAAATCATAGATGGTTCCATTTAAGCGCATGGTGGCAGCAAGTGTGTCAATTCGCTTATCTACGCCATCCTGCCCAACAATCTGACCCCCTAGAATTTTCCCTTCCTTGTCGAATAACATCTTGAGCATTAAGGGTGTTGCTCCGGGATAGTATCCGGCATGGGATTTCTGGTTAATCAGTGCCACATAATAATCCTGATTTTTCACTTTGCCCATGGATTTCAATTGTTTTTCATTTAATCCTACACTGGCAACATTCAAATCAAACACCTTCGCCACAGCAGTTCCTAATGTTCCGTTATATTTCTTCTTATCTCCTACAAGATTATCTGCCAATATACGTGCCTGCTTATTTGCAGGACCGGCAAGTGGAATCATTGTTTTATCCTTTGTTACATAATGGGAAACTTCAATGACATCACCCACAGCATAAATGTTCGGGATAGAGGTCTGAAGGTATTCATCAACAAGAACGCCGCCTTTTTTATTCAAAGCAATGCCTGCCTGTTTTGCAAGCTCATTGTTTGGACGTACGCCAATAGACAAAATGACTAAATCAGCTTCCACAACCGTTCCACTTGTCAATTCGATTTGTACAGCATTTCCACTATGATGGAATTCTTTTACGCCGTCGCCCAAAATCAGGTTCACACGATTCATTGTCATATTTTCTTGAACCAAATTTGCCATTTCCAAATCAACGGGTGCCATAACCTGATTCTGCATTTCAATTACGGAAACTTCCAGACCTTCCGCATGAAGATTTTCGGCCATCTCAAGCCCAATAAAGCCGCCGCCGATCACTGCCGCACGTTTTGGCTTTTTCTCGGTAATGTATGCTTTAATCTGATCGGTATCAGGCACTGTCCACAAAGTAAAGATATTGTGGGAATCAATTCCGGGAATAGGAGGCTTAATTGGTGAGGAACCTGTTGCCAAAACCAGGTTATCATAGCTCTCCTGATAAACTTCACCGGTTTTTTTATTTTTCACTTCAATTTTTTTCTCGTCAGGAATAATTTTCGTTACTTCGCTGGATATTCTTACATCAATATTGAATTTATCCTTCATTGCCTCAGGTGTCTGCACAAGTAGCGCATCCCTGCTTGTAATTACATCTCCTATATAATAAGGCAAACCGCAGTTTGCATAGGAAATATAATCGCCTCTTTCCAGCATAATAATCTGCATGGAATCATCTCTTCTGCGAAGTCTTGTAGCTGTGGTAGCACCTCCGGCAACCCCACCAACAATAATAGTCTTTTTTGCCATATTCATATCCCCCTCAGGTTTTGTTGTTATTCGTTTAACAGTTCTATTGATGTGATTATATAATTTTTTCACAAGCTTTGTCTGTAACCATGTCACAAAAAAAGAACCATATCAAATGATATGATTCCCAAAATGTTCTCTTTTAATTTATTTTTGCGTATAATCTTAAACCAACTAATGCACAGCCTTCCAAAAAAGGAGCGTGTGTTCTATCCAGATATTCTAACAATGCTTTACTCTCAGCCCCTGGTTGAATCAGAATATACTTATATTTTTTTTCGCATTCTTTCAATAATGTCAATCCCTTTGAAGGATTGATACATAAATCAATGACATCTATTTCTTCTGAAATATCATTGAGTGAAGTTAGTTCTTTGCCAACACTATACACTTTATAACCATGATCCATCAATTCATTTTTTATCTTATATGCATATTTTTCTTCGTTTAGCGTATCACCAACAACTGCAAAAACTTTTTCTTGCATAATATCTTTTAAATTCATATAATCCACCCTCCATTGTTATTGATTTTCCGAACAGTTATTATGGCGAAGCCACTGTCTGCCTTTTCACATATCCTATATTAACAAAACATAGGAAAGCAAAAATTTTCCAATGATTTCCTTATATTTAGTATTATAATCTTTACACCCGCATCTGTAAAGACCATTGCAAACTGAAATGATGCTTGAAAACCCATAGCAAATAGGGTGATGATTAAAAGACTTCAGTTGTCAGGCACTCATTTCAGAAAAAGGCACCTGAAGTCTTATCCATTACATCACTAAAACTTTGATAACCCTGCATTGCATTTTCTACAGATAAAAAATTCAAGCTTTGTATTTTCGGGAAACGGTCTTTCACCCAATAGTAATCCATTGCGGGCTTTAATCGCATTTTTCGTTATCATATATGGCATCTTTTCCCCCAATGGCAGCCACAGTAGTCCGCAATCTCTTCTCCCGTAAATAAAGCCTTGTTCCATCTCTGTTCCACAAAATGGACATTGCATCTTTCTTCCTCCCCCATTAAAAACAACCTGTTTTTCTCATTATTTTGCACTTTTTAACATAGTGACCACTTCAGGTTATACAAAAAAATAATTTATTATTTCCGCTTACGATCAAACCATTTTTGTATCCAAATCATTGACAGGCGGCAAACAACTGTGGTTGCTGCAAACATAGTAAGTTGTTTTGTCTTGAACAAGTTGGTACTCCTCTGTAGGCCCATCCAATACTTTGACCATGCTATCTGGTGATACCATGAAGGGCAGATCCTTTATATCCTCTTTATTCTTGAGCACTACGGTTATCATTTGTGAAGGCTCAAAATAATCCGAAAGTGCAATCAAATACATTGCAAACCCAGCAGGATAAGGCTTTGCCTCTCCATATAAAAAGTCCAACTGCCGCTTCAGTATTGTGTCAAATGCTCCATCACTTGTAAGCTGAGATAGCCTTACAAGATTGTATGCCATGATGGAGTTGCCGCTTGGCATTGCCCCGTCATAACTTTCCTTGGGCCGCATGATTAACTTTTCATCATCCTTGCCATAAAGATAAAAACCGCCATCTGCTTCATCAAAAAAGTCAGTGATGGTTTTGTTTAACCATTGCTTTGCCTTTTTAACATAACTGCTATCAAGGGTTGCATCATATAATGCCAGCAATGCAAAGATATTATTTGCATAGTCGTCTAAGAAACCATTCTGATTTCGTTTGCCATCACGAAAACTTACAAATAGCGTTCCATTTTGACACAGTCGTTCCTCAATAAATTGCTGTGCTTTTTTTGCTGCTTTTAGATATTCATCATTTCTGCTGATCCGGTATAACCAGCACATTGCTGCAATCATCAAAGAATTCCATGAAGTCAGTATCTTATCGTCTAAATGAAGCTTATTCCTCTTCTTCCGATACTCATAAATATTTGATAGATATGTGTCAAATTCATTTGAAATACTATGGTTTTTCAAAAGATTTGGGATGCTTTTCCCCTCAAAATTACCGGCATCTGTAATAGAATAGTATTTATTAAATGCCTTCCCTGCTTTCTCACCAAGAAGCGTAAGGAGTTCTGCCGGTTCAAAAACATAATATTTGCCTTCTTCCCCATCACTGTCAGCGTCCTGCGCACTATAAAAACCTCCTTCCGTTGAAGTCATCTCACGAAGAATAAACTGTGCCGTTTTTTCTGCAACCTCCCGATAAATTGGATTTTTGGTAATCCAATATGCTTTGCAATAGGCAAGAATTAATAAGGCGTTGTCATAAAGCATTTTTTCAAAGTGTGGCACAAGGAAAAATTGATCGGTGGAATATCTGCTAAACCCATACCCAATGTGATCAAATATTCCCCCTTTATACAGTTGCATCAGGGTGTGTTCCACCATCTCTAAAGATTGTTCATCTCCACTTTTTTCATAATGCGTTAGCAAAAACAACAGATTATGCGCAGAAGGAAACTTGGGTGCTTCCCCAAAACCCCCATATTTTTCATCATAGCTGTGCTGATACAATTCTACTGCTGTCTCAATTAGATTACTATCTGTTTCAGCTTGCGTCGTGCTTTTTTTATTTAAAGCTGCAACAATGGCATCAGCCGATTGAAGCAATTCATCGTGATTTCCTTGCCATTTCTCATAAATCCCGACAAGCAGCTCTTTGAAGCCGGCCATACCATATCTGCTTTCCTTAGGGAAATATGTGCCTGCAAAAAAAGGCTTTTGCTCCGGTGTCATAAAAATACTTGTAGGCCAACCGCCCCTTCCCGTAAAAGCCTGACAAACTGCCATATATATGCTATCTATATCCGGTCGTTCTTCTTTATCCACCTTGATAGAAATATAATTTTGATTGAGAATTTCCGCAACTTCCTTGTCCTCAAAGCTTTCATGTGCCATAACATGACACCAGTGACAGGTGCTGTAACCAATACTCAAAAAGATTGGTTTATTCTCGGTTTTGGCCTTCTGAAAAGCTTCTTCGCACCAAGGGTACCAGTTAACAGGATTTTGGGCATGCTGTAAAAGATACGGGCTGGTTTCGTTTATCAGTCTATTTGGTATTCTGTTGTAAATTTTCATGATAATCAACTCCTTTCCAGTTTATTTTTTATAATATACCCATAAATAAAGGAAGTTACTATAAAATAGTAGCTTCCTTTATTGTACTAAATGCAAATCTTTACTGTCCTCTCTATACGCGGTCGTTTAGTAATTCAAATTTAAATTTTGTTTAACTGGCATTGCATTTTCAATTTTTTTATCAATAAAAAGTAAATAATCATTTTTGTTTGAATATTTTCTAACAGTCATGCCTAAAGATTTAGCAGATTCTTTAAATACCCCTTTTGCTTCTAAATGGGTGTCTGTAAAATATATAATTCTACTGTCTGATAATTTTTTGGCATCGACAAGAACTAATGCAATGACATTTCTGATATCTTTCTTATAATTAGATTGTAACCCTTGAACTGCTTTATAAGGGAGCGTAAAAGTCCAACTAATAGCATCTCCTTTTACATCCCGCTTCTCTTCGCTTTTGTGCAAACGGAGCATATATGAATGTTTATCAGTCATAATATTAAAAACTCTACGTTCGTCAGAGTCTTCAATTAATGAGGGATTATGCTCCTTATTACTTGTTAATAGATGTGATAATACTGCTCCATAGTAAAAATCCACATTCGCAAGATTGGACATAAGTGCACCTTACCTTTCGAGTTTTACCTCCTATATTTTTTTGCAAACCAACATCTCACAATTATTCGAAATTTCTATAAAATCCACAATAATTCTATAGTTCTTTTTCAATATTAATAGCTAGCATATTTCCATCCACCTTTTCAACCGGATATCTGCTTGTAATGTTTTCTTTTGTTTCTCCGAAAAATATCTTGATTAACTGTTTACTATTTATGTTGACACCGTCAACCAATTCTCCTTTGTATTTACGTCTTGTCGCATGTAGTGATTTTGAGGTTTTATTTTTTGTAAACCTCAAACCAATTATTGTTGAGGTTCCCTTTTTAGCTTTGTTTACCTCCACATACTCACATTCATAAATATTTTCAATTAGATCACATGCGTCCGCGTTCAACGAAATGCGTCCTTGTCCTACACTCGCAAACGCTTCACCAGCCCTTCTTGCACTCTGTTTAATTTCTACAGATTCCCAAACGTAGTCGCTCATACCAATTCCCCCATCGTCGTTTTTATCTTATTATACAAATCATGTATGGATTTGTCAAGTTTCTAATATTTAATATTCTATTCGTATTATGATTTATTTTATTTTTTAATTAGTATAGTATTTATTATTTTACATCTCTTTTAACAATCTTTTAAATGTATAAATGTTATACCATCCTAATGTTCATGCAAAAAATTGTATCATGTTTTTCGTCAATTGCAACCGCAGGAAACATCAATGCAGGAATTTGATAACAAATAGATTTCCTCAGAAGTTAAATTAAATAATTTCCTGTACCCTTCCCACTTGCCCATCCGTTAACATAACTTTGATACCATGTGGATGAAACTGACTATTGGTCAGTATTTTCCCAACGATTCCCTCTGTAAGCTTTCCGGTTCTTTGGTCAGCTTTCAATACAATTTTTACTTTTGCACCAATTTTAACATCAGATCTATTTTGTCCGTTCATTTTTTCTCCTTATTTTTATCTAAATTAGTTTTGAAAAACCTTTCAGCCTGTCCTGTGAAAACATTTATTCCTCCGCAATGTCAGAAAAATTTCATTAGGCTTTCAGCTATGTTCTTAGTCTGCCATGCCCACGCTTTGTTTTATCATTGCATATAGTTTCATGTCAAGAATTATGCCATTCTTCACTGCATTTTTTCTAAGCGTACCCTCATACACAAAACCGGATTTTTCCAGTATGCGACAAGAAGCCACATTATGGGCAAAAGGCTCCGCAAAGATTCGAATAATATCAGTATCTGCGAAAATATAGTTGCAAACCTGTTTTACCGCACTTGTTCCCAGTCCCTTTCCCCAATACTGTTTTGATAGATAATATCCCATTTCTGCGGTTTTGAAATGTATATTATTCTTGCGAAATACACCAATGCTTCCCACCACCTTATCCTCCACCGTAATAGCAAAAGCATATGTCGTTTTTTTGTCGGCATGAAGCATCGCCATAATGAAATCTCTTGCATCGTTTTCCGAATATGGATAGGGCAAACCATCCCTCAAATTGTCAAGAACGTTCTTATTATTCAAGGCTATCGCAAGATCAGATGCATCTTCAATTTTCCAATGACGTAAGTTACATTCCATATTCATTTCTCTCCTATTAAAGATTAGCTTGTATCTGTAAAAGTTGTTGTGACGTCAAGGTTCAGTAAATTCCTCACGTCAAACACATTTTTTATTATACACGTTTCTTCAAAATGTTTCCATATTATAAAAAAAGTAGGCAAGATTATGTCTTACCTACTTTTATATTAAGTTGTTAAGCAGACGTGCTTCTTATGATTTTGTGTAAAAATTCCATATATGAATGCATTAATTTTTTTTTGCGTCTGAACTAAAACCCTTAATTATCCTAGTTCTAATGGTGTTTTGCCCATTCATAGGGTGTTGTCTGATACACGTAGTAATTCAGCCAATTGGAATACAGCAAATTTCCATGCGCACGCCAACGTACAAGGGGTTCCTTTGTATCATCATCATCGGGAAAATAATTGCAAGGGATTGCGGTATCTAACCCTGCCTTTTTATCTCGAATATATTCATTGTTTAATGTATGAGGGTCATACTCTGAATGTCCCATGATAAAAATTTGCTTACCCTCCAAATCAGAAACGGCATAAACACCCGCCTTTTTTGAGGAGGCTAAAATTACCAGATCATTTACCTTTACAATATCCTTTTCCTTCACCGTTGTATATCGAGAATGTGGCGCAAAAAACACATCATCCGCACCTCTTAAAAGCATAGAGTTTTTATGATTAATGACATGAGGAAATACACCAAAAAGTTTTTCGTCCATTTCATATTTCGGGATGCCATAGTGATAATATAGCCCTGCCTGCGCTCCCCAGCATATATGGAGCGTACTATGCACATTGGTTTTGCTCCACTCCATCATTTCCTTCAATTCATCCCAATAATCGACTTCCTCGAACTCCATTTTCTCAATGGGTGCACCCGTAATAATAAATCCGTCAAATTTTTTATTCTTCACCTCGTCAAAGGTTTTATAAAAAGCAAGTAAATGCTCGCTTGAAGTATTCTTTGAAATATGAGATTTGATATGAATCAGTTCCAGCTCAATTTGCAGAGGGGTGTTCCCCAAAAGTCTTGAAATTTGTGTTTCTGTATCAATTTTTGTTGGCATCAGGTTCAGCAATAATATTTTTAATGGGCGTATATCTTGGGTTATAGCCCTATGCTCTGTCATAACGAAAATATTTTCATCCGTCAGCACCTTTACCGCTGGTAATTCATTGGGTATTTTAATTGGCATTTTCTATCACCGCTTTCTTTTTATTCAAAACAAAAATCCTTCCCGAATTTTCGTTCAAAATGATTCTTTCCTTCTTATGAAGCAGAACTTTTATACTGCATACGCCACTTGTTACACATTTTTTATTTTCTAACAAGCATTGTTTCGGAGCATCTATATTCAGCAGGCGCTTCAACCCCCGCTGAATATAGCTTTTTTAAATACAAGAAATTCTAATGCTTCATTAGATTGTTTCTAATGCCTGCGCAATATCTTCAATCAAATCCTGCGCATTTTCAAGACCACAGGAGAATCGAATCAAATCTCCGGATATGCCGCACGCAATTAACTCTTCTTCATTCATTTGTCTGTGGGTAGCATTTGCAGGGTGCAAACAGCAAGTTCTCGCATCTGCAACATGGGTAGCAATGGAGGCAAGCTTTAATCCACTCATGAATTTTTCCGCAGCATCTCTTCCGCCTTTTACACCAAAGCTCACGACACCGCAAGTGCCATTTGGCATATACTTTTTCGCTGTTTCATAATACTTATCGCCTTCTAACCCAGGGAATGTAACCCAAGAAATTTTGTCGTTTTCTTTTAAAAATCTTGCAACTGCAAGAGCATTTTCACAATGACGGGCAATGCGTACATGGACACTTTCCAATCCCAGATTTAAAAGGAAAGCAGTTTGAGGGGATTGGCATGAGCCGAAATCTCTCATGAGCTGCGCTGTTGCTTTTGTAATAAAAGCCCCCTCCAAGCCGAATTTTTCTACATAAGTAATCCCGTGGTAGCTATCATCAGGTGTGCAAAGACCAGGAAATTTTTCTGCATTTGCTTTCCAATCAAACTTGCCGGAATCCACGATACAGCCGCCTACAGCCGAGCCATGCCCATCCAGATACTTTGTTGTGGAATGTGTAACAATATCTGCACCCCATTCAAAAGGTCGGCAATTCACAGGGGTTGCAAAGGTATTATCAATAATAAGCGGTACCCCATGGGCATGTGCCGCATTTGCAAAACGCTCAATATCAAGAACTGTTAAAGCAGGATTTGCTATTGTTTCACCAAATACCGCCTTTGTATTGGGTTTAAAAGCGGCTTTTAATTCCTCATCGGAGCAATCTGGAGAGATAAAGGTAAATTCAATGCCCATTCTTTTCATTGTAACGGAAAAAAGATTAAATGTACCGCCATAAATGGTTGAGCAAGAAACTACATGATCTCCGCAAGATGATATATTGAAAATTGAATAAAAATTAGCGGCTTGACCGGAAGACGTCAGCATAGCCGCAGTTCCACATTCCATTTCACAAATTTTTGCAGCAACATGATCACAGGTTGGATTTTGTAATCTTGAATAAAAATATCCGCTTGCCTCAAGGTCAAAAAGCTTTCCCATTTCCTGACTAGTTGCATACTTGAATGTGGTACTTTGAATAATAGGAATTTGTCTGGGTTCGCCATTTTTCGGAGTATAGCCCCCCTGTACGCATTTTGTTTCTATTCTGTAATGACTCATAATGATAAAACCTCCTTATTTTTCTAAAATAAAAAAACCCGCCTCAAAAATAAACTTTGAGACGGGATATTCCCGCGGTACCACTCAAATTGCATTAAAAATAATGCCACCTCTCAGGCTCCAACAAGCCCTATGCTTTTACGCAGCAATCACGGAAGGAGCCTACCGACATTTTCATGTTTTCGAACCTTCAGCTCGGAAGCCATAGGCATTAAGCAGTCTTATTATCGGTTCTCACCAACCCCGATTCTCTGTGAACTTAACAACTCAGCCCTCTTCGTCATAGCCTTATATTTGATTTGTTTCATTATAGCATCTAATTCATGTTTGTCAATAAATATTTTTTAAAAAAAGAAATTTGATAAGGAATTTCCCGTTTCGGCATTTAGAAACATATCCTAATGATGAATGCAAATGTTTCTTAAAGCAGGGCAGGTTTCAGCAATTTCGCCGTTCTTTACTGCAGCAACGGCTGAATTTGAATTCCGTCAAACGCCATTTCCAAAGTTGGAACAATCAATTCTGTCTTTGCAATCATTGATTTTGGCTTGCCCTCATAATTGTCCTGCTGAAAGGGAACAAAATAAATGCCTTTTGTGTTCATCAAACAGCCGATATTTGCTAAATTCAAACCCAAAGCATCGTTGGTGGAGATAGAAATCACCAACGGTTTATTGTTTCGCATATGTGCTTTCGCTGCCATCAAAACAGAGGTATCGGTAATACCATTGCTCAATTTTGCAATGGTATTGCCTGTACAGGGAGCAATGATTAAAATATCCAGCATCCCCTGCGGCCCAAGGGGTTCTGCATCAACAATGGTTAATACGGGCTGATTTCCTGTAATCTCCACGACTTTCTTGATAAAATCCTCCGCTTTGCCAAATCTGGTATCCATGGTTGCGGCATTCGCAGATAAAATGGGAATGATATTTGCTTTCTCTCGCTTTAAACTTTCAAGCTCCTTGATGATTTTATCGAATGTACAAAAAGAACCAGTAATTGCAAATCCAATATTTTTCCCTTCTAATTTCACAATAAACTCCCCCTAAATCCGGATTTCTAACGAGGACATCATACCGCCCAATAAAATATTTGCACTTGTTTTCGGCGAATATCTGCCGGGAATGCCAAGTGATAATTTTGCTTGTATACCCATCCTTTTACAGGCATCAAAGTCCGTTCCCCCTGGTGCAGAGGCAACGTCAATAATAATTGCATCCGTACTCACTTTTTCAATCATTTCAGTATTTAAAACCATGGAAGGGATCGTATTAAAAATAAATTGTTCTTTCGCAATATCCGCTTCTAAATCCTCCAAAGAAACTGCATGATAACCCTGTGCAATGGCTTCTTTTCGAGCCGTTTCTTTTCTTGCGGCAATGGTTACCTTGGCATCTAACCCCTGCAATCTTTGGGCGATTGCTTTTGCACATCTTCCATAACCCAATATTAAGCAGTTCTCTTGATTCACATTTTGTGTACTTAAGGTTATCGCTTCTGCGATTGCACCCTCTGCAGTTGTAACTGCATTTTCAACTGCAATATTTTCCATTTTCATAAAATCATAGCATATAGCATTTTTCGATTTTGCTGCTTCCAATACGGAATTTGAAATATTCCCACCGAATAAAATTGTATTTTTTTGTAGGTTTTCACTAAAATCCGATAACAAAATGGTCGTATTCTCCTTGGTTAAAAGGTGCATTCCATCCTTTGAAAAAGGTACGGGTGCAACAATAATATCCGCCCCTTGCATTGCAGCTTGCAAGGAATCAATTCGCACAATTCCTGTCAAGCGTTCTGCACCATCCAAGGCATATGTTTCAACTTGATGAAACATATCCTTTAAAATATTAGCCAGATACAAAAGCCTTTGATCTCCTCCAATAACAAGAATTTTTTTATCTGTCCATTCCATTGTTCCGCCCCCTATCTTTAATAAAATATGCACCAAAAAAAATGGTGTGTTTGTTTTATTTTGTGCAAAGATAGAAACAACTTAATTCCTTCTGCTAAAATTGCGTTTACGCTGAACGTAGCAACCAATCGAATTGTGAAATAGAAAGATTGAGGAATTTTCCTTTTGTGTATATGCCTATGAGAGAAACTGTTTTTCAAAATTTCAATTTTTTTCTTTCATATTTAAAACTAAACAATAAAAAACAACAAGCCTTCCTCAAAAAAAGCCTGTTGTTTTTCGTATAGCTATTTGTAAAAATTAAGCTGAAAC
Organism: Clostridia bacterium; assembly: GCA_009929735.1. Taxonomy (GTDB): domain Bacteria; phylum Bacillota; class Clostridia; order Lachnospirales; family Anaerotignaceae; genus Chakrabartyella. The sequence continues at coordinate 34,927 of RZZU01000010.1, read as the reverse complement.
CACTACAGAACTTCCTGCGGAACCACGTTGCACCAATATTTTTTTCTCAATGTTTTCCTTTAACTCTGTAATGTGTGAAATGATACCCACCAGCCTATTCCCATAGGAAAGACGCTGCAAAACTTGTACTGCCTGCTCTCTGGATTGCTCATCCAAAGCGCCAAAGCCCTCATCAATAAACATGGCATCAATTTGAACGCCACCAGCATGGCTCTGGATCACATCGGAAAGCCCAAGTGCTAAGGATAAAGAGGCTTTGAAAGCTTCACCGCCCGAAAGCGATTTCACGGAACGCTCTTTTCCGGTAAAGTAATCTAGCACTTCCATTTCCAAACCACTTTGACTTCGTTTGTCCGAAGCATATTCAGCACGCAGCAGGTGGAATCTGCCCTCCGTCATTTCGCCCAGCCGCAAATTTGCAGCACGAAGCACACGGTCAAAATAAAAGCCTTGTACAAAGGACTCAAAAGTGATTTTATCTTTCCCCGAAAGCTCACCGTTTGCTGTTTTGGAAAGCTCCAGAATTGGCAGATATTGTTTTTCAATCCGACGCCGCAAATTTAATTCTTCCTTCCCTTTTTTTAAGGCAATTTCTTTAATTGAAGCACTTGCGTTTAACGCTTCAAGGGTTTTATCCATTTCAATGATGTGCAGGGTTATTTCATCCTTCTCTTTTTGGAGCTGTATCAAATCCACTTTTTCTATGCTTTTATCCAATTCTGTGCGTTGAATCAGTTCCTCAATACGGGCTAATTTTTCAAAAAAGCCTCGATTGATTTGTTCTTCCGCCTCCAGTTGTTCTCTGGATTCAGGCAAAGCCGAGCGATATTCTTCTTCTGAGATAAAATCCTTTTCCAGTATTCTGGAGTGCCATTCTTCCTTTGCCTTTTCGGTGCGTTTTTTGCTTAACAACGCAAGTGTTTTTGCTTCGTCCAAACGGGTTTCCAAGCTCTGTACTTCCTCTTTTTTTTCTTGATAAACCTTAAGAATCCGATTGTATTCCCGATCAGCCCTTTCCAAATATCGCTGTAACGTTTCAATTGCGGCGTTTGCTTGCTCTGCCGAGATATTTTTCTCAAGCCGCTCCTCCAAAGCTGTCAATTCCCCTTGCATTAAATTAATTTTTTCTATCGTATCTTTAATTTTTTCTTTCGCCGCTTCTAATTGCTCCTGCAACTGCGCCAAAACCGTCTTTTCGTTTTCAAGCATTTGCTCCAGCTTTAGAAGGTTGGAAAGCTTCTTTCTTTGCTCAAGAAGCTCTTGCTCCAAAAGCTTAATTTCCGCATCAATGCTTTTTAAATCTTCAAGAAAAGCTTTTTCTGTTGTCGCTTCATCCAAAAAAGACTTAAGAATGGACTCTTTTTGCAAGTCACATCTGGCCAAAAGCCCTTTGCCTTGCGCAGCAAGCTCCTGTAACTTGGAATGAGCAAGCTCTTCTTCCGCCTTCGCCTTTTTCCAGTCCCTTTCCGTGGGAGCGGTTAAGGAGAGCACCGCCTTTTGGGGATGCTCCAAAGAACCGCATACAGGGCAGGCAACACCATCTTGCAATCTGTCTGCCAAAATGCCGGCTTGCTCCGCCAAAAAAGCAGACTCCACCACTTCACAGTGACGCCTTGCTTCTTTCCATGCAAAGTCCGCCTTTTTATATTGAACTCGGAGCGTTTCCAAGGCTTTTTCGTCTGCATTAAAAGCCTCCTGCATAATAATAATTTGATTCATTCGGCTCTGACGCTCTTTTTTTGCTTGTATTGTCTGGCTTGCTATCAAGTCTGCCTTTTCCAAGATAGGCTTTTCTTCAAGCTTTGCTTTTGTTTCGCTATTGTTTTTTTCTGCAAGCTCAATGCTGTTTTGCACTGCTTTTGCCTGATTTTCAAGCACACCTTTCTTTTCTTGCAACAACGCTACTTCTTTTATGATTGCTTCTTTTCTAGTATAGGAGGCAAAATCTGTTTGCAGTTTTCTCAAACGAATTTTTTCCTCGTTCAGATTAGGCTGATCTTCCTCTGTTTTTTTCCATTCGTGCTCTTTTTCCTCTAAAACGGGATAAAGAGCTTTTAATTTTTTGGTAAAATTCTCAATCTGTTTTTCTGCCTCCTCGAGGGCCTGCGCTTCACGGTGGAATGCTTTTTCGAAAGGAAGCACATAATCCTGCGCCATTCTTTGCTTCGTTAGAATCGTTTGTTTTCCTGCATTTTCTTCTTTTTGCTCTAACAAAAAATGTAGCTCCGTTTTTGCCTTCTCCAAATCGGCAATGCGCTTATTATTAATTTCACCTTTGCTGATGAACATTGTAAGCCCTTGTTCTTTTCTTGCAAAAATCCCTTTTTCTTCTTTTATTTTTTTGATTTGTGTCTGACTCTCTCCAAATGTTTTTTCTTCTTCATCCAATATGCCTTCGGCCTGGTATACAATGCTTTTCGCTTCCATCTCTCTATCAGGGCAAAGCTGCTGCAGATATTGGAGCAAACGCTTCTCACTATCCTCATATTGGATTCGGTTTTGTTTTTCTGCTTCCTTTAATCTTTGTTGAAAATCGGCAAAAAAATCGGTATGAAACACTTTGCGAAAAATAGCTCCTCTTTCACTGCTGTCAGCATATAAAAGCTTCAAAAATTCCCCCTGCGCAAGCATTGCAATTTGCTTAAACTGCTTTGCATCTACGCATAAAAGCTCTTCAACGGCTTTTTTGACCTGCACAAAGCCTGTGGAAATGGTTTCTTCGCCACAATACAAAGCTGCCTCCGCAACCTCTGTTGTCATACCTTCCCCGTTTTTTTTCGGACGACGATAAGCCGGATTTCGGGTAATACGGTAAATTTTCCCTCTATGCTGAAATGTTAATTCCACAAATGTTTTTGTGTTTGCAAGAGCAAAGTCACTGCGCACACTGTCAACGCCACGATTGGACCCACTGGCTTCACCGAATAGCGCAAAGCAGATTGCGTCAAAAATGGTAGTTTTCCCTGCGCCGGTATCGCCACTGACAAGAAAAAGCCCGCCTTCTCCCAATTTTCGGAAGGGTATTTCAACTTTTTCGGCAAAAGGGCCAAAAGCCGATATTGTTAAGTCTATTGGTTTCATTGCATCTCATCCCCCAATTCTTCCCAAACCTTTTTCACCGCCTGCTTTTGCATCTCATCCAATTCCTTGCGGTTTTGGCGTTCAAAAAACAACTGAAATAATTCCTGTGGTGTCATTTCCTCCGCTGAATTTGGAAGTTCTTTCTCTTCAAGCTTGCCTTGCGCTTCCACTTCTATGGTCATTAAATTGGGGTATAGGCTGCGGAGTTGTCCCATCGGGTCGTTTAGTATCATGGAGTCTGTAAGAACTGCACGAATATAATCCTCTGAACCTCCCTCTTGTCTTGCCGCTTCCAGCAAGCCTTGCAGCGGTCCTTTTATTTCCCGAAGCGGACGTTTTGGCATCAGTGGGATAAATTCAATTTGGATATTGCCCTTTTCCTTTAATTCAAGCTTGGTAATGGTCTTTTTTCGTCTAATCTCCGAAAAAGAATACGCCAATGGTGAGCCTGCATAGCGAATTTCCGCTCTGCCTATTTTTTGCGGACTATGCAAATGACCTAATGCAACATAGTCAAAATCAAAAAATGCATCTGCATCCACCTCGTCCACACCGCCCAAAGAATATGTTTCGGAATCACTCTGCTCCGCTTCTCCATGCCATGTTACAAATTGATGTGCAAGCAAAACATTTCTCCGTTCTTTGTCCAGCTTTGCTGCTTGCAAAACAAGCTCCACTGCCTTTTGATAACTCAGAATATCCGCTTGAACATAAGGGCTTACCAACGCCGGTTTGATAAAGGGCAGTAAAAAAAACTCAATTTCTCCGTAATTATCCCGCAACAAAATAGACTTCAGGTTGCCATCAAAGCTACCGCAAATATGAATTTGATTTTCTTGAAAAAGACGACTGCCAAAATCCAGGCGATAGGCAGAATCATGGTTTCCTGCAATCATAAAAATGGAAATTTTGCGCTTTGATAGTTCAGTCAGAAATTCATCCAGCAAGCGCACAGCCTCCACAGGCGGGACCCCTTTATCATATACATCCCCGGAAATGAAAATGCCGTCAATTTTTTCTTTCTCTGCTTTTTCTAAAATTTGAGTGAGTATATGCTTTTGGTCATCTATCATAGAGAAATCATAGATTTTCTTTCCTAAGTGCAAATCTGCAATATGAAAAAACTTCATAGCTTGCCTCTCTTTCTCCCTTTATCTCTACCCGCAAAAAAATGGTTTCTGCGCCTATGGTTTAAAGAGCAGACACCAAAAAGATGTCTGCCCTTAAGTGTTGTTTTTCAACTTATTCAGCGCAACAGCGTACAAATACAACCCCCAAAAAACGATTTACCTGTTTTGTCCTAAAAGCCGTCGTTTACTCAATGATGCTCATAGGGTGTAATGACCCATTTTATGCAGCCATCCAGCTTATTTTCAAAAACACGGTAACCCTCCATGACATCGTTTAAGGGCGCACTATGGGTAATCAAACAGCTTGTATCAATTTTTTTGCACTGCACCATTTTCATAATCGCTTCGCAGCTGTTTGCATCAACGCCGCCTGTTTTGAATACAAGATTTTTACCATACATTTGATGTAAAGGCAAGGTCTGTTCTTTTTCATAAAGAGCAACCAACACGACGATTGCATTTGCTCTTGCAACCTTCCACGCCAATTGGAACGTATTCTCTCCGCCAGCCACTTCAAACACACGGTCTGCACCTCTGCCTTGGGTCAGCCTCAAGATTTCCTCTTCCACATTTGTTTCCAAAGGGTTTAAACAAATATCTGCCAAGCCTTGCTCTTTCGCCAGCGACATTCTCTCATTGTTGGTATCCACAATAATGACCGTCGCAGGGCTGTATAATTTTATGCTCATCAGGGTGCACAATCCCGTTGGCCCTGCCCCCAAAACAACCACTGTATCGGCAGGCTTAATCTCACCAATGCTTGCAGCCCAGTATCCTGTTGCCAAAATATCACCATTAAATAACGCATCCTCATCGGAAACATCATCAGGAATTTTCGTAAGCCCCTGGTCAGCCATGGGTATGCGTGTGTACTCTGCCTGTCCACCGTCGATACGGCATCCCAGCTCCCAGCCGCCGTGGATGCAGTTATTTACATACCCCTGCTTGCAGAAAAAGCATTCGCCGCAAAAGGTTTCCACATTTACCGAAACTCGATCGCCCACTTGAAAGTATTTCACGCCTTTGCCAATATCCGCAATTTCCCCTACAAATTCATGACCCAAAACCGTATTTTCCTTGGCTCTGGGCACAGCTCCATGCTTAATATGTAAATCGCTGGAGCAAATGGTCGATCTGGTTACACGCACAATGGCATCTGTATCCTGTAGAATAATAGGCATTGGGCGATTTTCCAGGCAAACCTCTCCATTCCCCTTATATACAACTGCTTTCATCATATTTTCCATATTCAGCCCTCAATTCTCCTGTTAAAACGTAAGCGCAAGCTCTTTCCCTTTTTCCATTGCCTCTAGCAAAATTTCTTCAACCGAACGAAGTCCCATATCCAACCCCTCGGCAAAAATACAATCATACTTTTCAATGCCAAAAAACTGGCACATTACTTCCATGTATTTTGACCCCATCTCCATCGGCGTCCCCTCATAAAACCCGCCACGTGTGGTAACATATGCCAAATGGTCTGCCTCGCAGGTGCCAAAACAGCCTTGTTCGTTGCAGCCAAAGGTAATCCCCTCAACACAAAGATTTTCAATATAGGTCTTTAGTAAAGCCGGAAAGCTTAAATCCCAAAAAGGAGCCGCTACAACAATTTTATCCGCCTGCGCAAATGCGTGGGCATAGCGAAAACGTGGATGAGAAAAATCTTTTTGCGCCAATAAGTCATCCCTCTGGTGAAAAAACCCCTCAGATAAATAGGTCATGCCTTCATCCATCAGGCAAAGTTCCGTAATTTTGTAATCACCTGTTTTTTCTAATTCGTCCACAAAAAAATCAGCCAGTTTTTTGGTGCGAGATGCTTCTTTACGGATGCAGCAGTTCACAAATAATATGTTTTTCACAGGAACACTCTCCTTTTAATTCATTTTTTCTACAGACAAAGTACCGAATTTCTCTTCTTTTAGTACCTGATCTACCTCTGTTTTCAGCGGAACTGAATCGGAGGCACCTTTTTTTCCAATGGCGAGGGTGCTTGCCGTTGTTGCCAGTAATAACGCTTCAGGGATTGACGCACCATTTAAAACGCCATACAGAAAATATCCGCTAAAGGTATCTCCTGCCGCAGTAGTATCCACAACCTTAACCTGAAAGCTTCCGATTTTGTAGGTTTCTCCTTTCGAATAGCAAATAGCGCCTCTACTGCCAAGCGTCAAGAGAATATTCCCGTTTGGATATCTTTCTTTTAAAACAGGCAAAATATCCTCGTCCTTTTGGCATCCGGCGATCTGCCTTCCTTCAACCTCGTTGACAATTAACCAATCCAGAAGCTCCAAAGGATATTCTAAAACCTTTTCATCCATAGGTGCGGCGTTCAAAGCCGTCTTTAACCCTCTTTTATGTGCCTCTTCAATCATATAACCTACCAAGTTCGTTTCATTTTGCAGCAAAACCATGCCATCATTGCCGAATTTGTCTAACGTTTCATTGATATATTCCTTTGTAAACAACTGATTTGTACCGCCGTAAAGCAAAATGCAGTTTTGTCCATTACGATCCACTTGAATCATTGCATGACCACAGCTTTCCGCTGTTTTTCGAAGCAAAGTAACATCCACGCCGTTTTCCGCAAGCTTTTTTTCCAGTGCTTCGCCACCTTTGCCGACGAAACCGGCATGAAGAACTACATTCCCAGCCTTTGCAGCCGCAATAGACTGATTCAAGCCTTTCCCGCCGCAATTGATAAATAAACCCTTTGAGGACATGGTTTCTCCCGGTTCCACAAAATGCTCCACCTCATAGACATAATCCATATTCAAAGAGCCAAAATTCAAAATTTTCATTTCGCTTCCTCCTCTTTTGTTGTTAATACCATGCGTTGAAATTCAGCTTGGCGCAGTTTTTCTTTCCACGCAATTCCTATTAAAATCATAAAAATACCCAAAATCTGAATGGGACGAAAAGTTCCAAAAAAAACATAGTCTAATGCAATCGATGTACTAAGCTGACCGAAAAGCATTAATACCGTTGAGGTCATGGCGCCTGTATTTTTTGTACCAACAATTAAAAAAATCATTGCAACTAAGCCACAAACACTGCCCATATAAAACATAAGCGGAACCTTTGTAATAAAATCCGGGTGAAGCTCTCCGCCTTTTCCCGTAATATAAATAAGGCAAAAAGAAATGATACTTGCCTCTATATAATTAACCAATGCCCCTCTTGCTGTGCCTAAGCATTCGCCTGCTTTTACATTTACCATTTTATTTATTACAGATAAAAATCCATTCGCAATCGCTGCTATATAGTAAACCATCTTTTCTCCCCCTTAGCCGTAAACAACAATTAAAACGCCTGCGACTACCAATAAGTAGCACGGCAGTTGTTTGAGTTGAAACGGTTTTTTGACGGCATTAAACCAACCATAATGGTCAACCATTGCCGATGAAATCATTTGCCCGATGACAGACAAGCTCAGCAAAGCCGTTGCACCAATATGCAAAATGCACCAGCTGCTGGTGGAAACCAATGCCACCCCCATAAAGCCTACTGTAAAGACATATTTGGGTACACCTGAAAAAGTAATTGGTTTCTTTTCCTTAAGCTTGATATATAAGTAAAGAAGCACAGCCGCAATCACGTGAACAAAAAAACAGACACCAAAAAGGCCGTAATAATTTCCCAACTGCCCATTTAGTGAAACCATGAACCCTTGAAAAATACCCGCCAAAACCAAAAAAATAAAATATACCATGTTTCCCCTCCTTGAAAAGCATACGGCTTTTCCTCTCCTTCTCTTTCAAATGATTTTAACATATTATTCTAATAGATTCAAATTATAAGCAGGCAAACATTGCATTTTTTCAAAAATCAAGGTAAATTAGAAGAAAGGCTAGAATACAAAGGAGGAGCACATATGTCAAATTTACAGCCCCATATTCAATTAGATGATTCTCTTGGAGTAAAATATGCACTGTTGCCGGGGGATCCTGCCAGACTGGATCGGATTTCTCCGTTTTTGGATCATGTTCAAGAATTAAAATTCAACCGTGAATACAGAAGCCTGATTGGCACTTATAAGGGGGTTAAGATTCTTGCAATCTCTACTGGTATCGGCGGTGCCTCGGCAGGGATTGCCGTTGAAGAGCTACACCATATCGGGGTAGAGGCAATGATTCGTATTGGAAGCTGCGGCAGTTTACAGCCTAAGGTAAAAATGGGGGATATTATTTTGGTGAGCGGTGCCGTGCGTGATGATGGGGCATCAAAAACCTATGTGGATTCTATTTTTCCTGCTGTACCTGATGCAAATCTTTTATTTGCCTGCATGGAAATTGCAAAGGAAAAAAACATACCCTACCATACAGGAATTGCAAGGAGTCATGACAGCTTTTACACTGATGAGGAGGATGCAATTGATACTTTTTGGTCAAAAAAAGGAGTCCTTGGATGTGATATGGAAACGGCGGCTTTGTTTACAATCGGGCATCTCAGAGGGGTGAAAACCGCTTCTATCTTGAATAACGTAGTAGAATATCAAGGGGACACGTTTGACAGTATTGTCAATTATGTTGACGGGGAATCCCTTTCCATGCAAGGCGAAAAAAATGAAATTTTAGTGGCTTTGGAGGCTTTTGTGAAGCTGGAAAACGGTGTTTGCTGAATTTTCTTCACGGCTTTTAAAAATAATTTGGATTAAGTTGTATTTTGAATTTTAAATCTGCATTCCTGAAAAGTAAGAGAGATAGAAACATTTCCTTCTTTTTTACGTCTTAAGCTTTAAGATGAAAAGGAGATGAAAAAATGAAAAATCATATCCCTACCTCACTGTTTATCTGTTTTTTGCTTTTTACAGGCGGTTGTGCAAACGAAGATAGAAACACAGCACAACCCACGGACATTACACAGCCTTCTGAAGCAAAAAATAAACCTTTGGTGAAATCCGAAAAAATTATGAAGGCGAAAATAATCGAAATGCAAAATGACACGATTTTGGTTGCTGACACAGAGGAAAATAGCGGTTTATATCAAGTTTTCGCTGATGCATTGCTGGGAGATATTTCACCAATCAGTGTCGGGGATATGGTAGAAATTGGGTTCGATGGTTCGGTTTTAGAAATTTACCCGGCTATTATTGCCAATGTTGATTACATTATGCTTCTTGAAAAAGGCGAAAATTTTGTAGGGCTTTACCATGATATTTTTATGAAGCTATATGATACAGACACGGCTTTAAATAGTGACATAAGCTTTATTGCTCTTGATTTGACGAAGGATAAAAATCTTAACGACAGCGAAAAAAATGCACTGCTGTATTTGCTATGGAATACAACCCAAGTGGAAACCAGATTGGCAACTTATCAAGATTTGCTTTCTGAAAATTTGATTACCCTTGATGGAAATTCTGACTTTGCCCAACTAGAAACTGGAATCTTATTTATATTGGAAACATCAGAAGTGGAAATGGAAAATGTTACCTTTACGGCTGAAAAATGGAGATCCTCTTTGGGTGCTCATTGTTTTAACGACTGTCACGCCAAAAAAGTCAATGGAGAATGGCATTATGAAATTGGTGGAGAAAAGTGACCTCAAAAAACCATACAAAAGTTACAATTAAGTAGCCAAAACGGCTTGTTGTCTGTGAAGAGCAGGTGGCAGGCCGTTTCATTTTGCTGTAATATGGCGATTGTTAAAGGTACAGTTTCTTCCTAATTAATTGAATCTCCGTAACTTCCATAACGACCATTGTTTTCGTGGTAAATAGCCGTAATCGCTTCCTTAAATAATTCATATTTATTTCCATTATCCTTGCGTTTTGCATTATAGTAAAAAGATGAATGTGTTATTTCTGCCAATTCAAAAAGGGCAGTCATTTTATACGTTTACCGCAGTATCCAGATTACTTGGGCTTTCTGCGATGCTGTTCCCCTTTGAAATCAATTTTTATTGTAGTCTATCTGCATTCTCAATCGCTCATTTTCCTTAATGAAATCTATCTATATCTTTTTTATTACGCAGGTGTTTTTTACGGCGTACTTCTGCTGACCAATCATGACATTCTGTATATAATGTCTGTGTACCTTTTTCAAGATAACTACGTTCCTGTTATCCTACTCGTTCCTGCCAGATGAACCATATTTTCTTGCTATTTAGGCATATCCCAAATGATTTTTTCAAATATGCTGTTTGAATTCTCGACTAAACCGTTGCCTTTTTGGCATAAAAACACCCCTAAAGTTATTTACAGTATTCCATACTGTTCTACTTTAGGGGTGCCCTTCACAAGGAGCCTTCAGCCCAGCCATTGTCATCAAGATTCTTTTTTACAGACTTTTCTTCACACGCTGCTAATGGATTGGGTTAGCCACCTTTTATGCTTAATATTTATTATCTGAACCTTTGTTAATGTCCGACCTTGTTTCTTCTGGAATTTGAAAAACGTTCTCCATATAGCTATTTTGATTCTTTATTTTAAATTTGGAAATCAAATGTTTCAAGGTTTGTGCTTGACTAGATAATTCTTCACTCGTCGCTGCACTTTCTTCCGCCATAGCAGATGTTGTATGAACCACATCAGAAATTTGGTCCAATCCGTCGTTCACCTGTGCAATTGCCTCCGATTGTTCCTGAGCGTTTTGCGAAATTTGAGCTATCGTTTCAATAATCTTTTTTGCTTCGACCACAACGGTTACTAATGCATCTGCCGTATCATTCGCTACTTTAAACCCTAGGTCAACAGAATTCAAAGTGCTCTCAATCAATTTTGTAGTATCCTTTGCAGCCTCAGAACTTTTTGATGCCAAATTACGCACCTCGTCTGCGACCACAGCAAAACCTTTGCCTGCCGCACCTGCCCTTGCAGCTTCTATGGCTGCATTTAAGGCAAGTATATTTGTTTGGAATGCAATATCTTCTATTGTTTTTATTATTTTTCCTATTTCACTGGATTTATTTTGAATACTATTCATTGCCTCTAGCATTTCTTGCATTTTATGATTGCTGTTTTCCATTGCAACACCAATTTGTGATGCTTTTTGGCTTGCATCAGCTGCATTTAAGGCACTGCCGTCAATTTGTCTTGAAATATCCACAACGTTTTCCAACAATTCTGCAACAGAACTTGCTTGCTCTGTAGCCCCTTGGCTCAAAGATTGTGCCGCACCGGCAACTTGCTCCGAGCTAGAAGAAACCTGTTCTGCAATCAACAGCATTTCACCAAAGGTTTCATTTAAAGCATTTTGAATATGATTTAAGGCTTCTTTTATTGCAGCGAAATCCCCAATATATTCCCTTTGAATTTCTTCCGTCAAGTTTCCCGCCGCAATCTCATCTAAAACAAGTGAAATCTCATGAACATAACCTGATAAAGTTTCAGAGGTTTTCTTAAAAATGCTTGCCAATTCTCCTAATTCATCTTTTGAAGTAACTGATAAACTATTATCTATGCTTAAATCCCCTGCGCCCATTTTTTCCGCCATGCTTACAACATGATTTACCGGAGCCAATCCTTTTCTCAAAACATAGTAGCTAAAGAAAGAAAGAATAGCCAATCCCAACAGGCCAATTCCCGCCATGATATATGTAATTCTATTCACTATACCCAAAGCTTCGGCTTTATTTACTACAAACGCACTGGACCATAGCGCATCAGTGCCCTCTAAGGTAATAGGGATATGCACAATCCATGCATCCTTATCACCTGCATATTTATTTTTTCCATCTAATAATACGGACTCCCCATTTGTAGCCGCCTCTAAGATTTTCTGGTCATTTTCTGTAACGGATTCAAAGGTCTGACCAATTCGTTCTTTATCCAAACTATCTGCCATCAAGGTTCCTGTACCTGTCATTACATAGGTATGTGCAGACTGGTATGCGCCATCGTTATATGCCAATGAATCAATACTGTCTGTTAAAATATCACAGCTTGCAATGCCAATAAAATTACCTGAACGATCTGTTATAGGTGAGCACACTGTAATCAACCAAACGGTTTGCCCGTTTGACAATTCATACGAATAAGGTTCTGTTATGTGAGTGGACATTCTTTGTTTTGCCGGTACATAATAATCCGCCGTTCCATAAATAGCATAATCATGATTGACATCTAATTCGGATGCTGTTCCTTCACGATACAAGTAATATGAAAGACCATCGGGTGTGTCAGCGAAAAATTTATTCGGTTCAAAAGCGAAATAAGCAGAAAAAATCTTCTCATCTTTTAACACATTGTTCAATGAATCTATCATTAAGGATTCTGCCTGATCCTGCTCCAAACTTTGATATCTTCCAATCTCCGATGCAAGGCTTAATGAAAAGACATACATTTTCTGCAAATAAGCACTTACCTCTGCAGCATTAGCATCTGCAATATATGTAATTTCTTTTTGAACCTGATCTATTACAACCTTTCGTGTCATACCACCTAGTGAAATACTGATTGCTGCAATAATCACAAAAATTATGAATGTATTAATCATTGGAATTCTTACCGTTAATTTATTTCTCCAATTCACTTTACTCATAGATTCACTCCTTCTTTTGCAAATTATTTCGACAAAATGTAACATAATTCTACAAATTAATATTCCAATTTTATTGTAACTTATTTTTCATCTCTGTCAAGTTGAATTTTAATATTATTTTAATAATAAATATTTTTTACGCATGATTCAATTTTAATTTTAGTCACCCATAAACAGATCTATCGATTCTTATAACGATATTTCATCCGGCATATTTCGGCTTGTAGCGGATTCTTTATATAGGCTTTTATCACACCCTGATTTTGACTTTATAATTTTTTATGTCATTCATGAAAAAAACTCCTTTGATATTCAAAGGGTTGGGGAACCACATTAAACTTTTCAAAGGAGGTTTATTACTACTATTATATGCATTTCACGGCACCAGCATAACTGATGTTTTATTGGAGGGAAAGCGCAACACAAAACCGGCGACAGTTTATCCTGTCGCCAGTTCGTCCTGAATGCGAATGAATTTTTCGTCATGAAACAAATGTCAAACGAAAAAATTTGGTTAAACGGCTGTCCTTCATTCGCCATTCCATTTTTCCGCCTTGAAATAATTTATGCCGCCTCAAATTGGCTATTATAAAGTTCTGCATAAAAGCCATTATTTGCAAGCAATTCTTCATGGTTTCCGCTTTCGATAATATCCCCATCTCTCATAACCAGAATCAAATCTGCATTTTTAATTGTAGATAATCTATGCGCAATAACAAAAGAGGTTCTTCCCACAGTCAGCTGATCCATCGCTGCTTGTACCATACGTTCTGTGCGTGTATCTACAGAGCTTGTTGCCTCATCCAGTATAAGCAACGGTGCATTCTGTATCATCGCTCTTGCGATTGTGAGCAGCTGTTTCTGCCCTTCGGAAAGGCTCGCTTTATCGTTGAGGATTGTATCATAGCCCTTAGGCAGAGTCTTGATGAAGTGATGCAGTCCGACAGTCTTACAAGCCTTTATTACCTCTTCCTCGGTTACTCCCTGTTTGCTGTAAATAATATTGTCTTTGATGGTTCCCTCAAAATGCCATGTATCTTGTAAAACCATGCTGAACTGGGAATGCACATTTTCCCTTTGCACGCTATCAATTGGAATACCGTCTATGCAGATTTCTCCTGCATCCAGCTCGTAAAATTTCATCAGCAGATTGACCATGGTTGTTTTCCCTGCACCGGTAGGTCCAACAATCGCAACCTTTTGCCCTGCCTTTATTTCAGTTGAAAAATTGTGAATAACAGGTTTGTCCGGTGTGTATCCAAACTTCACATTCTTAAAGGCAACGTTCCCTTTCACATCTACCAGTAAATTTTGCTTGTTTACTTCATTTTCCAGCTCTGCTTCGTCCAAGAATTCAAATACACGTTCGCTTGCTGCTGCGGTTCTTTGCAAGTTATTCATTGCCTGCGCAATCTGCGACAAGGGTTGTGTAAATAATCTGATATACATCATAAATGCCACAATAACACCAAAAGTGATACTTCCTTTCATCGCAAGCGTCGCTCCAACCACACAAACCGCTACGTATCCCAAATTACCCGCAAAGCTCATAAGTGGCATCATAAGACCGGATAAAAATTGGGATTTCCATGCGCTGTGATACAAATTATTGTTGCTTTTCTCAAAGATTTCCTTCGCTTCTTGGCTGCCGTTATAAACCTTCACGACATTATGTCCTGTATAAATTTCTTCGATATGTCCATTGATATAACCTAATTCTTGCTGCTGTTGCTTAAAATATTTTTGAGAACGCTTCATTATAATCATCATAAAGCCAAAGCCTGCAACGCTTGCAGCAACCGCAGTCAGTGCCAGTATCACGCTGTTATAGAACATCATAACAAGAGCTCCCGTAAGCATTGTGACAGAGGTAATCATTGTTCCGACACTTTGATTCAGCGTTTGACCAATTGCATCCACATCATTGGTCACACGGCTTAGAACATCACCATAACTGGTGGAATCAAAATATTTCAATGGCAGACGATTTACCTTTTGAGAAATATCGGTTCGCATCTTTTTGGAAATTACCTGCGTTACCGTCGCCATAATCATACTCTGAAGGTAATTCAAAAGGAATGATGCACCATAAAATATAACCAGCATCCAGGCAATCCCTGAAACCGTATCCATATCAATATTTCCTATTACAGGCTTTCCTTGAATCATTGCCGGTAGGCCTTTCATGACTTCATTGGTTAAATCCTTCAATTTATCCGGCCCAATAATCTGAAGAATGGTGCCTGCTGCTGCTGCAACCAATGCAATCAATATGACTGGAAAATATTTCTTACAGTAAGACAATAGCTTTGTCATTGTTGTTTTAAAATTTTTCGGCTTTTCCACTATGACGCCCAGTGAACCTTTTCCCATCGGACCGCCTTGTGTGTTGCGTTTTGCTTTTTGTTCGCTCATGATATCAATTCCTCCTCACTTAACTGTGACGTGGCAATTTCCTTATATACCTCACAGGTATTTAGAAGCTCTCTGTGGGTGCCATTTCCAACCACTTTCCCCTCATCAAGAACAATAATCTTGTCTGCATCCATAATCGTACCGATTCGCTGTGCAACAATCAAGCTCGTTACGCCTGCGGTTTCCTTCTTTAACGCCGAACGCAATATCCGATCGGTCTTATAATCTAAGGCAGAGAAGCTGTCGTCAAAAATATACAGCTCAGGCTTACGGCATACGGCACGGGCAATGGCAAGACGCTGTTTCTGCCCGCCAGACACATTGTTACCCCCCTGAGAAACTTCGGCCTCGTACTGCTCTCCCATTTTTTCCACAAAATCACGGCCCTGCGCAATCCTGACCGCTGTCTTAATGTCCTCCTGGTTGGGCTTTTTTCTTCCGTTATCACCGTAGCCTACATTACTGCTCACTGAGCCACGAAACAGGACTGCTTTTTGCGGAACATATCCAATTTTATTGTGCAAAGCTTCTTGTGCATATTCCTTCACATTGATTCCGTCAACCAGGATATTCCCCTCAGTAGCATCATAAAATCTTGGAATTAAGCTGACCAGCGTGCTCTTGCCACTACCGGTGGAGCCTATAAAAGCAACAGTCTCCCCTTTTTTTGCAGTAAAACTGACATCGTGCAGTACGTAATCAGATGCCCCCGGATATTGGAAGCTGACGTTCCTAAATTCAACCTCACCTTCCATGCCTTTCTTGCCTTCCGTCACAGCTCCGTCTATAATTGCCGGCTTCGTTTCCAACACTTCGTTGATACGTTTTGCGGATACGGAAGCTCTTGGCAGCATAACAAAAATCATTACCATCATCATAAAGGACATGATAACCTGAATGGCATAGGCCGAAAATACAACCATGTTAGAAAAGAGGGTCAGGCGATCCATTGCCGCTGCACCGTTTATGAGGTAAGCCCCAATCCAGTAAATTGCCAAAGATAAACCACTCATCAGAGCCGACATCATGGGCATCATAATAGCCATACCACGATTTGTATACAGCTGTGTAGCTGTCAGTTCCTCATTTGCATACTCAAATTTTTCTTCCTGATAGTGTTCTGCATTATATGCACGTACTACACGCAGTCCGGTCAAATTTTCTCTTGTCACCCGGTTTAGATTATCTGTCAATGTCTGCATTCTTCTAAACTTTGGCAGCACAAACACCATAATTGTTGCGATGACAACAACCATAATTCCTACAGCCACTCCAGTTGCAGCGGTCCACTCAAGTCCTTTTCCTGCAATTTTTGTCATCGCCCAAACCACCATAATTGGTGCCTTAATCATCATCTGAAGTCCCATCGTAATCAGCATCTGCACCTGAGTAATATCATTTGTTGAGCGGGTAATTAAGCTGTCCGTTGAAAAACGGTTGATTTCTTCCATAGAGAAAGCATCCACTTTGGAAAACAACAGGCTTCGTAACCTTTGAGAAAAAGAAGCGGCAATTCTTGCGGCAAAAAAACCTACTGCTACAGCCGAAACAACACTTCCTAAGGCGCACACCATCATCTTGCCGCCCGCAAACCATATTTCTGACATTTGGCTTGCGGGTGTTTGTGTCAGCCTTGTAATCTCGGACATATAATCGGGAAGCTTTAAATCCAGCCAAACTTGGATTACAATGAAGATTAGACTGACAAAAACCTGAAGCCACTCTTTCGATTTCAGGCGCTTTAATAACTTAATCATAGTATTTCCTCCTTTTATTAATAATGTTATATTCTAACACTATTAGGTATTTATGGTAAAATATGCAGCCGCATTCTGCGACTGCTTTTTACATACAATCCTCCGGTTTATTATCCACCAGTTTTTTCATAATCCTCACAAGCTCTTTTGCGTCGTCCTCTCCAAGCTGTTGAAGCATTTTGGTTGTAATATCCATAATCATCAGAAAATGCTTCTGCGCTTCTTCTCGACCTGCGCTTGTCAACTCCACCAAAATTCTTCTGCGATCCTCAACATCAATTTTTCGAGTAACCAACCCTTTTTTCTCCAGATTGTTCAGTGCCGCAGCAATCCTCGCTGTGCTGATTCCCATTTCATTGCTAATATCACTTGGCATTACATTACCTTTATGCATTGAAATATAATAAAGAGCAAATTTTGCACCGTGCATCGAATCGTGAAGATGCTTTTGGCTGTTCCGTTTACGAATTTGATACATCATTTCCATGTATTCATGCGCCAAAGCTTCATAGTCCACAGTTTCACCTTCTAACTTATTATATTAACTAACACTATTAACTATATACAGGGTTAGATATTTTGTCAATGCTTTTTTTAAAAAATAAAAAGCTTTGATTCATCCCCAATAAAAAACATCCCTTCCGAGACATCTCAAGCAACTACCGTAATTGTTCATCGCATACAAAGACGGGAATGCTTTTGAGCTTGCCCCGAAAGGGTCAAAAGGAGTTTTCTTATAGGCTTTTTACATCGTTCTTTCCATTTTGAACAGACAATAGAACGCTCAATCGAACCTCATTCTTTTTCTTGCGTTCCGTCTGCGGTTTCCATCCTTTCTTTTGTACTTACTTTATAGTATGTTTGTCCTGTGAAATATGTTCATCCTTGTCCTCTGGAATTCTATAAAGCTTATAAATGCACAAAGCTTATTCAAATAATTGCTGGAAAATCTCAATGGACAACCTTAAAATCATATATACTTTCAGAAAAAATTAGATTATAATAGCATTGTTTCAAAATCAACGCATACCAATAATTGTTTTTTTATTATCTCAACATTTTCTATTTTAAAAAAACAACAGTAAACTTAGCAATTGTAGGAGGACCATTATGAAAAGTATCAAAAGTAAGCTTCTTTTAATCATTCTTGTTTTAGTTGCCATTTCGTCATCGCTGACTGCATTTATTGGACTGTCAGAGAGTTTTATTGTTACCGACGATATTATGAATACTTTAATGAAGGATAGACTAACCGCTTCAAATAATATGCTCAAAACGTATCTTGACGAACAGTTCGGCACGTTCCGTTTAAATGCGAATGGTGAATTGATTGATACCAATAATCAGTCCATAGAGGGAAGCTTTACATATATTGATAAGTTTGCTGAAGAAATGGATGTTGTTGCAACTGTGTTTACAAAAAAAGGCGACAACTACAATAGAGTATTAACCACAATAAAAGATGCAAACGGCAAAAGAGCTGTTGGAACAAGTTTGGATGTGCAAAGTGAGGCATATCAAGCACTCTCAAATGGCAATGTATTTTTTGGTGAAACTGATATTTTAGGCACAAAATATATGACCAATTACTGCCCTATCATGGACGGTAACAATCAAATAATCGGTGCTTACTTTGTTGGTGTACCTGTGGAAGCCGTGCATAGTATTTTTAATCAAGGATTGGTGTCAACCATAAGAAAGGTTGTAATATTAACTTTAATTGTATTGCTGGGTATCGCCATCATTACGCTCTTTATCAGCAATGGCATTACAAAGCCGATCAAAAAACTTACAAGTGCTGCGCAGCAAATTGCCAATGGCAATTTCAATGTTACGCTTTCGGTAGACTCAAAAGATGAAATCGGAGAACTTGCTCAGGACTTTCGTTTAACCATTGACAGATTAGAAAACTATCAAGGATATATTGATGAAATCGCTGAAGCTTTACATAATATTTCTCTTGGAAATTTGAAAATTGAACTGCATAGAGATTATACGGGCCAGTTTCAAACGCTTAAAAACAGTATGCAGGATTTAATTGCAAATTTAAGTGAAACCTTATTGCAAATTAATCAAACGGCAGATCAGGTACATTCCGGTGCAGAACAGGTTTCAAATGCAGCGCAAGCACTCTCGCAAGGTGCGACCGAGCAAGCCAGCTCCATTGAAGAATTATCCTCAGCGATAGCGGAGGTTGCTGACCAAATAAAGAAAAATGCAAGTAATACGGCAACGGCACAAGATAAAGCTGAATTCGCGGGAAAAGAAATGGATGTCAGCAATGGCCAAATGGCTGAAATGATGGCAGCAATGGAGCAGATTTCCTCCAAATCCTTTGAGATTTCAAAGATTATTAAAATAATTGAAGATATTGCATTCCAGACAAATATCCTCGCACTAAATGCTGCGATAGAGGCCGCCCGTGCTGGAGCAGCTGGAAAGGGTTTTGCAGTTGTTGCAGATGAAGTAAGAAATCTTGCTGGAAAATCGGCTGAGGCAGCAAAAAATACAACCGCTTTAATTGAACATTCTATTGGAGCAGTAAAAAACGGATCTCAAATTGCCGAAAGCACCGCAAATTCTTTAGATATAAGTGCAGTAGCTACGAAGGAAGCAATTACCTTAATTGAACAAATTGCGCGTGCTTCACAGGAACAGGCAACGGCGATTATTCAAATAAACCAAGGTATAGAACAAATTTCATCCGTTGTTCAAACAAATGCCGCAGCAAGCGAAGAGTTGTCAGGTCAATCCAATATTTTAAAAGAGCTTATTTCGGAATTTAATGTCTGACCTTCTGCTTCTTCTGTATATCAAAAGCAAGCAAATGCAGCTTTCAAATTTTTTTTACGAACATTGTTGAAGCGCAAAAGATATTTATCGAATTTTTATCTCATTCTCCCTTTGCACAACAACGATCATTCTCAAATCAGCGCATCCGCAAAGAGCATTTTGTTCATTGCGGATGTTTTTAAATCTTTTTGATTTAGAAATGGTGTTTGTGGAGGAGGATACACTTTCTGTTGAAGTGACCAAAGAAACTAATTATAGTATATCCCTTGCTTCAATAAGGGGGTGCGGAAAATCATATCCGAATGCGGATGAAAAGAGAAAGTCAAACGTAGAAATAACTACAGCTCATAGAATGGTGCGCGTACACCTGCAATTCCAAATGTCATTGAGTAATTTTTACGCTGATGGACAAAACCTTGAGTGGCTTACTGAGATAGCAGAGGTTGTTCTCCCTGCTGATAAGATATCTATATTAACCATAGTGGAAAGTGCTGACTGGAGAATTCCTGCATAGAGGATTCGCAAAACACCAGGTGTCTATCTGGTCAAGAGTATGCTTGAGGATATGATTGGCAATGAACAACATCTATTGCTCCATGAAGACGGTGGTTGCCTATCCAAACCCTATTCCACTTGTACTGAAACCATACACAGGTGTTGCAGCTTAATGATCTGGTCAATCCTTGCGCATATCTTTCATAATCAACTGTCTTGGCATACTTTTATTACCATAGAAAACCGCTCATCCCCAGTTGATCAAAAGGTATGAGCGGTTTATATAATTCCTATTCAGTTTACGTATGTCTCTTTTTAACTTTAAGACGGGTCATTGCACGATTCATTGCTGCCCTGGTCTGGTAATACTCCATCGTGCTAAGTTTTTGACGCAACTTCTCCTGCGCCCGTAATTCTGCAGCTTCTGCACGTTTTATATCAATATCTTCCGGTCGCTCTATCGTATCCGCAAGTATGATCACATATTTTTGTGTAATGTTGACAATTCCGTCGCTTACTGCCGCACAATGCCATTCTCCATCAATTTGAAATCTTAACTCACCCGCACTTAGACAGGTAACCATTGGTTCATGGTTAGCCATAATACCATGCTCACCATCAATAGCTGGGAAAACGAGCATTTCACATTCACCTTTATAGAAGGGATGATCACTTGCTATGATTTCAATCAGAAAATTATTAGCCATAGCTCCTCCTTCAGAATTTCTGTTTTGTCTAATTCTTTTTAAGCATTGTCCATATTCTTAATAAGAATCTGATGCTTTCAAAATTCTTTATTTACAATTCTATTTATGAAGGTTCAAAAATTAATTTGCGTCGATAAGCTGAGATTTTTCAACAACTTCTTCAATGGTTCCAACCATTAGGAAGGCGGATTCCGGATATTCATCCATCTCGCCGTTGATAATTGCCTTAAACCCCTTGATCGTTTCGCTTAACGGCACATATTTTCCTTGAAGACCCGTAAAATTTTCTGCAACATTAAACGGCTGGGATAAAAATTTCTGAATCTTTCTAGCACGATAGACAGCTAGTTTGTCTTGCTCATCCAGCTCTTCCATCCCAAGAATGGCAATAATATCCTGCAGTTCCTTGTATTTTTGCAGAAGTTCCTGTGTTCTTCTAGCCACTTCATAATGTTCTTCCCCTACAACATCCGGCTCCAGAATTCTGGAGGAGGATTCAAGTGGATCCACGGCGGGATAAATACCCTGTTCAACAATCTTACGTGAAAGAACAGTCGTCGCATCAAGATGCGCAAAGGTATTTGCCGGTGCCGGGTCTGTTAAATCATCGGCGGGTACATAAACTGCCTGAACAGAAGTAATGGAACCATTCTTTGTAGAAGTGATTCTCTCTTGTAACTCGCCTACTTCATTGGCAAGCGTTGGTTGATATCCTACCGCAGAGGGCATACGTCCAAGCAAAGCGGAAACTTCAGAACCCGCTTGTACAAAACGGAATATATTATCAATGAACAACAATACATCCTGTTTTTCCTTATCTCTAAAATACTCTGCCATCGTAAGTCCCGTCTGTGCAACCCTCATACGAGAACCAGGCGGCTCATTCATCTGCCCGAACACTAAGGCTGTTTTGTTAATAACACCTGATTCCTTCATTTCTCTCCAAAGATCGTTGCCCTCTCTGGAACGTTCGCCAACGCCTGTGAAAATAGAGTAACCACCATGTTCCGTTGCTATATTTCGAATCAGCTCCTGAATTAATACAGTCTTACCTACACCTGCTCCTCCGAACAAGCCAATTTTACCACCCTTGGCATATGGAGCAAGTAAATCGATTACTTTTATTCCTGTTTCCAATATTTCTACAACCGGGCTCTGCTCATCAAAGGCTGGCGGATTTCTATGAATTTTCCACTGGTCTTCCCCTACTACCGGCTCACCGCCATCAATGACATCCCCTAGAACATTAAACATTCTTCCAAGGGTCTCTTTTCCAACAGGAACCTTGATGCAAGAACCGCTTGCAGTAACCTCCATTCCTTTTACAAGGCCTTCGCTTGAAGCCAGCATAATACAACGTACAATATTATTGCCGATATCGCTTGCAACTTCCATGACCAGTCTTTTCCCTTCATTTGTCAATTCAAGCGCATCTTTAATCATTGGAAGCTTTCCATTGTCAAATTCTACGTCAACGACCGGCCCTAATACTCTGATAATTTTTCCTTTATTCATATACAATACTCATTCTATGCATTATGCATACAAGACGAACCAGTAAACCAGTTCGCTTATCATGAATAGAATTTTTTTATCTCCTTCCCTTATTTCTTTAAACTCTTGGCTCCGCTTACAATTTCCGTGATTTCCTGCGTGATGGCTGCCTGCCTTGCCCTGTTGTACTGAAGCTGTAAGCTCCTTAACATATCCTTGGCACTTGTTGTAGCAGCATCCATTGCGGTCATTCTTGCGTTTTGCTCACTGGAAAAGGATTCAACTAATGCACCAAAAATCAATCCTTTTATATAATTAGGCACCAAATGATCCATTACGGCTTCCGGAGATGGTTCAAATTTTGCGTGTTGGTATCCGGCAGCTCTTCGCTCGAACTTTTTCCTTTCAAAAGGCAAAAGCTTTCCTAACTGTACTTCTGCCTTCATCGGTGTAATCATTTTCGTATAAACCACGTAAACATCATCTAATCTACGACTCTTAAATAGCTCTATCATTGTTTCAGAAATACTTTCTGCACGGTACAGTGTTGGATCTTGTGCTGTATATAAAAATTCGCAATCAACATCAACACCCTTTCGCATAAAATATTGCCTTCCAACCTGACCAACTACAAAAAGAACATTATTTTTACTCTTGCACATCTCTTTTTCAGCTGTTTTGATTACATTATGATTATAAGAACCCGCTAATCCCTTATCTGCTGTCACAACCAAAAAGCCTATTTTTCTCTCTGATGGTTCAATTTCCTTCCTGCGTTCAAAAAACACATGATCCATATGCGGTGTACGGACCAAGATATCATGAATTGTAGATTGAAGACCTTCAAAATAAGGCTCTGTGGCTTGAAGGTTCTTTCTAGCCTTTTTTAATTTGGAAGAAGAAATCAGATACATGGCATTCGTAATCTTCATAATATCCTGAATACTTTTAATTCTGGTACGTATTTCTCTTGTATTTGCCATGATAACCTCCATGTTGCCGCCTATGGCATCTTATCACTAAGAGAATTATGCTTTTCATAATTCTGTTTTCCTACTTTTTAAATTCTTTGGCTGCATTCACAATTTGTTCGATTAACTCGTCCGTAAGTATCTTCTTTGTTTCGATTTCTTTAATGATGCCAAAATATTTTGCATTAAAAAAGTCCATAAGATCACTTCTGAAGTTTTTCATTTCCTTCAACGGTATATCCAATAACAGCTTATTGTTTGCAACCACCAGCAGAATAACCTGCTCATGCAGTGCCAAAGGTTTTGATAGAGGCTGCTTTAACAATTCCATCAGATGTTTTCCATGCTCCAGCAGATCCTTAGTTGTCTTGTCCAAATCCGAACTGAACTGTGTAAATACTTCCATTTCCCTGTATTGTGCAAGGTCAATACGAAGGCTTCCGGCTGCTTTTTTCATGGCTTTTGTTTGCGCAGCACCACCAACTCTGGATACACTAAGCCCAACATTAACAGCAGGCCTGATACCAGCGAAGAATAATTCACTTTCTAAGAAAATCTGTCCGTCTGTAATGGAAATAACATTCGTAGGAATGTATGCTGAAACATCATTTGCCAGAGTTTCAATGATGGGTAAAGCCGTAATGGAACCTCCGCCATATGCATCTTCAAGTCGGCAGGAACGCTCCAGCAACCTGGAATGAAGATAAAATACATCTCCAGGATAAGCTTCACGCCCCGGCGATCTTTCAAGTAACAGTGACATGGTACGATAAGCTACTGCGTGCTTGGAAAGATCATCGTATACGATTAAAACATCTTTGCCTTGCTTCATAAAATATTCGGCAATTGCAGTTCCCGAATATGGAGCAATATATTGCAACGGTGCCAAGTCACTCGCTGAAGAAGATACAACGACGGAATACTCCATTGCGCCATGCTTTGTCAGCGTATTCACTATTTTAGCAACCGTGGACGCTTTTTGGCCAATTGCTACATAGATACAGATAACGTCCTGCCCCTTCTGGTTTAAAATCGCATCAATTGCAATCGATGTTTTACCGGTCTGGCGATCGCCAATGATTAGCTCACGTTGACCCCTTCCAATCGGAAACATCGCATCAATGGATAAAATGCCCGTTTGCAACGGAACCGTAACCGGTTTTCTGGTACAAACACCGGGTGCTTCATTTTCAATCGGGAAAAAATCAGTTGCTTCAATCGTTTCTTTTCCATCAATTGTATTACCAAGGGCATCCACGACTCTGCCTATCAATTTATCGGATACCGGAACCCCGGCCTTCCTCTTTGTTCTTACTACCTTAGACCCTTCCGTAAGCCCATAGTCTGAGCCTAATAATACACATCCAATCGTCTTCATTTCCAAATTTTGTACGATACCAAGGACGCCTGTTTCAAATTCTACCAACTCACCGTACATTGCATGATCCAATCCATAAACATTTGCAATGCCATCACCAATACTGATGATTGATCCGGTTTCATTTACTGCTGTTTTGCCTTCATAATCCTGTATTTCACTTTTTAAAACAGAAATTATTTCATTCTGATTGACATTACTCAAACATATCACCTCCCAATTAGAGTTTTCTGCATTTCTAATAATGCCCCTTGAATGCTTTTGTTGTATTCGGTATCTCCTACATACAATACAAAACCACCAATTAGGGCAGCATCTTCCTTAAGCTCAAGAAATACTCCTGCTTTCTTATATTTCTCACACAGCATTTGCTTCATCTGACTTAGTTCCTCGTCACTTGGTTTCACTGCGTAAGTAAGCTTTGCTTTTAAAATATTTTTATGTTCTAATAAAATGTTTTCATATTCTTCAAATATTTGAGCATATACTCCGATTGCCTGATTATCGCATAGCACTTTCAGGAAACTGCAAATATCTTTATCAAACAAAGCATCTATCACTGAATCCCTTTCCTGCTTCTTAATTACAGGATTTTCAAGTGCCGCAATTAGCTCACTGCAATTTGACATAATACTTTTTGCTTTGTTTACACTTTGTTCATTGAGTTCCAATGAATCTAATATCTTTGCATAATTTGCTGCGCGCTGAGATATCATTTTGAAACACCTACTTCTTTCAGAAAGTCACCAAGGAATTGTTTGTTCGTATCTTCGTCTACGTTCTTGCCAATTACCTTGGCTGCCGCAAGCATAGCTAAACCGGCAATCTCAGCCTGCGCACTTTCCATAGACTTCTTTCTTTCCAATTCAATCACCTTGTTTGCCTCAAGGATAACCTTTGATGCATCCGCTTTGGCTTCTTCAAGCTTTCTGCTATAATCAGTTTCAGCTCTTTCTCTGGCTTCTTTCATAATACCAGTTGCTTTCTCAGAAGCATGCTTTAACTCTTCTTCGTAATCATCCTTTAGTTTATTTGCTTCCATTCTCCTATTGTTGGCATCCTGTAAAGAAGCTGCTATTGTATCCGCTCTCTTTTCCATTATCTCAGTCACTGGTTTAAATAAAAACTTTTTAAGGAAAAGGAAAAATATTAAAACATTTATAATATCCCATATAACAGCCCAATCTAATTTTATCAATGTGATTCCTCCTAAAACTTATTTCAAGAAAAGAATAATCAATAAAGCAACGACGAAACCGTAAATAGCGGTTGCCTCTGCAAGCGCACAACCAAGTAATAATGCTTTGTTTATATCTCCCTTGGCTTCGGGCTGTCTTGCGATAGCCTCAGCTGCCTTCGATGTTGCTACCCCAATCCCAATTCCCGCTCCAATACCCGTGAAAACTGCAAAACCTGCGCCTACTGCTATTAATCCTGTCATACTATATTTCTCCTTTTTAATGTTATTTTAAGAATAAAATGATTAATAATGCTACAACAAAACCATAGATAGCGGTTGCTTCTGCAAGCGCACATCCAAGTAATAATGCTTTATTAATATCTCCTTTGGCTTCGGGTTGTCTTGCGATAGCCTCAACTGCCTTTGATGTTGCTATACCAATACCAATTCCTGCTCCTATTCCCGTGAAAACTGCAAAACCTGCTCCTATTGCGATTAAAGTCGTCATTATAATCCTCTCCTAACTTCATTAAGTTTACATTGAATATCGAAAGCTTATTTTATATCTATATTGAACTAAATAATTAAGCTTTAGCATTTGCGTATCATTTGGCAAAATGTGTACCTTAACAAGGGGATGTTACAATTTGTCAAACAATCATTATGAGCTGCGCTCAAAGAAAAAATTCTCAGCATCCATCCGCAAGAAGGTCTGACGAAGCAAAACCTTACTTAAGAATATCACCTCAAAAAAGGTCCTTTGGATAGCTGTTACAGCCGTGCCGTAAGGCCTCAACGTTTTAATAAAAAGGTGTGGTGCCTTATGAAGTATGCTGTAGCACACAAGTAATTTTAAACCTCGGTGTTGCAATTTTGCTTGACCATGTCACAGGTCAAAGCAAGTTATCATATCCGTATGTACTGACTTATGATTCCATTTTCTCCTGCATAAATAATGATGTTAAAAATACAAACACATATGCCTGTATTAAACCGTCAAAAATATCAAAATATAAGCTAAAGGGGATAGGGATGACCTCTGGAACAATTATTTTAATCAATTCCATGACAACAAACCCGCCCAAAATATTACCGAATAGTCGCATACACAAAGATAACGGTCTGATAAATAATTCCAGAAAATTGATTGGAGCCATAAGCGGCATAGGCTCTGCAAAACTCTTTAGCCATCCTTTTAATCCTTTTGCATGAACACCAGAATATTTAATTAATAGAATACTCATAATAGCTAGCGCTAATGTTACATCTAAATCCTTTGTTGGAGGAGTGATACCAAATAATCCGATTACGTTTGAACAAGCCAGATAAATTAAAACTGTGCCCAAGTACGGAATATATCGTTTTCCATGTTCTCCAAGTATCTCGTTAAATAAATTGTAAATGAAACCAACGATTGCTTCGACAATAATCTGCGGCTTATCAGGAACCATCTTAAGGTTCCGCACGAAGATTATTGTTAATATCATGATAAATGCCATTATTCCCCATGTAACCACAACTGAGTTCGGTACTGGTATCCCACCGCCCCCGTTAATCGGAATAGTAAAGCTTGTTTTACTACTCAATTCCTCCATAAGCTTGCTTGCTAAGTCCTGCATTCATTTCACCTCCTTGCATTAAAATTTCATATTTACATTTTTCCATTTTTACATAACTTTGCATAAATTTAGTGTTAAGATTACATAATAATATCTAAATCTTATGTTGAGATTACATAATTAAATAAAACCTGCATTTGGATTGGTTACAAGTAGCCAGGCTGACTTGTTGCCCTCATAATGGGTTTTCGTATTACACTGGTTTGCAAACCATCGGATTTTCAAAGTTAATCCTTATTTGGAGTTTTTCTAAATAAGTGCAAGAATACTGAATGGTGTATACTTAATTTTAAGTTAGAAGAATAAATGTGATGAAACGGTACAATTGTCTTACTCATTCGTTTCCGGATAATCCATATTTTCTTACTGTTTAGACATATCTCAAATTTTTTTCTCATGTATTCAATGACAAACTGTTTGAACTCTCTGCTAAATCGTTGCCCTCATGACCTTAATTAGTCAAGTGCAATGATTGATTAAAAAAGACTTCACAGGTTTTTTTCTAATCCAAGCATTTGCGAGGTCTGCGATTTAATTTTTCAACAAAGTCTGAAATATTATTTTGAAGGAATACACCATCCGTTACCCAATGTCCAATGATTTGCCGACTGTCGCTTCTTTCGGGCGTTCTGGTTCAGGTTTCTAATAACACCCCAATTTCCATCTGAAAGCACTCATTTCATAAAAAAAGACGTTTGTAATTTTCTCCGGTGATCCTTGATGCTCTAGAAACAAACGCACCACGATGTCTTTCATACGGGATTATCCATTAGCCCTGTGTGCCTACATCTTTGACCACGTTTCTGATATTTTCTCTGGGTTTCAATAGCTGAATAGACTTGCTTGCCCTTTGTTTCGTTTGAATTCCAGAGATAGTGTTGAAGCAGATCGGCCAATTGTTTTCAATATTGGGTGCAATCTTTTCTTCTCCGTATAAAGAACAAGTATCTTTCATGTTCATTCATGCTAAGATGTTGGTAATGGCTCATTGTTTAAACCCCTTCATAGTTGTCATTTCAAACATTATGATATTGGATTTTAAACGCTGAGTCGTTTTTACTTTGCACTTACATTGTAAATTCAAGACATAAAAACACCCCTAAAGCTAGACAGTTTTCCACGCTGTCTAACTTTAGGGGTGCACTTAAAAAAATGGCCTTGTCCATAAATAACAATCCATTTTTTAAGTTAATTTTTTAAGTTTGCATGAACTTTGAAACGTAAGCTCTATCAATCTGGAATGCCATCCAAAGTATCCCGTTGTCGTGCAAGCGTACCTTTTATAGCAACTCCATTTCATATTTTTCCATATACTTCTTATTCTTATATAATCCCTTAACCAAAATAAGAGATAAAAAACATACGGACACCTCTATAATAGTCGTTACCATCTGTCCATCTATGATATAGGATAGCCCTGCAATTCCTGTAAGGAGAAGCAATATCCTGCGAACTTTTTTTGGTAGCTTACTTGTTCGTTAAACATTAATGGTTTATTCGCATCTGGAACTGGCGAAAATTTCCAAATAAATCCAACTGAAATAATAAAACATACTAGCTCCCAAATGCTGTTATTCACTCACTGTAATCACTCCGAACAAGCACTACCCAACAACGCAATGCTTAGCCTCTTCTCAATTTTTCACTGCCCTGAGGCAGTTTAGGCTGGTATTATTCAAACATACAAGTCGAATTAACTGATATCGTAGTAATTACCATTGCCAAAGAACCAATCACTTTCTATATTTCTAATTTCCATTTTCCAATTCTTTTTTTCATAAATAATTACCCCATTTCTTATTTAGAATATTGAACGGTAAAACGATACTGAGAGATCATATCACTTTTTAATAGAAAAAAATAGAAATGCCAAGATTAGCAACATTTCTTCCAAAATTGACAACAAAAAAAGCACATCTTCTGTTTGAACAGGACCAAAAAAAGTACAGTGAAAAAAACATCCTCCTATGTAGACTAAAACCCTAGGAGGATGTTTTGCTATGTCAAGAGGTTATAGAAACATAAAAAAGTCTTGAAAAACCATGTCAGTATGTAACTTAAAATTGATTACTTTCTCTGCCATAGCACTCTTTTTTGTGTTGTCTGTATAAACTGGTTCTGTTCAGTTCCAAAGGTGTTTTTTTTAAAAAATCATATATACATTACAATTTCGACATCAAAATAATTTTCTTCTGTGCTAATTGACAACTCCCCATTGTACTTTTTAACAATCCGTTTCACATTATTTAAACCGATGCCATGTGGTTCATCAAATACTTTTTTGGTGCTACAAAAGGTATTTCCTTTCATTTTTATTTCACCAATATATGTATTGCGTGTTTGCAAAAAAACCGCTCCTCTGTTATACAAAAAATTCATCAGAAAAACACCATTTTCCTGCTCTTGTAATGCTCTTATTGCATTATCAAGCAAGTTGCCTAAAATAACAACAGCATCAAAATCATGTATCTTGATGTCGTCAGGAATGCTAATGTCTAAATCAACCTTAACCCCCAAATCGTACATAAGCTGCAGCTTATAATTAATTAAACCGTCCACGGTTTCATTTCCAGTCATTACAAATTCTGTATTAAGTGACAGTTTTTCTTCAAAAACTCGTACATACTCCTTGAATTTTTCGGTTTTACAATTCCCTGTCATTTCCTTTAAAGCAATTAAGTGATTTTTATAATCATGCTGCAATCGTTTAATATTATCTTCTGCAGTACGTATTACAAGCAACTGTTGATGATAGGCCTTATTCTGTTGGGCTAAAGACTGATTCTGAATTTCAAACTCGTATTTGTCCACTACTTGAGCATATAAGTAGAAAAAGACAATATTAATCAAAAATAGGCTCGAAATAATTATAACATTCACCCACTGCTCATACCCACCCAAAATAAGTGCGATATCCGCAATTGATGATATACATGGTATAATGGTAAGAAACAACCAATGCATTCGATCAATCAGCATCTCTTCATGCTCTCCGAAAAACCGTTTCATTATTAAAACAATGAAATATAATAAAAAATTGCTTAAAACATAAGTAATAATCTCAATTTTGGGGGAAAGGCCATATAATAAAATGGCTGTTCTCGCCACAATGCCTTCGCATATTATCCCAATCATGAAAATAGAGCAGGTTGAAAATAACCTTCTGCATATTGAACTTTTATAGGGCAGTGTTAATACCACAAACAAAAATGCATTTGTAATAACTGTCAGCATCGGTTTTTGTACGAATAAATAAACCGCACTATTAAAAATAAAATATGTACATAATACACCCCATTGAGCCCATCTCGGCCATCTTAGGTTCTTCTTTGAAAAAAATAAAATTAGGAATAAATTGATTGAAAATATACGAAAAACATTTGAAATCAGATAGATTACTTCACTATAGCCCATCACAAGCATTCTTTACAATTCCTCTCTTTGCCACAAACTCAATTGTTTTCTTACGTTTTTACGATACACACGGCTAATTGGCAATTCTTCTGCATTGCTCAATAATACTCTGTCAAATTTAAATTGCACCACATAATTTCTATTTATAATAAAAGATTTGTGTATGCAAATAAAATCCGCAGAAGGGATCGTTAAATCACACAGTTTTCCATAAAAGTTATCTTCCCCTTCTCTCATATGAAGTAAAATTTTTTTTCCTTCACTGCTAAAGTACAAAATATCTTTATATGGAATTTTTTTTTCCGTTCTTTGGCTTTTGTAACATAAAAATTTTGTCTGTCTACCCTGTAACTCCAGTGTTTTTGCCAATACGTTAAAAATTTGGGATTTGGCAATAGGCTTTACCAAAAAGTGAATGGGTCTGATTTGAAAAAGTTCCAAGGCATATGATGTTTTAGCGGAAATAAACGCAATTTGCGTATTATCATCTAAGAGTTCTTCTCTGATAAACTGACCAACCATAATGCCATTTATCATATCCAACTCAATATCCAGAAAAATCAAATCATATTTTTCCCGCTCTTTCAAGTTCGTTATCAGCTCTTCTCCCGTAAAAAATACATCTATTTCATAATTTACATTTTCAGTCGAAAAAAATTCTTCTATTTCCCTTCCGATTTCAATACATATTGTTTTGTTATCATCACAAATTGCAACCTTAAACATTTAGCTTATCCCACCTAAAATATCTAAAATGATACTGATTTATTCTAATATTTTACCATAATTTTATTTATTTCGCCACGAAATAAATTTTCATTGTACTTTAATTTTGAGTTTCCCTTTGCTTCACCTTGATTATGATGTTTTGAGAATGGCAGCCAATGCTTTTTTATGCATCCTATTCCTTTTGATACATTTGCATATCGCCCTGCTTATATCTTTTATAAGCCTTGTCAGGTGCTTTTTTAACTGCTTAAATATCTTCTATAGCTATTCTGCTTTCAACCAACAAAAAAATATAACACTTTTATTTTTTTGTTTTAATTGTTCTTTCAGATTGATTTTTTAAACCAAACAAATAAATATTCATCAATAAGTTTTTCGACTCCATAAAAACACCCTCTTTGTGATATGCTCGTATATCACTTCAAAAGGGTTGTGGACTTCGCAGTTGGCAAGTATATTTTAAATTTTTATTTGAATAAAATAAATATGAAATATTAAAGCCTTAGATTATTTGGATTTATCGAGTATCAAAAATAAGTATTTATTCATCATTGTTAATTGAAATGGGAGTTCAGCCTCTTGTATTAGCGGATAAACTGGGACACGAAAACATAAAAACCACATTAGTAGTTTCTAGTCATTTATATCGTAATAATCAAACTACTGTATGCGAAATACAAAATGCTTTAACAAAATTGTATGTTTTTAGTACACATGGTGAAAAAATAAAGCCGTAAACCCTGTCATTCCAAAGTCTACGGCAATTTTGTTAATTATTCATCCCAGTTATGAAAAGTGTTTTGCACGTCATCATCTTCATCCAACAAATCTAAAAGCTTATTCATTTTTTTTCTGTCTTCGTCTGAAGTTAATTCTGTATATGTTTGAGGAATCATTGTAACCTCCGCAGATACCATAGGGATGCCTGCTGCCTCCGATGCTTCTCTCACCGCTGAAAAATCATCTGGAGATGTAATAATTTCAAAGCTGTCTTCTTCTGCGGCAAAATCCTCTGCGCCTGCATCCAAAGCAACCATCATCAATTCTTCTTCGTCCATCTCAACTTCTTCTTTGTCAATAACGATTAGACCTTTTTCGTCAAACATAAAGGAAACACAGCCTGATGTACCCATATTCCCGCCGCCTTTTGTAAAAGCGTTTCTAACATTTGCCGCTGCACGATTTCTGTTATCGGTAAGCGTTTCAACAATGACTGCAACGCCGGCAGGGCCGTAGCCTTCATATCTGATTACTTCATACTCAACGCCTTCATCATTTCCAGCCGCTTTTTTTATGCTTCTGTCAATTGTATCATTAGGCATATTATTTGCTTTGCACTTGGCAACTATATCTCGCAGTTTCCCGTTGCTTGCCGGGTCGGGTCCAGCTGCCTTTACCGCCACCTGAATTTCTCTGCCTAACATAGTGAAAACTTTTCCTTTTGCTGAGTCGTTTCTTTCTTTTTTGTGTTTGATATTCGCAAACTTCGAATGTCCTGACATTAGGAACCCTCCTATTTCAAATTTCATCATAATATTTTATCATTTTTTCTGACAAAATTCAAGCAAAATCGTTTTTTACAGGCTTAAGCTAGCCTTCTTATATTAAGAAGAAAGTGGCTTCAATTTTGACTTTGGAAAAATATACTTTTGTTAAGTTCTTGCGTAATAATACAAACGAACATCAATTTTAGCCAACAGTTTGCAGCACATTCGAATTTGAGAAAAAAAGCAAAGTCCTATCTCTAGATAAAACTTTGCAAAATGAAAAATTTATTTTTCTTTTGGTTTGGCCAAGAGCGCAACAAGAAATGCAAATACCACCGCCGCTGTTATACCTCCGGCTCCGGCTTTTAATCCTCCCGTGAATATCCCTAAAATTCCCGAAGAATCAACTTCCTTCATAACCCCCTCTGCCAATCGGAACCCAAAGCCCGATAAGGGAATTGTTGCACCGGCTCCTGCAAATTCTTCCAACGGCTGATATAAACCAATACCGCCTAAAATACAGCCTACGCAAACATATAAAACCAAAATTCTCCCTGAAGTCAGCTTTGTTTTATCAATTAAAATCTGCCCGATCAAGCAAATAAAACCACCCACGATAAAGGCTTTTATAAAGGACACCATTACTTACCCTCCTTTCCGCCACGACCCACAATTACTACACCATGGGCGATACCGGGAATATTTTGTCCCTGTTGAGAGGAGGTTGTACTAAGTAACGCTCCAGTGGGAATAAAAAGCATTTTGCTGATTTCTCCTGACATCAGCTTTGGATAAAAGTGTCCACAAAACGTAACCGCTGAACAAGCACAACCACTACCGCCGCTATGGGTATCCTGTGTGTTTTTATCAAAAATTTCAATCCCACAGTCGGTATACCGTCCATCCATGGAATATCCTTCTTTTTTCATCAATTCAACCACCAGTCTGCGCCCAATCTCGCCTAAATCTCCTGTAGCAATGACATCATAATCCTGCGGAGTTCTTCCTGTATCCTGGAAATGGTTGATTAAAACATCCACTGCCGCAGGTGCCATTGCAGCCCCCATATTATTCGCATCTGTAACCCCCATATCCATAATTTTCCCTGTTGTGATCTCTGTAATGCAGGGGAAGTCACCTTTTTTCCCTAAAACAGCAGCTCCATCCCCCGTTACCGTCCATGAGGAGGTAGGCGGTCTTTGATTACCCAAGGACAACGGCGCGCGAAACTGCTTTTCTGCTCCGCAAAAATGGCTGGATGCCCCCACTAATGTGTACTTGGCAAATCCGCCGTCAATCAGCATAGCTCCTAGGCTCATCGATTCACCCATCGTTGAACAGGCACCGAATAACCCAAAAAAAGGAATTTGGAAATCCATTATGCCAAAGGTTGATGCAGTGCATTGATTCAACAGATCCCCACAAAGGAGGTAATCCATGTCCTTCATCTTTAAGCCGGATTTTTTCACCGCTAGCTGCATGTTTTCTTGAATAAATCGGCTTTCTGCCAATTCCCAGCTTTTCTCCCCAAATGTAGAATCCTCAATAATTTTATCAAAATATTTTCCCAAAGGTCCTTCGCCCTCTTTTTTGCTAACCGTGGATGCCACCGATATGATACGAACAGCCTCACTCAACCGTACCGTTTGCTTCCCAATTTTTTTTACGCTCATCACTCATCACCTACCCACAAAATAATATATCAAGCCCACAATCATAGATGTCAAAGTTCCGTATACAATCACAGGGCCTGCTAAAATAAACATTTTTGCCCCTGTCCCAAAAATAAGACCTTCT
>RZZU01000036.1 GCA_009929735.1 Clostridia bacterium | reverse complement strand
CCCATATTTATTCATGATGTGGAGAATGGTTTTAGCGTTGAAATGCAAAGATTTCTTACGTTCCAGCCAAATCTGAACTCGTCGATAACCATAAGTTTTGCCACAGTTCTTCTGACATTCTTCTATGAGCTCGGCAAGTTCTGTATTACACGACGGCAGTTCACGGCGTTTTATATAGTCATAGTAACCGCTACGTGATACCCCAAAGAATTTGCACATTATACTTACTGGATATTTTGTACTGTGGCAATAGATCACTTCATATTTTGTTGCAGCTTTCACTTCCTTCCAGCGGCGTAAAGAAAATCCCGCAATAGCTCATTTTCCATCTTTAACCGTTTGTTTTCATATTTGTATTCTTGCAAGGTAACGGCAGGCTTACGACCACGTTTCTTTGGTGTCAGTCCGATTCCCTTACAAACTGCTCCCTTATTGTGGCGGTTTACCCAATTTTTAATCTGTGTTTTGTTTAATCCTAATTCCTCTGCTATCTGTCGTCTTGTTTTTCCTGCTTCCCTCATTGCCATAATTTGCGGTTCTAACTCTTTTATATTTGTCCAATTTCTTTTCATAAAAATTGCCTCCCTTCGTAGTTTTATTATCCTACAATGGGAGGCTTTCTTGCAATGTCCGTTTTTACTGGTTCAGTTCATTTTAGACGGGGGCTTTTATTGCAATAAAATGCACAAGGTGGTTTCAAAAGAAGGACGGCATACAGACAAATCAATTGAGTGGTCTGCAAAGGCAGAGAAAGAATAGGAGATAAATAATCAATACCTATGATTGACATATTCATCAATTAAAGATTTGCGGCTTTCCTCGCAGAAAACCCCTTCTTCTCGCAAGCATTTCAGAATGAGAGGGCTGGTAGAATGCAGAATAATATCATCTTCTTCAATCACAATTTCAAAAAGTTTTCCTTTTAAATATTTGCTGTGTACTTTAACAAAATATGCCTGTGTCCCCTTATAGTTCAACATTCGTAAGACTGTAAGCGTGGCACGGTCTTTTTTATTATAATAGTAGTTGCTCTGCTCGGAAAAATCCCGTTTTAGCTCATACTCCATGTCCCTTGTGGTGCTGATTGCCTTTTGCTCTTTGGCTAGAGCGTTATAATACTGATAGTTAAATAATGCTTTCTCAACAGTATCCATATTTGAAAAGGGCCCAATGTTACCATATACAACAGCCTCATAATTTTTTTGAAGATATTCTCTTTTGGTCATATCACCTTTTATATATTGGTCAATCAGGCTTTGACGGTATTTGAAATATTTTTGTATCGCATTCATTCGTTGCCTCACTTCCATCCATTCCCTATGGCATTTTCGGCTTTTATCCTGTTACAATGATAAAAGAACAATTAGGGAGAGGATATATATGCAGACTTTTTTAGAGTATTATCAAAGGGAGATTCAGCCCAAAATTGCGGCAATCGATATTTATTTAAAAACAGAGTTACAGCCGTACCCAAAAGCAGAGGTTTCAAAGCTTTTATGCTTATCAACAACAGAGCTAACGACGATATTGGAGCAAGAAAAGCTTGCAATTATAACAAAAGGTACGTTTTTGCACCTGATGCAGATTGCGCCTTCTCCCTTTTGTAAGATGTTTCGCAGGGAAGTTTCCCACGGAATGTCAGCATCTTATTCAGTACAGGAGATTTCATACATATATGATTTGGCACGAAAGGATGTTGAGGCGGCAGCAGAAAAGCTCGGAAAAAGCTGCTTTTCCCCCTCCGAATTACCCCTTCTTTTTGGGGAGATTTTCATATCTGATAAACAATATCGGCTTTAAGTTTTTCAGCCGCTTCTTTGCCTGCAAAAATTTCAGCAAGCTTCAGTGAAAAAGGAATGGCTGTGCCCGGTCCTCGTGAGGTAATGATCGTTCCATCAACGCATACTGGTTTTTCAGAAGGCACGGCGCCTTTTAGCTTGTTTTCCATACCAGGATAGATGGTTGCGGTTTTTCCTTCCAAAAGATTAAGCTCCCCTAAAATGAGCGGAGCGGCGCAGATTGCACAAACAGGTTTTTGCGCCTTATGATAGTCACAGATTAAGCTACACAGCCCTTGATGCGCCAAAAGATTTAAGGTGCCGGGCATTCCTCCTGGGAGAACAATGCCATCAACCATGGCAGCTGCAGCTTCATCAAACATAATATCGGCGGTATAAAGAATATTGTGAGCACCTTTAACCTGCAAAGCTTCACCTACAGAAACGAATTTTGCATCGATACCAATGCGGCGCAGTAAATCTAAGGGGGTTACAGCTTCCATTTCTTCGAACCCTTCCGCAAGAAAAATATAAACGGTTTTCATGAGAATCGCCTCCTAACGTGTTTTCTTTGGCTAAAAAAGCTTATCGGCTTTATTATATTCTAAAAGCTGAGAATTATCAAGAATGGTATTGACAGGCTTGCGGCCTGGACTTATGCTTAGGAAAAATATATGGGGTGATTGATTGGAGATTGAAAAAAAATATTTAACCAAGGAAATTCCTTTTGCCTTGGAGGGATTTATATGTAAACAGATGATTCAGTCATATCTGTCTTTTCAGCCGACCATACGCATACGCAAAAGCGAGGAGCACTGCTTTTTGACGGTTAAGGGAAAGGGGCATATGGCAAGGGAAGAATTTGAATTAGAAATTAATCAGCATGAATACGAACGTCTGCATGAAAAAATTAAGGGGAATGAGGTTCGAAAAAAGCGGTATTATATTCCTCTTGAACATGGCTATACCGCAGAGCTTGATATTTATGAGGGAGAATTAGAGGGCTTAATGACAACAGAGGTGGAATTTCCGACTTTGGTGGAGGCGGAAGCTTTTCTTGCGCCCCAATGGTTTGGAGAGGATATTTCTATGGATAGTCGTTATAAAAATACATCGCTTGCCCATTATGGAAAGCCAAGGGTGGGAGAGTAATCTTCCCTTTGAAAAAGCCGCAGTTCTTATAAGTTTTTTTCAATGATACAGTGGACAAACAAAATCCGCTGTAGACAAAGTCAATATTTTCATGGCTTTGCCCTCAAACACCCATAAGGGTTTTGGGGTCATTCACTTTTGCTTTGCAAAAGCCGGCTCAGCCGTCTGCCCTATCTTGGGCAGTGAAGGGGCAATGCCCAAGGTTTGTCGACAGTATGAAGCATCCAAAGGGGTGCTTTTTTTCTTGTTTATTGTTCTTTTCTTTTTTACGTTTGCATAAAGTATAGCGATGGACAAGTGACAAACGAAGGGGAGAGGCCGAGTATGTATAATAGAAGATATGATAAGGTATTTCTAATGCTCAGACAAGAAACAGCAGGCTATGGCGTGGGTCAAAGGGCACCTTGGGGCAGCTGTGTGATGGAAATTAAAAACGGAACGGGAAGAGTCAGCTTGACAATACAAGGCTTGCGCCCGACCTACAGAGGCCGTTATGCTGTTTATGCCATGGCCGGAGAGAAGGAAAAGCAAACTGATTTTTTCTGCGGTGTGTTGGTGCCCGACGCAGCTGGGCACGCTGAATTGAAGTGGGATTTTAATCCTGATCAGCTGGAGGGGAAGGCAATTACAGCGGAGCAGCTTAATGTGGTTGCCATTTTAGCAGAAGCGGACGGAGGGTTTTCTGCACCGCTGACAGCGTATTTTGGTAACAAGGTGGATTGGCGAAGTTATTTTAAAGGAATAAGCAATAAAAAAGAAGTGAAACAGGAACCGAAAAAAGAACCAAAACAAGAACCAAAACAAGAACCGAGAAAAGAGCTTCAAAAAATGAAAGAGGTTTTGCAAGAAACGCCACTGGTTGCAGCGGAAGCAATGTCTGTAAATGCGCCTGCATTTGAGCTGCCCAAAATTCAATGGAAAGCGGATGTGCCAAAGGACGAGGGTGGTAAACCCAAGGATGAGGGCGTTAAACCCAAGGAAGTAAGAAAAGAAAGTGGTCAGGGCAGTTTTCGAGGGCTTTTGGAAAAATTCCGCATGGAATTGGAAGAGCTGCAAGATGCGGGGGTGTTTACGGATAAGGAAATGGAGCGTATCCAACGGGCAGGACGAAGACCTCAGCAAAATGAGGCGGTTTCTGCGCCGGTTAATACCGTTTTGCCTGTCGCAGAAGCTGTGAATGATGTTGCCAAAAGCACTGCCGTTGAGATGCAAAAGGTAACGGAAGCCGTGAAAGAGGATAAGCATGAGCTGACACAAGCCTTTTTGGGGAAATATAAGCTCTTGAGAGAGAATACGGATATTTTTCCTTTTGCCGAGGAAACAGAGCCGTGGAAATGTATTTCCGTAGAGGAAATGGTGCTTTTGGAGCAAATCCCTTTGATTTGGATGAAGGATTACTTTATTTTGAATGCTATGAAAAAATATCATCATCTTATTTGGAGGCCGCAGAATGGAGGATACTGCCTTGGCGTGCCAGGAATGGACACAGGTGAAGACAGTACCAAGGCACAGGAACTAGGATTTTCGGAGTTTAAAAAGATGGAAGAGGGTGCTCTGGGATATTGGATTTTTACAAAGAAATAGGGGTTGCCATTATAAGCGTTCAATAGTATGATACCTTTATATATTTTGTTTGAATAAAGGAGAGCGTTATGAGAATCAGAAAAAAGCCTTGGGCAGAAGCGGAACTTGAAAATAACAGCAGAGTCATTCTGGATGCTCCGGCAAAAAAAGGCAAGTGGGCAGAGTTTTTTGACAATGACAACCCAATTTATGTGGAAATAGGCTGCGGTAAAGGCGGATTTATTACAAAAAATGCGCAAGCATATCCGGAAATAAATTTTATTGGAATGGAAAGACAGCAATCGGTCATTGCCGTTGCAGCAAGAAGAACGGATGAGGCACTTCCGAATTTGGCGTTGCTTTGGGAAAATGCGATGAATCTTTCGGATTTGTTCGAGGTGGGAGAATTTCAAAGGCTTTATCTGAATTTTTCCGATCCATGGCCCAAAAAGAGGACGTATAAACGCAGATTAACGTATCGTGGATATTTGGAAAGCTACCGTAATATTATGGGAGAGCATGCGGAAGTGTTTTTAAAGACAGATAATCGAAATCTTTTTGAATTTTCCTTAAATGAATTTTGTGCTGACAATTGGAAACTTTCCAATATTTCTTTGGATTTGCATCACAGTGAGTTTGAAGGGAATATTATGACGGAATATGAAGAAAAATTTTCTGCGGAAGGGATGCCGATTTACCGTCTGGAAGGACGGTATGACAAATAATATTGCAAAAAATAGAGATTGCAGGGAGCCGCTGATGAAAGGCTCCCTTTTTTCATGGAGCTTTGAAAATTCTGCCTTATTTGGCTTCGGGAAGGATAAAACATTTTGCTTGTGCAGCGAATCCCTTGTTTTGTATTTAATTTTCTGTGAACTCGTAAAAACGAAAAAAAAACGGCATTTATATAGAATATATGCCGCAAAATTTTACTGAAATTATGTAATTAATTCTGTTCTTCTGTGGTGGGTTCAGGGAAATTCTCCGCCCTCGCTTTAAACTCTACGGGGACTTCTTCATCGGTAACGACTAATGCGGTTAAAAAAGAACCATAAAGATGACTCACATTTTTACGCCAATTTTTGCAAATCTGCTGTGCCTGCTGTTTTGAAACAACTGAAACGCTGATTTCCATCAGCGGTGCACCATCGTCATCGCAAAGTCCGCATTTGACAAGGAAATCTCCGTTGAATTCAGGGAAGTAGTTTGCAGTTACCGCATATTCGGCTCGAATACGTTTGCTGTTTTCTTTCACATAAATACTAATATCTTCCTTTACACTTTCGCTTACATGGTTTTGAAAATAATTTATTACATCTTCCCCATCATCGGTAAGAGTATATCGTGTGTTATGATGCTCCTTTGATTTTTCTAACCAGCCTGCATCTACCAATTCTGCAAGATATTGCTGCACCGAAAAATAGTTCATATATTCTTTATTTAACAAAAATTGACAAATTTCGCTATTAGAAAGGGAGATCCCCATTTTTTGCACTAAATGCAGAATAATCAGTTTGTGTTCCGCTAATTGACGAATGGGATCAGCCACAGTTCAGGTCTCCTTTCAAAAATATTTTATATTTTAACATAGAATGATTGAAATGAATAGAGTTAATTTTAGGGGCAATCAGAATTTCCCTGTTGAATCTTTTTTTCCCTGAGCATTTGATGCAAACGATTCAGGCTCTCCCGTTTGCGCAGGCTCCACAAAGGTGCTAACAGTATGCTTTTATCCCCATCACCGGTTAGACGATAAATCACGATGTCGGGGCGCAGTCGCTGGATACAGCGGCAGAGGATTTCCAGATATTCTTCTTGTTCCAGAGGAATATAAGCTCCCGATTCATAGAGGGCAGCTAAATCTGTATGGGCAAGCACGTGCAGCAGCTGCAGCTTGATACCATGTATCGGCAAGCGGTTTATAAAATCAATGGTATTGAGCATATCTTCCATGGTTTCGTTGGGAAGCCCCAAAATAACATGAGCGATCACCGGAATATGAATGTGGTGCAGGCGCTGTGCGCTTTCGATAAAAATTTTATTGGGATAGCCGCGGCGGATAAAGCTTGCTGTATCCTCATTCGCCGTTTGCAGGCCCAATTCTACCCAGACTTTTGTTTTCAAAGAAAGCTCCCCAAGCAAATTTAAAACATCGGCCCCTAAGCAATCTGCTCGTGTTGCAATGGAAATGCCGGATATTTCTGGCTGTGCCAAGGCTTCTTCATATTTTTGCCGTAAAACCTCAACGGGAGCATAGGTGTTTGTAAAGGCTTGAAAATAGGCAATATAGCAGGCATTCGGCCATTTTTTCTGCGTTTGCGCTTTCCCTTTTTCAATTTGTTGGGCGATGGAAAGCGTAGCATCCTCCGCAAAATCCCCTGAGCCCCCCGCACTGCAAAAAATACAGCCGCCAGTGGAGAGGGTACCATCTCGATTCGGGCAGGTAAAGCCGCCGTCCAAAGAAATTTTTGCAGTTTTTCTCCCAAATAAATTTCGATAATATTCATTTAGGCTTAGGTATGGATACTGAGCCACAAGGTATGCCCCTTTCGCCGATTTAGTATTGATTTTTTTCCCGCAGCCCTTCGCATAACGAAATAACGGCGTGCCATTTTCCGTTGTCATTGGCGGCATGGCGAATCAAAAGAAGAAAATCGGCCTTACTGCTTTCCATAAAAGAATGGCTAAAATAAGCCGAGTCCTCTTCTTTATAGGCCGACAAAAAAAGCTGTAAGCTATCCTCAGTAATTGCCAAAGGAATGCACTGCTCCATTTGTATC
This sequence comes from Clostridia bacterium, assembly GCA_009929735.1. GTDB lineage: Bacteria > Bacillota > Clostridia > Lachnospirales > Anaerotignaceae > Chakrabartyella. The sequence goes on along the minus strand of RZZU01000036.1, from coordinate 15,960 downwards.
AGGATTTCTTCCACGGTTTCTTTTCCGCAAGGACACTTTGAAAAGTAGTAATAAAAGCTTCTGCTGTCATAAAAAAGTACATGGGAAGGCGGAAAGTTTCTTCCGTCGGTCATGGTTTCTCGTAAAAGATTTAAATAGCCGCAAAGTTCTTTGCGGCTGATTGATTGTTTCAAAATAATCACCTCAAAACCTTTGGGTTTTGAAAGTAATATGCTCTTGAATGACCAAAATAATGATGTCAGTTTTTTACTCTATCCAAAGCTTCAGCTCTTTCAATAAGGCTTCATTATCTTCTGGAGAAAGAATGCAGAAGCGCAAATATTTCTCATCCAGGAAGGTAAAGCTGGAAGCATCACGAATAAGCATTTTCTTTTGGATTAATTTTTCAAAAAGTTCAGCCGCTGTTATTTTATCGGTTAAAAGCTTTAACAGAATAAAGTTTGCGGAGGAGGGAAATGCCTTCACATTTTTCCATGAAGAAAGCTCTGTAAATGCTTTTTTTCGTTCTTCGGAAATCAGCTTTTGCGTAGTAGAATGAAAAACGATGTCTGTGAAAATTCTTTCCCCTGCAAATGCCGCCAGACTGTTTACGCTCCATGGGTCTTGATTTGTTTTCAATCGCTCCAAAAAGCCTTGGTTGGAGGAAACACCGTATCCTAAGCGAATTCCAGGAGCAGCAAAAAACTTGGAGGTACCTCGAACCACAAACAAATTTTCGAATTTCTCCGCCAAGGGAATGGCACAAATTTCTTTTAGATTATCCGAAAATTCAATATAGGTTTCGTCAACCATAACGGAAGCACCAATTTTTTTGCAGTGCGCTAGCACCGTTTCTAATTGCAAGGCGGTGAACGCAGAGCCGGTGGGGTTATTCGGGTTGCAAATGACCAGCATACCAACATCCGTCGTTAACGCCTCCAGCAATGCAGGCAAATTGATGCAGAAGTTATCCGTTTCCTTTAATGGGAAATAGGTAAATGCACCGCCGCAAAGGGTAATCTCCCTTTCATATTCGGAATAAGCGGGCCCGATAATGATGCTTTTTTTGGCATGGATGGTCTGAATAAAGGTGGAAATTAGCTCGGTTGAGCCGTTTCCTACTACAATATGCGCAGAGCTTGCGCCTGTATATTTTGCAATGGCTTGCCTTAAAGCAGTATAATTTTTATCGGGATAGGTGGAAATAATGCTTAAACTTTCGGCAAGTGCTTTTTCTGCAATTTTGGGAAAGCCCAGTGGGTTTATATTTCCGCTGAAATCCTTTATTTCATTTTTTGAAATCCCATATTTTCTTTCAATAGCGTCTAAATCGCCACCATGCTGATGAATCAGTTGCATCACCGTACGCTCCTTTTGACTAAAAAATTTCATCCAATTTTTCTAATTCTGTAACCGTTCGGCTTTGCGCCTGAATACGTGGATAGAGGATATAAGGATTTCCTGTGGAAATTTCCATAACCTCCAGTATAATTTGGCTTGTTTTGTCGAAGGTAAGGGAGAAAATAACGCCTTTATCCAGCCATAAGTCCTCAAGTGTTTTCCCTGTCGTTTTATTGATGCTCTTTTTTGAACCCAGCGGCGAATACTCCACGGGAAAATGATTATCATCAAGAACAGAAAGAACATAATCGATGCTATCCTCTGTGAAAAAAGCGGCACACAAATCTCTGCAAAATTCATCCAATGGAGTCGTTACTCCAATCTCAATGGTTTTCCAATAATCTGCATCATCTTTCCTTGAAACTTTTATGGTAAGAATATCTTGCTCCGCACCCATATAAAAGACCTGCTCAAAGCGGTTAATTTCTGTTTCCCGTTCCAAAGCTTCCAATATTTGTTCATAGGAAAGCTTATTTGGCATTTTATATTTCTCCTCCTCCTCGGCATCGCTGTCAAAAAGAGTCTGCCCCAAAGGTGTGAGAGAATAATAGCTGGGCGGTGTAAAAAGCTCCGCACCTATATTATGCTCCATAATCAGCAAAGCGGATAAATTATTCACCAGATTGAAATACTTTACAGGTGTAAAGGAAATTGGGCGAATCAAACCAAAAAAGCAGGTCATTGGAAAAATAAACCATTTATCTATCATAATGCCCGTAAAGAGGAAGGAGGAAATAATTGCTTTATCATCCTCCGTTAAATCACTCGGCTGGGCTTGCCAAATTTCTTCAATCTCTACATCAACCTGTTTATAAAAATCAATAAAAATTTGATCGGTTTCCGTAGGGGCGGTAAGGCATTCCTTGAAGAACGCAGGGGAGGCAACACCTTGTTCCAAATCCATGGAAATGGAAAAACGTTCCGCTGCCAACTCGCAGCCTGCTTCTACCGCAATTTTTAAGATAGCTTCTGTGTCTTGTGCAAACAATACTTCACAATAGGGTGCACGCTGCACCTTTTTTGTATGAATGGCAGGCATATAAATGAAAAGCCCCATTCTCCAAGCAAGACGAGTCAGATATTCTAAATAAAACTCGCTTTCGTGCGAAAGCTCCTTTAAAAGGAGGCTTCGAGTTTCTTCAGCGAAAAACAGATTTTCATCCATTTTACAATCGGGCACACAAAAATCCGTAATTTTACGCAAATCCTCAACAAGAGGATGCTGCTCCAAGGAGTAGGAAAGAAGCGTAAAAGTGCATTCCTTTAAATCCTGTTCCTCTGCGCTTAAGCGCAGTGTATATTGATACTCTTTCCCCTCATTTTGACGATCGAAATCCTGACCTATAATATTGGCAGGGGATAAAAGGGTATCCTCCGCAATGGCAGTATAATACCATTTGGAAAAAGCCAAAGAGGCTGCGTCTTTTAAACCTTTTTGGCAGGATAAATCCATATGGGCACACATAGAGGTGTAGCCGTTTATAAACAAGCTCAGCAAGTGACTGTGCCGAGGATTGATATTTTGTTCATATTTCATGAAAAATCTCCTTTTGGGATTTTGATTTCAACAAAGCCTACGTGTTTAGATGAAAAAAAAACATTTTTATATAAGGTTCTATGAAGCTAAGGATTTAAAACCATTTTAATATGATAAAGCATATGAATTTAATCACGGAACTTGGTTTAAATACCTTTGATAAATCTTTATATAAGTATTGTTTTTCTAAACAGCAGTAAATATAATTAAAAAAGGCACTTAAATCTTATTGTAGCAGAAAAAACAGTAAAATGAAACATGAAAAGAGGAAAATACTTTAGCAATTTGCACTGTATGGATACAGAGAGCGATTTGTTTTTGTGCAAAAGACAGATTTCCAAAAAGTTGTGAATAAATTAAGCGGTAAATGTTGAAAAGGGGTATAAAATATGTTATATTCCTTGTATTGAAAACAAATGTTTTTGGTAAAAAAACAGGAGGAGAAAAAGTGAAGGAAGATAAGAATTTTTTTATTGTGGATAAAAGTGTATTGCCTGAAATTTTCTTAAAGGTAATGGAAGTGAAAAATCTTTTAGAAAGCAAGAAAGAAAAAACAGTTCAAGATGCGGTGAGTAAAGTGGGAATCAGCCGCAGTGCCTTTTATAAGTATCGGGATGCTGTGCATCCTCTTTACGAAAATACAAGAGGCAAAACAGTTACCCTTTCAATGAACCTAGATAATACCCCGGGTCTTTTGTCATCTGCATTAAACGGGATTGCTACGGAGGGTGCAAATATTTTGACGATTAACCAAACAATTCCCATTAACGGGATTGCGAATGTAACCATAACCATTGAAACGAATGTGATGCAAGGGGATTTCAGCCGTTTGGTTAACCGCATTGAGGGTCTGCAGGGGGTGCAGTCCTTGAGGATTATCGGCAGAGAATAAAGCTTTTTGACTCATAATCAATTGCTTTTGTTGTTCAAGGCTCCTCTTGGAGGAGCTTTGTTTTGTGAGAATTACTTTTGATAAAAATCATATTTTTTAATGTGAAGAACCATATATTAAATGTTGTAAGAAGTGGAGGATAGTATTATGATACATATTAGGATTCCTGCTACATCGGCAAATATGGGTCCTGGCTTTGACTGCATTGGTGTTGCACTGGAATTGTATAATCACCTTTGGGTAGAGGAAATGCCGGAAGGCTTGACGATTGATGTGAAGCGGAAACAGGAAATTGAAATTCCGACGGATGAAAGCAATTTGATTTATCAAACGATGAAGTATTTTTACGATCAAAAGGGTTTGGCTATGCCCGGTGTGCATCTGATTCAGGAGGATTATATTCCTATGGTGAGGGGCTTGGGCAGTAGTGCAGCCTGCATTGTTGGGGGCTTGATTGCTGCCAATGAATTGGCTGGCAGACCTTGCGATAAAGAGGAGTTGGCCCAAATGGCTGCAAAGCTTGAGGGACATCCCGATAATTCCAACCCTGCTATTTTTGGCAGTATGGTTGTCGGTGCACAAAATGAAGATAAAATGATGCACGTGCGCCTTGCATTGCCGGAGGATTTGGTTTTTGCGACAATGGTTCCCTCCTTCCCAGTTTCTACAGCGAAAGCCAGAGGGGTATTACCTGACGGATATTCTCGTGGGGAGGTTGTGTTTAATGTTTCAAGAGGAGCTTTATTAGTGGCATCCATCATGAGCGGCAAACTTGAAAATTTGTCTATGGCCATGGAGGATAAAATTCATCAGCCATACAGAAGTCAGCTGATACCGAATATGGAGCAGATTTTTGAACAGGCAAAGGGACATGGCGCATTGGCTTGTTATTTGAGCGGTGCCGGGTCTACGCTGATGGCTATGGTAAAGAAGGAACTGGCTGAACAGTTCCAAAAAGAAATGTCTTGTTATTTGCAAACCCTTCCTGACCATTGGGAGCTGACACTTTTAAAGGCAGATTTAGAGGGTGCAAAAGTTAAGACAGAATAACAGGAGGAAAGAACGATGTTAATTGTACAAAAATATGGCGGCAGCTCGGTTGCCAATGCAGAAAGAGTTTTTAATGTTGCCGAACGAATTATGAAAGCAAAAAAAGAAGGCAATGATGTAGTTGTTGTTTTGTCTGCGCAGGGAAAAACAACAGATGGGCTGATTGCAAAGGCAAAGGAAATTAACCCGAAAGCAAGTAGAAGAGAAATGGATATGCTTCTGGTAACCGGCGAGCAGCAGTCAGTTGCATTGATGGCGATGGCGATTAATGCTTTGGGCGGAAGAGCGATTTCCTTAAATGGTGCACAGGTTGGGATTGAAACTACAAATACATACAGCAATGCAAGAATTCGTAAAATTCAGTCAGAGCGTATTGAAAATGAATTGGAAAGAGGAAATATCGTTCTTGTTACGGGATTTCAGGGCGTGAATGCCCATGGAGATATGACAACCTTAGGTAGAGGTGGCTCCGATACTTCTGCGGTTGCCTTGGCGGCGGCGTTGAATGCGGATGTCTGCGAAATTTATACCGACGTTGACGGTGTTTATACTGCGGATCCAAGAGTGGTAAAGGATGCGCAAAAGCTTGATGAAATCAGCTATGATGAGATGCTGGAATTGGCATCCTTGGGGGCTAAGGTTCTGCATTGTCGCTCCGTTGAAGTGGCGAAAAAATATAATGTAAAGCTGTTAGTGCTTTCCAGTATGACAGATGCAGAGGGTACAGAGGTAAAGGAGGAATGTAAGATGGAGAGAATGCTGGTTAGCGGTGTGGCGGCAGATAAAAATGTATCCCGTATTTCTATTATGGGAGTTAAGGATGAGCCTGGCAAGGCGTTTGAAGTTTTTTCTTTAATGGCGAGGGAAAAGGTAAGTGTAGATATTATTCTTCAGTCAACCGGTCGTGATGGAAAACAAGATATTTCCTTTACCATTGGCAAAGATGATTTGGATATTGCCTTAAAGGCGTTGGAAGAAAACAAAGAAAGATTAACAGCTGACACCATTCAGCATGATGATAGTGTTGCAAAATTATCCATTGTTGGTGCGGGTATGGCGTCTAATCCTGGTGTTGCGGCAATGTTTTTCGAGGCAATGTATGATGCGGGTGTAAATATTCAGATGATTTCTACATCTGAAATCAAGATAACTGTTTTAATTTCTGAAGAAGATATTGATACTGCAATGGTGGCAGTGCATGATAAATTTAAAAATGCTTCTGTAAATATGAGAAAGAACTAATTTATGAAAAAGGTATCCTTAAATGCTTAAGGATACCTTTTTTAGATGGTTTTTGGAAAATAGGCAAAGGCCTAATCGTCACAGCCAAATTTATTCATAAAGAAATAGTGCTGTTGATTCATATAATCACGAGCAATATCTAAGGCTTCACCAAAACGCTGGAAGTGAACAACCTCTCTTTCCCGTAGGAAGCGCAGAGGCGCCAGTACATCAGGATCTTCGGTTAAATCAATGAGATATTCATAGGTGCTGCGAGCTTTTTGTTCAGCTGCCATGTCTTCATAAAGATCTGTAATGGGATCGCCTTTTGACTGGAATGCACAAGCACTAAAGGGAACGCCTGCTGCGGATACGGGATAAACACCCAGACCGTGGTTTACATAATATACGTCAAGACCGGAGTTGATGATTTCATCCTTCGTCAGGCCTTGAGTCAGTTGATGAAAGATGGTGGCCATCATTTCTGCATGGGCAAATTCCTCGGTTGCAATGTCGTTTAAAGTTGCTTTTGCTTCTGGTGTAACCATTGTAAACTTTTGACTGAGATAGCGCAGCGATGCACCCAGCTCACCATCTGGTCCACCATACTGTTCGAGCATAATTTTTGCTAAGCGTGCACTGGGTTTTCTGATATTAATCGGAAATTCTAGTTTTTTTTCATAAATCCACATTATAGACACTCCTTTCCGGCCAAGGAAATATTGGCTTCTTTTTGCCATGGCCAAGGATTATTTATCCATGCCCATTGTTTGGTATCGGCTGCGAAACTGCGGAAGGAGCAAAGAGGCCCATAAGCTTCTTCGAATTTTAAACGGAGTGTATCAGCTGCGGTAATAACCTGATTATACGTATCTATGGCTTCAGTATTATCAGGGTGCGTGTTCAAAAAAAGACCTAGGTCAAGAGAAATAAAATCTAATTCCATTAACTTTGTCAACATATCATTTTGAATCATTGCTTAACCCTCCTTTTGCGAACTGATATAGATGCCAACCTGAACAATAAGGTACGATTAGGTCATAAAAAGCTGTTCCGCATACAAGACTTTGTGCTTGACCCATAGGAGCCATAAAAGGTTGAAATGGGACGTAAGCCTGCGCCAATTCCATGGATTCTTCAATGATAGCAGTATAGTCGGAATTCATGTCATTGGGCATTTGAGAAACAGAGGGGAAATTGTTGGGAACGAAATCGTTGCACATTTCCTTCATAGAGAAAAGCCTCCTTTTGATTTTTACATTATTATCATATGGAGGATTAAATTTAAAGTGCAAGGACCAAAAGAAGTGTATAGCATGGGTAAGCCTTTTTGTGACAGAAGCACTCAAAGATACCAATTTATTGAATGATGCCTTTAATCGAAGGGAGTCAACGCTGCATTAGCGAAAGGTGGACGTAATAATTATAATACTCAAATACATAATCCGCTGTTTTCTGATTCAATATTTCACCACTCTTAAATTGATGTTTCCAAATAAATTCTCCTTTAAACGTTCCATGCAAGACTTATCATAGGGGCATCAGGCGTTGCTCATACTTTGTGTTACATGATTTGCTTCACAAAATTCTGTAAATGTCCTCGATGTATACTGTGGCGCCTGGTCGCTGTGAGGGAGTATGTCTTTCTTATATGATGATGCGAAAATGCTTATTTCAGCATTTCTAAAGCAAGAGAAGCAGCAGATTTATGAGCATTTTTAATGTGGAAGCAATCGATTTATCATATAAGTCAAGCACACCACAATTGTATCGGTTGCTCCATCGTCAAGACATAAATAAGTAAATCCGGTGCATCACTTTTTGATTGGGTCATTTACATAAAAATCTTGGTTTAAACGGTTTTCAAAATTTTATAACAATCTCCTTCGTAATATGGTGGTTTTTTGTGTAGTACAACAGACCTGATTTTAAGTGCTCTCATATATTTGAGAATTGTCGTTTTGGTCAGGTAATTACTTTTTTGAAAAATATTTAAGCATACGAAGGTGTGGATTACCGTCGTATGCATGGTAAAGAGCGAGAATAACCGTTTTCTGTTTATCTTTGATTTTATAATATTCCTTTTTGCGTTGTTTCTTATCATTGCAAAATGCGTTTGGATATATATTTAATCAGCGTGAAAGCTAGCCTAAGGCGAACTCGTTTTCAGACGGATCAATGATGTAATATTGTTCGGGGCTAGTTCCTTTGAGAATGCTACAGCTTTTTTAAGATTACGTTTTCCTTTTTGTGCTGCTGCTTACGTTTCTTCAAGCTTTCGTATCCCGCCATGAACAATTCCTTCTGCGAGAGAGGATTCTTTATTTCACGTTTTAGCGTACAGCCTTCTTTTAAAACGAGAAGCACGATTGTTTGCTTGAATTTAGGCTTAAAATTTTAACGAGTTTTTCCATTGCAATACCACTACTTTCTTGTTTGAATTATATGATTTTTAGCAGTGTTACAACCTGATGACACCAGTGCATTGTACAATTCCTTCCTATGCAAACATCGAAAGATTTTCATAAAAAAAACTCCAACGGAATCTTCTTCCAGTTGAAGTTTTTTACAGCGCCCTCGAGCATATGCCGATGTCAACCGTTCATATGCTCCAATGCGTTATTTGCAGCATTTTGCTCAGCTTCTTTCTTGCTTCGTCCGCTTCCTGCGCCTAAAACACGCCCATCATGGGTAACCTCGGCAATAAAAAGCTTGTTGTGATCCGGCCCTTGCTCGTCAACTATCTTATATTGCAAGGGAATTTTGCTTATTTTTTGTACGACCTCTTGCAAATGTGTTTTTCCGTCCAAATTCCTGAAATTACTTTTCGTACGTTCTATCTGCTCTTCCGTCAAACGCATAACATAACGATTTGCAGCCCCAATCCCACCATCGATACAAACCGCACCAATAATGGCTTCAAAAGCATCAGCTAGAATAGAATCTCGGTTTCTTCCTCCAGTGCTTTCTTCTCCTTTGCCTAATAAAATACAACGCCCCAGGCCTAATTTTCGGGAAAGTTCTGCTAAGGATGACTCGCATACCACTGCTGCACGCAGCTTTGTCAACTCGCCCTCAGGCATCTGGGGGAAACAACGATACATATATTCGCTGATAATCATATCTAAAACAGCATCGCCTAAAAACTCTAATCGCTCATTATTTTCGTGATTGCCTTTTTTCATTTCATTGGCATAGGAGCTATGCGTTAAAGCTAAAACCAGCAGGCTTTTATCCGAAAAAGCGTACTCTATCTTTCGTTCGAACTCTTCCAGATTTAAATGATTCATACTTAGTTCTCCAATACTTTTTTAATATAGGTAATAGCATCTCCAATGGTTTTGATTTTTTCCGCATCATCGTTTTCAAATTCCATATCAAAGGCTTCTTCCAACGCAGAAATAATTTGAAATAAATCCAAAGAATCTGCACCTAGATCTGCAAATGCGGTATCTTGAGATAAGGTATTTGCCGATACATTTAGCTGTTCTGCAATAACATTCATTACTACTGATTCATCCATACTGATAACCTCCTAAAAAACATTCTTTTTTCTTTCAATACTATAACCCATTTGTATCCATTTGTCAGTAGGATACAGCAAAATTTTATAAAACTTTTAGAGAGTTTTTTCGGCAAAAAAAATCTGCCGTAAAGGCAGACATGATGGTGGTTTCGGGATAAAATACAAATTCCAATATAATTTAAAATTAATCTTTAATCGAGGCTAGCCCTGTTTAACATTACCACTTATATTTCTTCTATTCATGACGGAACTGGAATTCGCTACTAATCTGCTGTAAGGTATCAAAGGCTTCATTGCCCACAGAAATGAGGCAAATACGTTTATGCTCACGATTAGCACCATATAACGCTGTTGCTCAAAACAAAAACTAAAAAAAACCTAATTCAACTGCCATTGCTTTTAGTCATGTCATTATATAGTATATTTTCCCCCTCAAGAAAATTTTTGATTTTTAGAAATGTTTCCAGCGGGCTTCCATGATATAGAATTTTTCTGTTTGCATTATACCTGTTTATATTTTTTCTCACTTCTTAAAAATAGAGATGATTCACGATCTCGATTTGCTTCGTTCCAATTTTTCGGTTTAAACAGCCCCCCAAATGCTTTCCACCATATCCACACTTACCCATTGCAAAATATGTATTTAACGGAATGACATAACCATAGTTCATTTTGTAATAAGCATTTTCACCAGTTGTTAATAAAACCTGTTCGTAAATTACAGAACAATTATTACAGTAGCTGCACCCCAAGCTTTAGACCCTCCTAGCGTTACAGAATCTAAACACGCAAGCGTTCCATCCTCTCTATATTAAACCGGTCCAGTATGTCCCACCAATTATCTTCCTACAGTTGGACTCGATGAATCACTGGAACTTCTAAAATTTCCATTTTGTATCAGTTCACTGAAATCGGTGTTCCAACCAGATGTAAACGTTTCCTGGTTGCCATAGACTTTGATAATGGAACATCTGCATTTGGCATGTTTTTTCGTTCTTCTTCCCACGTTTCTAAGTCAGTATTTCGTATATATTTTTCAACGCTTGGCTGTTTTATCTCTTGGTTCTGTTCATATGCCAAACACGGTGTAACCATACCTCCAACCAATCAAAATATAAACAACATCCAAAAGGACTGTACAGAGCTTTCAGAAGGCAGTCAGTGAACTTTTCATTTTTTTTTGCCCTAATTATAATAGATATATAGTGTCAATAAATTGCCAATCATTTGTGGTTCATAAATATTGACAAAATATGACCCTTGCAGCAAGAATTTTTTCTGTTTTATAGATTATGTCTAAAATGGTTTCATCCATTTGGTTTTGCAGCATTGTTTGTTTCATTTTATTTGTTTTTTGAGTAGTGAAGGGGCAGATACGTTTTCACTTGCATGAAGATAGCGGCGTACTTTTCTGCCAACAAAACAAGCAAGTATGATTTTAATAATATCAAGGGGGATGAATATTAACGCACCCATTGGCAATGCGGCAAGAAAACCTGTATTTGTTATTTTTGCAAGCCAAAAAGTCCCGATGGTATAAGTAACAACTGTGGCAAGCAAGGCTCCCATCATTTGCAATTTGGGGGAATGAGGGTATTTTTGAACAAAATAAGCACTAATTGCGACTAAAAAAACATATCCGACTAGGTATCCTCCGCCGGGGCCGGCAAATTTCCCAAAACCGGCTGTGTAGCCGGAAAAAACAGGAATTCCAATGCTTCCAAGTAGCAGATACATGGCGGTTGCAGTCAAAGCCTGTTTGGGCGTCAAAATATAAACAGATAAATAAAGGGCAAAGGTGCATAAAGTTAATGCTACGGGGCTAAATGGAATTGGAATGCTAATTGGTGCTAAAATGCAAATAATGGCTGTCATGAGCGCAATTTTTGTTAATACTTTTGTTTTCATCGTGATCTCCTTTTATGCTTTTTGAATTGGATTGTAAACTGTAAAACGCAAGCTGTCAACTAAAGACGAAAAAATGGTTTACAATTAAATTTGAGAAAAAATATAAGACTTAATGTTTAAACTATGATAAGCTAAATATAAGTTTGATATGGTGAAAGGATGAGTTTGATGAGCAGAAAATGCAATCAATGTGGACAGGACGTTGGGGAAAAAGATGTTTATTGTATAAATTGCGGGAATTTATTAGAGCAAAGGGGAAAAAAGAGCGAAACAGATGCAGAACAGAGCACTTCTCAAAATGGCGTTCTTTATACGCCTCTTTCCCTAGGCGATTATATGTTTATTGGATTAATTTTAATGATACCACTTGTTAACATCGTTGTGCTTTTGCTTTGGGCTTTTGATAAGCATGGCAATTTAAACAGAAAAAATTTGGCTAAAGCAGGGCTGATTTATATTGGTATCGGTACGGTGTTAACAATTATTTTGGGGTTTGGTATGCTGCAAGCAGTCAAGCTGGATCAGGAAAGCTATCCTGAACAAAGATTTTATGAGTATCAAATGGAAGATCCTGATTATGATGGTTGGATGGAAACGCCTTATACTACAGAAGAAACATAAGCGGAAATTGGTATTGTTGCACATCTAAACGCATAAAGGAAACCTAAAAAAAGGAAATTAAGCTCTGCAAACGAATGGATGGACGACAATTGCACATGGATTATGATAGGGCAAGAGGATTCAAGCTCAAACGAAAATGAGAAGTGTTATTTTATTTTGAGCCTCATCCGAAAAAGTGGCTTGATGAATTACCTAAACTTTGTGAATTATTTCATTTTGAAGGTTTTTGCATATGGTGCGATTTTTATCAAAATAAGTTCCTCAGATATGTGGATTCATTATGAAAATAATACATATGTGCATTGTGATAATGTTCTATGGACACTTAAAGGAGAACATCCTATTTAGACGGTGTTTGCTAGGCTTTAACGGAATACAAAGCCTTGTAAACACTGTTATTTTCGATTTGATTAGTTTCAAAATGTAAGGAAGGGCTTGCGCTAAAAGCGAATGAAACAAGCAAAATATGACACGAAATGAAGCAAAAATTTGTTTGGTAGAATTGACTATGAGTTGTAGGACAACACGGCGTCATAATTTTTTGTTTCTATGCGAAATATATTGACATAGAAAAGACAATGGTGTAAAGTGGAGATGGACAAAAAAGCTAGATTTGCACGTGCCTTTGTGGTAATGTGTACTTTTTTAAAGCATATATCTTGCATACTAAATATTAGGCTGCCTGACTTTCTTTTCAGTATTTGTACAAATATGATAAAGAAACCATGCAGAACAAGGTGTATGAGCCTATTAAGATACAAATTGCGATACGGCTTTTTTGTGTTTTTTTTCATGATAATTCTGCCGAAAAATACGGCGGTATTACCATAAAACGTGGCCGTTTTTTATGGAATATTTATTAACAAATCAGTTGACAATTTTTAAACAAAAATGTTATATTCATGATGGACGTGCTGAAGGACTTTTCTTATTGTGCAAACAATTTGACAAAGGATGAAGGAACGTCCAACGGCAGCGTTTATGGAAGTAGTAGGTTATTAAATAAAATGGTCGGTGACCCGCATCGGTTGTTTTAAAATTTTTTAAAAATAGGAGGAATATTAAATGGATTTCAAATTAACAAAATCTCAAGTGCTTCAGCAAGAGTTGTTCAGAAAATTTGCTGAGACAGAAATCAAACCCATTGCTAAGGATATGGACGAGTCTGAAGCATACGATATGGGCCTTGTAGCGAAACTGCAGAAGGCTGGTATGTTCGGCATTCCTTATTCCAGAGAATACGGCGGTCAGGGCGCAGATGTTCTTACTTACACATTAGCTATGGAAGAAGTATCTAAAATTGATGCATCCACAAGTATCACTCTTTCCGTGCATACTTCCCTTTGCTGCTCTTGCATCAACGAATTTGGTTCAGAAGAACAAAAGCATGAATTTTTAGGACCATTGGTAAATGGTACAAAGGTTGGTTGCTTTGGTTTGACAGAGCCCGGTGCAGGTACTGATGCTTCCGGCGTTCGTACAGAAGCACTTAAAGATGGCGATGATTATATCATCAATGGTACAAAAATCTTTACAACAAACTCCGGCTTTGCTGATACATTTGTTGTATTTGCTTTGACAGACAAGTCCAAAGGACCTAAAGGTATGTCCGCATTTGTTTTGGATAGAACAATGCCCGGCATTACTGTAGGTGAAAATATTGAACGTATGGGTATCAGAGCTGCTTCCAACTGTGAAGTTGCTTACGAAAATGTAAGAGTACCTGCTAGCAGATTGCTTGGCAAAGAAGGTATGGGCTACAAGATCGCTATGCAAGGTCTTGCTGGCGGCCGTATCGGTATTGGTGCTCAGTCCGTAGGTATCGCTCAGGGCGCTATCGACGAAGCTATGAAGTATGTTAAAGAAAGAAAGCAGTTTGGCAAAACAATCAACAAGTTCCAGAACACACAGTTCAAGCTTGCTGAATGCCAGACAAAGGTTGATGCTGCTAGATTGATGGTTTGGAGAGCAGCAACAGCAAAAGACAATCATGAAAATTTTGCTCCTTTGGCAGCTATGTGTAAACTGTTTGGCTCTGAAGTAGCTAACGAAGTAACAAGAGTTTGTGTTCAGTTGCTTGGTGGTTACGGCTACTGCCGCGAATACCCTGTAGAAAGAGCTATGCGTGACGCTAAGATTACAGAAATTTACGAAGGTACATCCGAAGCAATGAAGATGATTATCTCCGGCGCAATGAAAGTTTGATCAATAGTTTCTGAATCTAGATACGAAGCGAGATACTACTATATTTTGGAAGGAGAACAACTATAATGAAAATCGTTGTATGTATTAAACAAGTACCAGATACAGTTGAAGTTAAAATTGACCCTAAGACAGGCACACTGATTCGTGATGGTGTACCTTCTATCATTAACCATGATGACAAAACAGGTATCGAAGCTGCTCTTCAGTTAAGAGCAGAATTGGGTGGCACTATTACCGTTGTATCCATGGGTCCCCCTCAGGCAGACGTTGCTTTGAGAGAAGCTTTGGCTATGGGCTGTGATGAAGCTTACTTAGTTTCCGCTAGAGAATTCGGCGGTTCCGATACTTATGCTACATCCGGTATTTTGGCAGCAGCTTTAAGAAAAATCGGCTATGATTTAATTATCACAGGCCGTCAGGCAATCGATGGTGATACAGCACAGGTTGGTCCTCAGATCGGTGAAAAACTGGAAGTTCCTCAGGTTTCTTATGTTGAAGAAGTACAGGAAGCTACAGAAGAATATGTTGTTGTAAAGAGACAGTTTGAAGATGGTTACCACATCATCAAAATCAAAACACCTTGCTTGTTGACAGCAATCGCTGAATTGGCTACACCTAGATACATGTCAGTAAGAGGTATCGTTGAAGCTTACGAAAAAGAAATCAAAGTTTTAGGCTTTGATGATTTGAAGGATGGCCTTAACCTTGAAATGATCGGATTAAAGGGTTCCCCTACAAACGTATATCAGTCCTTCACAAAAGAAGTTAAGGGTGCTGGTACAGTTCTGAAGGATTTGTCCGCAGAAGAGGCAGTTCAGGCGATTATCGAAAAGTTGGAAGCTAAGTTCATCATCTAATTTGTTGACAACTTCAATCGAACAGAAAGAATTATATACTAAATTTGGAATATAAGGAGGAAACCCTACAATGAGTAAAGGTATTTTTGTAGTAATTGAACAGAGAAACGGTAAAGTTCAGAACGTAGGTCTGGAACTTGTTGGCGAATCCACAAGATTGAAAGAAGACCTCAAGGACGAAGTGGTTGCTGTCCTGTTAGGTCATGAAATGGAAGGCCAGGTTAACAAGCTTTTCCACTATGGCGCTGACAAGGTTATCCTTGTTGATAGCCCCTACTTGAAAGAGTATGTAACAGAGCCTTACACAAAAGCTGTTGCAGCGATTGTGAAGGAATATGATCCTGAAATCATGCTTTTCGGTGCATCTTCTATTGGCCGTGACGTAGCTCCTAGAGTTGCTGCTAGAGTGCACACAGGTCTTGTTGCTGATACAACAGGCTTGAGAATGGCAAAGACAGAAGAAGAATTCGCAAAGGAAGCAGCTATGGGCTGTACAGATCCTACAAGAGCGCTTCTTATGACTCGTCCTGCATTCGGTGGTAACATCATGGCTACCTTGATGTGCCCTAGAACAAAACCGCAGATGGCAACAGTACGTCCTGGTGTTATGAAGAGAATTGCAAAGGACACAACAAGAACAGGCGAATTAATCAAATTTAACGTAGACTTCACAGATGCAGACATGAATGTTGAAATCCTTGAAGTTGTTAAGGCTGAAAAGAAGGCTGTTGATTTAACAGAAGCAAAATTGATTGTTTCCGGT
>RZZU01000061.1 GCA_009929735.1 Clostridia bacterium | reverse complement strand
CTCCTAAGCGAAAGGCCGTGGGTTCGAATCCCGCCGGGGACGTAAAAAAACACAACGAAAACCGTTCGTTTGAAAGGATTCCTGTTAAGCGGACAGTTTTAAAATGAAAAGGTTTATGGAAGAAATATCTCCAATCAGAAATGGTTGGAGATATTTTTGTGTTCGCTTTAGCTTGACAAAACCACCGGCTATGCCCGTGGTAGGAAAGGTTTGTTCTTTCGATGTAAGCACGAATTAAAGGGAAAGTTCATTAATGATATTTGATAGGCATGCTAATTTAAAATATAAGTATGTAAATCGGAATTTCTGATGTAGAGGATATTATGTTGATACAGTAGGAAAAAATGCAAAAAGATAAAAGAATAAATAAAAAATCTGATGCAAGAGGACTTAACGGCAGACCAAATAACGCTAAAAGAATACATTGACCCGTTTACGGTTGAGCAAGTGAGCATAGGCAAGAAGTAAACTGCTTTAGCAGCAGCCAGAGAACAAGAAAGGGTTGGCAAACCGTTCAATACATCTTTCGATGCAAGTTGGTAAAAGCCCCTTCTAGGGGCAGAGCAAACCACCAGCTGGACTGGTGGTGATGATTTATTGGAACCATTTCCTATGACAAAATCATCTCTTTGCCTTGTAGGCTTGTGATTTTTCTGCCTCGGACTGCAAAAAGCAATCAGCTATGCTACATATAATGGGTATAATGGATAGGAGTTACATGGAATCAAGCGAAAATTGCCGAAAAGCAAATTGAATTTGAAAACTGTTTTCATATTGACTTTCGAAAATGGCATGATATAATATGAAAATGCTTTTCAAATTGAAGGAGATGATTCTCAGCCATGAAAGGTCAATATAAAACAAAACAGCGGGAAGAATTGCTTTCCTACTTGCAGACGCTATCTGGGAAGCAGATTACAGTGAACCATGTTTGCGATTATTTCAAGGCGCAGGGGAAAAAGATTGGAACAACGACCGTGTATCGTCAGTTGGAACGAATGGTTGACGAGGGGGTTGTCAACAAGTATATCGTCGACAGCAACAGCCCTGCCTGGTTTGAATATATCGGAGAACAATCACATTGTGTGCAGCCGGTATGCTTTCACTGCAAATGTGAAAAATGCGGGCGATTGATCCATTTGCATTGTAATGAACTTGCAGGTATCCAAAAACATATGCTAGAGCATCACAGCTTTCAAATCAACCCGATGCGAACCGTTTTTTACGGAATCTGTGATGTGTGCAGAGAGAATTGGAACGTCAAACAGGGCAAATAAAGCGGGAAGATGGAAGTAATATGAGCAGCGAAGGTATGTCCGCTAAAACAGGATTCTCAAAAAGACTTGCGATTCTCTGGTTTTTTATGACTAAATATTAAATATTACGGAGGTTTTATTCATATGAAAAAGATTTTTTCAATCCTTATGACAACAGTGCTGGCGTTTTCCAGTTTAACCGCCTGCGCTTCCCAGAGCAGTTCGGATGCGTCTAATACTGATGCACAAAGCAGCGCAGAATCGGACAAGCTGCAAATTGTTACGACTATTTTCCCAGAGTATGATTGGGTAAAAGCGATTTTGGGCGACAATACAGACAACGCAGAGGTGACCATGTTATTGGACAATGGTGTCGATTTGCACAGCTATCAGCCTACCTTTGATGACATTATGAAGATTTCCACCTGTGACTTGTTTGTCTATGTGGGTGGCGAATCTGACGGCTGGGTGGAGGATGCCCTCGAAGAAGCCACCAACAAAAATATGGTTGTCATCAATCTTTTGGATGTCCTTGGCGATACGGTTAAGGAAGAGGAAGTGGTCGAGGGCATGCAGGCCGAGGAGGAAGAAGCCAAAGAAGCGGAAGGTGCAGAGGAAGAACCCGAATATGATGAGCACGTTTGGTTATCTTTGAAAAACACAGAAGTTCTTAGCAATGCGATTGCCGAAGCTTTAGAGAAAATTGATCCTGAAAATACAGATGCCTACAAGGCAAATGTCGCAAGCTATGTGGAACAGTTATCCGCTTTGGATGCGAAATATCAGACTACGGTTGACACCGCTACACACAAAACACTGCTGTTTGGGGATCGTTTTCCCTTCCGTTATTTGGTGGATGATTACGATATTTCTTATTATGCGGCTTTTGTGGGCTGCTCTGCGGAAACCGAGGCCAGCTTTGAAACCATAACCTTCCTTGCAGGAAAAATAAATGAGCTTGGGTTGACCCATGTGCTGACGATTGAAAATTCCGACCAAAAAATTGCCAATACAATTATTCAGAATACAAAAAGCAAAAATCAGAGCATCCTCTCACTGGATTCCATGCAATCCACGACTTCGGAGGATGTGGCAAATGGAGCAACGTATCTTTCTATTATGAACAGCAATCTGGAAGTGCTGAAAGAGGTAATGAACGGATGACTGACAAAAAGAATTTCGTAACGCTCGCGTGCAGCGAATGTAATGCACGCAATTACACTGCAAGGAAACCGCAAACCCAAAAAGCAGAGAGAATGGAAACGATGAAGCATTGCCCGAAATGCAATAAGCACACGCTTCACCGTGAAACGAAGTGACGGCCATGTTCCATGATGAAACACATAAAAATATCATGACACTGACTTTGGAGGATGACAGTACCATTGAGTTGCAGCCACTTGTCACAATCCAAATAAAGGATAGAGAATATCTGGCACTTACCTCCCCATCGGAGGAAAGCGAGGATGTGTATTTCTACGAATTTATAGAACATAACGAACATGAAATCGAGCTGCTGAATATTGAGGATGATAAAATTCTTGAAGCGGTGCTGGATGAATTTGAAAAATGGTTCGATGGTCAAATAGCTGAAGAATAGGAGGAATAAATTGTGCCTCAACTTACCTGCCAAGATTTAACGCTGGGATACGATGCAAATGTCATTGTCCGCAATCTCAGCTTTTCCGTCAACGAAGGCGATTATCTTTGTATTGTCGGCGAAAATGGCTCTGGAAAAAGCACTTTGATGAAGGCAATATTGGGACTTCATACCCCTATAAGCGGCAAAATTTTAGCAGGCGATGGGATGAAAGCAAATAAAATCGGGTACTTGCCACAGCAGACATCACTGCAAAAAGATTTTCCGGCCTCGGTGAGAGAAATTGTGTTGTCAGGGTGCCAAGGACGCTGTGGCATGAGGCCATTCTACAATAAAACGGAAAAGCAGCTTGCCGCAGACAATATGGAACGTATGGGCATTGCAGACTTGGCAATGCGCTGTTACCGTGAGCTTTCGGGTGGGCAGCAGCAGAGAGTTCTGCTTGCCCGTGCGCTCTGTGCGACACAGAAAATTTTATTGCTTGACGAGCCTGTTTCAGGGCTTGATCCCAAAGTGACAGCAGAAATGTATCAGCTGATTGCAAGCCTAAATCAAGAAGGCATCACCATCATTATGATTTCCCACGATATTGCCGCAGCCATAAAATATGCAACGAGGATACTGCATATCGATGAAAAAATATTTTTCGGAACAAAGGATGACTACCTAAAAAGCGAAGCAGGCAGGCACTTCATGTTACGGGAGGGAGGGGGAAACAATGATTGCGATTTTTGAAAAAATCAATCTGTATATGCAGTATCCATTTGTGTGGTATGCACTTGTGGTCGGCATATTAATTGCCCTTTGTTCCTCCTTGCTTGGCGTGTCATTGGTGCTCAAACGATTTTCTTATATTGGGGATGGGCTTTCCCATGTTGCTTTTGGTGCGACGGCGGTGGCGGCGGTTTTGAACCTGACAGACCAAATGGTTTTAATCTTTCCGGTTACCATCTGTTGTGCTGTACTGCTGCTAAAAACAGGGCAGACCGCAAAGATTAAGGGGGATGCGGCGATTGCGATGATTTCCGTTGGCACACTTGCCTTTGGGTATCTTCTGATGAATCTATTCTCCACCTCTACAAATTTGTCGGGGGATGTATGCAGTACCTTGTTTGGTTCGACCTCCATCTTAACCTTGACAAAAGCAGAGGTTTGGGTATGTGCCATTCTTTCGGTGGTTGTGGTTGCTGTGTTCATTCTGTTTTACAACAAAATATTTGATGTTACCTTTGATGAGAGCTTTGCATTTGCTGTAGGAACAAAGGTTAACGCCTACAATCTGCTGATTGCAGTAATCACTGCTGTCATTATTGTGCTGGCTATGAATTTGGTGGGTTCTCTGCTGATTTCTGCCCTTATTATTTTTCCGGCACTTTCCGCCATGCGTGTGTTTCGCAGCTTTAAGGCGGTTACGGTATGTGCCGCGGTTCTGTCCGTATTGTGTGCGCTTTTCGGCATTTTGATTTCGATTCTGGCGGGAACACCCGTGGGTTCTACCATTGTTGCGGTCGATGTTTTGGCGTTTGCTATTTTCTCCTGCGTTGGCTTTCTCGTGGGAGGGGTCAGAAAATGAAGCTGAAAAAAATTCTTTGCTTATGCGCAGCAACAATGCTAATGCTCTCTTTGTTTGGCTGCGGGAAAAAGGATGCGGAACAAAGTTCAGCCGAATTGGAAGTGGATACTTTCGCATCAAGTGAGAGCGCAGCGGAAGCTCACCCCCAAGCAGAAGGCATCGATGTGGATTTGACACAGCTGAGCAGTACAATGATGTATTCTGAGGTTTATAATATGTTGGGTACACCTGAGGATTATGTTGGAAAAACCATCAAAATGAGCGGTCAGTTGGCTGTTTACATTGCGCCAAATCAGAAATACTACTATGCGGTTATGATTGCTGATGCAACAGCCTGCTGCCAGCAAGGACTGGAATTTATTTTAAAGGTGGATTCCGAAAATCCAGAGGATTACCCCAAGGCGGGAACCGAAGTGACTGTTGTGGGCCAATTTCAGACCTATCAAGAGGAGGATTTGACCTATTGCCACTTAGTTGATGCAGAGTTAACAGTGCTGGATTAAAAGGGAAGCAGACACAGCCTTCTAAAAAAATAACGGAAGGAAAAACAGTGTCCGTTCGGGGAAGGTATCATTTGTTTTGTGCATCGTTTTGAAAGAAAAAAAGACATCGTTCTCTGAAATCGTAAAATGGACCCTATGTCAAGGACATTTTAAAAATAACGGTTTATAAATGATAAAAACAGATGTAATTTCCCATAAATGAATCTTACCTCTGTTTTT
>RZZU01000060.1 GCA_009929735.1 Clostridia bacterium | reverse complement strand
ATGCGGTTTAAGATGGGTTTTAGATAGAAATGATTAAAAAAGCCAAGTTCGCAAGGCATCAATAAACCCAATGTTCTCTTGCAAAAATGAATATTTTTGCGTATAAAAGTTTCGCTCAAGCCTTTGTAAAGGCTTGCAGGGTTCGGGACAGAGTCCCGAGAACTTAAAATCCCGAGAACTTATCGTAATTAGGAGGGGCAAATGGATAGATTTAATCAGTTAGATGATATAATTGCTGCAATTTCAACCCCTTTGGGTATGGGTGGGATTGGCATTGTCAGAATCAGTGGGCAGGGTAGTATTGCATTGGTAGACCAACTGTTTTTTGGGAAAAAATCTCTTTTGGAAAAGAAAAGCCATACCCTGTCCTATGGAAAAATTGTAAGTCATGGCGTGGTCATTGACGAGGCTTTGTTGTCCGTGATGAAAGCCCCCCAAACCTATACAAAAGAGGATGTTGTGGAAATTAATTGCCATGGCGGTTCGCTGGTTACCCGACGTATCTTGGAGGCGGTCTTGAACCAGGGCGCAAGACTGGCGGAACCGGGGGAATTCACAAAAAGAGCCTTTTTAAACGGCCGCATGGATTTAACGCAGGCGGAAGCGGTCATTGACATCATTCAGTCTCGCACCGATTTATCCCGTCAGGCGGCAGTCAATCAGCTGGAGGGACGGCTGAAAACAGAAGTCCGTTCCATGCGTGAGGAAATATTGGATATGATTGCTGCCATTGAAGCGATCATTGATTATCCAGAGCATGATGTGGAGCAAGAAACCTACAGCAGTATGGAGCAGGGTGCATTGAAAATTTTAAACCGTATGGAAGAATTGCTCGCCAATGCAGACCGTGGCAAAATCATCCGTGAAGGCTTGGAAACCGTCATTGTCGGCAAGCCAAATGTCGGAAAATCCTCTCTTTTGAATTGGCTGTTGGAGGAGGAACGTGCAATTGTAACCGATATTCCCGGAACCACCAGAGATACGGTTGAGGAATATATCAATATAGATGGTATCCCCATGAAGATTGTGGATACGGCAGGCATCCGGGAAACCGGAGATATTGTGGAAAAAATGGGCGTGGAAAAATCCAAGGCATATGCGGAAAAAGCCGATTTGATTTTGATGATGCTGGACAGCTCAAGTCCTCTGGAGGAGGAGGATAGAGATATTTTGTCTTTCATTCGAGGAAAAAGGACACTTGTTTTGCTGAATAAAACGGATTTGGCGCAAAAACTTTCGCTTGATGAATTAAAGGAATATATTCCTAAAAACCAGCTGATTTCTGTTTCGATTAAGGAAAACAGAGGGTTTGAGGCACTGATTCACGGCTTAAAGGAGCTGTTTTTCAGCGGAGAAGGCGTAAAGGCGGAGGATGCGCTTTTGGGCAATACCCGACATAAAAATGCGCTGTTTCAAGCCAAAGAAGCAATGGAGCACTGCTTGACCACCATTTGTACCCGTATGCCCGAGGATTTTATTTCCATGGACTTGCAGGATGCTATGCGTGCCTTAGGCGAAATTACAGGCGATGTGGCGGATGAAGAAATTATCGATCGAATTTTCACGAAATTTTGTCTGGGAAAGTAATGGAAAATAGGAAGCTTTTATGCGAAATGTATTGCATATTCAGCTGAATTATCCTAAAATATTAGGTTAAGAAAAAAATATAAACGGGGGGAGCACCTTCGCGATACTAAGGAGTATTAAAATGAAGTATGAGGCAGAAACCATTGATATTGCTGTTGTCGGCGGCGGTCATGCAGGCTGTGAGGCGGCGTTGGCGGCGGCAAGGATGGGCATGAAAACCATAATGTTTGCTGTCAGCCTGGATAGCATTGCCATGATGCCCTGCAATCCCTCCATCGGGGGCAGCTCTAAGGGGCATTTGGTAAGAGAAATTGACGCTTTGGGCGGACAAATGGGAAAAGTGATTGATAAAACCTATATTCAGACAAAAATGCTGAATACGGGAAAAGGACCTGCGGTTTATTCCCTGCGTGCGCAGGCGGACAAGGTGAAGTATCAAGCTGAAATGAAGCTTACCTTGGAAAGAACACCGAACCTAAGGATTTATCAGGGGGAAATTGCGGAAATTTTGATGGAGAACGGCAGTGTTTGTGGCGTTGTTACCGCTGCGGGAGCTATTTTTCGCTGCAAAGCGGCAGTGCTTTGCATGGGTACGTTTATGCAAGGGCGTTGTCTGCATGGTGATGTGATTCTGCCCAGCGGACCAAACAATTTGATGCCGGCAACGCAGTTAAGCGGAAATTTAAAGGAAATGGGCATTCGTCTGTATCGCTTTAAAACAGGCACACCTGCAAGAATACTGAAAAGGTCTATGGATTTTGATAAAATGCAGCCCCAATACGGCGATGAAAATATTGTACCTTTTTCCTTTGAAAATACGGCGGAGGAGATTAAAAAGGAGCAGGCATTATGCTGGCTGACCTATACCAACGAAAAAACCCATCAGGTAATACGGGACAATTTGGATCGTTCACCGCTTTATGGTGGCGTAATCGAGGGAACAGGCCCCAGATATTGCCCGTCTATTGAGGACAAGGTGGTTCGTTTTGCTGATAAAGAACGCCACCAGATTTTTATAGAGCCGGAAGGCGAAGGAACCGAGGAAATGTATATTCAGGGAATGTCCTCCTCCTTGCCTGAGGATGTGCAGATTGCCATGTACCGTACCATTCCAGGCTTAGAGCACTGCGAGTTTACTCGTTTTGCCTATGCCATTGAATATGATTGCATTGATGCGACACAATTAAAGCTCTCCTTGGAATTTAAGGAGTATAAGGGCTTATTCAGTGCAGGTCAGTTTAATGGCAGTTCGGGTTATGAGGAAGCGGCGGCACAGGGGATTATCGGCGGAATCAATGCTGCAAGATACATTCAGGGGAAAGAACCCGTTATTTTGCAGCGTTCCGACGGATATATTGGTGTATTGATTGATGATTTAATCAGCAAGGGCAGTAAAGAGCCGTATCGAATGATGACGAGCCGTGCGGAGTTCCGTTTGCTGCTGCGTCAGGACAATGCGGATCAGCGGTTGATGCCTGTTGGCTATGAAATCGGCTTGATTACAGAGGCGCGTTACCTTGCATTAAAAGAAAAGGAACGCTTGACTGCCTTGGAAATAGAACGTGTAAAGGGGCTAACGATTGCACCCAATGCAACAACCTTGGAAACCTTGGAAAAATATGAAAGCACATTGATTAAATCGGGTGTAAGGCTATCCGATTTGATTAAAAGACCTGAGCTGGATTATGAAAAGCTTGCATCCATAGATGGGGACAGGCCTGAATTACCCGAAGCGGTAAAAGAACAGGTGAATATCCAAATAAAATACGAAGGCTATATCGGACAGCAGTTGAAGCAAGTGGAGCAGTTTAAAAAGCTGGAAAGCCGCAAGCTATCGGAGGATATGGATTACAAGAGCATTCAGGGGCTACGAATTGAGGCAAAGCAAAAGCTAGATGCAATTCGTCCAAGCTCATTAGGACACGCATCCCGAATTACGGGGGTATCGCCTGCGGATATTTCCGTGCTATTGATTTATTTGGAGCAGCAAAAGCGAAAGGGTTAAGTTCTCGGGACGCTATCCCGAACCCTGCGAAAGAGCAAGTTCTCGGGACGCTGTCCCGAACCCTGCAAGCCTTTGAAAAGGCTTGAGCGAAACTTTTATATGCAAAAATATTCATTTTTGCAAGGGAATATAGATAAAATCATAAGGTTGAGGTTTTTTTCATTAAGAAACTACACCCGCACCCTACTAAAACCGCATAGCTATGCGGTTTCAATAAAAGTTTTTGGTCTTGCTTTTTTCAAAAAGCA
Organism: Clostridia bacterium; assembly: GCA_009929735.1. Lineage (GTDB taxonomy): Bacteria > Bacillota > Clostridia > Lachnospirales > Anaerotignaceae > Chakrabartyella. The sequence goes on along the minus strand of RZZU01000060.1, from coordinate 1,549 downwards.
AGTGGGTGTGGGCAAAGCCCACGGTCTATATACAAGTTCTCGGGACGCAACCCTCAACCCTGCAAGGGGATGTGGTTAAAATCATAAGGTTGAGGTTTTTTCCATTAAAAAACTACACCCGTAGCCTACTAAAACCGCATAGCTATGCGGTTTCAATAAAAGTTTTTGGTCTTGCTTTTTTCAAAAAGCAAGTGGGTGTGGGCAAAGCCCACGGTCTTAACCTTGAATCTTGACCTTAGCTACTTATTTTTTTAGAAAGGAGGGGGTTACATGAATTTATTTCTGCCTTGGGAGGAGAATCAGAAAGAGGAACCTCAAAAAGACAGAAGGCTGTGTTTACCAAAAAGGAGATTTCCTTTGGAGGATTCCTGCTTTAATACAATCGGCACTCCCTTTTTTTCATTACCGAACCCCAGCGGAACCGTGCGCTCCTTCTTAAGTGCATTGGAAAAAGACCGTCAGGACGAGGCAATGGGCTATCTTTCCGCATCTGCTGCTGCGATGGCGGACTTTGAAGGAATAAAAAAATTTTTTGGAGAGAGAAAAATGCTGTATCTTTTCTCGGATGATATATGGAATGAAATCAGAACGGTATCCTTAGCCTGCAAAAGTGATGCGGGCAGGACAGAGGTGATTTCCGTTCAAATGGTGGCAGAGCCGAATCGCTTCGGAAAGTGGAAAATAAATTATATCGAAAAGGAGTAACACATGGAAAATAAAATGCTGTTAAAAACCTGTTGTGAACAGATGCAGATTCCACTTACCGATCAGATGGCGGATCAGTTTATGGTGTATATGTCCGTAATGTTGGAATGGAATAAAAAAATGAACTTAACGAGTATTACGGAGGAAAGAGAAGTTGTTTTAAAGCATTTTGCGGACAGTTTGAGTCTTGTGCCTTATTTAACAATATCTGAGAATACAAAAATTATTGATGTGGGTACGGGCGCCGGCTTTCCTGGTTTGCCAGTAAAAATTGCCTGTCCTCAGGTTTCCGTGACACTGTTGGATTCGGTGCAAAAAAAGATCGGTTTTTTGGAGGAGGCAATCAGCGCCATGGGCTTAGGGGAGATTGCCTGTGTGCATTCTCGTGCCGAGGACGGCGGACAAAACCCGTTGTTTCGGGAGCAGTTTGATTATTGTGTGTCCCGTGCAGTGGCGAATTTGACGGTATTATCTGAATATTGCTTGCCTTTTGTGAAGGTCGGCGGCGCCTTGGCGGCTTTAAAAGGCCCTGATGCGATAGGGGAAATCGCAGAGGCAGAGGGTGCATTGGCGAAGCTAGGAGGCAAGGTAAGAGAGATTATAGATGTTACAATCCCCTTTACTGAGCTATCCCATAAGCTTGTGTTTATTGAAAAGGTATCCTCGACGCCAAAAGAATATCCCAGAAAAGCAGGGAAAATTTCAAAAAATCCCTTAAAATAAGAAATACTGACAGCATATCCTTGTAAAATGGACCCTATGTCAAGGACATTTTAAAAATAACGGTTTATAAATGATAAAAACAGATGTAATTTCCCATAAATGAATCTTACCTCTGTTTTTT
>RZZU01000059.1 GCA_009929735.1 Clostridia bacterium | reverse complement strand
TGCGGTTGGTGGAACATTCAATGCGTCTTAAGACGCTGTGCTAGTAAAATGCCCTTCTAGGGCTAGTGCAAACCACGCGTTTAACGCGTGGTTTTGATTATCTAAGATAATCCTTCTTTTTTGCTTTGAATGCCTGCTGCCACAATCAGTATAGATAAGGAATGGGTGTGCCGACAAGGCGGCCTTACCTATGCTGATTGGGATTACCCTGCACACAGAATAACTGCCTTGTACAAAAAACAGCCGCAAGGCTGTATCCTTGCGCAATGCTCCGTTTAGCTGTATGCGTGTAAGACAAGATACAAAGACCAAAAGTACAAGCATAATTATAGACAAAATTATGCTTCCTGTCAATTGTAAGAAATGGGTATTGATAATTTTGGGGAATTCCCTGTATAATAGATAAAACAGTTTGGAAAACGCTGATTCATTCCGTGTGCACATTTAATCGAAAAATTCCCTCGATTATCTGCACACCCTCCATGAAAACAGCGCTTCCTTAGGAAATAGGAGTTGATAATATTATGAGATATGAAGGAACAGTATACAGACCGCCAAGTGAAGCGGGGAGCTTAATCATTCAGCTGACAATTGGCTGCGCCAGAAATACTTGTACGTTTTGCAATATGTATAAAGACAAAAAATTTCGGATTCGTCCTTTAGACGAGGTGGCCGAAGATTTGGCAATGGCAAGAAACTATTATAACCGTATTCAAGTGCGTCGCATTTTTTTGGCGGACGGAGATGCGCTGATTGTTAAGACTGAGGATTTGTTGTATATTATGGAGAAATGTCATGAATATTTCCCCGAGATTGAGCGTATTTCTGTTTATGGTGCGCCGAAGGATATTTTGAATAAAACGCCCGAGGAGTTACGTCGTTTGAAGGAAGCTGGCTTGGATATGGTTTATATGGGGCTGGAAAGCGGCGCCGACCAAGTACTTAAGGATGTGAAAAAGGGCGTTACCGCTGCGGAAATGATTGAAGCAGGGCAAAAAGTCAAAGAAGCGGGGATGGTGCTTTCGATGACTGTCATTTCGGGTTTGGGTGGAAAAAAATATTGGCAGGAGCATGCGATGGAAAGCGCAAGGGTGATTTCCGCAGTCAAGCCTGATTATGTTGGCTTTTTGACCTTAATGGTTGAAAAGGGCACAGAAATTTATGACCAGGTGCAAAGCGGCGAAATTGAGCTGTTAAATCCACAAGAGGTTTTGGATGAAACGGAATTGTTTATCCGCAATGTAGATGCTGAAGGCACCGTATTTCGTTCCAATCATGCCTCCAATTATACTGCATTGGCAGGCACGTTAAATGCGGATAAAGAGAAGATTTTGGCGCAGCTTGAAACCAGCCGCCGTCGGAGCAGTTTCCGTCCCGATAGCTACAGGGGAATCTGAGTTTGCAAGTAAGGAGACGGTAAAATGGCGTGGCTGGGATTTGTCACCTTGTTAACGATATATTCTTGTTTCTTCACTTGTGCGGTATCGGGCAGATGGGGGTGGCTTGCCATTTGTACTTGGCTGATGCCCATTTTGGCATTGAGTATGAATTACGAGGAAAGCGGTATTGAAATTAACGGGTTAATGGTATTAATCTGTATTGTGATGTTTGTGGTTTGTCGGCACGGCCTCCTGGATGTAAAGATGTGGAATACAAGGCTTAGAAAGCGGCACAGCATCATTTTTGCTGTCGTATATGCGATTTTGTTTGCAATGTTTTTGTATTCGTTTGCGCAGGCGCAAATCCACGGCTATATGTTAAACATACAGGGCTGGAAAAGTGAGCGTGCAAGCATTTGGACAATGCTTTTAACCCTTGTGCCAATGTTAGCCTTGAACTTGATTTTTACGCAGATGGTTTTCACAACAATAGACAGACTTTACTGCAAAAAGAAAGAGCTGACACTCCTTTCTTGTCAGTGCTATATTGCCAGTGAAAGCGGTGTGGAGAAGGGGTTTGGGAAAGGCTATTTTTTAGAGGGAATCCAAAATGGTGTTACCTATCATTTCAGAATGACACGGCGTACGTATTATATGCTGGAGAAAGAGCCAATACTAAAGCTTCAGGAAAAAATTGGGCTTTTTGGCGGTCACTATATTACCCAGTTGGATGCAACAACATTTTTAAAGCGAATTCGAAAAATAGACAAACGGGATGCTGAGATTGGTATCATCGGTTGCATTTTGGTTGTTGCGTTTGGCATTTGGTTGTTTTTTCTCAGGGTCTAAAATGAATTCTGAAAAAATACTGCGGCAGATGATTGTCATAAAAACAATATTTTAAAAAGTTTTTGAAAATAAAGAAAAAAAGCCCGATTGCTTCGCACAAAAGTGCCTTGCAATACGGGCTTTTGTATTTACAAAAGTGAATTTGTAAGCCACTGTTTTTGGGGTATTTGCAAATCAAAGGCGATCAATAAAAGGACGAAATAATTTTAAAAATAGCTTGACTGAAAAAGCATGGAATTCCTCTCTCTTTCATATGTTGGAAGGAGGGGAAGTGAAAGCATGGCAAAGAAGCTTTTGATAATCCTGATGGGATATATTATATTAGCGGTAGTTCTTATTCCGTTATTGATTACGATGCTTTGGGGAGGATTCGCCAAGGAAGAGGTAAAGGAAGCAAAAAAACTGGTTCGGATAGAGGACGTGTTTTCACCTGAGCTGGAGGAATATATTGTGGGGGTTGTTTCTGCGGAAATGCCAGCGTCTTTTCCTGAGGAAGCCTTGAAGGCGCAGGCTGTTGCTGCACGTACATATCAGGTGAGAAAGATGCAGGAGGTCGGTACGGAGAACGTGATTTATGATGTAGGACAAGCTTATTGCTCTGTAGCAGAGCAAAAGAAAAAATGGGGCGAAAATTATATAGAAAATACAAATAAAATTAGAACAGCGGTAAAGGAAACGCAAGGGGAGATTATGGTGTATGAGGGGGAGCCGATTTTGGCGGTATTTCATGCGCAAAGTGCGGGAAAAACTGAGGCATCGGAAAATGTATGGTCGAGTGCGCTGCCTTATTTAAAAAGTGTGGACAGTGCTGAGGATAAGGAAGCACCCAATAATGAATACACCTGCACGATTTCTGCGCAGGAAGTTTGGAATAAGTTGTCGCAATATGGCAAGCTCACTCAAAATGAAGCGGAGCTGACGTTTAGCAGCATAGAAAGGTCAGATGCGGGTTATATTCAAAAAATAAAGGTGGGCGGATTAACCTTAACGGGTTTGGAGGTTCGGAGCGCACTGGGACTTCGCAGTGCGAATTTTGAGGTGGAGCGAAAAGACGAAAACTTTGTTTTTGTAACCCATGGCTATGGTCATGGTGCGGGAATGAGCCAATATGGTGCTTCTTTTTTAGCCCAAGATGGCATGGATTATCGGGAAATATTATGTCATTATTATCAGGGTATTTCGTTCAAAAATATTGCATAAAAGCCAAAAAGGCTGGCAACAATAGCCTTGGAGGTGCAAAATATGAAAAATAAGGATAAAAAAACGGCAATTTGGACCGCAACGATTTGCGGCTGTCTGTGCTTATTAGCGTTAGGTGCAGGCGTAGTTTGGCAAGCAAAGGATTATAAAGAAACATTACCGTCACCCACGGCATCCACGCAATCTCAGGCAAGTCAGACAGATGACCTTTTACAGCCTGTTACCATGGCGCAGACCCCTACGGTAGAGGAAACCAAGCAGCAAAAGCAGAGCAACGACGGCGGCGAAAGCCCTGCGGTGCAGTCAACACCCGCACCAAAGGAGGGGGCTTCAGCAGAACCTGTTTTTGCTTACCCTGTTGCAGGGGAAATTGTAATGCCGTACAGTGTTGACTGTGCAATTTATGATGCCACCCTGAATCAATACCATACAAATGCCAGCATAAGCATTTCGGCGGCGGCAGGGGACATTGTAAAGGCGGCGGAAAAGGGAACGGTCAAGGAAATTACAAAGGATGAAGTAAAGGGCAACAGCGTTGTGATTGAGCATGAAAATGGATGGCTGACTACATACAGTCAGCTGGCGGAGGATCTTTCTGTTAAAGTCGGCGAAGCTGTAACAAAGGGGCAGGCGATTGGTACGGTAGGCGAACCTACAAAGTATACGGTTGCTTTAGGCAGTCATGTGGAATTTGCAGTAGCAAAGGATGGCGAAACGATTGATCCCAAAAAAGCGGTTCAGGATTAACGTTTGTTGGGAATGATGATGAAGAGAATGCAAAAAAATAAATTTTTAACAAATATGCCTTTACGAACTTTTAGAAAACAGCTACAATGAACAATAAGGGATAAGCTGTTTCCAAAGATAGGGGGGTTATTGATATGCAACGTTTTTCTATCGTAAAAGGAGATATCGTAAAGGCAAACACTGACGCTATCGTAAATGCGGCAAATACGTCCCTTTTGGGGGGCGGCGGCGTGGACGGTGCCATTCATCGTGCTGCCGGTGCAGAACTTTTGGAAGAATGCGAGAACCTTGGCGGTTGCAAGACCGGTGAGGCGAAAATGACAAGGGGCTACAAGCTCAAGGCGAACTATGTCATTCATACGCCGGGGCCTATTTGGAGAGGCGGTAAATGGAAAGAGGATGAGCTGCTGCAAAGCTGCTATGAGAATTCCCTGCGCCTTGCCAGAGAAAACGGAGTGAAAAGCATTGCGTTTCCCTCTATCAGTACCGGTGTATATTGTTTTCCTGTGGAACGGGCGGCAAAAATTGCCGTAAAAGCAATATGTGATTTTTTGAAATCTGACGATTTCTTTCAACGGGTGGTACTTGTTTGCTTTGATAAAGAAACGGAAGCGGCATATAGTAATGCTTTGAAGGAATATCAAAAGAAATACGTTGAATAAGCAGGAACCTTTTTTCATGAACGAATTATAGTTTCATTTGGCAGACAGCAAATTTTTGCTGTCTGCTTTTTTTTTTCAAAAAAAGGGCAAAAAAACAAAGAAGTGTTCCTGTCTGACGAGAGCGAAAGGAGGGGAACAAAAATACACGAACAATCGTAAAACAGATTATGTAGACGGGTTGTCGGATTTTACAAATTTTATCAATTGTGACTAATGTGGAAAACTATATCATTTTTTCCACAATAAAAACCCTTTAGTTCTAAGTTATACACAAAGTTATACACATTATCCACAAGTGTGGATGGGCATAACTTGTTTAAAAATAAAGAAAGTGACGGGTTTTGTCGAAGTAATAAAATGCTTAAATTAAGACAAATATTTTAATAAATCGAGGCTTATACAAAAAAAGCCATATTATTTGTAAACCGAACAGTGTGCAATTATACTATTTTGGCTTTCTATAAAATAAAAATAAGGTATGGGGGTGCGGACATAAAGTTGGACACTAACGAAACTCTGAAAGGAGTACGAACGAGTGTATACGAAGTATCAAAGAAAAAAAGCATTGCAACTTTATG
>RZZU01000009.1 GCA_009929735.1 Clostridia bacterium | reverse complement strand
GCGACCACCTGTGTTATTTGATTTTGTCGGCATGATTTTTAACCGCCTCCTTTATTACCCGTTTGAAATCGCCTTTTTTGCACGCAAGAGGGGGCGCCGCTGTCCAGATTTTTTTGCTTTAGAGATTTTGATACCCCCACCGGGAGAGACCATGAAAAATGGATTGCTTTGAGGCATCGTACCAAAATGTAAACGATGCCTCTTTCAACATCCTTTTCCCCATCGGTCGCCGCTCTCCGCAGTAATACGAGAGTGGCAGGCTTTACAAAGAGCCATGAGGTTCTCGGCATTGCTGTTGCCGCCCTTAGAGAGCGGGAGAATGTGGTGCACCTCCTCGGCGGGCGTTAGCTTTCCTTGCTTTTGGCATTCCTCGCAAAGAGGGTGTGCCTTGATGTAACGATCACGGATTCGTTTCCAGCTACGGCCGTACCGTTTATTTGACGCAGGGTCACGCTCGTAATGGTTGTAGCATTTGTCAATGACCTTCTGATGCTCGGCACAGTATTGCTCGCGTACAGCAAGCCGACCGCAGCCGGGGTATGCGCAGGGACGTTTCGGTTTGTATGGCATTCGGTTCACCTCCTTCGGGGCATAAAGAAAGCCCTGCGGGATTGCTCCCACAAGGCTCATCTTCATTCTGCTTTCCTGATTATAATACTATCATAAGTGGCAGGTGTCTTTCAGTGTCTTTTCGTGCCCACTTCCGGCGAAGCGGGAATGCTACATTCCTCCAGCGCCCAGTTGTGGAGCTTATGTGTGTATCGCAGGTCATAACCCATGTCCACAGCAATTTTCTCCCAAGACAGGAAACAGAGATAACGCTTCTCCAAAAGGGTCTGGTGTTCCGGGTTGGATACTGCTTTGATGACGCCCATGATTTCTTTCTTGAGGTCAACCAGCTTATCGATGTCACGGTTGATTTCATTCTGCAGGTCAACAATTTTACAAATGGCGTCTGCCATGCGAGAGGTTGAACCGCTGGGATTGCGGGGCATACCGGTCAGCACTGACGTACAGGTTGTTGCCAGCTCGTTCAGTGAATCGATCTGCTGTAGCTTTGATTTGATACGCATATCAAGGTAGCGGGCTTGAGAAAGGTAGGTTTTAGTAGTCATAGCACATCTTCTCCTTTCTCAGCTTGGAGATTAGCAGCTCCGGGTCAAGGCCGGTCAACACACCGAACCAGCCGGAACGGAAGAAACGCTCAATGCTGGCAAGCTCACGCTCGTCGTCGTGAAGCCGGTAATCCTTCACGGCCTGCAGCACAATGGCGTTTGCAAGGTTCTCATAGGGGTTGTTCATAATCTGTACCTCCGATTTTTATTTCTCTCGGATTGGCACGGATTGTCATAGATTTTCTCAGATGTGCTGTCTCAGTTTACTGAGACTTCGGCCTTTACCGCCTCTATCAAAGCGGCCTGTGTACTGTCCTTTTTCGACAGTACCCGCAAAATCCGCTCGTCAATAGTGCCTTTGGAGACGATGTGCTGCACCACAACCGTTTCGGCGCTCTGGCCCTGTCGCCACAGACGGGCGTTGGTCTGCTGATATAATTCCAGTGACCAGGTCAGCCCAAACCAGACGATGCAGGAGCCGCCGCTTTGAAGGTTCAGCCCGTGACCGGCAGAGGCGGGGTGGATTAGTGCCACGGGCAGTTCACCGGTGTTCCACCTGCGGATACTGTCGGCACTGTCCAGTTTGGAGAACGGGACATGGAGCTTGTGCAGCCGCTCGGTGATCCGGGCAAGGTCATGCTTAAACCAATAGGCCACAAGAAGCGGCTTGCCACCAGCAGATTCGATGATATCCTCCAGCGCGTCCAGCTTTCGTTCATGGATGGTAAGTGTGCCGCCGTCGTCGGTATATATCGCGCCGTTTGCCATCTGGCACAGCTTCCCGGTGAGAGTAGCAGCATTTGCGGCGGTGATGTCGCCATCCGGGAACTGCAGTACGAGATCGTTTTTCAGATCATCATAACGTTGGCGCTCCTCTTCGGAGAGGTGGACGGTGTATTCGCTGCTGATCAGCTCCGGCATTCTCAGAAGATCGGCTGACTTCATAGAGATGGTGATGTCAGCGATTTTGTCATAGATCCGTTGTTCGGCACCGGGTAGAGGCTTGTAGCTGAAAATAACCTGACCATTGCGCTTGTCTGGCATGAAGTAGTCAAGCCGGTAGTGGCTGATGAATTGTCCGAGACGAGCGCCCAAATCCAGCAGTCGGAACTCAGCCCACAAGTCCATAAGGCCGTTGCTGCTTGGCGTTCCGGTTAATCCGATGATGCGTTTTACCGTGGGTCGCACCTTCATCAGCGATCGGAAGCGCTTTGCTTGGTAGTTTTTAAAGGAAGACAGCTCGTCAATCACGACAGTGTCATAGTCGAATGGCAGCTTGCTGTCCTCAATGAGCCATTGGACGTTCTCTCTGTTAATGATGTAAATGTCGGCTGGTTTTATCAGTGCTGCACGACGCTCTGCTTCGGGGCCAACAGCCACGGAGCAGATGAGATTCCGTAGATGATCCCACTTATCTGCTTCAGTTGGCCATGTGTCCCGTGCCACTCGCAGTGGTGCTATTACCAAAATGCGATGCACCTCGAAGCTGTCAAACAGCAGGTCGTTCAGCGCCGTCAGCGTGATACTCGTCTTGCCAAGGCCCATGTCCAACAGAACGGCGGCGATGGGGTGTTCCTCGATGTAGTCGATGGCGTATTTCTGGTAGTTATGTGGTTCGTATTTCATCAAGAATTCCTCCAATCTGCCGCTCGTCATCCAAAACATAAACTCTGAAACCAAGCCCTCGTAGTAATCTGTGTCTTGCCAGTTGCAGCGGTCTCGGCTTTTCACCGGGAGCCTTTGCTTCCACGAAAGCCATGTGGCCACCCGGTAAAAGTACGATGCGGTCGGGCATACCGTCAAAGCTGGGGCTTGTAAACTTCGGTGCGATACCGCCAACCGATTTGACTGCCTGAACCAGTTTTTTCTCGATTGCTTTTTCTCTCATATTCTCACGCTCCATCAGGGATTTTAAGAAGGGGTAACCTCGGCGCAGGTCATATATAGAACTTTTCTTAGAGCTATTTTTTTAGTCCTTAAGAGACTTTTTGTATATGACCTTTATTGAGGTTACCCCATAGTCCATCAGATCAGGAAATCCTCAAAATCTCCGTCGTCGGTTTTTAGTCGCAGTCCTGTAAAGAACCGCTTGTTTTTGACCTTGATACGGCCATACCCAGCAGCCTCCAGTGCAGAATAGAAATCAGTGGTACTGCGGATATACTCATTGGTGTCAATGCAGTAATTCCGATACGTCTGATAAAGCGCACTGGAACTTTCCCGGAAACTGGCACCAAGCTCACATTTGTCCTCAAGGAAATGGCCAAACCAGTCGTTTTGCGCCCGGTACTCCGCAATGGCTTTCTGTACACATTCCGGTACCGGAATTTTATAATCCAACGCAATGACTTTTTGGGCACCATCAATAATCCACGCGAGAATGCTTTCACCGGCGTTCTGATAAAGGTACTCACCGTAATTTTTAATGTCGCTGCTGCCTTCAATCTTGGCATCAAATGGAATGACAATCAGCCTGCGCCAGATACCGTCATCAGAGGCGCTGACCTTCGGCAGGTGGTTGGTATAGAGGACCAGCGTGTGACAGGGCGTGAAGCTGAATGGGTCCTTGTACTTTTTCTCGGCAAAAACATCGTCTGTGGAGCAAAGCTGCTTGACAGTAGAATCATTAAGCCTTGCGCCTTCCTGCATTTCAGCCGCAATGAGCAGTCGCTTGCCCTTGACCTCGGCCATCTCCGGTTTGATGTTCCGGCGGCATCCGACCGTCAGCGTGTCAGCAGAGATGTTGCCGCTGTAAAGGCCGAGTACACGGGAGACTGCATTCCAGAAGGTGGACTTACCGTTGCGCCCGCCGCCATAAGCAATAATCAGAGCTTCCACATAAACCTTACCGATGGCAGCGAGGCCACAAATCATCTGTACATAGTCGATAAGCTCCTGATTGCCACAGAAAATGAGGTTTAAGCTGTCCAGCCAAAGCTGTTCGCCCTTGTTGCTGGGTGAGACCGAGGTTATTTTGGTGATAAAATCCTCCGGCGAATGATCTCTGGCTCCAACCATACCTTTTCTCAAATCGTAAGTAGCAGCGGGCGTGCACAGTAGAAAGCAGTCGGCATCAAGGTCACGCGGCGAGATTTCCAGCATGGGATGAGACTCTTTCAGCGTCGCGGTGATATTTTTGGAATCCCGGCGACGAATGGCAAAGGACTGGTATGCCTTGGCTACAAGGAAGGCTCTGTACGCTTCAAGCTGTGTATTATTCATAAGCGACTCGGCCTTTGCCTTTGATGCGTTTTCGAGAATTTCCTGACCGCCGTTTTCCGTCAGCAGCTTCATTGCAGCCAGCAGGTCTTTTGTGGCCTCATCCAACTGACGACGAGTCAGTTCATGGGCAACAGCCTGAGCACCGGGCTCACTTTCCTGCCAGTAATGCTCGTTATATCGGATGAAGTGCGTAGCTGGTGAATATCTCAGTTCGCTGGAGAAGTACTTTGCCAGTACCTCTGCCTGCCCCACATCGGAGTAATCACCCGGCTTATACGATGTCGGGTCGTTGTAGACCTCGGGAGGGACATAGCCGTCCTGCTGCTGCAATTTAGCGAAGAAACGCTGGGCGCTGTGCCAGATGGTAAAGAGTTCCTGCTCCCCAAGCGGCGGAGAGCATTTTGCGGCTTCTTCCAAAAAGCACTGGTAAGCGATGTCACCATCACCATACTTTTTAATGACGCGACCGGCGAAGCGGGACATGGTGGCGTTACGGCTTCCTTCCGGAATGACCTGATTGGCACGAAGACCACTGGTCATATCCACATCGAAATCGTTGCCTTCCAAAAATTCGCTTAAGTTCATGCTGCCTTCGTAAATCTCCACCTCTGGCGAATTGGTACCGAAGAAAAAACGAGCAGCATCCAGTGCCTTGGTGTCAAAATACGGGAATATGGCGTTGGCCAGCTTCTTCATATCGCTGTAGCAAGTTGCGTCTACTATGTGGTCGATGGGAAAAAGAACGTGAAACTTCGGCCGGGCTGGTTTGCCGTTCTTTTCGCGCATATTGGACCGGCTGTAGTGAACGGCAAAGGTCACGCCGGGAAATGCCTCCATAACATCGGCTGGCAGCATCCAATCTTCAGGTTTTTCCGAGTGGTCGTTATCACAGTCCACCGGCAGGCAGTCGCTGCCTATGAAGTTATCGCCGTTTCGATAGTTGTTTTTGTACTCTGCGCACACATAGTCTCGACCGACCGCAGCGGTCAGTGATGCTGAATCGGTAATTTCCACCTTGTGAGGATAGGAGCAATTGCCGGGGTTGCCGATAAAATCGGAATGATAAATGGTGAACATCAAACCTGCACCTCCTCGCAGTTTTCGGTAAAGTAGCGCAAACGGTAGTTCTTCCACTTGGCCCTTTTGATTTCAGCCTCCATACCGGCCGAGATAATGCTGCCAAACACCCATACCTCTGAGCATTTGCTCATCAGGGCGTTTCCGAAGAACAACCCAAGCTGGCGCTCGGCGGGATTATCATCGTTTAGAAACTGTGGGAACAGCAGGTGCGGTGCGACGGGAATGTAGCCATTGTCCACGGCATATCGGCTGTAGCCCTGCGCGGCCTTCACGTTACCTTCCACATCTTTTGAAAATGGAGAGCAAATATATACAATAGGCCGGAATGCTCGAAGCGCCCGTTCCTCTTTTTCAATAATGGACATTGCTTCATAGGCAGTTGGGTCGTAATAGCCCTCACTGTTGTATTTGTCTATACTCATTAGGAACACTCCTTTCACAGCGGACTTTTTGCCCACCTCTAAATCTCACTGGAACAAAAAGCCCACTTTGGACGAAACCCTTTAATCTTTTTTATAAAAATCTGTCTCATAGCCATCGGCACGGAGCAGCAGCCCTTTTGCCCATGGCGGCGTCCGACCCATCTGTTGGCAGACAGCATTCAGCGACATGTGCGTATCGGCTTCGATTACTACTTCGTCGTGGATATGCATGACAATGGAACAGCACCGGAGCGTCTGCATGGCGTAGCAGAGAATGTCACGGGCCGTGGCTTGAACTATGTTTTCCACGAACTTTGGCCCATAAGAATCCAGCCGCTCCCACTTTTTTGTGCTGCCGACGCCTTCGTAAGTAATGCAACTGCCGCCGAACTTGTTCTCGCCGATGCGCGGCTTTACATAGGCAAGCTGCCTACCAGACGGAAGTGTGATGAACAGCATCCCGCTCTGGCAGGTAAAAACGATGCCGTGGGTTTCATTGGTATGCTTGTGACGAACTGCCTCCATAGCGGCGCGGTCAACGTCCCACCAGAGTTTTACAATGTGTGGATTGGACTGCCGCCATGCGTCAACGAGCGAAGGGAGCTCATCTTCAGCAAGCCCCATTTCAAGAGCACCCATTGCTTTGAGCGCACCAACTGAGCCGCCATAACCGAGGGCAAGTTCGGCGATTTTGCCTTTCTGGCGCAGATGGCCATTGACACCATGCTTCTCAACTGGTACCTTGAACATCTGACTGGCTGAGGCGCAGTAGATGTCGCCGCCTTTGGCAAACACGTCCTGCCGCCACTGTTCACCGGCGAGCCATGCGATCACTCGGGCTTCGATGGCGCTGAAGTCGGAAACGATGAACTTCGCATCGGTTCTTGGAACAAATGCTGTGCGAATGAGCTGCGACAGCGTGTCCGGCACATCTTCGTAGAGCATTTCCAGTGCATCAAAGTCGCCGCAGCGAACAAGAGCGCGAGCTTCAGCTAAATCCTCCAAATGGTTCTGTGGCAGGTTTTGCATCTGTATGAGCCTGCCTGCCCAGCGTCCTGTGCGATTGGCTCCATAAAACTGAAACATCCCACGGGCGCGACCATCGGAGCAGACCGCTTTTTCCATCGCCTGATATTTTCGTACCGATGATTTGGCAAGTTGCTGACGGAGGGAGAGAACATCTGCAAGTTCCGGTGGTGCCGTTTTCAGTAACTCGATGACTGCCTTTTTGCCAAGCGTATCGGTCTCCATGCCGTTATCGGCAAGCCACTGCTTCATTTGCTGTACCGAATTTGGATTATCCAGCTCAGTCAGCGATTTCATGGCAGTGGTGAGTTCAGAACGGGAACGACCGTCCATAGCAATGGCCTCCTGCACCAGCGTCATATCCAGCGCAACGCCTCGGTCATTTATCTCTTGGTCGAGGTGATATTCATCCCAGACACTGTCTGGCACCGGAAACTTGGCGAGCTTGGCCTGTATGGACATCTCCGCTTCAATATCGCGGGCGTTATATTTTTTGAACGCCGACCACTTGTCCGGCGCGTGGTACGGGCAATTTCGGGAGCGCTGACCGTTGGATTTCGTCGGAGCACAAGGCTGGCAGAAGTATTTAATGAGGTCTTTGCCCTCGGTGAGCTTCTGATTATCCAGCTTGAGCACCGAACCGACACCTTCCAGCGAAAGTGGCAACCCCATTGTAGCCGCCCATATCATCGAGCACTTCCATGAAACGGGTTCGAGATACTCGCCGGTCGGCAGTCCAAGAAAGAGAGACAGGCAGACCCGCTCGAAGTTGGCGTTGAAGGCCCATTTGGTCACCGTTTCATCCGTGAGCGCGTCTATCACTTTTGGCGGTATTTTCTCGCCGCAGGCAAGGTCAACGACCTGAACAGAGCCACCATCTACGGAATAGCCGAACAAAATAATCTCAAAATCCGGTGACTCGACATAGCGGTAAACACCTGATTTTGCGAGGTTGGCACTGCTATAGGTTTCAATATCTATACTGAGTGTTTTCATAATCAACCATCCTTTATTAAGAAGAGGGCGGCAAAGAATGTCTCTGCCGCCCTCATAGATACTGTTACTTGCTGATTTCCTTCATGCGCAGCTCATGGTATTCCTTATCACGGACGGCCTGTGCTTTTTCACGCTTCTCACGCTTGCGGTCATACACTGCGCTCTGAATCGCATTAATCAGGAATACAATGCTGAAACAGAGCCAGATGGCAATAAGGACGGTCAACAAGATGGTTTGTAAGGTTGTCATAGCTTTTCACCCTTCCTTTCTCAGTTCAGAAAATCGTCGTCATCGTCGGTTGCGAAATCGGACTCGGCACTGGTCTTGCCGCCGAGAGGCTCGCCGTCGCGTACCTTCTGCAGGTTGTTCAAACCACATGCGATTCCCTTGTTTCCATTGCTATTGAAAGCATAGAAGCTGATGCTTGCCCTGCCGTACACGCCGGAGTAAACCTCGGATCGGGTCAGAATGGGATTGCGGTCAGCATCGACAATACCGGGAGCGGTGGCTGAGTTTGCATTGATGAAGTAAGCGTTGGCATAAGCGGGATCGTCAGGACGCTCAGAATCTCCGTCCCTGAGAGGAATTTTGAGTGCTGCCAGCGGAGGCACAGACTTGCCGTTGCCCTTCAGTTTAGACTCGCCGTCGTGGTAGGCTGCTTCAATAGCGGCCTTGATTTTGGCGACGGTCTTGGTGTCAGACTTGGGAACGATAAGGCTGACAGAGAACTTTGGCGTACCGCCGTTAATACTCTTGGCTTCCCATACATTCGCATAACTCCAGCGGGTGTCGGGGCCGGTAATAACCTTCATGGGGTTGTTTACTTTGTTTGTGTTGTTATTCATAATCGTTTTCCTCCATAAAATCATTTTTGGCTGTGTTCATGGCCGGGCGCTTATCGCTCTCCGGCACAAGCGTGGGTTTACCTTGCGGCTTTTCAATGTAAGCCGCGAGAAGTTCATCAAAGCGGGATTTACCGAGAAGCTTCTGCATGGCAGTGACGCCGAGCACTTTGCGCTCATACGGGTCGAAGCCGGCATGCTCAACAACATCGGCGACAACCGCGTCACTCAAATATTTCCTGTTGGAGCGGCCCTCGACCAGCTTCCAGCCGGACCACTCCCTACCGCTGATTGCCTGCTGCAATGCGTATTCCTTGATGTCCGCCGCCCAAGCGACAAGGTCATCGACCTTTGAGAGGATATCTTCAATGTCCTCGTCTGTAAGCAGCGGCGGCAGCTTGAAGTCATAACGGGCAAGCTCCATATTGGCGTCAGCTCTGGCACGGCAGTCGTGCTTTGCCTTGCAGAAGCCACACCATTCGCCGCAAAGGAAGTTCCCATCACCAGCGAAAGCAAGGTCGGCTGTAGGTTTTAGTACCTCGTCTGCCCAGTGGTAAAGTTCATCTTTCGAGAGCTCGTATGTGCTGATGTTATCGCGGCGTGGCTGATAAATGGTCATGCGAACGGTATCAATGTCGTAGATTCCGTCGAACAGTTCCAGAGCACCGAGGGCGTAACACTGCATTTGAGGGTTTTCGGTTGAATTGACCATGATTCCACGACCGTGCTTGTAGTCGATGATTTTAAGGGTGCCGTCTGCAATGATAAGGCAATCTGCGGTACCGAAGCCGGATGCTACCCAGCGGGAGAAGTCTACACGCTGCTCGATCATGACAACAGGATCGGCGCAGGTTTGCTTAGCAGCCTCCACCTGTTCGAGAACATAGGTGGCATAGCCGGTGGCGCAGTCGGCCATTTCCTCATTGAACCAGGTGAGGTTTTCAGTTGGGTCTTCGGCCTCCATACCCAGCACCTGTCGAAGCTTATACTCACAGAGCGTATGGGCGTCGGTGCCTTCTGCGGCGTAATCGCTGCCTTTGTCCTCGTAACTCTCACAAAGTCGTGCACTGGGTGGGCATCGAAGCCAGCGCTCCGACGATGATGCGGATAGAAGGGCATGTCCTTTAGGTGGCATCGTTCAATCCCTCCACATCGGCAAGCAACCCCCCGTACCGGGTGGGGTCTATCTCAGACAGCTTACTTGCACCGTATTTCTGGAGCAGAGAGCGAATCTGAGCGGTGAAGCCCGCACGAGACTTGTCTGCAAGGACAGCTCTGACCGCTTCCAGCGTAAGTACAGGCTCGGCGGGAACCGTTTTTTCAGGTGAGGACTCTTCACCGCTGAACTGCTCTGCCAGCCAATTAGCGGCTTCGTTAATAGCGGCAGCGGCACTGCGCAGATCCTCGATGGTTGCGGCCATTTCGCTCATTTTGCTCATCTGTTTTTCCTCCTTCCGTGGGTTGTCTTTGTCCGGCAAGCAAGGTCAGTTTTCTTGCCAGCCGCATGGATATGATGCTGATTGCGGTGAGAACATCAACGAGCTCATCGTCCGCAGAGCAGCTTTGGGGTTTTGTTTGGGCCTGATACATTTCGTTTCACCTCCGTTCTGAAAGCCGGTTGTGTATCGCTTTCACAACTCACTGGAACGAAAAGGTCCGTTTGGACGAAAAACAGAAAAACTTTTTAGAAAAATCTCCGACCACCGTATTAGGGCGGCCGGAGATCATTCTAATTAAATGATGTCGCCATACTCCTCGCGGAGCAGGGCTTCAACTTTTTCAAGACGCGACCTGAAGGTGCTGCGTGGTATTCCGAGAATGTCTGCAATGTCACGGTCTGACACGCCTTCCATGCGAAGCTCTCCGATACGGCGGGCTTCAGGAAAGAGCTCGTCCAGTCGCTTGAATAGCTTGTCCAGCACAATTTTGTCGGTCACAATTGACTCGACATCAGCGTTGGGGTCCTCATGCTTGTCCCCCATGAGCTCCTGCTCATACTCAAGTGACCATACATTCCCTGGCGCATGATACGAGCAATCGAGGCAGCAGCCGTCGCAACGCCACAGCTTACTTTTCGGACACATACACTGACCGAGCTTTTGGGCTTGCTTCTGGGTGCACCAGATGGGACGGTAGTATTCGTAATAGAACTCCTTCGTCACCGGTACGAACTGGTGGGTGCTGGGGATGTAGACCTTGTACTGCTTGTCCGGTTGCTGGTTGTCGTGGTTTTTCATTTGATTTCCTCCTGTGATTTGAATTGCGTGAGCAATCGCAGGGAGGAAATTCTGGTTTACAATGGAAATTCACACATGTGTTATTGTTTTTCGAATTAATGTGTGATATAATGATTTAGTAGGGTTTGGTGGGTGTTGCTCCGTCCGCCAATTTCGTTGTATCCAGAACCAGAACAACAAAAAATGCCCCTGCGATTTCTCACAAGGACATCCAATAGTTCGTTAAGTTAGCCTGCCATGGTTAGTAGAGTTATTAACGTTAGTAAGGTTAGTAATTTTGACGGAGGAAAATCAATGACAAAGAATGAAAACCAGCGACTCTGCGGCGGGACTTTCCTCACCCTGCTTTTGCAGGCACGAAAGCCCCGAATGGGAGTCAGAAAACACTATATAAGCGAAAGCGACGGTTTATCCGATCCAGCTGCTCTAATCGCATTAATAAAAGTTATGGTTCCTGATTATATAGCCCCTACAGCATCAATGATGGGCACATTTAAGGGAAACACATCGGATTTCAAAGCTTGCAAGATTTCAAGCAGCGCTTACTTACCATTTAAGGATTCAGCTGCATTAAATACTTTTGACGACCGTATCAAGACAGACTACGGTTCTGCAATAGAGGCAATGTCGGATTTCGTTGCCACATTTATTGATGTCGGAACGAGTACCAAAAAAGACGAATATCTTGTAAAAGCTCTACTGGAGCTTATAGAAAAAGATGACTCAATTGGTGATGGACAAGCTTTTTACGCTTCCGAAGACGGTTCGATCGTGACAAAGACCACCCTTCTTAGTACATCAAAATTTTGCTTGCAGTCGTTTCTGCTGGGTATTTGGCATTTCGTACTTCTTAATAGAAAAGACAACAAGGTAGGACAGAAAGCTTATAACGAATGGTGCCCGCCAAGAGGCGGTGCAGAAAGAATATACTCTTCCACGCTGGGTGGAAGTATCACAAGACCAATACAGGTATATGGCTGTGAAGTGCCTGTACCGAGTGTTGAAGCAGAAATAATAGATGATGGTCAGTATGAAGAATTTGAGGATGCAAAGACAGAGGACAATACAGAAACCGACACCGAAAAAACTACTCAGCAGACGATTAATAACCCAATCGTCTTTAACCAAAGCGGGAATAACAACATTCAGATTGCTAATGTCGATACGCTGACGATAAATAACAATTGAAAGGGCAGATATTATGAGTAACGATTTACAACTGACAACCTCCAAAATTCTGCCTGCCGAAACAAGACCGACCGTTTTTACGCAAACTGGAGATAAAAACACGCAGATAGCGCACGCCAATAGTGTTAATCAGGTTATTAATATTTTCGTTCCCGGCATAGCTCAACAGCCAGGGGGCACAATGAACGCCTGCGTATCACTTAATCTTGATTGCTATAATCTGTTCGTTATAGGCGAAGAGGATTTTCAAGGTGGACACTTTATTGTACCGAAAGACCGTGCGCTGACAGAAAGTATGGCTGACGAAACAAAAAAACAGTTCTCTGCTTTGAACGCTGATGCCATTGCACAAATTAGGACTTTCCCATCTCTGTTTGCGAGCGAGAATCATCAATACGGAAAAACAGATGACACTCACATGTCCTATTTTGGATTGGTTACCGATGTTAGGATTCAGGACAATGGTATAAAGGTGTATTTTTATAAGCTTTCTACGATACCACAGCAAAAACTAAATCAGATCGCTTTTGAGCTTGCCCTTGGAAAAGCCGCCTTCTTCAATGAACTGAATCGTACCCACTGGGCGATAAAGAGAGTCAACCTGATTGAAGAATTACGAACAGCAGGAATCAGCGTTCTTGCCCCCACATAAAAGCGGTACGGTTCCTTATAAACAATGAATATAAATGGAGGAAAATATAATGAACCACGAGCCAGAAAACACGATGCCGGAAAAATGGGTTAACCTTGAAGACATTGCGGAACACCTCAGTTTAAGTACTGACACGGTTCGTGCCTGGGTGAAAGAAGGAAAATTGCCTGTCTATCGTGCCGGCAAACGCTATAAATTCAAAATTTCCGAGGTCGATGATTGGGTCAGAGAAGGAAAAATTAAGGAGTAAGCCTGAATGAAAATCTAAGGAGTCAATATTATGCATATGCCTGAAATGCTCGATAACGTGAGCAAAACCGTTAAAGATGATTTGGCGGTCACAATACAGAAAGGCGACAAGCTATCCGTAGCTGCAGCCTGTTTCTCTATATACGCATACCAAGTCCTCAAGAAACAACTTGATGGCATTGCTGAGTTGCGCTTTATTTTTACCTCGCCGACATTCCTGCAAGAGAAAGCTCCCAAAACAAAACGGGAGTTCTACATACCACGCCTTGATCGCGAGCGTTCTCTTTACGGCACAGAGTTCGAGGTAAAACTTCGCAATGAACTGACTCAAAAAGCTATCGCCCGTGAATGTGCCGATTGGATTCGCAAAAAGGTGCACTTCCGCTCAAATCATACGGGTGGTAACATCAGTGGATTTATGAATGTAGTCGGTGAGGAAACAACGACTTATATTCCACTTCACGGTTTTACCACCGCAGACATCGGCTGTGAACGCGGCAACAATATCATCAACCCGGTCAACAAGATGTTTGCGCCATTATCAGGCGAGTATATTCGTATGTTTGACCAGATTTGGAACGATAAAAGCTTAATGCAGGATGTCACTGAACAGGTCATCGACGGTATCACCGCCGCTTATAACGAAAATGCGCCGGAGTTTATTTACTTCGTAGCGATATACAACATATTTAATGAATTCCTGGAGGATGTTTCTGAGGATGTTTTACCTAACGAGGCAACCGGCTTCAAGGAGAGTAAGATTTGGAGTATGCTCTACACCTTCCAGAAAGACGCGGTTTTAGCGATCATAAATAAGCTGGAATCCTTCAATGGGTGCATCCTTGCGGACAGCGTCGGGCTCGGTAAGACCTTCACTGCACTTGCCGTCATTAAGTATTATGAGAACCGAAACCGTTCTGTACTTGTGCTATGCCCGAAAAAGCTGTCAGACAACTGGAATACCTTTAAGGATAATTATATAAACAATCCGATTGCATGCGATCGTCTGCGCTATGACGTGCTGTACCATACAGACCTATCAAGAGATCGTGGGAAGTCGAACGGTCTTGATTTAGATAGAATCAACTGGGGAAATTATGACCTTGTGGTTATCGACGAGTCGCACAATTTCAGAAACGGCGGTGAGGTCTATGGTGAAGACCGCCGCGAGAACCGCTACCTTCGTTTAATGAACCGTGTTATCCGCACGGGTGTCAAGACGAAGGTATTGATGCTTTCAGCGACGCCGGTCAACAATCGTTTTGTAGACCTGCGAAATCAACTGGAACTCGCCTATGAGGGCAACCCGGAACTTATCAATGAAAAGTTAGGAATAAAGCACTCAATAGATGAGGTTTTCCGCAACGCACAGAAGGTTTTCAATCAATGGAATAAGCAGGATGAAAGCGAGCGCACTACAGATGCCTTGTTGAAGTCGCTGGACTTTGACTTCTTTGAGGTGCTCGACAGCGTGACCATCGCACGCTCACGTAAGCACATAGAAAAGTACTACAATATGGAGGAAATAGGATCGTTTCCTGAGCGTTTAAAGCCCATATCAAAGCGTCCCCGCCTTAGTAATTTGGAGAGTGCGATTAACTACAGCGAGATATACGATCAGTTAATGAAGCTGAACCTTTCGGTCTACATTCCGACTGATTTCATCTTCCCAAGCCTGCTTCACAAGTATGTAGATACCTCTCGCAATATCAACCGTGCAGGTCGGGAAATGGGCATACGCCGCTTGATGAGTATAAACTTGCTTAAGCGGCTTGAAAGCTCCGTTGAGTCTTTTCGCCTCACAGTGGGGCGAGTAAAAAATCTGATTGATAATACCATTGCTGAGATAGACGCATTCATCGTTGGTGGAAATACAGTTATTAATGGCCGTGAGCTTGTTGGCGACGATACAGACTTTGACGACGATGACCGCAATACAGAATACTTTGTAGCCGAACACAGCATTAAGATTGATCTTACCGATATGGATTACAAAACATGGCGGGACAGGCTCTCGGAAGATGCAGAGACGCTTGAACTCTTAAAAATGCTGATAGATGACATCACACCTGAACACGATACGAAGTTACAGACACTTTTCAGCTTGATAGAGGAAAAGCTGGTGAATCCAATCAACCATGGTAATCGAAAAATCCTCATATTCTCAGCATTTTCGGACACAGCTGAGTATCTCTATACTAACGTGAGTGCGTTCGTGAAATCCAAATATGGGCTTGATACCGCCATGATCACTGGCAGTGTGGACGGTAAGACGACAATAAAAGGCCAACGAGCTTCTATGAACGAGGTACTGACCTTGTTCTCCCCGATTTCCAAGGATAAAAAATTATTAATGCCGAGTAACAAAAATGACATCTCCGTTCTTATCGCCACGGACTGTATCTCGGAAGGTCAGAACCTGCAAGATTGCGATTACTGTGTTAATTACGATATCCACTGGAATCCCGTGCGAATTATCCAACGGTTTGGGCGTATTGACCGTATCGGCAGCCGCAATTCTGTTATTCAGCTCGTAAACTTTTGGCCGGACGTAGATTTGGATGAATATCTCTCTCTCAAAGGACGGGTTGAAACAAGGATGCGTATTTCGGTTATGACTTCTACAGGCGACGACGACCTCATCAACGCAGAGGAAAAAGGTGACCTTGAATATCGCAAAGCGCAACTCAAACGGCTGCAAGAAGAAGTTGTGGACATTGAAGATATGCAGTCAGGTATTTCCATCATGGACCTGGGTCTGAATGAGTTCCGTCTCGACTTGCTTGAATATGTAAAACAAAACGGCGATATGGACGCAGTCCCATTCGGGCTTCATGCTGTTGTACCTGCCACTGAGGATTGTCCTCCGGGCGTGGTGTTCCTTTTGAAAAACCGCAATAACAGTGTGAATATCGATATGCAAAATCGCCTGCACCCATTTTATATGGTGTATGTGGGGACGAATGGCGAAGTCGTCTGCGACCATCTCTCTCCCAAAGAGCTACTCGACAAAATCCGTTCTTTGTGCAAAGGCAATGGTACGCCTGTGGCAGATGTGTGTCGAGCGTTTAATGTTGAAACAAAAGACGGGCGAGATATGCGGGTTGTGTCCACTCTCCTGTCAGATGCGATTAATTCAATTATTGAAGTAAAAGAGGAAAGCGACATTGACAGCTTATTCAGTCCAGGCGGCACGTCTGCGCTGAATACTAAAATCGGCGGGCTGGATGATTTTGAATTGGTCTGCTTCCTTGTGGTGAGGTGACGTTATGTTAGGATTGCCCAGCTCAACCGAGGTGAACCGCCGCGTGGCGAAGGAAAAGCTCTATTCCAACGCAACGCTGACCACTTCAGTGCGAGATCTAATAAAAGACCAGATAGAATCGGTAGTCTGGCGAAACAAACTTGCTGACAGCACAATTGCTGTTACCGCAGGTGAAACCGTGAAAGAGATTCAAGTGTTTGAGGTGGCAGTCCGGCAGCGCGGACTTGATAAACGTACCCTGCCTGCAATAGCAAAAGCGATTCCCTATAAAATCCTGTTTATCCTCACATTTGGTGGTGAGGCTCAAGGTTGGATGGAAGCCGCCGGCACATTCTACAGCACAGACTGGTTCACGCTTGAGGGATTCACGCTTAGATTTGAGGGGCTGAATCTTGATGCCGTATATGAGAATTTGGCGAGACAGATAGCGGGCGGTCGACTCGGAGCAGAGGGCGGCATCGCCGAGGCGGTAGATCGCGATAAGCAGCGGCAACGGATCGAACGCGAAATTGCCGCGCTGGAAAAGAAAGTACTGCGTGAGAAGCAGTTTAATAAACAAGTCGGATTGAACGGCGAGTTGAAACGACTGAGAAAAGAATTGGAGGGGTTATAATGAGCGATAATAAATTCCCGGAAGGGTTTGCACCCGTGTCACCAGATAGTGATTTCGGAAAAATGATGGAGAAATTCAAGGGGATTGATATGTCAAGTTTCGGAGCAACCTCTTACAATCTCGCTAACAATATAAGCAGTCAGTTTGAAGTACAGGAGCGTGAAATAGAAAGGTCGATGCAAGCTGTCCAAAGAGAGCGTGAACGAAAAGAAGCAGCAGAAGCTGCCTATCGTGAAGAAACAATCCGAAGTCTCCGCGCCATCGAGCAAAACACGGCGAACCTCTATACACTTGTTGACCTTATCAGCAAGAGCAATGAGCAGCAAGATGAATTGATTGAGATAATTGCCGAAGTGTTGACCATTGCCAAAGCTAAAAACCAAGCTGAAGCGAAATCCGTCTATACCAAGGTTATGGGCAGGATAACGCAAACAATCAAGGATGCAGAAACCCTTGCAAAGATAGCAGGTTACGCTACGGCTGTTTGGAACTTAGCTCAACCGATCATTGAGAAACTGCCACAAATAGGAGGATAATTGATATGAATAAACCGAAATTTGAAACACCGAATCTCACCGCCGAGAATGTGGCGAAAATAGCAGAGCTTTTCCCTGGTGTGGTTACTGAGGGAAAGGTTAATATTGACCTGCTGCGCTCCATGCTGGGCGATGAGGTCTACGGCGATGAAGCTTATGAATTTACATGGGTGGGCAAGCGTACCGCCATTGCCGAAGCCGGGCGGCCCATCCGCAAGACCCTTCGTCCGGTTGTCGAGGATGAATCTACTGCTACCGGCGCAGACAGTACAGGAAAGCCCTATTGCAGCAGTGGCAGTAAAAACTGGGACACAACCGAGAATCTTTACATAGAGGGTGATAATCTTGACGTGTTGAAATTATTGCAAGAGAGTTATCTTGGTAGGGTTAAAATGATATATATTGACCCTCCGTACAATACAGGGAATGATTTTGTTTACCGTGATAATTTTGCGCAAAGTCGCGAGGACTACGATGAAGAAGCTGGTGTCTACGATGAAGACGGCGAGCGCCTTTTTAAGAACACAGAAACCAACGGACGCTTTCATTCTGATTGGTGTAGTATGATGTATCCGCGTCTTGTATTGGCAAGGAATATGTTGCGTGATGATGGGGTAATTTTTATTAGTATAGATGATAACGAGTGCCATAATCTGCGAAAGATTTGTGATGAAGTTTTTGGTGTTGAGAATTTTGTTACTGAATTTGCTTGGGAAAAAAAGAAAAAGCCTTCTTTCTTGCATAAGAACATTGGCAAGTTAAACGACTACATAATATGCTATGTTAAAAATACACTTAACTCACATCCTTTTTCAGTTGAAACGACAACTGAGGGTAAAAAATACCCGTTTAATAATGCAGGTAATGGATTAGCAACATTAACTTTCCCTGCTGGGTACGTTAGATTTAATATGCCTGACGGTAAAGTTGAACCGCAGGAAATGTCAGAGGGTGCAATAATTACTCGTCTGTTGGATACGATTATGATTAAAAACGGTCGCAATATTGATAGTTTTAGATTGGAAGGCGAATGGAGGTATTCGCAGACTAAGCTCGATGAGATAGTGAAAAATGACGAAGAAATATTTATCAGTAAAGTCCCATTCAGACCGAATCATATTAAGGCCGGTGGGGAAATTAAAAAAATGAAAAATGTCCTCAGCCCGACACACTACCAGATGGAAACAAATGAGGATGCCACATCACAACTTACAAGCTTATTTGGTGTGGATTTGTTTGATAATCCGAAACCAGTAAAGCTATTAAACTACCTTGTTCGAGCAGTTACATACAACGATTTAGAATCTATTGTCCTCGATTTCTTCTCCGGCTCTGCCACCACCGCCCACGCCGTTATGCAACTTAACGCCGAAGACAGAGGTAAGCGCAAGTTCATTATGGTGCAGTTGTCCGAAGTGTGCGCCGAGGGTACGGAAGCGGCGAAGGCAGGTTACAAAAACATATGCGAAATCGGCAAGGAGCGCATTCGCCGTGCCGGGGATAAAATTAAAGCCGAGGTGGGCCTGACCGCCCAAAACCTTGACATCGGTTTCCGTGCCCTCAAACTTGACGATACCAACATGAACGATGTCTACTATGCAGCGGGCGATTATACGCAGGATATGATTAGCTTGCTGGAAAGCAACATAAAACCTGACCGTAATGATATGGACTTGCTGTTCGGCTGCCTCCTTGACTGGGGCTTACCGCTGTCCATGCCGCACACAAGCGAAAAGATAGACGACTTCACTGTACACACATACAACGAGGGTGATTTAATCGCCTGCTTCGAGGAGCGTATCAGCGAAAAAGCAGTCCGCGAGATAGCAAATCGCAAGCCCCTCCGCGCCGTATTCCGCGACAGCTCATTCACCAGCTCGCCGGAAAAGATAAATGTGTTTGAAATCTTTAAGTTGCTTGCACCGAACACAGCTGTCAGAGTCATATAAGGAGGTGAGCAAATGAAATTACAGTTTAGACATCAAAAATTTCAAGCAGATGCGGCAATAGCTGTTTGCGATGTTTTCGCAGGTCAGTTGTTCCATGCACCGACTTATATGATAGACCCTGGCTTAGGACAGATATCACTTGATGCTGCCCGGGATTTTACGGGTTTTAATAACGCGCCTGTGGCGATTGGCGATGACAAAGTTTTAGAACATATACGCGCCATTCAGCGGTCGGGGCAGATCAAACCATCCGATGCGCTTGACGGACGGTACAACCTTACAGTGGAAATGGAAACCGGCGTTGGGAAAACCTATACCTACATAAAGACAATGTATGAACTCAATAAGCGCTATGGCTGGAGTAAGTTTATAATCGTCGTTCCGAGCGTTGCCATTCGCGAGGGTGTGTATAAATCCTTCCAGATGACCGAAGAACATTTTGCCGATGATTATGGTAAGAAAATTCGCTACTTTATTTATAATTCCTCACAGCTTACCGAGATTGACCGCTTCGCTTCCGACAGTGCAATCAACGTAATGATTATAAATAGCCAAGCATTCAACGCACGAGGAAAGGACGCAAGGCGTATCTACATGAAGTTGGACGAGTTCCGCTCTCGCCGCCCTATTGATATATTAGCAAAAGCAAACCCAATAATGATTATTGACGAACCGCAATCTGTAGAGGGCGCAGCTACAAAAGAGCGGCTGAAGGAGTTTAATCCGTTGTTCACCCTTCGCTACTCTGCGACACACAAAGAGGACAGCATATACAATATGATTTATCGCCTTGATGCGTTGGAGGCCTACAACAAACGGCTTGTTAAGAAGATAGCGGTTAAAGGTATTTCAATCTCCGGCAGCACCGCTACTGAGGGGTATGTATATGTGCAGAGTATAAACCTTTCCAAAGGTAACCCCACAGCAACAATAGAGTTTGATATTAAAAACAAAACAGGATTTAGCCCTAAAACGAGAATTGTTTCCGAGGGCTATAGCCTGTTCGACAACTCTGGTGAACTTGCCGAATATAAGGATGGCTATACTGTTTTGAAAATTGATGGCAGGGATTCATCCGTTGAGTTCACGAATGGCAAGAAGCTATTTGCCGGGGATGTTATCGGTGCGGTCAGTGAGGATCAACTTAGGCGTATTCAAATAAGGGAAACAATCCTATCTCATATCGAACGGGAGCGGCAGCTATTCGCCAAGGGAATCAAAGTCTTGTCGCTCTTTTTTATCGACGAGGTAGCAAAGTACAAGCAGTACGACACCCAAGGCAACGCCATAGGTGGCACTTACGCACAGGTTTTCGAGGAAGAGTACAAATCTATCGTCGGCAGTATACAGCTTGCCCTTGATGATTCCGAAGAGTACTTGAAATACCTTAATGGTATGCCCGCAGAGCGGACACATGCAGGGTACTTCTCTATTGATAAAAAGAGCGGGCACATGATTGACAGCAAGCTCGGCGATAAGAAAGAGCGCACCTCAGACGACGTCGACGCTTATAACTTGATTATGAAGGAAAAGGAGCGTCTGCTTGACCGACGTGAGCCTGTACGGTTCATCTTCAGCCATTCTGCGCTCCGCGAGGGTTGGGACAACCCGAATGTGTTCCAAATCTGCACTTTAAAGCAAAGCGGCAGCGATGTACGCAAACGTCAGGAAGTCGGACGTGGTTTGCGTCTTGCCGTCAATCAAAGTGGTGAGCGTATGGACGAGAATGTTCTCAGCCGTGAGGAGATTCATAACGTCAACGTGCTGACCGTTATTGCCAACGAAAGCTACGACAGTTTTGCCAAGGGCCTGCAGAGCGAGATTGCCGAGGCGGTCGCTGACCGTCCGCGCAAAGTCGAGGCGAAGCTGTTTGATGAGAAATTTGGTGGGGATACTGCCCTCGCTATCTATGAAAGCCTGATCGAAAACGGCTATGTCAAACGCGGTGAACTGACCGAGAAATATTATGAGGCCAAAAAGAACGGTACGCTTGAAGTGCCGGAGGAAGCCGCCGACCGAGCTGCCGATGTTATTGCAGTGCTCGATTCCGTCTACGATCCGAACGCAGTTAAGCCGGAGAACGCTCGCAAGAATAATGTAGAGGTTACGCTTGATAAGGATAAGATGAACAGCCGCGCATTTAGGGAACTCTGGTCGCGTATTAACGGCAGAAGCTATTACACTGTCGGATTCGATGAGGATGAACTGGTCGATAAATCTATCACGGCACTAAACTCCAGGTTGCGGGTATCCAAGGTTTATTTCAAGGTGGAGAAAGGCGAACAGACAAAGACAATCGAATCCAAGGACCAACTTCAAGCAGGTGAAGCTTTTGTTCGCTCGGATATATTGCGTGAGGAAGCGTCGCCGTACACTGCTATGAAAGCCAGCAGTTCTGTTCGTTACGACCTCGTGGGTAAAATTGTCGCCGAAACCGGACTTACAAGGAAATCTGTGGCCAACATATTGGTCGGCATTGAGAAGGTCATATTTGATCAGTTTGGGGATAACCCTGAAGAGTTTATTATCCGCGCTGCCAACATCATCAATGAGCAGAAAGCCACGGCGATTATCGAGCATATTACCTATGATAAACTGACCTCCGTATTCAGCACGGAGATATTCACTGAACCTGATCTCAAAAAAGGAGCCCTGGGCATAAATGCCATAGAAGCCAAACGTCATTTATACGACTATGTTATATATGACTCCACAAACGAGCGTGACTTTGCCGCGGAACTTGAAGCTCATAGCGGAGAGGTTGAAGTCTATGTCAAGCTTCCACGAGGTTTCTACATTAGTACCCCCGTGGGTAAATACAATCCTGACTGGGCCATCGCATTTTATGAAGGCAAGGTGAAGCACATCTACTTTGTCGCTGAAACCAAGGGCGATATGTCCTCAATGGAACTACGCGAGATTGAAAAAGCGAAAGCCCACTGCGCCCGGGAACATTTCCGCGCTATTAGCGGAGAGAATGTTAAGTATGACGTGGTAAGCAGTTACGAAAAATTGTGGGAACTGGTGCAGGGGTAATTTTACAAAGTAAGGAGTAAAGCCATGAATTCAACGATTACTTGCCCATATTGCAAGAAATCCTTTGAAATCTCCGATGCCATCCAGCATCAGATTGAGGACGAACTGCTGAAGGCAAAAACCGAACAATCCGCAACGCTGCGGAAGGAATTTGATGTTCTTGCCGAAGAGAAAATCCAGCAGGCCGTCCAAAGTGCCGTAACCGAGGCACAACAAGTGGCTGATCTCCGACTTGAAAAAGAGCGTCAAACCGCCAGGCTTGAATTGGACAAGACGAAGCAGTCGATAGAACTCGAACTTGAACGAGCGAAGCAGTCCACGGAATTAGAAACCGAAAAACTCCGCAGGCAAGCAGAAAGTTCAAAAGAAAGTGAAAAGCAACTGCGCGAGCAGTTAAAGGAAATGCTTGAAGAATTAAGCAAGGCAAATAAAGCACGGGAAGACGCCGAGATCACCGCCCGTAAAGAACTCCTTGAAAAAGAAAAACTTATCCGAGAAGAAGCCGCAATAAGAGCCTCTGATGATTTTAATACAAAAATCCGCGAGCAAGAAGAAACGATAAACAAACTGCGTGAGCAGCTTACCACCGCCAAGCAAGTGGCAGAGCAAGGTTCGCAGCAGCTTCAGGGTGAAATTCTCGAACTTGATGTAGAGCAAAACCTGCGCAGTAACTTCCCGTTTGATAGCATTGAGGAAGTCAAAAAAGGCGAACGCGGTTCCGATATCCGACAGATGGTAAACGAACAATTTTATCAAGATTGTGGTTTAATTTTATGGGAATGTAAAAACGCGAAGACTTATCAGGCAAGCTGGCTCGGCAAGTTAAAAGATGAACTTGTGACAGAAAAAGCCCAGATTGGCGTGATTGTTTTTAATCCGACCGATGGTGGCGGTGACGATTTTAAGCAACTATCGGAAAATATATGGCTTGTAAAACCCCGCTATGTAGTTATGGTAGCTACGATCTTACGGGAGATCTTGGTGAAGGTGTTCATCGCCAACCGAAACGCTGAGGGAAAAGACGTAAAAATTGAAATGATGTATACATATTTGACCGGTGGCGAATTCAGTAACCGAATCCGATATATTATTGAGTCTTACGACGAAATGGCAAAACAACTTGATACTGAAAAGAAGCAAGCTCAAAAGCGATGGGCCGCGCAAGAAAAAATTCTTCAAAAGGTAACGAGCAGCCTTTACGGTATGAGCGGAGATTTGCAAGGTATAGCAGGGCAAGAGATTATCGCTTTACCCACCATTGGAGAGTGTGATGAAGAAAGGCTACCGATAAAGCCGCGGATATCGGAGCTGAGGAAACGAACGGAGGATATAGATGATGAATACTAAAATGCCTTCTGCAATTGAAAGACTCACACTAAACGCCGCAACCTTTCACGGCGTTCCCGTCGAGCCCACGCTCATCAACTTCTTCTACGGCAACAACGGCACGGGGAAGTCCACAATAGCACGAGCTATTTATGCTAACGAAGGTTTGTCTTGGCAAACGGGCAAAACCGCCGCCGACTACTCCGTTCTTGTCTATAATCAAGAGTTTGTCGAGGCGAACTTCCGCGACTACGGCAAACTCAAGGGCGTATTCACTGTCGGTGAGCAGAACATCAAGATACAAACCGACATCGCTGAAAAGGCTGCCCAGCGAGCAGAGCAGGAAAAGCTCAATGGTGAGAACACCACGGAGAAGGAACGTAAGGAGTCGGCACGAAACACCTTGCTTGATAGCTTTCAGGCAACCTGTTGGGACAAAACGAAAGCCATCCGCGATGGATTTGACGCTACGCAGAGCGGCTTTAAGCGGAAGGCTCAGTTTGCTGAGAAAGTATTACAAACAGGAAATCCTAATCAGCATGATATGGGAGAATTAAGAACACTGTATGAAACGGCATTTGACCCAAATGCTGCTACATATAAGGAGTTTCAACCTACTGGCGGTACGGCGAGATTAAAAGGATCTCCCGGTAATGATCTACTTAATAAACCCATTACAAGCAGTAGCGATACACCTTTTGCAGGCTTTATCAAAGCGATTAAAGCCACGGACTGGGTACGCCAAGGACATGAACATTTCGCCGAAACTCCAGAAGGCAAATGCCCTTATTGCCAGCAGGAATTGCCCGACGACTTTGAAGAGCAAGTTGCTGCCTGCTTTGATGGGCAGTATCAAGAGGACATCGATGCCCTTCGTCAGTTTCGAGAGGACTATGCAAGCGATATGCAAAGCTTCCTCGATGTGCTTAACGGCAATCTCCAGGGTGCTTTCCCGAAACTTGACCTGACTGAGTATAAGGCGAAAATCGCACTCTTGGAGAAAACGATCGAAATCAACATCCAGCGTATTGCGGACAAGCTGAAAGAGCCGTCTTCAGTAGTCACGCTTGAAAACGTCAAAACGCTGCGGGATGAAATAAACAACCTCATCGAGGGGTTCAACAAACAGATTCAAGCTAACAACGGCATCGTCGGTGCGAAGCGTCAAAAGCAAGCTGAATGTACCAGAAAAGTTTGGGAACTTATTGCATTTACGCTCCAGAGCGATGTTTCGACCTATAGAGGGCGGCGCAAGACATTTGATGATGAGATTACCGCTTTGATGAAGCTAATCACAGATGGCGGCAAGACATCACGGGATTTGGGGAATGAAATCGCCGACCTTAACAAACGAGTGGTTAGCACAGCCCCGACCATCAAAAGCATAAATGACTTACTTCGAGATTCAGGTTTCCAAGGCTTTACCCTGCGCGAAAAGCGAGGTCAGCAAAATGTCTACGAAGTCGTGCGTCACGATGGGACAGTTGCCGACAAACTCAGCGAGGGAGAGCGGAACTTCATTGCATTCCTATACTTCTATCATCTTGTTCGCGGAAGCCATACCGACAGTGATGTCAGTAAGGACAAGATTGTCGTAATCGACGACCCCGTTTCCAGTATGGACAGCTGCGTCCTATTCATCGTCAGTACCTTGGTGCGGGAGATGGTCGGTGTTTGCTTTAACAATGCCGAATATCGTGAACAAGAGCGTGAGGTTCAGGGCGACTATATCAAGCAGATTTTCATCCTAACTCATAACGTCTATTTTCATAGAGAGATAACCTATAATCAAGCATCCCGCTATCAATGCGTGTCGTTCTATGTGATAAATAAAGCGAGCAACAATTCCTCGGTTAAACTTTGTATACGACAATGTCTAACCAAGCCAACTGAACAGGAAAACCTCAACCCTGTTCAGAATTCCTATGCCGCCCTCTGGGGTGAGTACAGAGAAGTGGATACGGCTATTCCGCTAATGAACGTAATACGCCGCATTTTGGAATATTACTTCATGCAACTTTGTGGCTACGACGGTGTGAACGTCCGTAAGAGGGTTCTTGATGAACATAGAGACAAGTTCGTGGAAACGCCAGCCGAGGGCTTGCCCGACTACACGAAGTACCACCTCGCCACGGCTATGTTATCTTATATCAATGCCAACTCCGTAGGGTTCAGCGATGGTTTGAATTATGTTGACGACTGCACCGACATCACGCTGTACAAGGATGTGTTCAAATTAATTTTTGAAGCCTTGGAGCAGGAACAGCATTACAAAATGATGATGGGCGAAGAGTGATTCGCAGTGTAAGATTACACTTATAGCGAACGCGCAGATAATAGAATGTGCGTTCTGCGGGGAAAGGAGGATTACCGATGGCGCGAGCCGACGCAAACATTAATAATTCAGAAACCATTATGCAATACTGCCGTATGGTCAATATGCCGGTAACGGCAAAACAAATCATTGATGCCCGTTTCCCTGGGAAGCCGCAACCTTATATAAACTCCACGATCAATGATCTTGTTCAAAACAAAAAACTCGTGCGCAATGATGAAGTCAGACCATACACAGTTCGGCTCCCTATGGACGGCGAAGTTATTCCCGAACCGCAGGATTATTCAAGGAGTAATCGAAGTTTGCCGACCAAAACGTGGAGTGGTATCGAGGTGCCTTTTATACGATTCACGGAGGAAGAACTGGACGAGACCGCCCGACGCGTAAACAGAGACCCGCGGTATGGTGAAGAAGGTGCAATTATAAATAGCTGTCTTAATAAGTTTCCTCAAAATGTGGACAGTGACATTATTGCAATGAAAATCGCCTTGATTGATATGACGAACTCCACGAATTTAAATAAACATTTGAGCAAGACTTATTTGACAAGACTGATTGAAAAAATTAAAAGCTGCAATTTTGACGAACGGGTGGCTAAGGGCGATATTTCTTTAGTTGGCGAATTGGCGAGGAATGAAATTAACCTTTTTTCGTTCTTCAGCAAGTATTGCCTGTACCATAATTATTATGTTTACCAAAATGACGACTATGTAATATTCGATGGTGTCATGCAAAACCATGTAGGGCAGTTTCTTTCTCAGTACGAGTATAAAGGCAAAACATATAGAGCATCACAAATCAAAAACTGTATTGAAAAAATGCGCCAAACTTATGATTATGAGGGATATTTGGCTCTGATAGATTCGATCCTTGAGCGAAACAGTATACATAGCAAAAGTAGACACAGAAAATTTGACTGGTTTGTGTGGTATAACAACCGATAGTCCAATACGGATGGAAATTTAGGAGGATACCCAATATGGCAAAGAAAGAAATAAAAAATTTCAAATCACTTGACGCACTTCAATCAGTCGTAAACATTGTTAACGAAGCGGGCGAGGCAGTCAAAGATAAAAGTCGCACCATAGCTAATAGTGCCATCCCTGATGTTTTAGCTGGAGCGTTAGGAGCGGGAATCGGTGGTGTGATTTCATTCGCAGCATTGTACGGGTTGGGTACAGTCGGTTTGAGTGCGGTTGGAATAACATCGGGACTGGCGGCAGCGGGTGGTGGTGCAATTGCTGCCGGTGGACTTGGAATGGTCGCAGGCATTTTTGTGCTTGCCGCTCCGATTGTTATATTAGGAGCAGGTGGTGTTGGAATCGCTGCGGCAATTAAACGCAAACAGCTCCGGCAAGAAAAAGAACGACTCTTGAAAGTTGCTGTAGAAAAGCATCACGCCATTGTGACAGCCTTGAAAGATGAGGTGGATGTCACAAAAGAGCGTGCTGATTATTTAACCAGTCTCAACATCCTTTTGAAACAGGCAATAAAAGACCTGCAGGCTGATTTAGGACCGGGGGTAGCATAATGCCAAAACACTCACTTTCGGAAAATGAAAAGGATATAATAAAGGTTCTCAAAAGCGAACTCGACTATGCCAAAGACACACCTTCGCTTGCAGACACAAAAAATGTTCTTGATGCGAACATTTCCGACAGCGAGGAGTTACTGCGTTCTATTGGCTACGGAGACGAATTAAACCAACTGGAAGTTACCGCAGAGCCGCAAAAGCAGAAGGTTATTACTGTCCGCTCTTTCGATGATTTGCTTTCCGATGCAAATGAACGTTATCCGCAGGACATTAGTTTTGAGGACGTATTAACAAACGCTGAGCTTGCCGCAAACACAGAATACATACAACAGCTAAATGCTGAATTTAATGCTATTCATAAACTCGATAAAATTGACGTGTTGATTCCTGTGGTTGCCGGAATTTTTAGTGGGGCTGTTGATTGCATATTCGGAGGGTTTGTTCGCGGTGCTGACGGTCGGAATGTGCCGGGAACTATGACGGAGTTTGTTAATAATCTGTTCGACAAAGCTCTCCCCGCCGATAGAATAAAGAAACTTGAAGGCTTATCAAAAGTGCCATATGACGCCTTGAATTATGACAATAAAGGAAATGTCATTGTTGAGGAGATTGTTGACGGATTAAGCCCACTTTTTCACCATCAAGTTTCTTTAGGACACGATCCCATTCTTGGCTTCATTTTCGGGGTTCTTGATATGATGCGCGGCACGGTCACCACGCTTGATTTCAAAGGGAAATTCTTAATTCAAGCAGCCGAGGGGTTTAACGACCGAGAAGCTCAAAATATATTTCAGGCAATTGCTAAAGTATTCTTGCATATGCTTTCGGACGTAAATGGTTCATCGAGTGCAAAGAATGGTGGGATGGGGCTACCTGTTCCGTTTATGGAGTTGTTCAATAAACTGCAATTTGGCAAAGTCGGAGACAACGACACAATTTCAGAACTCACAAAAAGTATGTTTTATCAAGGCTACGATTTCAGACATTTCTGCTCAATGTCAATTCCAGTTATGATAACCGAAGTTATCGTTAGAGTTTCGTATTTTGCAAAAAGACTACATGAAGGCTATTCTTTTAGTGAAGCAGTGCCAATTGGTATTAGTCACGCAAAGAAACCGAAACTGGGTACAATGCTTTTTATTGCACATTCTGCAAGCACGGCAATAAATGCAGGGAAAATTGCCTTCACAAATAATCCGTTAAACATCAATTATCCGCAGTGGTTGGCTTTTACCCGATATTCTTTGCGACAACTCAAATGGGTGTTAAGTGAAAAGCCTGCATTGAGAGATAAATATGTTATGGGCGTTATCAATGGCGAATGGGATGAACTCTCGGAGAGCATTGATAGCCTTTGGGATGAATACTCGAACGGAGCGATAATCGTATATGTTTGACTGCGCTTGAGCTCTGTAAGGTCAAAACGCAAAGAAGCCCCACAAATACCGAGAAGTTCGGCATCTGTGGGGCGACTATCAGGGATGTGCAAGGCCGGTGCAACTTTTTACGATTTGCTTGGCGGCGGTGCATTTTATCAATAGATAGTTGCTTTGCCACCGGAGATGACAGGAATTAAACCCCATGTATCGACTTATTCCCACGAACGGACAAAAACTATTGAACTGTTTCCTCGAACAGAAAGCACCCATAAAATCCACTATTGACCTATTCCCTTGAACGGACAAAACGAAAAATACAGACCAGACATCAATCTGATGCTATCGTGCCACGTTGAGACGGTCGTATTGATGTCAAGGTCTGATAAGTAAGAGTGTAAAAGTGCTTGGAATAAAGGGATTTCCGTGATTTTGAACTCAATTCACGTCGGGTTCTAGGTCACGGATATTTTTATTGTAAGAACATATCAAAAGCCGAAAAATAGTAGGGTTGTGTGGATAAAATTACTTTTGTCTTGCGAGTTGACAAAATTACTGTCAGAAATGTGGTTAGTTGACGAGATTGCTGAAAGGAGAAAAATATAATGAGAACAATGTTGTTAAGTTTAAGGGCGGATGTATACCAAAAAGTCCTATCTGGCGAAAAGATATATGAGCATAGAAAAGTTTTTCCGGATGAAATGATAAAAGCTTACATTTATGTTAGTAAACCAATTAAGTCAATTTGTGGAATTATGTTTTTGAGTAATAAGACTCCGTTACCTGATTGGAAGGAGAAATACAAAGATGATAACGAGGCAGTAAAAAGAATTGAAGCTTATCTACCTCAGTATAAATTTGGCATGGAGATTAATCGTTTTGAAAATACGAATGCCATTCCATTAGAAATTCTTAGACAGGATTTATCAAAATTTATCGTGCCACAGATGTATTACTTTATCGATAATTCTGAACTATTAAATTACTTAGAGAAAAACTTAATTCCAGATGGCACAGTTATTACCCATACATATGATAAAATTTCAAGTGAAATGATTTGTAAATCGTAATAGATTTAATGTTAAATACATTGGGCATTCTTGACTTTAGACTAAAAATAGACTATAATTAGTCTGGTGATGCGCTGGTGAGGAGGGTGCTAATGGATGAGAATTTAATTTATCTAGATACTTATTTATTGCAACAAGATATGCGGGTTAGAATGCCAAAGAGTATATTAGAGAATTTGAGTCTAGAAAAAGGAAAGAGTAAATTTAAAATTTACTATGACAAAATCAATACTCAATTAATTTTAAGGGTTGTCGAAGATGAAGAAGATTAATAATGATATTTGGAAAGTGGAAAGGGATCTATTCTATGAAGAGAAAAATTAGAGTTGGCAGTTTATTTGCGGGTGTTGGGGGTATTTGTTTGGGATTTCTCAACGCTCAAAATTCGGAATCCGAATACATATTAAGCTGGGCAAATGAAATAGACGAATATGCTTGCGAAACATATAGAACAAATTTCTCGCACAATTTACTTGAGGGTGATGTTAATTCTGTTCTTCATCCTGAAAAAAGCGATGATTACGAACGCTATAGTAAGCTACACGAGAAAATACTATCTGAGCCAATCGATGTACTGAATGGAGGTTTTCCTTGTCAAGCATTCAGTATTGCGGGAGATCAAAGAGGGTTTGAAGACGAACGAGGTAATCTCTTTATGTCTTTTATTGATCTAATTAATCAATTGTATGACAAATTTGAAAAAAAGCCTCGTATTCTTTTCTTGGAGAATGTTAAGAATTTAAAATCTCATGATAAAGGAAGAACTTATGAAGTTATAAAAGCCGAGCTGGAAAATTGTGGTTATATAATAAAAGAGGCAGTGCTAAATACTATGTTATATTCAGATTTGCCTCAAAACCGAGAAAGAATATACATTATAGGATTTTTAAACCAGGAAGATGCTGACAAGTTTTTAATGTTTGATAATCTATCCAACTATCAAATTAGAAAAACTTCTGAGGAAAGAGAAGAAGATATTAAGAGAATTATTGATTATTCCGAGGATGAAAAATCCTACTTCTATACAAGAGATAGATACCCTCATTATTTTGTAACAGAAGAGGAATACGTGACATCAAGTGAGAAAAAGGACATTCGCATTAACTTGACGGAAAGTATTACAGAAATGTATCAGTTTTACCAACTTAGACGCGGTCAATATGTAAGAAAGAATCAAAGTGATGTTTGTCCTACACTTACAGCTAATATGGGTACTGGAGGTCACAATGTTCCATTAATTTTAACCCCACAAGGAATAAGAAAACTTACTCCTGCTGAGACATTTAAACTACAAGGGTTTCCTGTAGGACAAGGGTATACTCTTCCGACAAAGATTAACGGTAAGAATTACGGAAACAGCAATTTATATAAGCAAGCGGGCAATGCGGTTTCAGTTCCTGTCATTAAGCTCATTGCAGAAGAAATATTAAATATCATAAAATAAAAGCAAACAGAGAATGTATCAGCCAGTATACACTCTCTGTTTTTTTATTTGTTTAGTTCTGCGATAAACTCATCAATAGTTCTCATATCACCAGCTTGAATATAATAATTTGTAGCATCCATAATTGTGTTTCCGTTTAATTTGTTTCCACGATAGATGATATGTTTTAAACAAATTACATCAATTAAATCCTCTTTTGATATGAACCCCGGAATATCATACTTCCAAATTTCACTAAGGAGTATGCTTTTTAAAGTATTTTTATCTACATGGTCTGAAT
This sequence comes from Clostridia bacterium, assembly GCA_009929735.1. Classification (GTDB taxonomy): domain Bacteria; phylum Bacillota; class Clostridia; order Lachnospirales; family Anaerotignaceae; genus Chakrabartyella. The sequence goes on along the minus strand of RZZU01000009.1, from coordinate 53,903 downwards.
ACAAAAATCGGTTTTTTCTAAGAAGTTCTTCACAGAACGGATCCATACGAACTAAAAATGTATAATCATAGGTCTTCTGATTTGGTAGATATACTGCATTTTCATCCCAATCTTTTTCTTCCAGAAGAAGCAGATTTCCAAATGCCTTTGTAGACTTAATTGAGATACTATTACCATTAACATTAATATCTTCAGCATCCCAAACTCCGAGTTTATAAATTCCAAAGTCTGGTTCAGTTGTATTGATTTTATTTTTTGTAAATAAATTATAAAGAGCACATTCAGCCAATTTTCCTTGAAATGTATTTGCGAATATTTCACCGTTTCGCCTATTATGGGTACCACCACTTCTGTGATCACGGTGTTCTCCTTCACCAGAGAAAGTCATATTATAAGCAAACTCAAATACTTTTTCAATTGTACTATTCTTAAATCTCCCTAAAGGGATAAATGTTTTTTTACTACTAATATAGTAATCGTTACCGCATATATTCATTTTAGAAAACATATTTACACCCTCGCAATTTATAATTGTAGATGTATTAATCTACCAAACTCATCTTTTTAATAGGTTTAAGGCCTTTTTTCCTAATTATACTAGATTGAATGGAAAAACGGGGACGGCGTCCTTGTGCTTGCTGATCAGCGAAGGTTTCATTTTTTTTATTGTTAAGTATCAAACCATATACGTCATCTGAGTCAATTTTATAGAACCAGACATTGCCATCTACATATCCATTTGGTGCAAAATCAGCATAATATAATAAATCCCAAGTTGATGTCGGGCCAAATGAAGTACAATCGGTTGAAATAGATGCAGATTTCACTTGAACACCTTCACCAGTTGCCTTAATTACACAATCATAAGAGCGAGCGCCAGGATCATTATTAGTGCGCACAGCATCAAAGGCTATGCAGAAAAGTGCCTCGCTAAATACATCTGGAACATTTAGTCCGCGACCTTTTAAAGATTTTAGATCAGCGTTGATATTAAGCCACTTTTTGAAAATTTCCTTTAATTTAAGAAAATCATTTGTATCAAATTCGTCTCCCGTTATAATAGTGCCATTTTTTAACCTCACTTTACAATCTTTCATTACTTTATACCCCCAATAATAATTTGTTTTAATTGATTCTTTAACTGATTTTCGTAATCAGGTATGTGTTGGATTAAGCTTTTCTGCATAAAGTATTCCTCACCGTTGTTAGAGCTTCTATCAAGCATAGAAAAGTCAACTTTGTAAATTTCGTTTTTCTCTAAAACAAATTCATTAATAGTTGCATAATCTTTTGCCTCTAAATAAATAGAACTGTTAGATTTCTTAATAACAGACAGAGCAGATATATTTTCAACATATAAATCTAGTGTTTTAAATAAGAATCTATTAGATGAACCACGGGAGTTCTTGGTATAAAAGGGGATTCCCCCCTCAGTAATACCTTCATACCAACTTGAATTGAACCTAAATAATTCACCTTCTTTTTTATCACAAAGGTTTTTAAGCGGGGTATTGAGCATGGCACCAGACGGCTTTCTGTTTTTCTTCTCGATATTCGTAAGATACTGAATACTAACTGTCCCTTCGCAGAAAGTTGCATAATCCATAAATGATTTTGCAGTAGTAATTTTAAGTAGAGTAACATCTCCAATTGTGTCATCGGAAAGATTAACTTTATCAATACCTTGTATATTATTTTCTGAATTTGAAATTATAAAAGCAGAGTCATCCATTACTAGATTTTGATGGATTTCTTCGGCAAAAATATTTGAATCAAAAAATGGTAGCAAATAATCAATTCTAAATTCGCTCTCGGACATTACCAAGTATTTATTATCGTAAGCCTGGTTACGAAGTGATATCATTTTTTGCGGTTTTTTGAATGTCTTTATTTCGATTTGTGGCATCCCATCAACTGGAACCCATTTTTCGTCAAATATTACAAAGGGTATTATTTTATTTTCCGTTCTTAATCCAATGACATCTGGAGCAATTCCTGCTGTTCTAGGATCATAGAGATAAAAATCAGATATTATTTCTGTTGAATGTCCTTCGTCAACGTCAGGCAGTATCAATTTATTAAAAATAACGCTTTCTGGCACAGTGTTTATCCATCTGTCGAAAATACCACCCATTAAATCACCTTTAGAACTAAGGGCTCCTTGCATAGTTGCACTATTTTGCTTTTGTGTTATCGCCGTAATGAAGTATATGGATTTTAGAATATCATTTTTTGATATCGAAACTCTTTTCATGATTAGCACTCCTTTTATCTTATTTTTTATAAATTAAATTCAATTTTTGTTAAACCAGAATCTAAAGCACGGTAAAGATAACGTGCAGCAATAGATGAATAGGGTTTCCACTTTTTACATTTTATTTCCACTGTTTTTTCTGATCTATCAGTTGTTTTATATAACCATTCATACGCTTGCAGGAAAGCAGCATCATTGGTAGGTAGGATGTCTTGTCTATTCAAAACGAAAATTAAATACATATTTGCAGTCCACACTCCGATACCACGAATTGCCGTCAGCTTTTTAATCACCTCAGCATCAGATAATTCATTTAGAGATTTAAAATCAATTTCGCCAGATTCTATAGTAGTGGTTAGAACCCGAATATATGATATTTTTGAATTTGAAATTCCGATGCTCTTAAGTTGTTCGTCTGATAGCTGGTTTATTACGTCAGCACTGATGCAACCATTACATAAAGTCTCTAATCTTGCAGATATAATATCTGAAACCTTATTCGAGAGCATCTGTCCAATGATGGTGTTAACTAAAAAACGGTAGGAATCCTCATGAAGCTCGTATGTGATGGGACCAACCATATTAATGACCTTGGCTATCCGTAAATCCTTTTTACAAAGGTATTGAACAGATGGACTATCAATATTTAATGTGATTATGCGGTTTGTCATTTAGCCCTCCATTATTTTCTTATTGTTTCTAAAATATCTTCCAAGCGACAATCCAAAGCCTCACAAATCTTAAGAAGGACATCAGTAGTGATATTTTCGCCTTTTCCTAATTTGGCAATGGAGGCGGCACTTACACCACTTAATTCTTTTAAATCCTGCTTATTCATGTTTTTGTCGATTAGCATCTTCCATAGCTTGTTATAGCTGATACGCATTTTGTAACCTCCAGTCTTTAGAAAATCTATTTGATGCCCATCATCATTTTGTAATGCTGTTCTTGACTCATAAATGTAAATATCATCTCAAATGTTTCTCGGCTCTGGACTACATCTATGCAATCATCCACATAGTTCATTCCATCATTAATACCAATAGAATTTGCACTAATATAAGAAAGCATTGCAGATGCCATTTGATATTGAGTAGTATCTTCGCTGCCATCTTCTTTGTGAGTTATGAAGTTATCTTTGTTATCCATAAGGATGCGCTTGCGGAGTATTGCACCATCATATCCGCATAGCTGCAAAAAGTAATATTCCAGGATGCGGCGGATAACATTCATCAATGGTATGGCTGATGTTACTTCCTTATACTCGTCCCACAATGCAGCATAAGAATTTTGAACAGGATTAACATTTACCTTTTCTGTTGGGATGTCCGGGTTCTGCTTTTCACACAGTCTAATAGATGATTTATTATCTACTTTACAGATGAGATAAAAGTTTACATATTGATAGTGCTTTACTTGATTGTATGTAATCTCCCTATGGAAATAGGCATTGTGAGTCAGAATGAAGATTTGCTTTATAAAGTTACCTTGTACAATAGGAACTCTTTCTTCAGCATTGTTATGGCAAATGTCAATCATCTCACGAACTAGGGCACTCACGATAAATAGGGAGCTACTATCCATACTGGAAACAGGGTCGTCGATGACTACAATTTTATCTCTAAGACCCCCGTCGGCAGTTTCGCTACCTCGAACAAGGTGATAAAAATATAGGAAGGCTATAAAATTACGTTCTCCCTCGCTCAAATTTTCTGCAATACTACCATTGGGTCTAATAACCTCATATACATTGGGTGTGTCAACCTTTTCTCTTATACTAAACCCTTGAAACCCGGAATCACGCAAAAGAGTATTCACACTATCAATGGTTGCTTTAGTACTGACTATTTGCCTATTGAGATCTGAAATCTCACCAGTAATACGCTGAACAGTATTTTTGTTAGTGGTAATCTGTACTGAAAAAGCAGTAATTTCTTTTTCCAGTATTGTTTTGCTAGTGTTATAGCGATTAACTTCGTCTTTAACCGTAAAAGCTAGTAACTCCCATACACTTATCTTACATTCAGCTTGCTTCTTTGGTTTAGCGGCAATGACATCGTTATTTTCACTGATTAGTTTATTGAATTCATTTATTATGTCATTAAGTTCTTTAAGTGTAGGTTCGGTATCATCAATGGTAATAATAATGGAAGGATCAGCAATTTTTTCTGAGATTTGCTGAAGATTTGAAGAAATGATACCTTTTAAAGCCGCAAGTTTATCGTTGTATGGCACAATTTCGATTTCAGGATAAAGGTCTTGCGGAACTGACTGTAGCGGAGCAAATATCTCATTTGCCTTCTGCTTATATGTGTCATAGAAATCCTTAAGTGCAATAGTATCACTCTGGTACTGAGCATCAAAGCAGGCTTTTATATCATCCTCAAACTTCTCAGGAAGTTTCTGCTGACAATATGGGCATTTACTGTCAGGAGTTTCTCTGTATTGTTCATGACCTTGGCGAACCCAGGCAGTTGCATTTAATGCTTTGATAAATTCTGCAAATGGAGTGTTAGCACTACTAACAATAGATTTGCCAAGAATATCGATTCCACCAAGCTTATCAAGAACAGAAGTATCAGCTGTTATTTTAAACTCATCATATTTTTTGGAATCGGAGGCATAAGCAGCATCATATAATCTTTTCAAAGCTACCTTGTCATGTTCTTTTGGAGTTTTTATCTCAAGGATGGCCTCAGCAAACTGATGTTTTCGTTTCTTGCCTGTTTGGGTTCCATCAAATGTCTCACGCAGGACTTTTGTTTTGTCCCAACATTCATCTTGAAAGATAGTAAATAAAGCAGTATTAGCTTCTTCTTTTTTCTTTTTTTCCTCAGTTGCAACACCAAAAGCTGTAGATGCCGTTTCTTTTTCTGTGGTTTTATCTTCAATCTGCTTTTGAATTTCAATATTAACTTCATTTACAGTAAAAACCCCGGGCATATTGTGGTAATTCTGCAAATTGGCGTTAATAAAATCCTGATTGTAAACATGGATGTTGTAATCTGTAGCTGACTTGCCCGCTCTCCAGGTTGTGCCATTATCGGCTTTTATGGTTTTTGCGACAGTAGATTTCCCAGTACCATTATTTCCAAAGAAGAAATTCACAAGAGTTGGTTGAATGGAAACACCACAGTCTTTATATGTAGCATCATTTAGAGAAATCTGTGTGATTTCAGAAGGTACTTTAGGTTGCATTGTACCGCCTCCTTTTCTTTTAAGTTGGTGCCAGAACGCTGATTCCGGCATCGGTTAATGCTTCAATGAGATTAATTTTCTTTATTGTCCATCTGGTTGTATTTAAAGAAGTTATGGCTCTTGGACGACCCATTCCCAGTTCGAAAGAAATCTCATTAATTCTTTGTTGTGGTATGAAGTTTAAATCTTTGTAATAAATCATGATTCCATTATCTTGGGTTCTTATTTCTCTTACAAGTCCATATATGGTTTGCTGTTCAGGGTCAGTCTTTCCCCAATAATCCGTATTTTCACTTGCAAATAGTGCAGGAAATGTCTTTATTTCCTCTATAGCTTCCGGTGTAAGAGCAGCCAATCTTTCAAATAAGTCATCAGATATGGTTCCCTTGACTAAGGCACGGTCTTTTGGAACAAGAAAATGATCATGCATAAAAGTCTCACCGCTTATAACAAATAGGTTGTAGTAGTCTGTATTTATATTCTGAGTGACATTTTCTCTTCTCCCATTAGGGCTTCGATCTATGAATGTTAAATTATAGTTAACTGTCTGATGAATATTATCAGCGTGGTCTACGTGGACATTCTTCTCCCCATATTGATTAACAGTAGTAGGATTAGCAGGCACAATACTTGAAGGTGCCTGTTGTAGTTCATTTTTCAATCATTGCACCTCCCGTTTACAAATTTAAAGTGTCTACCCGGTCTATGTGAATGTTCTTTTCTCCATACTGATTCACAATTGTGGGGTTATTCACTATCTGCGTTACGTTCTGTGTTGATGCTCCAGCTGTGGCATCTTCTATAATAATCTCCGGTTCTTCTTCGTCTTCCGCAAAATCATTATAATCTTCTTTTTTAACAGCCATCATAAATACTGTTATTGGGCGGGTAACCGCACAACCTATATTACTGACAAAATTCCATTCTGAATGAGAAGATTGCCTAGTATGCCATGACTCGAATGTGCTACGGCCAAGTGTATTGTTGTTACGGTTCAATAGGATATAGTGTAATACTCCTATAAGAAAAGGCTCAAATTCAATGCTTAAAATTTCGAATAGGGCAGACTTTGAAATGGTATCCCCATTACTACAAATATAGAATAAATCCTCATCTTTGATTTCCACATCTTGCTCAATCACATCGAGCAAAGCTTTTATAAGCCATTCTCTTTTTTCTGAATTCTCAACAATCAAATACTCGTTTGTGAACTCCGACATTCTATCCAGGGTGTCGGAGTATTTGCTTTTTATAGCATTATCAAAACTGCTGACTGTAGAAACTTCATTAAATGGAATGTATGTACCGCCATTGTATTTGCAGGACTTGTACTCTGATGTGTTCTTCTTAAATGAATCATTGTATGGATCTACTGCTTGTCCTGTAACTACATAAATAAGGCCTTTCATAACATCTGTATCGTTAAGGCCATCTGTGCCACCTTGATATTTGTCTCGTGCCTTGCGTCTTAACCTTTTTGCTTGTAATAAAAGAACAAAAAAGGTGCCGCCACAAAGATATGGAGTATTCTTATTAGTCATCCATAGCCCCCCTTTTCAAAATAGTAACTATATCAACTAAAGTAACCGTTGAAGGCTCTTGCAGGTAACTGTATCTACTATAGGTTTAATAGTAGAGAGTAAGAGATTTCGAGGAAATATACTGGAAATCTATAGCATATCCAGTATAGCAGAAAATTCTGTAAATTTCTACACTTTTCCGAAGTTTTTAAATGCGATTGTGAATTTTTACTCGCAAAAATCGACTTTCTCTCTGAAAACAATAAATCTCAATGTCCGAGATGCGCATCAGGACGGCGGGATGCATAAAGAGTTCAGAACACAGTGATAAAGACTGTGTTTGGAATGAAGATGCACCCACCGTGATTTCGTGCGCCCATTTTGAGGACAAGCGGAGTCTGTGGCCATCTTCACCACAGGCTCTTTTTGTATTCCGCCGCCCATGCCGGGACGGAAAGGAATGCTTAATGAAGATTCGAGTTTTGTACGAAGAAAACATCAAAAACGGCCACAAATTCTACACCACAATTGATATTCCAGATAATGATTACAGCATTATGTTGGATATCGACTACGAGCAGCGTCTTGCAGAGGCAAAGCCTGAAAAGAAGGATGAAGTAAAACGTTGTGAGACTGTACAGGAAATGCTGGACCTTATGAACAGTAAGGAATACAACAACTGGCGCAGATTTCATAGGCATCTTGGTAAACCAGATACCCCTTATCGTAAAGACGATGAGGCTGAGGACGAAACGGATGTTATGGATACCATTGCTGATAATTCACAAGAGACTGATCGTAATCTCAACTATGAATATGAGGATGTTTGCCAATGGATACATAAGGCACTTGGCAAAAAGAAAGATTGGGCAGATATGTTCATTGCAGTACGCATTGATGGCATACCAATCCGTGAATATGCTCGCTCTATAGGTGCTGACGAAAATAACATCAGTCAAAAGTTAAAACGTGCAGAGAAAAAACTTAAAGAATTTTTTGAAAACCATCAGATTTGACCAACTCCTGTGGCTACCAGGTAGGAGGTCAAGGCCTCCAAAAAATTATAAGGAGGTAATTCTAATGGAATTACAAATTTACAAAAATGTAGAGTTTGGCTCTGTGCGCACTACAACTATTGGTGGGCAACCATATTTTGTCGGTAAGGATGTAGCTGAAATACTTGGCTATGTAAACACAAAGGATGCTATTTCATCTCATGTTGATGAAGAGGACAAGACCATAATCCAAAGGTCGGAAAATGCGACCTTAGAAATTCCCAATAGAGGATTAACAGTAATTAATGAATCTGGTCTTTATAGTCTTATTCTCTCAAGTAAGATGCCAAATGCTAAAAAGTTCAAGCGTTGGGTTACAAATGAGGTGCTCCCTGCTATTCGTAAACATGGTATCTATGCAACTGATGATTTAATTGCAAATCCCGACCTTGCTATTGCTGCATTTACTGCTCTTAAAGAAGAACGTGAAAGAAATAAAACCCTTACAGCGGCAGTTGCAGTACAACAGCAGCAGATTGCTGAGATGAAACCCAAAGCTACTTATTATGATGTTGTACTTAAATGTAAGGATGCCGTAAACATCACCGTTATTGCTAAAGACTACGGCTGGAGCGGTATTCGAATGAATGAGTATCTCCATGATAAAGGCATTCAATTTAAACAAGGTGATACCTGGCTTTTGTATCAGAAACACGCAGACAAAGGTTATACAAAAACCAATACCCATATTTATGAAGACAGTAATGGTTTTGAACATACCAAGGTTCACACAAAGTGGACGCAAAAAGGCAGACTCTTTATCTATGAACAGTTAAAGGCGCACGGTATCTATCCGCAAATTGAGATGGAGGTGTGATATGGGAGTCGATATGAAAAACTCTGAAGGCTACATGGACTTAGTGCCATATCAAGCACTTACCAATATTGAAAGAGAGGACAAGGCGGCGGTATCAAAACCCGCCTTCCGTCCTTTGGTTTATATATGTGCCCCATTCAGTGGGAGTGTTAAGGAAAATGTATTAAAAGCCACTCGTTTTGCAGAGTTTGCTTTTAATCGCGGTTGCATTCCACTGACCCCACACCTTCTATTTCCTTTCATGAATGACAGCAATGAGAAAGAGCGTGACCTCGCTATTTTCATGGATATCATCCTTATGGGTAAATGCCAGGAAGTGTGGGTGCTGGGTGATGTTATTTCAAGGGGTATGAGTATTGAAATTGAAAAGGCAAAGAAACGCAGACAGCCGGTGAGATATTTCAATAAAGATTTTGAGGAGGTAGATGCTCTATGAAGATAGCATACGGCAATAGCCGGATGGATAAAAAGTGGAAGAACAGCGATATCAGCTGGGAGGATTTCTGCTCCCGTGTTAAGACTACACAGCGCACCACTGAAACCGTGGAAGAATACCGAAAGATGAAAAAGGGCGGACAGGATTCTATCAAAGATGTCGGTGGCTTTGTCGGCGGTCACTTAAAAGATGGCAGACGTAAAAAAGGTAATGTGCTGTCACGCTCCATGCTAACCCTTGATATGGATTATGGCACAAGCAGTATATGGGGTGAAATCTGCACCTTCTTCCCATATCAGTGCTGCATTTATTCTACCCATAAGCATACCCCAGAAAATCCAAGGCTTAGATTAATCATTCCTCTCTCCCGTGACGTGGGAGAAGAAGAATATGCTGCGGTCAGCCGTATGGTAGCAAAGGAGGTAGGCATCGACCTTTTTGATGACACTACCTATGAACCGGAAAGATTGATGTATTGGCCTTCTACATCAAGAAACGGTGTGTTTGTATATGAAGAAAAAGACGGCTCACCCCTTGACCCGGATGCGTTTCTTAATAAATATGATGATTGGCATGACACAAGCACTTGGCCTGTATCCTCCAGGCAATCAGAGGTTATAGAACGTTCATTAAAAGAACAAGCTGACCCACTTTCCAAGGAAGGTGTGGTCGGCACTTTCTGCCGTACCTATTCGGTAACAGATACGATTGATAAATTCCTTGAAGATGTATATGAGCCTTCAGCAATGACAGGTAGATATGATTATATTCCAGCTGATTCAAGTGCCGGTGTCATTATCTATGATGATAAGTTTGCATATTCCCATCATGCGACAGATCCTGCAAGCGGGAGACTGCTTAATGCTTTTGATCTTGTTCGTATTCATAAGTTTGGCAACTTGGATGACAGAGCATCGGAGAGTACATCTCCGAGCAAGCTGCCGTCCTATGTTGCTATGTGTGAATTTGCCATTAAGGATGATGAAGTAAAGTCTCAGTTTGCCAAAGAGCGTATGGATCAGGCAACCGCTGATTTTACTGAGGACACTTGGCAGACGGCACTTGAACTAGATAAACAAGGCAAGATTAAAGACACCCTCGACAACATCGTTCTTATAATCAGAAATGACCCTGAACTGCAGTCCCTTGCCTTTAACAAACACCGAGACGGTATTGATGCAAGAAACGGTCTACCCTGGAATCAGATGAAAGAAGGGTGGAATGACTCAGACAATGCCGCCTTAAAGGTGTATATCTCCAATAAATATGGGGTCTACTCCCCGACCAAGACGAAAGATGCCATTCTTGCTGTTGCAGCAGAGCGAGCATATCACCCTATAAAAGAATACCTTGATAATCTACCCAGTTGGGATGGTATTGACAGGGTTGAAACTCTGCTAGTTGATTACTTTGGAGCAACGGATAACTCCTATACAAGAGCAGTTACAAGAAAGACAATGGTTGCTGCGGTAGCACGAATTTACCATCCTGGCACAAAGTTTGATAGTGTACTTATCCTTAATGGACCACAGGGAATTGGGAAATCAACCTTCTTTGCTAAGCTTGCAGGACATTGGTTTTCAGATAGTTTAACCCTTACAGATATGAAGGATAAAGCCGGTCCTGAGAAATTGCAAGGGTACTGGATATTAGAACTTGGTGAGCTTGCAGGAATGCGAAAGACTGATGTAGAGGTGGTGAAGTCCTTTATATCAAGGTCTGATGACAAGTACCGTGCCAGCTACGGAGTTAATGTAGAAAGCCATCCCCGCCAATGTGTAGTTGTAGGTTCAACCAATGCAGAGAGTGGATTTCTTCGAGATATCACAGGCAACAGACGGTTCTGGCCAGTTCGTATCAGTGGTAACGGAAAAAAGAAAGCCTGGCAGATGTCTGTTTATGATGTTGAGCAGATATGGGCAGAAACACTGGTGCTTTATGAGAATGGCGAAAAACTCTACCTTGAAGGCGATGATGTACATTTAGCTACCAGTGAACAGGATGATGCAATGGAAAGCGATGAGCGTGAAGGACTGGTTCGTACTTATCTTGATACGCTTTTACCGGTGGATTGGGATACCATGTCTGCATATGAGCGTAGAAATTTCCTAAACGGTAGTGAATTTGGCGGAGAATCTCATGTTGGTACTGTAGAACGTACCCTTGTTTGTAATATGGAAATCTGGTGCGAATGTTTCGGGAAGGATGCGGCTGCTATGAGACCTGCTGACTCTTATGCCATTGCAGGCATTATGAAGAAGATCGGTGATTGGAACAAGTACACTGGGAACAAGAACGGAACAAGCAATTTTCCGATTTACGGCAAGCAACGTTGTTACGAGAGAAAAAGGTAACGGTAGTTCCTTGTTCTATGGTTGTTTCCTATAGTTGTTTTCTTAAAACTGTAGGAAGTATCGATACTTCGGCTTTACGGGAATAACAGGAACAAGACTTTTACTACTTAGTAATAAATAAAAAAATAATAGTAGAAATGTCGTATGTGCGCGCGTATAGGAAAAATCGTTCAAAGTTGTGCTTGTTGTTCCCTATTAAGAAATGGAGGACATTATGCAAGAAAAATATATAGAGCAAAAACTAATAGCAGCAGTAAAAAACATGGGAGGCATTGCCCCGAAGTTTGTAAGTCCCGGATTTAATGGTATGCCAGACCGGATTGTGCTCCTACCTATGGGAAGAATCGCATTTGTTGAATTAAAAGCACCAGGCAAAGTGATGCGTCCTCTGCAAGTAAGACGAAAAAGGCAACTGGAAGCGTTAGGGTTTTTAGTTTACTGCATTGATGGTGTAGAGCAGATAGATGAAGTGCTACGAGAGATGGGGGGTGATGCCGAATGAAGTTCATACCACATGATTATCAGCAGTTTGCAATTGATTTTATAGAAAGCAAGCCAATATCTGCGATATTCCTTGATATGGGCTTAGGTTAGGAAAGACAGCAATCACGCTTACTGCATTGTTTGATCTATGTCTTGATAAATTTGAAATCAGAAAAGTATTGATTATTGCTCCACTAAGAGTAGCATCTCAAACATGGCCTGCGGAAATAAAAAAGTGGGATCATCTTAACGGATTATCATACTCTGTGGCTGTAGGAACGGAAAAAGATAGAATCAATGCTCTTATGAAAAGAGCCACCATTTATATCATCAACCGTGAAAATGTAGACTGGCTTGTAAACAAGAGTGGTATCCCTTTTGACTTCGATATGCTTGTCATTGATGAGTTATCCTCTTTTAAATCCTATAGTGCAAAGCGGTTTAAAAGCCTTCTGAAAGTAAGACCATCTGTAAAAAGGATTGTAGGTCTGACGGGAACACCTTCAAGTAACGGACTTATGGATTTATGGGCAGAGTTTCGTGTCCTTGATTTAGGCCAGAGGCTTGGAAGGTACATAACCCACTACCGTAGTGCCTACTTTGTACCGGATAAGCGTAATGCTGAGATTATCTTTTCATATAAGCCACTACCTGGTGCTGAAGATAGGATATACAGTCAAATCTCGGATATTACGATATCCATGAAGTCTGCGGATTACCTCAAAATGCCTGAATGTATCATAAATGAGGTGCCTGTGTATCTAAGTGAAAAAGAATGGAGCATTTATTCTGATTTCCGAGATGAGATGGTAGCAAATTTAGGTGATGAGGAAATTGATGCAGTAAATGCAGCAGTACTTTCCGGCAAACTCCTGCAGATGGCAAACGGTGCTGTCTATGATGATAAAAATAAGCCTCATCTAATACATGACAGAAAACTTGATGCCCTGGAGGACTTGATTGAAGGAGCAAATGGTAAACCGGTGCTTATTGCCTACTGGTATAAGCATGATTTGGAGCGTATTCAGAAGAGGTTTCCTGCTAGGCAGATAAAGACACCGAAAGATATTGAGGATTGGAATAATGGCAATATCCCTATAGCTGCTATTCATCCGGCAAGTGCAGGACACGGTCTTAATCTTCAAAGTGGTGGTTCGACCCTTATATGGTTTGGACTTACATGGTCTTTGGAGTTGTATCAGCAAACCAATGCCCGTCTTTACAGGCAAGGACAAAATGAAACGGTTGTGATACACCACATTATTGCCAAGGATACCATAGATGAAGATGTTATGGCGACACTTACAAGAAAAGAAAAAACACAATCCTCTTTAATTGATGCTGTAAAAGCAAAATTGGAGGTGGTGCGATGACCGACCCTTATGAGCAACTGGCAAATGCCATTATCCTACAAGCTGTCAAGGATTATAGGGATGCACTGAAAAAAATGAAAAAACGTCCCCGCTATGATCCTGCAAAGGACATGATAGCCGAGGTGGAGAGGTTCTTCCACACTGATTGGTATAGAGAACTTACCTCTGTTGATGGGAATTTCCTAATTGAAAAATTAAGATCGGAGGTAAGAGGAGCATGAAAGTTAAGGAATATCTACACCAAGCTTATAGGCTTGATAAAAGAATAGAATCTGACATCGAGGAAATGGAGTGCCTCAGAGAAATGGCAACAAGTGTATCATCACCAAGCTGGGATGAAAAAGTGCAAACGTCACGAAATACAGATGCTAAATTTGTAAGATGTTTAGAGCGGATTATGGATTTAGAAAGTAAGATAAATGCTGAAGTGGATAACCTTGTAGCACTCAAAGAGCAGATAAGGTGTGTTATAAACGAGGTTGCAGACACGGATGAACGCATGGTTCTGCGCTATCGGTATGTGCATAACTTCACCTGGGAACAAATCGGTGATGAGCTCAACGCAGACAGAACAACGGTTTACAGGTGGCACAATGCAGCTCTTAACCATGTGACTCTTCCAGAAGATCCTATTAAAATATAGTTTGCACGTTTTGCATCACTTTGCAACAAGATACCACAGTTGCATTTATGTTATTATATAATCAGCGAAATAGAATAGATTTTAAGCCTTGTGGGTTCGTCCCGCAGGGCTTTTTCTATGCCCAAAAGCGAGGTGAAATGATGCCCTATAAACCTAAACGTCCCTGTGCTTATCCCGGTTGCGGTCGGCTTGCTGAACGTGAGCAATACTGTGCCGAGCATCAAAAGGCAATGGACAAACAGTACAATCAATACCAACGTGACCCTGCCTCTAACAAAAGATATGGTCGTGCTTGGAAACGAATCCGAGACAGATATATTAAATCACATCCTCTTTGTGAGGAGTGTGAAAAAGAAGGAAGGCTCACTCCAGCTGAAGAGGTACACCACATTCTCCCCCTCTCTAAAGGCGGAGGTAATGAGAGGAGCAATCTCATGGCTCTTTGTAAATCCTGTCACTCAAGGATTACTGTCGAGAGCGGTGACCGGTGGGGGCGGTAAAATCCCTAAAACTTTTTAAAGCGGACAGCGGCGTGGGGCGACGTGTGAAAAAATGCGGTTTCAAACGAGGGAATAGCCTGGGCCCTGCAAAGTGAGGTGATTATATGGCAAAAGACGGTACAAATCGAGGTGGCGCTCGTGTCGGTGCAGGAGCAAAAAAGAAACCACTGACTGACAAAATCGCTGAAGGAAATCCGGGAGGCAGAAAACTGACCGTGATGGAATTTCAAGATACGGCAGACCTAAAAGGTCTTGAAATGCCCGAGCCAAATAAAATGCTCGAGGCTATACAAAAAGATGGTAAAGCACTGGTTGCAGGAGAAATCTACAGAAACACATGGCAGTGGCTGAATGAACGCGGGTGTGCTGCACTCGTCTCACCACAGCTTTTAGAACGTTATGCTATGAGCGTGGCTCGTTGGATTCAATGCGAGGAAGCGGTCACAGAATATGGCTTTTTAGCAAAACATCCTACTACAGGTAATGCCATTCAAAGTCCTTATGTGGCAATGGGTCAGAATTACATGAACCAAACCAACCGTCTGTGGATGGAAATATTCCAAATCGTCAAGGAAAACTGCACCGGTGAATACAGTGGTGCCAATCCACAGGACGATGTAATGGAACGTCTGCTCACGGCAAGGCGAGGAAAATAAATAAGATAGGAGAAAAATATGATTACTTATAAAACAGCAGAAAGTGTATGTGCCGGACATCCGGATAAACTTTGTGACCTCATTGCTGATAATATTCTGGATGCTTGCTTGCGTAAAGATAGAGCTTCCCGCGTGGCCTGCGAGGTCATGGCTACTAAAGGCAAAATTATCGTGGCGGGCGAAATCACCTGCAGCGGTAAAGTGGATATCCGATTCATCGTAAAAAATGTACTTCGAGAGGTCGGATACAATCCATGGAAGTTTACAGTATTTGTGTTCGTGCATCATCAAAGTGCAGACATTGCAGCGGGTGTAGATACTGCACTTGAAGTACGAAATGGTATTACTGACCCCTATGGTTCTATAGGAGCTGGTGACCAAGGCACAGTCTACGGATACGCAACTAACGAAACCAGTAAGAACCTGCCCCTCCCACTTGTGCTTTCTCATCGTATCGTAAAGCGCATTGATGATTGCCGTAAAGGAAAACTCATCAAAGGAATTCTACCAGATGGCAAGGCACAGGTAACAGTGGAATATGAGGACGGTAAACCCAGACGTGTAAAAACGATTGTTGTTTCAGTTCAGCATGATAAAGACAAAACCCAGGAAGAACTGAGTTCGGATATCCGAAATAATGTACTTTGGCAATGCTTTGAGGATTTCCCATTTGATGATAGTACCGAAATCCTTATCAACCCCTCTGGCAGATTTGTCGAAGGTGGACCCGCTGCCGATACAGGCTTGACAGGTAGAAAAATCATGGTTGATACCTATGGTGGTCTTGCATCCCACGGTGGAGGTGCCCTTTGTGGTAAGGACCCGACTAAGGTTGACCGAAGTGGTGCCTACATGGCACGCTACATTGCAAAGAACATTATTTGGAGCGGTCTTGCAGAGAAATGCGAGGTCGCTCTTTCTTATGCCATAGGAAAGGCAAATCCTGTGGCGGTTGATGTGACTTCCTTTGGTACAGGTAAGATCACCGATGATCAGCTTGCCACTATTGTGCAGGAAGTGTTTAATCTTCGTCCGGCTGCAATCATCGAAAAACTGCGCTTAAGAAATGTAATCTATTCCGATACGGCGGTTTACGGGCATTTTAATTCCAGTCTGTTCCCCTGGGAGAATGTCAATATGTACACAAATTTAAGAAAGGCGGCTGAATTATATGCAGATAGAAAAATTGAAAACTGAGCTACTGATTCCAGCCGACTATAATCCTCGTAAAGACTTAAAACCAGGTGACCCGGAATATGAAAAGCTAAAACGCTCTATTGAGCAATTCGGTTATGTTGAACCCGTTATATGGAATAAGACCACATCTCATGTTGTCGGCGGCCATCAGCGATTGAAGGTTCTGCTTGATATGGGCATCACCGAAGTCGAGTGTGTGGTTATTGAAATGAACGAGGAAAAAGAAAAGGCTCTCAATATTGCCCTAAATAAGATAAGCGGTGACTGGGATAAAGACAAGTTGATGCTTTTAATTGCTGACCTGCAAGGAACTGACTTTGATGTATACCTTACCGGATTTGAGCCTGCTGAACTAGATGCACTGTTTAAGGATTCTCTTAAGGATGGCATTCATGAAGATGACTTTGATGTGGATGCCGAACTGCAAAAGCCTGCACTCACAAAGCAAGGTGATGTTTGGATGCTTGGACAGCATAGGCTGGTCTGCGGTGATTCCACCAAGGCTGACACTTTCACACTACTAATGGATGGCAAACTCGCAAACCTTGTGGTAACCGACCCTCCGTACAATGTCAACTATGAAGGCTCGGCAGGTAAAATCAAAAACGATAACATGGGTAATGAGGCATTCTATGAATTTCTACTTGATGCATTTACGAACACAGAAACAGCAATGGCAAAGGATGCTTCTATTTATGTGTTCCACGCAGATACGGAAGGTCTGAATTTTAGAAAGGCATTCTCTGATGCAGGTTTCTACCTTTCCGGTACTTGCATCTGGAAAAAGCAGTCGCTTGTTCTTGGCCGCTCGCCGTATCAATGGCAGCATGAGCCAGTTCTTTTCGGTTGGAAGAAGTCCGGCAAACACAACTGGTATGCAGATAGAAAGCAGACTACTATATGGGAGTTTGAGAAGCCAAAGAAAAACTCTGACCACCCTACTATGAAACCAGTAGCATTGGTAGCCTATCCAATTCTAAATAGTAGTTTGTCTAATTGTATTGTACTCGACCCATTCGGTGGCAGTGGTTCTACTCTTATTGCTTGTGAGCAGACGGACAGGATATGCTATACCATCGAACTGGATGAAAAATATTGTGATGTCATAGTAAAGAGGTATATCGAGCAAGTAGGAAGTTCTGATGGTGTATTTCTTTTGAGGGATAACTCGGAAATCAGATATGATGATTTGCCGGAGGTGAGTGCCGATGAAGCATGAAATTACCCTCGGGTCTCTCTTTGACGGCAGTGGAGGTTTTCCGCTTGGCGGTCTGCTTTGTGGTATTAAACCACTATGGGCATCCGAAATTGAGCCGTTCCCTTTACGGGTTACAACCAAAAGACTGCCTTTTATGAAACACTACGGTGATGTCTCTTGCATAGATGGTAGCAAGATAGAACCGGTTGATATAATTACATTTGGCTCACCTTGTCAGGATTTATCTGTGGCGGGTAAGCGTGATGGCTTGGACGGAGAACGTTCAAGTCTTTTTTATGAGGCCATTCGAATTATAAAAGAAATGAGGTGTGCTACAGATGGTAAATATCCAAGATACATCGTCTGGGAAAACGTGCCGGGTGCTTTCTCCTCAAACAAAGGAGAGGACTTCAGATGTGTCCTTGAAAGCATCTGTCACATCAAAGATGAAACCTTATCAGTTCCTAAAGCTGATAAATGGAGGCAAGCAGGAAATATCGTGGGAGATGATTTCTCCATTGCCTGGCGAGTGCTTGACGCTCAATACTGGGGAGTTCCCCAACGAAGAAAACGCATCTTCCTTGTCACAGATTTTAAAGGCAGGAGTGCCGGAGAAATACTATTTAAGTCAGAAGGCTTGTCTGGGTATTCTAAGGAGAGCTTCCGCTCGTGGCAAGGAACTGCCGGTTGTTTTGAAAACGGCATTAGAGAAACAGGCACAAGCAGTGTGATCTTAAATGACCAGGGTGGCAATCGAATGGATATCACAGAGGATGTCACTTGTACTCTTAGAGCAGAGGCTCATCACCCACCTTGTGTTGTGGATGCGGCGGTATTTGATAATCACGGAAGAGATACTCGTTTTACGGGACCGATTGATGTTGCGCCGACAATATCAGCCACTTATGGAACAGGCGGAAATAATCAGCCTTTTGTGGTTGGTGATACACCGAAAACTCTCAAAATCCGATGTGGCTGTGAGGGTGGTGGTAAAGGCGCTCTTATCCAGAATGATAAATCGGCAACATTATCTTGCAATAATGACCAGACATTATTTGTTCCGAAAGCCTATGGTATCTGCTCTAAAGATAGCAATGCCATGAAATCATCCAATCCCAACAGCGGTGTATATGAGGCTGATACTTCACGCACCATCGATGGAAATGGAGGGAATCCTTCCTGCAATCAAGGCGGGATTGCTATTGTAGAAAGTTATGCCCTTCAAGGCTCCATGATTGGCAGAAAAGATAAAAACGGTCCCCAGGGTGACGGGGTTAATGAAAATATAAGCTTTACATTAAATACTGTAGATAAGCATGCTGTTGTTTTCGCTATTGATAGAGAATCTTTCAACTGCGGTCAAAATTATGCTAGAAATCTTGGTATTACAGAGGATGGAATATCATCAACGCTAAATGCACAAGGACCTAGTGCTGTGGCAACTCCTACCTACTCTTCTAGCAAGGCATCATTTTTTACTACTGCTGAAGAAGAACTAGCAAATACATTGGTTGCTACTGATTACAAAGACCCTCCACTTATTAATGATACAGACGGTATTGAATACACTGTCAGAAGATTAACTCCGACTGAATGTGCAAGGCTTCAAGGTTTCCCGGATTGGTGGTGCAGTGATCTTGGAACAAAAAATCCAACAATGGACGACTTACGCACCTGGTATAACATATTTGAAACTCATCGTAAGGTTATGGGGAAATCAACTAAGCCTAAAACCTTAAAGCAGATATCGAAGTGGCTTAAAGACCCACATTCTGATTCTGCAGAATATAAGATGTGGGGCAATGGAGTTGCACTTCCTTGTGTATATTTTGTTTTGTCGGGCATTGTGTTTTCTATACAAGATACCGCCGAATAAAAAACATTATTCTCTACATAGAACGCTCAAAATGACTTGCTATTTACAGCACTTAGAGTGATATATGTAGTACCGAAAAATGAAAGGCGGTATGAAAAATGAAGATAAATTATAATGTTACAGGGCCAAAACGAAAATCGCTGGTAGGAGCAATCAGCCTGGAACTAAATGCTCCGACGATATACCTTGGTGCACCTACCTTTGCTTACGAAGTAGGTGGCTACCACATTGATAAGAATGGAATGCTCGAGGGTGAGGACAATCATGGCTTAGTAGCTGACCTGCAAGGATTGCATGACTTCAAAGCGATTACAGAAGAATATGACACTCCACTCCCAGAAACAGAACCTGTTCCAGAGGATGTTCAAATTCCTTACGAAGCAGCTCTTGGCGGAAGGGTCAGTCCTTACCATGATTATGAGGAACCGCCTGCGTATGCACCAGAGCAAAGTGATGAGGCTACTAACCATTTGACCATTGAGCTACCAAGGTCAGCTTTCACCGATGTGGCTCTTGATAACCTCAAGCGATTGGTAGAAAGCAAATCGTACCTAATTAAAAAAGCTCTTGGCACAGACTACATCCCTATAATAACCAACGAAGAAACAATCAGTTTCCCTTGGTTTCAAGGAGAGCTTACTTCAGATGAGGTCAAAGCCTACACCCATTTTATTACTGCACTCAGCGACTTGGCAAAAACACAGCAGAGAGTCAATGCTACCGAAAAAGAAGTAGAAAATGAGAAATATGCTTTTCGCTGTTTTCTTATCCGACTTGGTTTCGTTGGTACTGAATACAAAGCGGAACGAAAAATCTTACTAAAAAATTTATCCGGCAACAGTGCCTTTAAAAATGGTGCTCCGATTAAAGCTGAGGAGGTGACCGCTAATGAATAATTTCCCTTCAAGAGAAACTGTAGAACGCATCCGCAAGCAATACCCAGTGGGATGCCGAGTAGAACTTGTTCGTATGGACGATTTCCAAGCACCTCCTATCGGAACGAAAGGAATTGTCAATGGAGTCGATGATACAGGCAGTATCATGGTTCGTTGGGAGAATGGTTCTTCTTTAAATGTGGTCTACGGGGAGGATTTGTGCAGGAAAATCGAAGAATAAAGTACACACATTCTAAGCCATAAATGGAAGAAAATTTGTGTGTTTATATCGGATAATTGTCTTGCTATATAAGCCTTTTAGAGTGATATATGTACATGTTGAAAGAGACAAATACACTTTAAAAGGAGCAAGAATAAATGCTAAACAAGAATTTTGGAATTGAAATTGAGTTCACAGGAATAACAAGAAACGAAGCGGCCAAGGTTGCAGCCGAATACCTAAACGGGACGGTTGTGAACACAGGCGATTATTACGACACTAAGAAGATTACAACCGCTGACGGACGGGTTTGGAAAATTATGAGCGACGGTAGCATCTCTTGCCAGAAGAAACAAGGACGGCAGAAGGTTGCAGCAACCAGAGAATACAGCGTAGAGCTTGTAAGTCCTATCCTAACCTACCAAGGGGATATTGAAACATTGCAGGAGTTGGTACGCGAGCTACGCAAAGCAGGAGCCTTCACCAACAACTCCTGCGGAATACACATCCACTTAGATGGGGCAGGGCACACGGCAAGGAGCATACGAAACTTTGTAAACATCATCGCAAGCAAGAATGACCTTTTTTACAAGGCATTGCAAATAGCACCTTCACGAATGGGTTACTGCAAAAAGATGGATGAGATTTTGGTGGAAAAAATCAACCGAAAGAAACCAAAAACGCTGGCACAGATTGAGAGCATTTGGTATGAGGGTTATAGCGAAAGCACCGACAGGCATTATCATTCAAGCCGATACCATTTTCTTAACCTTCACAGCTTTTTCAACGGAAATCACACGGTCGAACTAAGAGGATTTAACAGCGAACTTCACGCAGGCAAGATTAGAAGCTACATTGTTCTCGCCCTTGCACTGAACAACCAAGCCTTGACACAAAAGTGTGCCTCTGCAAAGAAACCGCAGGTTGAGAATGAAAAGTTTGCAATGCGAACCTACCTCAACCGCATCGGTTTTATTGGCGAGGAATTCGCAAACTGCCGTGAACATTTGACCACCCACTTAGAAGGCTCGGCAGCGTGGCGATTTCGGGCAGCCTGAGCGGTTGTCTTGCAAAAATAAGGAGGACAAAGACAATGAATAAAATATTCTATCTCGCCTATGGCTCAAACCTTAATCTTGAACAAATGGCGCACCGTTGCCCCACAGCAAAGTCAGTTGGGCCGGTTGTTTTAAAGGACTACCAGTTATTGTTTCGAGGCGGACACGGCGGCTCTGTGGCAACCGTGGAGCCTTTAAAGGGCAAGACAGTGCCATGTCTACTGTGGGAGATTACCCCTGCAGACGAAGCGGCACTCGATCGCTACGAGGGTTTTCCCTTTCTCTATCGAAAGGAAAAGGTCAAAGTTAAGCTTGGGAAAAAGAATATAGAAACTATGGTGTATATCATGAATGATGGCAGACCACTTGGTACTCCAAGCTGCTATTATTACAGTGTTATCTTAGAAGGTTACAAGAGTGCAGATTTTGATATCAGTATTCTAAAACAGGCTGTAGAGGATTCAAAGGAGGTCGAGAATGGATAAGAAGATAAAGGAACAGATACTTGCCATCCGAGACACGGGTGAAACGAATATGTTTGATGTTAGGAAGGTACAGGAAATCGCTCTGCGAGAAGGCTACGATGAGCTACTTGCTTACCTTATTGATAACACTGGTGCCTATGCCCGTTTTATTCTGACTGGCGAAGAGAATTAAATAGTTCAGACCAATAAGAGAACAGTGCCAAAAATGGCTCTGTTTCTCGTATAGATAGATTTGAAGGCTTGCATGATGCAGGTCTATTTTTATGCTTGGAAGGAGGTGGCGGATATACGAAAACTTAAGAAATACACACCAACAATATTTAAGGCAGCGGATTCAGTCTACGATAAGTCCACCGCTGATTATGCCGTAGCCTTTATCGAGGCACTCTCTCATACCAAAGGAACATGGGCGGGTAAGCCATTTGAATTAATCGATTGGCAAGAGCGGATTATCCGTGATGTATTCGGAATTCTAAAGCCTAATGGCTATCGGCAGTTCAATACCGCTTATGTAGAAATACCGAAAAAGATGGGAAAAAGTGAGCTTGCGGCGGCTGTTGCCCTGTTGCTCACCTGCGGAGATAACGAGGAACGTGCCGAGGTTTACGGCTGTGCAGCTGATCGTAATCAGGCATCCATTGTTTTTAATGTTGCGGCGGATATGGTGCGGATGTGCCCGGCTTTAGCAAAACGAGTGAAGATTCTTGACTCTACAAAGCGACTCATCTATCAACCGACGGGCAGTATTTATCAAGTGCTGTCAGCCGATGTCAGCAACAAGCACGGTTTTAATACCCATGGTGTGGTATTTGACGAACTTCACACCCAACCGAACAGAAAGCTCTTTGATGTTATGACAAAAGGAAGTGGTGATGCCAGAATGCAGCCACTGTATTTCCTTATAACCACTGCCGGGGACAATCAGAACAGCATTTGCTGGGAAGTACATCAGAAGGCTTTGGATATCATAGATGGAAGAAAAAATGATCCTACTTTCTACCCTGTCATATATGGTGCTGCTTTAGAGGATGACTGGACTGATCCGAAGGTATGGAAGAAAGCAAATCCATCGCTTGGCATTACGGTTAGTATGGATAAAGTTAAAGCAGCCTTTGAATCAGCAAGGCAAAACCCAGCCGAGGAGAACAGTTTTAGGCAGCTTAGGCTTAATCAATGGGTAAAACAGGCGGTGCGCTGGATGCCGATGGAAAAATGGGATGCCTGTGCATTTGCTGTTGACCCAGAATCACTGAGTGGGCGAGTCTGCTACGGAGGACTGGACCTATCGAGCAGTACAGACATTACAGCTTTCGTTCTGGTCTTTCCCCCTTTGGACGAGGACGATAAATACACTGTATTGCCGTTCTTCTGGATACCGGAGGATAACATCGATTTGCGTGTTCGACGAGACCATGTAAATTATGATGTATGGGAAAAGCAAGGGTTTCTTAAAACCACGGAAGGCAATGTTGTGCATTATGGTTTCATTGAAACTTTTATTGAGGAACTTGGTACGAAATATAACATTAGAGAAATTGCCTTCGACCGATGGGGTGCTGTGCAAATGACGCAGAATCTAGAAAACCTTGGCTTTACAGTGGTTCCCTTCGGTCAAGGCTTTAAAGATATGTCACCGCCAACCAAAGAACTGATGAAACTGACCTTGGAACAAAAGATTGCTCACGGTGGGCATCCGATTCTTCGTTGGATGATGGATAACATCTATATCCGAACAGATCCTGCAGGGAATATAAAGGCGGATAAGGAAAAGTCAACTGAGAAAATTGACGGTGCCGTAGCAACCATTATGGCACTTGATCGTGCAATTCGTTGTGGCGTAGATACGGGTTCTTCTGTTTATGATGAAAGGGGTTTATTAATATTTTGATTTGCAACCATCCTTTGATTCTTTAAAATCATACGCCAGCTGCACTTTACCATGCTATAATTAAGGAAAGGTGGAGGTGTAAAAGATGGAAAAAGAACATAGGAGCATTGATAAGATTAATGATGATATAAAATCTGCAGGTCAGTCCTTTTTAGGATTATACATGGCTGATTTGCTGACAAGGATTAAAGAACTTGATGATAAGATACTAAAAAGCAAGTTGATAGATGAATACCATTCAAACCAACACGGGTATTACGATAAAGACACAGGCGGCACAAGAACAAGGGTGAATTCAGCTATCCGAATTATAAAATCAGAAAAAGTATTATACGTTTTGGAGCAAATAGACGGGTCGGACCCAAGGGTTCTACCTGAAGCAGTTGCTAAAGCAAAAGAAACAGTAGCAAAAATTAAGACAGGAGAATTAAAGCTGCCTAATCTTAATTAATAAGACACATAAGAGCATCTATAGCTGAATAGGTGCTTTTTTCATGCCCATTTTTAAGGAGAGTGATGTCAATGGGAATATTACAAGGGTTATTTAAGGCTCGTGATAAGCCTAAAGATAGTCTTGGCGGTAGCCGATACAGTTTCTTTTTCGGAGGAACTACTGCTGGAAAGCCTGTCAATGAACATACGGCAATGCAGATGACGGCAGTCTACTCATGCGTGAGAATATTAGCTGAAACATTAGCTGGACTTCCGCTTCATGTTTATAAATACAACGATAGCGGTGGCAAAGAAAAATATTTAAAACATCCGTTATATAAATTGCTCCATGATGAGCCAAACCCTGAGATGACTTCATTTACGTTTCGTGAAACGCTGATGAGTCATCTTTTATTATGGGGAAATGCCTATGCACAGATTATCCGAAATGCCCGTGGTGAGGTTATCGCTCTCTATCCCCTAATGCCAAACAAAATGACAGTCGACCGTGATAAAAACGGACGGCTTTTTTATTTATATCAGCGAAGCATAGAGGATGCACCTACCCTTGGCAAAGACAGCCTGGTCTATCTGGACCCATCTGATGTACTTCATATCCCTGGCTTAGGGTTTGATGGATTAGTGGGTTATTCACCCATTGCTATGGCTAAAAATGCCATTGGACTTGCCATGGCTACGGAAGAATACGGAGCTAAGTTCTTTGCTAATGGTGCTGCACCTGGTGGTGTGTTGGAGCATCCCGGAACAATCAAAGACCCACAGAAAGTAAAGGACAGCTGGAACGCTGCCTATCAAGGTTCAACTAACTCTCATAGGGTAGCTGTACTGGAAGAGGGCATGAAGTATCAGCAAATAGGTATCCCTCCAGAGCAAGCACAGTTTCTTGAAACACGGAAATTTCAGATCAATGAAATTGCCCGTATTTTTAGAGTACCACCACATATGCTGGCTGATCTTGAAAAAAGTAGCTTTTCAAATATTGAGCAACAATCCTTAGAGTTTGTGAAATACACACTTGATCCTTGGGTAGTGCGATGGGAACAAAATATGTTCCGTTCTCTTCTCATGGCAAGTGAAAAATCCACTGTGTTTATCAAATTTAATGTAGACGGTCTGCTTCGAGGAGATTATGTAAGCCGTATGAGTGGCTACGCAACGGCTAGACAAAATGGCTGGATGAGTGCGAATGACATCAGAGAGCTTGAGAACCTTGACCGAATTCCGGAGGAACTTGGAGGTGATCTTTATCTCATTAATGGAGCAATGACCAAATTACAGGACGCTGGTGCGTTCGCGAATACGACAAGATTGGAGGAAACCGAATGAACAAATTTTGGAACTGGGTCAAGGATGAAAAATCCGACACTCGAATGCTCTACCTCGACGGCGTAATTGCCGAGGAATCATGGTTTGATGATGATGTCACTCCTAAGGCTTTCAAATCAGATTTGTTTGCTGGTGAGGGTGACATTGTTATTTGGCTGAATTCACCGGGGGGTGATTGCATTGCAGCAAGCCAGATTTACACCATGCTAATGGACTATAAAGGCAAAGTGACCATCAAGATTGATGGCATCGCAGCATCTGCCGCCTCCGTAATCGCTATGGCAGGAACAACTGTGTTTATGGCACCTACTGCGCTGATGATGGTGCATAACCCATTGACTGTAGCCATTGGTGACAGCGAAGAGATGCAAAAAGCTATAGCCATGCTTTCGGAGGTAAAGGAAAGCATCATCAATGCTTATGAAATCAAGACCGGTTTATCAAGGACCAAGCTTTCTCACCTCATGGATGCAGAGACCTGGCTGAATGCAAATAAAGCAATTGAACTCGGCTTTGCAGATGAAATTTTGGAGGATGAGAAAAAGCATATTCAACAAGACGACTTCACCTATGCGTTTAGTCGTAGAGCAGTCACAAATTCGCTGCTTGATAAAGTATGTCCCAAGAAAACACCTGTACAAAAAGGTACACCCGCTGATTCACTGGAAAAGCGGCTCAACAACATCATTCATTAATAGGAGGAAAAAATTATGAACAAGATTTTAGAACTGCGCGAGAAACGCGCCAAAGCATGGGACGCTACCAAAGCGTTCTTAGATACCAAGCGTGGCACAGATGGTTTGATTTCAGCTGAGGATGAGGCAACTTATAACAAAATGGAAGCTGATGTAATTGCTCTTGGTAAGGAAATCGACCGTTTAGAAAAACAGGCCATTTTGGATGCGGAACTTAACGCTCCTATGGCTAACCCTTTAACAGGAAAGCCTGCTAATCCCAAACTGGAAGGCAAAACCGATAGAGCAACCGACGAATACAGAAAAGCATTCTGGAATGCTATGCGTACACGTGCCGGGGAGGGTCTTGATCCCACTGTAAAAAATGCTCTTAAGATCGGTACAGATTCGGAAGGTGGATACTTAGTTCCTGACGAGTTTGAGAGAACCCTTGTAGAGGCTTTGGAGGATGAAAATATCTTCCGTAGACTGGCTAAAGTTATTACCACTGCTTCTGGTGACCGTAAAATTCCAGTTGTAGCATCTAAGGGTACAGCATCATGGATTGATGAGGAAGGAACAATCCCTGAAAGTGATGACAGCTTCGGTCAAGTTTCCATTGGGGCCTATAAGTTGGGTACGATGATTAAGGTTTCTGAGGAACTTCTAAACGATAGTGTATTCCAACTTGAACCTTATATTTCAAGGGAATTTGCAAGACGTATCGGTAACAAGGAAGAGGAAGCCTTCTTCATTGGTGATGGTTCTGGTAAACCAACTGGTATCCTTGCAGCCACAGGAGGCGCTCAATTAGGTGTCACTACTGCAGGAGCAACAGCTATCACTCTCGATGAAGTGCTTGACCTGTTCTATTCGTTAAAAGCACCTTATCGTAATAAGTCCGTATTCATCATGAACGACTCAACAGTAAAGGCAATTCGTAAGTTGAAAGACGGTCAAGGTCAGTACTTATGGCAGCCATCTATCCAGGCTGGAACCCCAGATACTATTCTTAACCGTCCACTTTTTACATCTTCCTATGTGCCTGCTATTGCAGCTGGAGCAAAGACAATAGCATTCGGTGATTTCAGTTACTACTGGGTAGCCGACCGTCAAGGTAGAGTATTTAAGAGACTTAATGAACTCTTTGCCGTTACTGGCCAGGTAGGCTTTGTAGCTACTCAGCGTGTAGACGGTAAATTGATTTTGCCTGAAGCCATTAAGGTACTTCAGCAGAAAGATTAACGGAGGTGCATTATGAGCTATAACACAAAGAATTACACCGAACAGGGCGGCGATAAAACCGTCATCGGCGGTACTTTGGAGATTAAACAGGAGGCCTCGGTAACGGGGCTTCCCGTTGCAGAGAATCAGGCAGACAGTACCGCAACAGATACAGCTGGTCTGGTAACAGATTTCAATGCCCTACTTACCAAGCTAAAAGCGGCGGGTCTGATGATAGCAGACGAATAATCATTGGAAGGAGGCGGTCGGTATGACAACAGATAATCTTCTCCCTAAAGTAAAAGCAAACTTGATTTTGACTCATGATGCAGATGACGGCCTTCTGCTACATTACATCAAAGCTGCCGTCTCCTACGCAGAGAGTTACCAGCATGTCGCTGAGGGTTATTACACGGAAAACACTATGCCACCCACCACTGAACAGGCAGTAATCATGCTGTCGAGCCATTTCTATGAAAGCAGAGACGGCTCGACGGCTGGTTTCTTCTCCGATAGCGTTCAGGCAGGTCAGCAGGTTTGGAACACGGTGAACTTACTTCTACGGCTTGACCGGGATTGGAAGGTGTAGATTATGAGCTTTGGAAAAATGAACACCTTTATTGACATTATTATGAGAGTAACTATAAAAGACTCGGAGGGCTTCAGCACTGAGACTGACAATATTGTTGCTTCTATCAGAGCATATCGAGAAGGTCGGCACGGCACCGAAATATGGGCGAACAGAGCCACATTTTCGGAAGCCACCGACCTTTTCCGGTTCCGATGTATTCCCGGTATCACTGTTACGACCGCAATGCTTATTTCTTGTGCAGACGGGAGATTTGAAATTACTTCTGTGGAGGATGTCAAAGGCCGTGGAATGTACATTGAAGTACTCGCCAAGGAGGTGAAACCTAGTGGCTAAAGTAACTATGAAAATGCCGGAGGACTTTCTACTGAAGGTTTCACGGTTGAACGATAAAACTGATGAAATTATGCCTCGTGTGCTTAAGGCTGGTGGTGAGGTTGTGCTTGATAAGGTAAAATCCAATTTGAATTCAGCGGTTGGTCGTGACACAAAGTATCCGTCACGTTCCACCGGTGAGCTTGTGGCTGCATTGGGACTTTCACCTACTTTGCAGGACAGAAATGGCAATCACAACGTTAAAGTAGGCTTTTCCGAACCGCGTCGTGACGGAGGTAGCAATGCGAAGATAGGCAATATCATCGAATACGGAAAATCGGGGCAACCGGCAAAACCATTCTTAAAGCCTGCAAAAAGCACCAGTAGAAAGCTGTGCATCGAAGCAATGAAAGCAAAGCTGGACGAGGAGGTAAACAAGATATGAGCCTACTTTCGGATTTGAACGAAGTCCTGGAACCACTGAATATTCCTATCGAAACCGGTGTGTTCAGCGGTGTGCCACCTGACGAATATCTTGTTTTTATCCCTCTGACGGACATGTTCGAAGTCCATGCTGATAACCGCCCCGGTTTTGATGTTCAGGAAGTTCGGATATCTCTGTTTTCAAAAGGCAATTACTTAGAGCGGAAAAGGCAGGTTACAACGGCTTTATTAAATGCAGATATTACTGTGACAGAACGACGGTACATCGGACACGAAGACGATACCGGGTATCATCATTATGCCATTGATGTGGCAAAAAACTATAGATTGGAGGAATAACACATGGCAACTATCGGTCTTGACAGACTGTACTATTCAAAGATAACCGAGGATTCCAACGGCGAAGAAACCTACGCTGTACCTTCGGTACTTGCTAAGGCCATGACCGCCGAGCTTTCGGTGGAACTGGTTGAGGCAATTTTATATGCGGACGACGGTGCCGCAGAGGTTGTAAAAGACTTTAACAGTGGAACACTTACCCTCGGTGTGGATGACATTGGCCCGACAGTCGCGGCAGATTTAACAGGTGCATCAACCGATGATAACGGTGTGCTGATCTCCGCAAGCGAGAATGTGGGGACACCTGTTGCAGTAGGGTTTCGTGCACAAAAGGCAAACGGAACATACCGATATTTCTGGCTATACCGCGTAAAATTCGGACTACCCGCAACGAACCTACAGACAAAAGCTGACTCTATTACCTTTTCTACACCTACTATTGAAGGAACCGTTATGCGTAGGAACAAACTGGACGGCATGGGCAAGCACCCATGGAAAGCGGAAGTCACCGAAGGCGACGCAGGTGTATCTGCAGGTACCATCACCGGCTGGTTCACTGAAGTTTACGAGCCAGTCTACACACCGGAACCATAGGAGGAAAAAAGATGGATAATGAGAGAAGTGCCGCTATCAACATTGGTGGCAAAGAGTATGAACTTATTCTAACCACACGTGCAACAAAAGCGATTGCTGGTCGATATGGTGGTCTTGAAAACCTCGGAGAAAAACTGATGAAATCAGAAAACTTCGAGATGGCACTGGACGAGATTGTTTGGCTAATCACGCTACTTGCAAATCAGTCTATTTTGATTCGTAACCTTAAGAATAAGAATGCACCAGAAGAATTGCTTACCGAGGAAGAGGTAGAACTTCTTACTTCACCTCTTGATTTGGCAGCATATAAAAATGCAATCACCGAAGCGATGTTTAAAGGCACAAAGCGCGACGTTGAAAGTGAGGAAGAAACTCCAAAAAACGTGGAAGTCGGGTAACGGACGCAGAAGTCTTTACCCGGCTTTTTTACTATGGAACAGTTCAGATGGGCATGGATGCAGAGGAATTCTGGCTTATGCCTATCGGACTGTTTTTTGATTTATGGGCCTGCCACAAACAGTGGCATGGAATTGAAAAGCCGAAGAAAACCCGGACAATCGACGATATTATCCCGCCGGGTATTTAGGAGGAGGTGGAAGCATGGCAGACAATTTTGGATTGAAAATAGGGGTTGAGGGCGAGCGTGAATTTAAGAACGCTCTGCGGGATATCAATCAGTCCTTTAAGGTACTGGGCAGTGAAATGACACTTGTAACCAGTCAGTTTGATAAAAACGATAAATCAATACAATCAGTTACCGCTCGGAATGCGGTTTTGAATAAAGAAATTGATGCACAGAAAGATAAGATTTCTACCCTTAAGGCTGCACTTGATAATGCCTCCTCCTCTTTCGGTGAAAACGACCGCCGTACCCAGAATTGGCAGATTCAGTTGAACAGGGCACAAGCAGAACTCAATGATATGGAGCGAGAACTTGAGCAGTCAGCAGTGGAGGCAGATAATCTCGGCGATGAATTGGACGATTCCGGGAAAAGTGCAGAAGACGCGGGTGGTAGGTTTGAAAAACTCGGAGGTGTACTCAAGGGCATTGGTGTAGCGATGGGTGCAGTTGCAGTTGCTGCCGGAGCCGCTGCTATAAAGTTAGGCAAAGAGGTTGTTCAGCAGTTCGGAGAGCTGGAACAGAACCTTGGTGGTTCAGAGGCGGTTTTCGGTGCATATGCTGCATCAATTCAGAAAACCGGTGAGGAGGCCTATAAAAATCTTGGTGTCTCCCAGAGCGAGTATCTTGCTACTGCCAACAAAATGGGTGCGTTGTTTCAAGGTTCTGGTATACAGCAACAAAAGAGTCTTGAACTAACTGAAAAGGCCATGCAACGTGCTGCTGATATGGCATCCGTTATGGGTATAGATATGTCCTCTGCGATGGAAGCGGTCACAGGTGCGGCAAAGGGTAACTTCACCATGATGGATAACCTCGGTGTTGCCATGAACGCTACTAATATTCAAGCATATGCCCTCGCAAAGGGTCTGGATTTCACTTGGAATACGGCAACACAAGCGGAAAAAGCCGAAATTGCCATGCAGATGTTTTTTGAGAATACGGAGCAGTACGCGGGTAACTTTGCAAAAGAGTCAACTCAGACAATCACAGGCTCCATTGGATTATTACAAGCTGCACTTGGATCATTTACAGCCGGTCTTGGAAATGCCAATGCGGATATGACAAATTTGACAGAGAATCTTGTGGACGCTTTCCAAGCGGTTGTCACTAACATCGTACCAGTTTTAGAAAATATCGTAGCAGCGTTACCAACAGCAACAGGTGCAATTTTATCAGCGGTTGCTGACTTGCTACCTATGCTCCTTGAATTAGTCACACATATATTCACTCAGGTATTAGAAACAATTTTGAATCTCTTACCTGAACTTATCCCGGCGGCAGTTAGTGCTTTAATGACGATTGTCGGCGCTTTGATTGATAATCTTCCGTTGCTCATAAATGCAGCCATAGAACTGGTAACCGCACTTGTGGAGGGTATTGGTATAGCTTTACCACAACTCATACCCGCAGCAGTTTCGGCGGTCACGAAGATTGTCCAGGGATTGATTGAAAACCTGCCAATGCTACTGGATGCAGCTTTGCAGTTGATTATAGGGTTAGCACAAGGATTGGTTGATGCAATACCTCAGCTTGTTGCTGCCTTGCCTGCCATCATCGAAGCCGTGGTGGATTTCCTTATTGAATCCATTCCAGAGATTATCGATGCGGGCATTCAATTGCTTACCTCACTGGTGACAGCATTGCCTATCATCATTACGGCAGTTGTAGAAGCAATCCCACAGATCATTGACAGCATTATCAATGCAGTAATTGGGTCGATTCCCTTGATTATTGATGCAGGTATCCGGCTTTTGATATCGCTAATTCAAGCACTCCCTCAGATTATTACTACTGTTGTAGCTGCGATTCCAAAGATCGTAACATCACTGGTGAATGCGATTATTGGTAACATCGACAAAATTATATTAGCTGGTGTTCAGCTGTTTGTGGCATTGATTGCAAACCTGCCAAGGATAATTGTGGAGGTTGTTAAGGCAGTTCCGCAGATTATCTCTGGTTTGGTTAAAGCCTTTACCGGTTATATCGGCCAAATGGCCCAAGTGGGGGGTAATTTGATTAAAGGTTTGTGGAATGGTATTTCAGACGCAGGTGCATGGCTATGGAATAAAATCTCAGGCTTTTTCGGTAATGTGGTATCGAAGATTAAAAACTTCTTTGGTATCAACTCTCCCTCAACTTTGTTTGCCGGAATTGGTCACGACATGGGTGAAGGTATCGGAGTAGGTTTTGAGGATGCAATGGATGCAGTTTCAAGGGATATGCAAAATGCAATACCCACAAACTTCGATTTGAATTACAGAGGTTCATCAGGACAGGGCAGTGCTGCAGGCACAAGCATCACGCAAAATCTTTCAGTGGTGACACCGAAGGCTCTGTCTGAAAAAGAACTGGCAAGGGAGTTTAAAAATCTCTCCCGCAAGCTGGCACTTGAATATTAAAGGAGGTCTGACTATGGAACTTACTTATATTAATGCAAATGGCAGGAGCATCACGCTCAAACAAAGCCGCCCGTATTTTCTTAACAAGATTGATGGCACAGGCAACGTAAGTCAGACCGTTAATACCTTCAAAGCACCGGATCAAGATGGTGCTTTTTATATTTCTTCTACTTTAGATATGCGAAACATCACGATTGAAGGAACAGTTGTTGCTAATAACCCTGGTGATGCTTATGTATATAGACAGCGTTTCCTTCAAATATTTAGTCCAAAACTACTTGGGACACTTCAATACCGAGGCCGCCAAATTGCTTGTGTGGTTGAGGAGGCAGGATTTAGTGTTTCTACAAGGCAGCGGATTCCCAATTTCTTTGTAAGCCTACTTTGCCCCTCCCCTTTCTTCGAGACATTGGATGAGGTTAGAGAGGAACTGGCATCGTGGATACCTTTGTTTGAATTTGAACTTGAGATACCTATGAGTGGTATGGAATTTGGAATGCGTCAGCCAAGTCAAATTATTACAGTGGAAAATATCGGTGATGTGTCCTGCGGATGTGAAATTGTATTTCGAGCTCTGGGTACGGTCACAAACCCTGAACTTTTAAAGATAGATACTGGTGAATACATTCGACTTCTAACAACAATGAATGCCGGAGATGAACTTCGTGTTTATACTCATTTTGCTGGAAAGCGTGTAGTAAGAGTAGAGGGTTCTTCGATTACAAATGCTTTTTCATTATTGGATACCAATTCGGTGTTCTTTCAACTTTCTGCGGGTCTTAACACACTGCGCTATGATGCTTCAGTCAATATGGATCTGTTGGAGGTTAGCATTTATTTTCGTCCACAGTTTTTGGGGGTGTAAAGATGGAGCTATATATCTACAATTCAAATCGAGAGCTTGCAGGTATTGTGGAATCTTTCGAATACCTACGATGGACCAGGCGGTACTCACAGTGTGGCTCATTTGAGTTAAAAGCTATAGCAACACAGGAGAATACAGAACTATTAAAAGAAGGAAATATTATTTGGAAAAATGATGATGAGGAAGTTGGGGTTATTGAGCATCTGGAATTGTCTCAAACTGAGCAAGAAATTATCACTGCAAGCGGACGATTTGCTACATCATTTCTTGCTAGGCGTATCGTATGGCAAACGGAGAAACTGTCCGGGGACATTTCAACTTGTGTGGAGCAGCTGATTAATAATAATCTTATTAATCCTTCTGATGCAGCAAGGAAAATCAGTGGAATAACCTTCTCATATACAAACTTAAATATACCCATCAGCACACAGGTATCGTATCGGAACTTGATGGATGTGATAACAGAATTATGTGAGGTTTCAGAGGTTGGAATCAAGACTGTATTTACACCTTCAAATGGAATTTTAACCGTAATGTTATATATGGGATTGGAGTCACAGGCAGTGTTCTCCAAGGAGTACGAAAACCTAACTGAACAAATTTATACTATAAGTGCTGCTGATTATGCTAATACCGCACTTGTCGGTGGCGAAGGTGAAGGCTCAGCCCGGACATTTGTTGCTATTGCAAGTGGTTCTGGAGAGGCAAGACATGAAATCTTTATAGATGCAAAAGATCTACGGAAGGATGACTTCGGAGAAGATTATATCAACACACTGATTTTTCGAGGTCAAAGCAAACTGAGTGAGCAGGCAATTCGTTATACATTTGATACTTCTGTTAACCCTCACGGTAATTTGACATACAAGGTAGACTTCGACCTTGGGCAGACCGTCAAAGTCATTTCCAAGGCATGGGGTGTATCTATGACAACACGTATCACCGAAATAATAGAAACTTATGATGCGAATGGTGAGAGTGTTAGCGTAGTGTTTGGAAAAGCTGAGTTGACAATAGCACAGAAAATTCGCTCCGATATGAGCCAAGTTAAAACAGCAATATCGGCTCCTACAGGCATATCTGAAATTGCACAAGCTTTAGGAACCGTGGAGGAAACATTAGGGACTGTAGAGGGAAACTTAGGTGAAGTAGAAGGAGCGCTTAGTAATGTAGAAGAAACCTTGGGCGACTTGATGGTAATAAACCCTAAAATTAAAGGAAACAATTTTGCGGATACCATTAACAACCTGTTTGGAAAACTTCCTGCTCTTGAAAATTTTGTAGGTGCGGGTACAATATCAATCGGCCAATATGCTTTACACAACATGGTACCTGGAGATGCATTTTACTTTACTTCGTACAGTGGAAATAAGTTCAGTGACCAGCCAAGTGATGATGGGCATGTCTTTTTGATAAAACATAACGGGGACAATACGGGAAGTGGCTACCAACGGGCAATGGGTTTCTTTATCTCCCGTAACACTATGACGTTTTATGTAATTTCTGTTTTCGTATTCAATAACCCCTCCGGGCAAGCAAACTGGCTCAACATAAACAATGAACCAATTACCGCGGCTAGAATTGTGAACGGTGCGGTGACAACTGCGAAGATTGCTCAGGAAGCCAACACCTCTCTCACTTACTCACTTGGAAGTGGAGTGACAATGGGTTTTAACATGTCATTTGTAAATAAGGGTGTTGTTTCAATCGGAATGCAGGTTAACGTGGGTGCTTCAGGAGTTGCTTCTGGTGGAACCATTCTAACAATAACAAATGCAAACTTTTACCCTTACTCGTCGGTACGTGCTGTGGCAACTACAGTGGGTGGTAGTGGTACAAGTATGCCGATTACGATTAGCACAAGCGGTGTGGTGGCGAACGCAGCTGGTTCCACACTACCTACGGGTTTTTACCTTATATCATGCTCTTACGCGAGAGCTTAAAGGAGGAAGGCAATATGGAGAAAAGCGGATTTTTTAATTCATCTGATGGAGATAGAGTCTATGATGCTACAGACTTTGCAGAATACTTTGGAAGTCTTGTATCTAATGGTGTATTTTATGCTACACCATCAAACCTACTGGTTTCTCCTGGTGTTGGATTAGCAGTGAGCGTTGCTGCAGGCAGTGCATGGATTAATGGATATAGATATGAGAATACGGATGCTCTGAATATGCCACTTACTACGGCAAATGGAAGCAATCCTCGTATTGATAGGATTGTGGTTCGTTTAAATCAAATCAACCGAAGCATTAAAATTGCAGTTGTTGACGGAACCCCTGCTGCAACACCTGTGGCTCCTGAACTAACAAGGACCAGCGATATCTATGAACTCGGAATCGCAGATGTGCTTGTACCGACGGCAGCCACGTCAATAGTTACAAATAATATAATGGATACTCGTATGAATACCAGTCTTTGTGGGTTGGTTAATTCGCTAGTATCAGCAGTCTATGAATAGACTAGGAGGTGAATTTCAATGGCGGATATTCATGGCGTAACCCTGCAGGCGGGCACTAACCCGTCTGTTTTTTACACTATCACCTATACTAAGAGCCGACCAAATAATAGCCAGATGACCTATAACTTCACTATATCCGCTGCATTAGGTTCATCCGGGTCTTTTATCCACAACGGCTATGCCTTGCTTTGTACCATGACCGTAAATGGATCTTCTTCACAAGTTCGTATCAAGGCGGTGGATGGCGATAACTGGGATGGGACCACACCAAGACTTAGGTATGTTTCTGTGACCTGCCCTTCAACTACCGGGAATACTGCACAGGGCGTGCGCTTTCAAGTGGTGTCGGATGGGAGACTTACGCTCTCTTCAGGTGTAATCGACAATTCAAGTTATACTGTGTTGAGTTCACCACTTCTAACGACAGCCTGTGGAGCACCGACTTCTTGTTCGGTCAGCCCAATACTCTCAGAAGGCGAGGTTACTCTTTCATGGAGCGGGGCATCTGGTGGTATAAATAATGCGATTTCGAGCTACGAGATACAGTATAGCGATTCTTCTGATAACTTAACATGGGGAGCATGGACAGCACTGACCACAGTAACCACGACAGCAACAAGTGGTAGCGTGAATACATCACCACCGACCATAAGGGGTAATTACCGAAGATTTCAAGTAAGGACTCGTGGTACAGCAGGAGCGAGCTATTACTCAGGCTGGAAAGTATCAACGAACTCCGTCCGAAGAAATACAGCACCGAAAGCACCAACAACAGCTGTTGCATCTCCCGCAGCATATAGCGATGAGATTATTACGCTGACTTGGAGCGGAGCATCAAGTGGCACAAGTCCAATTAAGGGATACCAGATTGCAAGTCGCACATCCATGGATAACATTACATGGAGTGCATGGAATGTGTTGACCACGCTGATGCTGGCGGCAAGCGGAGGCAGCTATAATCCAACTGTATCGAGAACACCTGGAACGTATACTCAATTTGGCATCTGGACAATTGACACGTTCGATGTTTACTCAGTAGAGAAGATTAGCAATAGTATTTATTGTAATATAACGGCTTCTGGAGCACCGACAGCATGCTCATTAAGTGCAACTTTAGCTGAAGGAAACGTCGCTCTTTCATGGAGTGGGGCATCTGATGGTGCGGGCAATGCCATCACGTCCTATGAGATACAAT
This sequence comes from Clostridia bacterium, assembly GCA_009929735.1. Classification (GTDB taxonomy): domain Bacteria; phylum Bacillota; class Clostridia; order Lachnospirales; family Anaerotignaceae; genus Chakrabartyella. Next base: position 16,317 of record RZZU01000009.1, on the reverse strand, counting down.
ATAGTGATTCTGCAGATAACAGTAACTGGGGTGCTTGGACGGCTCTAACCATAGTGAATACTTCTGCAACAAGCAGTATTATAAGTGTCAGCCCACCCACTACACGCGGGAATTATCGCCGATTCCGAGTAAGAACGCGAGGAACAGCCGGAGAAAGTTTCTATTCCGATTGGACTATATCTAGCAACACCGTCCGTAGAAATACACTGCCGATACCACCGACTACCTTTACCGCTACTCCTCCTATATATGAGGTTAGAAAAATAACCCTTTCGTGGAGTGGAACAATACCGGGAACCAGTTCTATTAAGCAGTATGTTATTCAACAGGCAACATCTACAGACGGAGTAAATTGGTCGGCATATGAAGCTCTGACTACTGTAGTTTCAAGTGCTACTTCTGGCATCCTCGAAGTGAATGGTTCACAGATAGCTGGTACCTATACTCGTTACCGTATCAGTGTAACCGATACATTGGATGCAGTCTCCGCTTATGTAGTCAGCGGAACAGTAAAGAAAAATAGTCCCCCTGCTGCACCAACAATTATCTGCCCTATTTCTGGTAGTTCTACTTATAACACTACGCCACGTTTTATGATTATAACGGGCATAGAACCAGATGGTCAGACGCAAATAGTGGAGGTCAAAGTCGATTCTGGCCCGTGGCAAAACAGCGTAGACAATCCTGAAAGGTTTTCTACAAGTGGTTTTCTCGGTAACGGTGTTAAGACGATTTATCAAGCTTTACCTCTTTCTGTTGGAAATCACACGGTTACTTTCCGTTGTCTTGACAGTGATATCGAGTCAGCAAGCGCAGAAATAGTTCGTACCTTCACAGTATTGGAGTTACCCTTTGAAGTCATCACAGCTAATGTGACACATGTAAAGGCAATGCATATTCAGACCCTTCGTACTGCTGTAACCAGAGTGCGTAGCTATTACAACCTTTCCTCTGTGACTTGGAAAGAGGAGATCATTACTGGTAGAACAACTGTAAAGAATTGGCCGTTTCACATTACTGAAATACATAAGGCAATGGATTCGGTTATTACGGCAATAAACGATTTTGATACTTCTACAAAGTTTGACATCCCACCATTCCCGTGGCTACCCATTGGAACAGGGCGACCGAAGGCAGATGTTATGGAGCAAATACACAATCTTATTGTGAAACTATAAGGGTTAAGAAAATACAATTAGGCGCTCTTGTTATATGCAGGGGCGCTTTTCTATACACAAATTTCAACTAATGGAGGTGTTTTTAATGAAAGAGATATGGAACTGGATACAATTAGCCTTTGCAGCTATTGGAGGATTTCTTGGATGGTTTCTTGGTGGCTATGACGGTTTTCTTTATGCACTCATAGCATTTGTCGCTATAGATTATGTGACCGGAGTGCCCTGTGCCATCATTGATAAAGAGCTGTCCAGTGAAATTGGTGCAAAAGGCATCTTTAAAAAGGTGCTTATTTTTACATTGGTGGGTGTGGCCCATATTCTTGATACGCAGATACTTGGTAGCGCTGTTGACAGTGGTGGTGTACTTCGAACTGCAGTAATCTTTTTTTATTTGAGCAATGAGGGTGTTTCCATTTTGGAGAATGCCGGACATATCGGACTACCTATCCCAGAAAAATTAAAAGAGGTTCTAGAACAGTTACATGGGCGCGATAGGAAAACCTCAAAGTCAGGTGATGAAATATGATTGATATAACAAAAGCAGTAACTGTTTTTATTGGTAGACGTGGTGAGCACCACTTTCGCAATCTTGAATTTGATGTCTCCAGTTTATTAGATGGAACATATCCAGGTGCTGCATTAAGTGCTATATGCAAAAGGCCAGATAGTACTGCCTACCCAGTTGTTACAAACTATGCTGACGGTATTCTTACCTGGTCACCTAGTGCAACCGACACAGAAATCGTTGGTGTTGGTCAGCTAGAGATAAGGGTTACTTATGGCGATGTGGTTGGCAAAAGCGTCCGGATACTAACCATCGTTGAGGAGGCTCTCGTAGACGGTATAGTTGATCCACCCGAGCCTCCTGCACAGGAATGGCTCAATAGGGTGCTTTCTGCTTTAGCCGAACTGGATATCAACCAGATCGATAATCTGCTAAATCTCATTTATAACCTGCTCAATAACAATTACAATTTGCTAAATACCACGCACAGTCAGATAGAGGATATGCGTGACACGTTATATTTAAGGACTGGTATTATTCTCAACCATTTACACCCAATAGAAACTGCTACTGCGCCGGATATGGTAAGCCGAAGAGGGGCTATCACTTTTACGAGCATAAATAGCGGTAACAACGTAGTACTTGGCACGGTAACATATACCTTTGTTACATCCTTGGGCAGTCCAACCGCAAACAATGTGCATGTGCTTATCCAAGATAGCCTTCGCAATACAGTCAAGAAACTTGCGGAAGCCGTAAGGGGTATCCAAGATGCAGCTAACATTGCCTATGGTTCTGGAACAGCACCGAACCCGACAAGTACAGCCTATTGGACGAGTAGGATTTTCTCTATTGGTGAAGTTACCATCCCTGCAGGTGAGAGTCTATTTTTATTGGAAAGAGCGGAAAATGTGACAACACCATTAACTCTTACCTCTACTGCAACAGCTACGATCAATGCATTTACCAGGGCAAGCTTTTTGAGATATGTTCTGAGCGGTAATTCTGCAGGTGTTCGAGGGCATCTACAAACATTATTACCCATTGGTAGCGCGGTTATAGGCGGACAGGGTGGATTGCTTTACCCAACAGCTTATGATTGTCATTTGATTACCCTTTGCCGCCAATCAGATACAAGTGAAAAGGAGCTAGACCTATATATCTCTAACGATGAAGTGAACTTTACCAGAATCTCACGTAGCACGCCTATCGGTGATGATACTTCAAATCCTGGTTTGCATACTCATATCCAAATGCGTCAAGGCAGGGTGCCTTCTGGCTATGGGTTGTATATCCGTATGGGAAGCGATAGCACATCGGCGAATGCTTACTGTGATTTGAAGTTTACTTATCACTTATATCCTGCCAATCTTGCGACAGCCAATATTTGAACTTGAGGTGATTTTGATGAATTTAAGAAAGTTAATATTAACGAACAATGCTTGCTTTAGGGCAGGTAAAACCATAACGCCAAAGGGCATTATGGTACATTCTACCGGGGCAAATAACCCATGGCTGAAACGCTATGTTGGGCCAGATGATGGCTTGCTGGGAAAGAACCAATATAACAACCATTGGAATCAAGATAAGCCTGACGGCCGTCAAGTTTGTGTTCATGCTTTCATTGGTAAACTGGCAGATGGAACAATCGCCACATACCAGACCTTGCCATGGAATCATCGAGGATGGCATGCTGGTGGTAAGGCAAATGATACGCATATAAGCTTTGAGATTTGTGAGGACGGTCTTTCGGACACCACCTACTTTAAGAAGGTGTACCGGGAGGCCGTTGAACTTTGTGTATATCTCTGCAAATTATATGACTTGACCGAAAAGAATATCATCTGTCACAGTGAGGGTTACAAGCTAGGCATTGCCAGCAATCATGCAGATGTGATGCACTGGTTTCCTAAACACGGCAAGTCGATGGATGATTTCCGTGCCGAGGTCAAGAAGGCACTAACAGCAAGTAACCCATTACCGGAAGAAACTTTATATAGGGTGAGAAAAAGCTGGGATGATGCAAAATCACAAAAAGGCTCATTTAGGGTGCTTGAAAATGCAAAACGCAGTGCAGATGCGAACCCTGGTTATTCTGTGTTTGATGAAAATGGAAAAGTTGTATACTTTGGAAAATCTGCTCCGTCATATGAAGTATATACCGTAGTTAAAGGGGATTCCCTTTGGAAGATTGCTAAAGAAAAGCTTGGTAATGGTGAAAGATATAGAGAGATTAAAGAACTTAACGGCCTCACTTCAAATATCATTTACGCTGGTCAGAAATTGAAAATTCCTACTTAAACTCAATGCCCTTGGAGGTCTTAAAACTTCCGAGGGCTTTATTTTTTTTCTAAACCGTCAGATTTCCTTTCCTCCCGTGGCTACCAGGTAGAGGGCAACAAATAAATCGCCCTTTAGAAAGAGGTGAAGTACATGAAACACAACCTTAAAATCAGTGTTTCAAAAGAGCCACAGATAGGCGGAATCGTTACTTGCCGCAATGTCACCATAAGGGAGCGCATCCTACGTTTCCTCCTTGGAGATAAACAGCGTGTAACCATTCTAATTCCCGGAGATAGTGTCGAGGAACTTGCTATCTGTGAGACTACGAAAGGAGGAAATGAACTTGAGCAAAGTAAAGTTAATGCTTGATGTGGTAAACGATATGCGAAGTCTTGCAGACAGCATACAGGCAGTTTGTGATGCAATGATGGCAAGTGATTCTGCCCCTAAAGAAGTGCCTGCCACAAAGACAGAAACAGCAAAAGAGCCAGACATTTCGCTTGAAAAAGTGCGTATGGTTCTTGCTGAAAAGAGTCAGCTTGGATTTACTGCTGAAGTGCGAGGCATCATCGGGAAGTATGGTGCTGATAAGTTAAGTGCAGTTGACAAGGCTTTCTATGCTGACATCTTAAAAGATGCGGAGGTTCTTGGCAATGGGTAATCACGCAATATTATCTGCATCATCTTCACACAGATGGCTTCATTGTTTACCGTCGGCAAGGCTTGAACTTGAGTTTGATAATACAAGCGGTACTGCAGCAGAGGAAGGATCAGCAGCACATGCTCTTTCAGAACACAAACTGAAAAAGGCACTTCATATAAGAAGTAAGCGTCCTATATCAGAATATGACTCTGATGAGATGGAAGAATGTACGGATGCCTATGTTGATTTCGTTATGGAACAGGTGGAGCTTGCAAAGCAAATCTGCAATGATCCTATCGTCCTTATCGAACAGCGCCTTGATTTTTCCTGCTATGTTCCAGACGGCTTCGGTACTGGAGATTGTTTAATTATCTCAGATGACAGACTTCACATAGTGGATTTTAAATATGGGATGGGTGTGCTTGTAGATGCAGTGGACAATCCTCAGATGAAGCTGTATGCCTTAGGTGCTCTTGAAATCTATGACAGCCTTTATGATATCAACGAAGTGTCAATGACGATTTTTCAACCAAGAAGGGAAAATGTCAGCACATGGACTGTGCCGGTAGATGAACTGAAAGTTTGGGCAGAAGAGGAACTCAAACCAAAGGCAGTAAAAGCCTATAACGGCGAAGGCGAATATATTCCAGGCGAATGGTGTACTTTCTGCAGAGCTGCAGTCAGATGCCGTGCAAGAGCTGAAGAAAAATTAAAACTCGCACAGACAGAGTTTAAGATGCCACCGTTACTTACTGACAATGAGATAGAAGAGATTCTGTTCATTCTCCCCGACCTTACTAAATGGGCAAATGAAATAACAGCATACGCAACAGATGCTGCTGTAAACCACGGCAAAGAGTGGGACGGTTTTAAGGTTGTGGAAGGGCGCTCGGTTCGCAAGTACAAAGATGAAAACGCCATCGCAGACAAAGTTGAGGCAAGCGGATATAAGGATATTTACCGTAAGAGCCTTATTCCTATGACAGAGATGCAAAAACTGATGGGCAAAACCAAATTTGAGGAAATCCTCGGTGACCTCATTTATAAACCACCGGGCAAGCCGACTCTTGTTCCCAACTCGGATAAAAGACCGGCTATGAACGTAGCAGATGCAAAAAACGAATTTAACGAAATTATGGAGGATTAAATATTATGGCAAATAACACTAATAAAACTAAGGTTATCACAGGTGTAAACACAAGACTCTCTTACTTCCACGGATGGGAGCCGGTATCTATCAACGGCGGTGCAGAAAAGTACAGCGTGTCCGTTCTCATTCCAAAGGATGATAAGGAAACGCTCGATGCAGTAAATGCCGCAATCGATGCAGCTATTGAAGAAGGTATTGCAAAGTTCGGTGGTAAGAAACCGAATAAGGCTACCATCAAGCTTCCTCTCCGTGACGGAGATGTAGAGCGTGATGATGAGGCATACAAAGGGCATTATTTTATCAATGCCAACAGCATAACCGCTCCACAGATTGTAGATAAAAGAGTTAAGCCTATTATGGATCGCAGTGAAGTGTACAGCGGTTGTTATGGCAGAGTTTCTCTTAACTTCTATGCTTTCAACTCCAACGGTAATAAGGGTGTAGCTTGTGGTCTTGGGAACATTCAAAAAATTAAGGACGGCGAACCTCTTGGTGGCAAGACCTCTGCAGTAGAAGATTTTACTACTCTTGTAGATGATGACTTCCTTGCCTAAAAGGAACGATGACATTGCGGTGGTGGAGGCTTTCCCTCTGCCACCTTTTTTCTTTTAGGAATGGAGGCGTGCTATGAAGAACCTGGAAATCGATATTGAAACCTATTCATCTGTTAACCTACAAAAGAGCGGAGTTTATCGCTATGTGGAGGCAGAAGATTTTGAAATATTGCTGTTCGGATATTCAATTGACGGCGGAGAGGTTATGGTGGTTGACCTTGTGGGTGAAGAAAAGATACCGCAAGAAATACTCGATGCTTTAACCGATGATGAGGTAACCAAGTGGGCATTTAATGCTCAGTTTGAGCGTATCTGCCTGTCAAGGTATCTATCATATATGGGAATAAGCCTTGACCCGTTTTATGATCATCATCCATTGTCAAAGGAAATGGCAAGATATCTAAACCCTTTATCATGGAAATGTTCAATGGTGTGGTCTGCTTATATGGGACTTCCACTTTCCTTAGAAGGTGTGGGTGCAGTACTCGGCCTTGAAAAGCAAAAGCTGACCGAAGGCAAAGACCTTATAAGATACTTTTGTGTTCCGTGTACTCCTACCAAATCAAACGGCGGCAGAAATCGTAATATGCCAAGTAATGATGAGGAGAAATGGCAGAGATTTAAGGATTATAACAAACGTGACGTTGAAACGGAAATGCAGATACAGCAAAGGCTTATAAAGTTTCCTGTGCCAGAAGACATATGGGATGAATACCATCTTGACCAGGAAATCAATGATCGTGGCATAAAGGTAGATATGGATTTTGTAAAACAGGCTATTGCAGTGGATGAGATTTCCCATGAAAAACTAATGTCAGCAATGCAGCAATTAACAGAGCTTGATAATCCTAACTCGGTGCAGCAGATGAAAGGTTGGCTTGCTGAAAACGGTCTTGAGACAGATACACTTAGTAAAAAAGCTGTGGCCGAGTTATTGAAGGATGCACCGGAGCATTTGACTGAAGTTCTTAAGCTCCGTCAGCAACTTGCAAAATCATCTGTAAAGAAATATACGGCAATGGAAAATGCTATTTGTGCAGATTCTCGTGCCAGAGGTATGTTCCAGTTTTACGGTGCAAACAGAACTGGCCGCTTTGCGGGAAGGCTTGTGCAATTACAGAACCTTCCTCAAAACCATATGCCGGATTTAAAAGAGGCACGCGGTATAGTAAAAAGTGGAGATTACGAAACGCTTGAAATGCTCTATGAAGATATACCGGACACGCTCTCACAACTTATCCGTACGGCCTTTGTACCAAAGGAAGGCAATAAATTTATCGTTGCAGACTTTTCTGCAATTGAGGCTCGGGTGCTTTCGTGGCTTGCGGGTGAAGAATGGAGAACCGAAGTATTCGCAAGTGGTGGTGACATATATTGTGCATCCGCATCGCAAATGTTTAAAGTTCCTGTTGAAAAGCATGGTGTGAACGGTCATTTAAGGCAGAAAGGAAAAATCTCCGAACTGGCACTGGGCTATGGTGGATCAGTCGGTGCATTAAAGGCTATGGGTGCGTTGGAGATGGGACTTGAAGAGGAAGAGTTAAAACCCCTTGTTAATGCCTGGAGAGCATCCAATCCAAACATCGTAAAGTTCTGGTGGGATGTTGATAGAGTAGTTAAGAAATGTATTAAGGAAAATAAGTCACAGGAAACTCATAACATTAAGTTTCATTGCATGAGCGGAATGTTGTTCATAGTTCTTCCTTCCGGCAGACAGCTTGCCTATGTAAAACCTCGTATCGGTGAAAATATCTTCGGTGGTGAGTCTGTGACTTATGAAGGTGTAGGCGGAACGAAGAAATGGGAAAGAATCGAAAGTTATGGACCAAAATTTGTAGAGAATATTGTTCAAGCAATCTCCCGTGATATTTTGATGTATGCAATGAAAACACTCCGAACGTGTAACATAGTGGCTCATGTGCATGATGAAGTTATCATTGAGGCAGACCCTCGAATGTCAATAGATAGCGTATGTGAGCAGATGAGCAGAGTTCCTCCCTGGGCAAAGGGGCTACTTCTTAATGCCGATGGTTATGAATGCGATTTTTATAAAAAAGATTAATTAAAACATCAGATTTCACCTCCCGCCGTGGCTACCAGGTAGGAGGTGTTTTTTTATGAACATTATTGAAGTGAAAGATGGCTGTCCTATCAAAGGTGAGATTGAACCAATGACAGAAGAACAATTACAAAATGAATACAACTTTTATATAGCAGAGAGCATTGTCAATATGCTGCATAAGGAAGGTAAAATTACGGATGATGAATTAGACAAAATATCCGTATTAAATAGGAAGAAATTCTCTCCAAAGTTAGCTGGAATTATGCCCTAAAAGACTTGCTATTAGTGGCCTTCTGAGTGATATATGTAATGACAGAAAGTGAGGTGAGATGATGAAAAAGATAACAAAAATAGATGAATTGGAAAGACCGCTGTTATCTAAAACTAAGCTTCGAGTTGCAGCTTATGCTAGAGTTTCAACAGATAGTGACGAACAGCTTATAAGCCTTAAAGCACAGCGAGAGCACTATGAAACTTATATTAAGTCCAATCCAGAATGGGAGTTTGCAGGACTCTATTATGACGAAGGGATATCAGGCACCAAAAAAGAAAAGCGGCCAGAACTTCTTCGCATGATACGTGATTGTGAGAACGGCAAGATAGATTTCATTGTTACTAAATCAATTAGTCGGTTTGCTCGTAACACAATGGACTGTTTAGAATTGGTAAGAAGTTTGATGGGTATCGGTGTCTATATTTATTTTGAGAAAGAAAATTTAAATACAGGTGACATGGAGAGCGAACTTATGCTTTCTATCCTCTCAGGCTTTGCAGAAGAAGAGTCTGCGTCAATATCGCAAAATACTACATGGTCAATTACTAAGAAATTTCAAAACGGCAGTTACATTATTGGCAGCCCTCCTTATGGTTATGCAAATGTTAATGGTGAGATGGTTATTATTCCAGAGGAAGCTGAAGTAATAAAACGCATTTTTACAGAGTGCCTTTCGGGTAAAGGTGGAAGTGTTATTGCAAAAGGTCTGAACAGGGATAAGATTCCTGCAAGAAGAGGCAACCATTGGAGTTCAGGTACGATAATTGAAATGCTCCGAAATGAAAAATACAAAGGCGATGTCCTTTTTCAAAAGACATATACAGACAGCAACTTCAACCGTCATATTAACAATGGCGAGAAGGATCAGTTTTACTGTAAGAATCACCATGAGCCTATTATCAGCAGAGAAGTATTTTCTAAGGCTCAAAAGCTGATAGCAGAAAGAGCAAAGAGTCGTAAAAATACCTTTGCTAAGAATGCCTATCAAAACAGATATGTACTGAGTGGAAGAATAATCTGTGGAGAGTGCGGTTCCAAGTTTAGGAGAAAAACAAATTACTCTGTTGGTAGAAGTTATATAGCCTGGAGTTGCATAGGGCACATTGAAGACAAGGATAGTTGTTCCATGCTATTTTTACGTGACGGAGAGATAAAAGCGACATTTACAACGATGATGAATAAGCTGGCATTCAGCAGAAAGATAATCCTAGAGCCGCTTTACAATTCAATAAACAAAATTGACGAAGAATGTGACCTTGAAAAAATTGATGCCATAGATAAGCGCATGGAGCAATTAACCGAAGAACGCAATACTCTTATTGGACTCATGACAAAAGGCTTTCTTGAACCAGCTCTTTTTAACAAGGAACGAAGCGCCCTGGATATTGAAATTAAAAATCTTACTGCTGAGAAGACGAATCTAGTAATGTCATTTACCAATGGTACTTCACAAGCAGACGAAATAAAGTTACTTCTTGATTATGTGGCGAAAGATAAGTTTGATGGCGATTATACAGAAGAAGCATTTGAAAAATTTGTAGAGAACATTATTGTAAACTCAAGGGATGAACTAACATTTAAAATGAAATGTGGTCTTTCCCTTAAAGAAAAGGTGGTGAGATAAATGGCCTATGTACCATACGGATATACAATTACGGATGGGGTTGTTACTGTCGATGAAAAGGCAGCAGGTCAAGTAAAGGAGTTCTTTGAAAAATACATATCAGGACTATCCCTTACAGTGGCTGGCGAACAAGCAGGTATTGAAAAGACCCATTCAGTGATGGGACGTATCTTAAAAAATGTCCTTTATCTCGGCAATGATATATATCCAGCAATCATAGATATGGAAACATTTGATAAGGCTGAGGAAGTTAGAAATAAACGTGCGAAAGACTTAGGAAGGATTGTAGAGCTTGCGGCTTTTACCTCCCCCTCCCCTATAGAACGATTCAAGATGAGAAAGGCAGAAGAAAAACTTCCAAATGAGCCTATAGCACGGGCAGAGTATTTATATAGTCTGATAGAAAGCGAGGTTTAATATGGCAGAGAAAAATATAACTGTAATTCCAGCACGAAAAAGAGTTGGAAGTACAGCCGCAAAAGAGATAGTAAAGAAACTGCGTGTTGCTGCCTATTGCCGTGTTTCTACAGAAACTGAAGAACAGAATTCAAGCTATGAGGTGCAGGTTGCACATTATACAGAGTTTATTAAGAAAAATACTGAATGGGAGTTTGCAGGCATATTTGCAGATGACGGCATATCTGGCACTAACACAAAAAAACGTGAAGAGTTCAACCGTATGATAGATGAGTGCATGGAGGGTAAAATAGATTTAGTTATTACCAAGTCCATTAGTCGATTTGCCCGTAATACTCTGGATTGCCTAAAGTACATTAGACAACTTAAGGAGAAGAACATATCAGTATTTTTCGAGAAGGAGAACATCAATACAATGGATGCCAAGGGTGAAGTACTGCTCACAATTATGGCATCTCTGGCACAGCAAGAAAGTCAGAGCCTTTCGCAGAACGTTAAACTGGGACTTCAATACCGATATCAACAAGGAAAGGTACAGGTCAACCACAAGCGTTTCATGGGGTACACAAAAGACGAAGACGGCAACTTAATAATAGTTCCTGGAGAAGCAAAAATCATTAAACGAATTTATAGAGAATACCTTGAGGGCAAAAGCCTGGCGGGTATTGGTAGGGATCTTGAAAAGGATGGTATTTTAACAGCTGCCGGAAAACCAAAGTGGAGACCAGAAACCTTAAAGAAAATCCTTACGAATGAGAAATACATCGGTGATGCACTTTTGCAAAAGACCACTACAGTTGATTTTCTTACAAAGAAAAGGGTCAAGAATGAAGGTCATCTCCCGCAGTATTATGTTGAGAATAACCATGATGCTATTATTCCAAAAGAACTTTTTTTACAAGCACAGGAAGAGCTTCATCGCCGGAATAACATTTACACAGGTGAAGACAAGAATAAAAGGATTTACAGCAGTAAATACGCTTTGAGCTCAATAACCTTTTGTGGCGATTGTGGTGATATTTACAGACGAGTTTACTGGAACATTCACGGTAGAAAAGAAATTGTTTGGCGATGCGTAACAAGAATCGAGCAAGGCCCCGAAGTTTGTAAGAGCCGAACAGTAAAGGAAGGCGATTTATATGATGCTGTTATGACCGCCATTAATAGATTACTTGCTGGCGGTGACAACATGATAAAAACACTGGAAGAAAACATTCATGCAGTAATCGGTGACACCACAGAGTATCAAATTTCAGAGATTAACACCTTGCTTGAAGAAAAGCAGAAAGAATTAATTAGCCTTGCGAATAAAGGGAAAGACTATGAACCTCTTGCAGATGAGATTGATAACCTCCGTGAAAAACGGCAGAACCTTCTTGTGGAAGATGCATCATTAAGTGGTGAGAATGAGAGGATCAACGAGCTGATAGAATTTATCCGCAACAATAAATACCGTACCCAAAGATATGATGATGCACTTGTAAGAAAGTTAATACAGAATGTTACTGTTTACGATGATCACTATGTAGTATGCTTTAAATCCGGCATTGAAGTCGAAGTATGAAAAAAGGAACTTAGATGGCCCATGACTCTAACGTAGAGTTGTGGGTTTTTCTTTTGGTTTATAATTGTAGCAATATTGAAAAAACTATTGTTAATATCAACCAAATGGTTTATAATGTATTGTAAATTGGAGGTGCTATATGACTACGGCAGATATGATTAAGCAACTATGTGAACAAATGAATATTAGCGTTGCGGAACTTGCTAGACGTATTGGTCAGACTCCACAGAATTTCAATAAGAAGTTAAAACGTGAAACAGTAACCTTGGATGAATTGAAAGCAATAGCTGATGCATTGGATATTAAGTTTAAGCAGGCATTCATTTTGCCTGATGGCAATGAAATAAAGACAGGCAATGAGTAAAGGAACAATAATGCCTAGTATTATTAAATTAAGGGGAGATCTGATATGAAACCAATTAGTCTAACAGAGCAACTAATGTTTAATACTGTAAGGATAGAAGCGCATGATGGTTCTTCAGGAACTGGATTTTTTTTCAACTTTATGGAGAGTGAACATACTATACCTGTCCTTATTACAAATAAGCATGTTGTAAATTACAATAGGAATGAAACTGTAAAGTTCTTTTTACATTTGAGAGAAGAAGATGGGTCAACCACGGAAAACTATGCTATTACATTACAAACAGACTGGTTTTTTCACTCTGAAAAAGACATCTGCTTTACATTTATTAACCCAATATTTGAGGAAGTAAGGAAACGAACAGGTAAACAAGTATTTTATGTAGCTAATGAGGAAAGCTTGATTCCTAATAAAGCAAAACTAATGGAGTTGAGTGCTTTAGAAGAGATTGTAATGATTGGATACCCTATTGGGTTATGGGATAGTAAAAACAATTATCCAATTTTTAGGAAAGGATATACAGCATCTCACCCAGCGTACGATTTTAACACAAAAGGAATAGGACTAGCAGATATTGCTGCTTTTCCAGGATCATCTGGATCACCAATTTACATTTTAAATGAGAATGGCTATTCTGATAAAAAGGGAAATACTTATTTAGGAGCTAGAAGAATAATATTTTTAGGCATTTTATATGCTGGTCCAACGATGAATGCAAATGGCGATATATCGGTTGTTGATATACCTACACAACAAAAGGTAATTAGCAGAACATCTGTAATGACTAATTTAGGTTACTATATAAAATCAGAAGAATTATTAGAGTTTAAAAATTTAGTTAGAGAAAAGATTAAGCAACAAAAATAATAGGTAATGAGTAAGGAGTATGTAAAAACCAAATAAATGCTGTACAGCTTACTGGTCAAGCTGAAATCTGTTTTTACATACAAGGAATTATTACATATGATTAGTGCATCTACGAAAATGAAGAGAAACAAGTTTATATGGAGTTGCAGAAAGGGGGATATACACATGGATGCAAATAAAGGATATTTGGTTCGCTTCCTAAATGGTAATGATAAAAAATTTGTGATACCTGTTTATCAGAGGGCATATAGCTGGAAAAAGAGTGATTGTGAGTTGCTTTTGAGTGACTTGGTATCAGTGTACGAAAAAGGAAGTGAAACACATTTCTTTGGAAGTATTGTATATGTAGCTAACAACCTAGCAGGGTATACAGAGTATATTATAATCGATGGACAGCAAAGAATTACTACGGTTTCGTTGTTATTATTGGCCATTCGTAATTATCTGACCAATATACCAAGAGACGGTGTTACCATCAATACAAAGAAGATTACAACAGCCTATCTCACAGATGAATATGCAGAAGATGAGAAGAAATTAAAACTTAAGCTGATTGAAGGAGATGATTATGCATATGACCAGTTGATTTCAAATAGTAAGCCTGTAGAGGGCAGTCTAATTTCTGCAAATTATCAGTTGTTTTATGATGCAGTTTCTTCCATGTCTGATGAGCTACTGGTGGGATTATATGATGCAATTATGAAATTAGAAATGGTTCATGTCAGCCTTGAGCCAAGCAAGGGTGATGATCCACAGTTAGTATTTGAAAGTCTGAACTCTACAGGACAGAAACTTCTTGAGGGAGATAAGATTCGAAATTACGTATTGATGAATATGACATCGGAGTTACAGAATAAGTTCTACAAGAAATATTGGGAACCACTAGAGGCTACCATTACAAAGAATGATGTCGATAAATTTATTAGATACTATCTTTCTGTGAAGAACCACGAACTGATTAGTGATAAAAATATTTATTTTGAGTTCAAGTTTTATGCTATTCGTCAGGGTAATAATGCTGAGGAAATCCTGCAAGATATGTTAATGTATGCGGAATTTTATAAAATAATTAAGACAGCATCAGGTATAGATAATTCTTACAATTCAATATTAGCAAGAATTAATAAGCTGGAGATTAACATGACAATACCTCTGATGTTTGAACTCTTTGCAGCTAATAAGAATGGACGTATAACAGTGGAAGAGTTGACTGATTGCTTTAGCATTTTGGAAAGCTACCTTGTGCGAAGAATTATTTGTGGACTTCCAACAAATGCTTTGAATAAGCTGTTTGTTGGACTTGCCTTAGAGATTGATAAATACACTTCAAAAGACCACGTGCCATATATGGAGGCCTTTAAATATGCAATTTTGAGTAAGCAAGGAAAGAGTCGTTTCCCAAATGACCATGATTTTAGAGATAAGTTTTCCACATATGAACTGTATAATGCAAAACCATATGTGAAGAAGTATATCCTTGAAAGATTAGAGAACTGGAACAATCGTGAGCAGGTAGCTGTGGAAGAACAGATTGATAATGGAACGCTTACCATAGAACATATTATGCCACAAACTCTTAATGATGAATGGAAGACAGCTCTTGGGGACAAATGGGAGTTGGTCCATAGCAAATATGTAGATACTCCTGGTAATCTTACTCTAAGTGCATTTAATAGTAGTTACAGTAACATTTCTTTCCTAAAGAAAAAGAATATGAAGGATAAAGGATTCATTCATAGTAAGTTGCAGCTAAATGCATATCTTAAAAAACTTGAAAAGTGGGATGAAGAAGAAATACTTAAAAGAGCGGACCATCTATTTGAGAGGGCTTTACAGATATGGGCAATTCCAAGTACAGATTATTCGCCAGTAAGCAAGGAAGATATAATATATTGGGATGATGAGGATTTTGATTTTACAAATAAAAGAATTGTGGAGATGGTTCTTTTTGGAGATTCAATTGCCACAACAGATGTAACAGATGCATACAAGAAAATTAATGTTTATGTATATTCATATGACCCAGCTGAATATATGAAGGTAGTAGATACGACTAAGGATAAGGACTCTATAAGATCTCCTTTTGAAACAGCGCCTGGTGTATATATAACTACAAATTTAAGTTCGCAGGTTAAGATTGCAAACATTCAGAAGTTGTTTGAATCCTTTGAATTTGAATCAAAAGATTTGCAATTTAAAGTAAGAGATATTTCAAAAGCTCTGAAATTTGATATAAATGATGAAAATACTTATGTTGCATTGAAGGTAGGAGAACTTGCTAAGTACCTTATTTCAAAATTACTGTTAGATGGAAAACTATCTGAACAGGAAATTGCATTATTACATGAAAAAGGATACTCAAAGAAATTGTTCCCTAAAAACTATTATCCAGTTTTGGCTGATAACGTTAATGCATATAAGGGAAATGGTAAGACTACAAGATTCTATAAAGAATCTGTAACCATGCCGAATGGAAAAGAACTATTTATTTCAAGCCAGTGGTTTGAAGATGATAGAGATAATTTGGTGGAGTGGTATAAGAATTACAATTTGTAATATCAAAATTACAATTTATTTTTATTTACATCCTGAAAAACCAGTTGATATCTTCCCACAAACGAAAGCCAATAGTGGATATGTTTCCAACTACGAGCGTGGATATTTTCCCAAGTTCGGGAGCAGGTAAAATTAGAACAAAAATACCGTTTTGACAGCTATAAAGACCTCTCAAAACACGTTGAGACGAGCTGACTGCTATATGAACGCGAGCCATATTCAATTTACTGGTTTTTATAGGTTTCAAAATATGGTTATCCACACGAAAATAGGTTT
>RZZU01000058.1 GCA_009929735.1 Clostridia bacterium | reverse complement strand
ATCAAAGCAAACAGGGCTTTCCGTTGAGGAGATACAGAAATATCAATATTCTGCTGATTTATTGGACGTTAGCTTTGACACTTTGCAAGGCTCAATGGCGAAGCTGACGAAAAATATGGCCAATGCCCAAAAGGGCACCGGGGATGCAAAGACAGCATTTGAGGAATTGGGTGTTCAGATCATGGATTCCAGTGGTAAATTTCGTGATAACGAGGATGTTTTCGCTGACACCATAGATGCTCTTGGGAATATTGAAAATGAAACCCAAAGAGATGCCTATGCCATGGCTATCTTTGGTAAGTCCGCCCAGGATTTAAATCCGCTGATCTTAGGCGGTGCGGATGCTCTTAAAGACCTTGGGAAGCAGTGGGAAGCACTAGGCATTGTTTTGTCCCAAGAGGAACTGAATCAGCTGAATGAGGTGAACGACCAATTCGATACCTTAAAGGCACAGGCAGACGGAACCCTTGCGGTTTTGGGTGCAGAAATTATGGAAGCGCTATTGCCGGCCCTAGAGGGGTTGGTGGGTGCACTATCCGGAGCGTTGGAATGGGTAAGGGGACTGGATGATGGAACCATCGCAATTATTACAACAATACTTGCAGTTGTTGCGGCCATTGGGCCTTTACTGATTGTTGTGGGTAAAATGATTCTATCGGTCCAGGCAATCATTGCATTTATTCCTACCCTAACGGCAGGATTTGCTGTTGTAAAAACTGCCCTTGCTGCCATTGGTGGCCCCATAACCATTGTCATGGCACTCATTGGCATACTAATTGCAAAGTTTGTTCATACCTACCAGACATCAGAGGAATTCCGAAATAAGGTGAATGCCGCCTTTGAAGCAGTGAAAAACACGGTAAATAGTGTGATTACGGCCATTAAAAACAAGGTAAGCCAGTTCATTAGCATTGGGAGAAACATGGCGGAAGGCTTGTGGCAAGGAATTCAAAATGCCAAGACATGGCTATTGGATAAAGTGAAGGAATGGTGCGGTAGTATTTTGAATGGAATTAAGGCGTTCTTTGGTATCCATTCTCCATCCACAGTATTTCGCGATGAAGTGGGTAAAAATATGGCTCTTGGTGTGGCGGAGGGTATCCAGGATGGAACGACGGAGGTTCTTCATGCTGTAGATGATATGGGTACAGCTGTGCTGTCTGAAACAAATGATGTATTAGATGCCTTTCAGCAGAATGTGGAATCCAGAGCAGATGCCATTTCTAGCTTTGCAGGATTGTTTGATGCAGTAAAGGAAAACACGGATGTTAGCGCACAATCCTTAATTGATAATCTTTCTGGGCAAGTGGAACTCTTAAGTCAGTGGCAGAATGATTTACAGGATTTGATGTCAAAAGGCATTTCTGATGCAATGCTGGATGAGCTAAGGGAGCAGGGGCCCAAGGCTGCGGCTGAGATCCATGCATTAACCCAAATGTCAGATGACGAACTGGGAGTGTTTGGTGAACTTTATGCCCAGAAGATTAAGCTTTCCACGGAATCCGCCATTGCCGAATTGGGTGGTTTGCAGTTGGCGGTTAAGCCTGTGGTTAGTGAAATGGCAGAGAACGCAGCTTATGCAGTAAAAAGCGATAGTGGTTCACCAAAACAGGAAACGGATAATGAAAAGCTGCATACCTTCATTGCGGAAACTTTCGCAACGGCTCTCTTGGAGGGTTTAAATTATGTAGGAAACAGTATTTTTGATGCTATTCCTAAAATCCTGGACTTTTATATTGATAGTGTGAAAATGGCAAAGACCACATGGGATGCTTTTGATGGCGAGGGTGATCGAAGAAATAGGATTTTTGCACCTACCTATGGCGAGATTTATAGCATTGCACTACGTGCTGCAAAATCTGTGTGCAGTTCAGACTAAGGAGGGCAGTCTTTTCGCAACAAACGCTTTCACTAAAAAAGAGCTCCAAAAAGTTAGCGTTTGGTCCCGTGGGACTACCATAAATATCAAATTTCAAGGAGGTATCTTATGATTATAGATGGATTAAAATTGCCGGAGGATACCTCCATTGTCATTGAAAAGCAGAACTTTGACACCAATCGAAGGACGGTATCTGGAAGAATGATTACCAAGTTGGCACCAATGGAGAAATGGAAGATTACAATTCACTTTGAGAATAAAACCCTCTCTCTTGAATTCCAAAAAGCATTTTATACTAAGTGCTTAGAAATGCGATCTGCCTACGGTGTTGTCAGCTTTATAAATCCCTACACAGGGGAGGAGGTAACTGCCAAAATGAAATGCACCTCCAAAAAGACACCCTCTCCTTTGGATGTGGTAAGGGGGAGAAGTAGAGCCTATAAGACCATTGGGGCAACCTTTGAGGAGGTCTAGGATGATACAGACAAGTGATAAATACAAAGAAAATATCAAGGCAGACACGGAACTGATACAGTGTCGGGCGGAGCTTTCCTTCGTTCCCCCTGGTGCAACGGAAGGTGCAGAGGTATCCACAACGGAATGTCATAGTGTAGCTCGTCCGCAACAATTAAAGAACGGTTCCTTTGGTATGGATGCCAACTGGGGTACTTTAGAAAATAAAAGGATTGTTCTGAATGGGAGTGTTTCTTTTATTCCCCGGGAAAATACACAACAGATAGGCTTCTTTTCGGCAGGGATGTGTAATGCAGAGGGTTATTTCTCACCGGCGGAAGAAGTGACTTATACATTTGATGCTCTGTATGATATTGTAGGGGTTTCTATTGCCTTTGATGATTTGGGTGGAGAATGGGCGGAGGAACTGGATTTCAGGGCTTATGATGGTACTGACAGTTTGTTGGCATCTCTTTCTTTTACCAATCATAAAGCCTTGTTTTATACAGAAATTAGACAGCATAACGTCAAAAAGCTAGCGTTTTCCTTCAGGAAATGGAACAAAGGACTGCGGTATTGTAAGGTGAGCCAGATCGTACCCGGCATCATTCTTTCTTTTGCATCCGAGGGTATATTTGAACTTGATTTTGAGGAAAGTATTGATCCTTTCAGCTCGTCCCTTCGATTTCCAGAGACTACGTTGGTATTCGATAACACAGATAATGAGTTTAATATCATCAACCCCGATGGCTTTGCATCTTTCTTGCGACAGAAAATGAAAACAGTACCAAAGCTTGATTTAATTGTAGGCGCCAGGACGGACAGTATTGGCATGGGACAGTTTTATCTGTATTCATTCCCGAAAACAGACCAACCCAATGAAGCCAAGGTATATTGCAGGCCGTCCATCGCCTTTGAATTAGGGAATTATAAAAATGAAGAGAGAGGGCTGCAAACGGTAGCACAGGCAGTAGCTATCCTGTTTGCCAATATTCAAGAACCTGTCGTGATTGACGAAGAACTGAAAAATATACAGGTCAACCAGTACATAGGGGATGATATTCCCATTCATACGGCTATGGCATATTTGGCAATCGCTTGTTGTGGGTATTGGAAATTTGAACGGGATGGCAGCTATTCCTTAAAGAAGTGGAAACTGCCCGAGGTTATGACCAATGATGTTGATTACGAAAATATGTGGAGTAAGCCAAGTATCAGTATGGGCGAAAGATATACCTCTTGTACTGTGCGTTATTATTACTGGGATAGCGCCAATAGCACCTTAAAAGGGACAGACGTAACGGTAACAGAAGATGAAGATGACGGTCAGCAATTAGGAGTTACTTCCTATTATATATGCTCAGAAGTACAGGCGGCAGAAGTGGCGCAGGCTTATATGGATTTCAAGAACCTTCGCTTAACACATACTGTGGATTATCGAGGTGATATGAGTATTGAGGCAGCAGATGGACTCACGATTCAGAATGATTTTACAAAAAGTAAAGTGATTGTTATGACTCATGTTCTTACTTTTGATACTGAAGGCTTAACAGGAACCATTACCGGAAGGGGGCTGGATTGATGGCAGAAACAACGATAGTTATGTCAACAGAACTAATAACAGATAGAACCCTTGGAGATGTTCTTAGCCAGAATGAAAAAGGCACCTTCAATGCCAGTGACCTAAATCGTGTGGGTACTGCGGCAGAAGAGCTACGGTTGATCGGTATTGAGGTGGGATATCCAATTGTCGGTACTTTTCGCACGAACTATATGGAGGGGGAAATCCCTCTATTAGAGGAAATGGAATATTACCTTTCACAAGTCCATATATGTCAGAACTGTTTTTTTGATTTAGGGATTCCTTTGCCCCATACCATGGATGGCTTGGATTATATGGCAGTGAACAACATGGAAAGGCTATTTGTTGAGATTGAAAAAAGCATTTGTCAGATACACAAGACAAAAAGACATTGTGGTACAGCAAACTGTGGCGAAGGAGATGGATTATATTGAGGGATTTTCAAGATAGATTAGCAGAAAAGCCAAACAGATATAAAATCGCAGAGGAAGGTGGCGGTATAAAATATGCCACCATTGAAAGAGCCGATAACCCGACAAGAGAAGGCACTTCTTTAAATAGACCGGCTTTCATGGCTTTGCAGGGGTTTCAAGAGACAACAACCATGTTCAATGAAGATGGCAGCATTACAGAAATGAATGGTGCCGGGGAGCCTTTGGTGACAACCTTTAATACGGACGGTTCCATCACAGAAACCTTTACCAATACAGAAGGAGTTGTCATATCAAAAAAGACAATCTTTCAAGCGGATGGTAGCATTCAGGAGGTGTTTGTGTAATGGGACTTTGGGCTGGTATTAAATATGCGCTGAATAGCACCCTGGGAACAAGGGATTTTCAGTCCTTGGATAAAATTATAAATAGCACAGCAGGCAAAAGTAATTTTATGCCGTTGGATAAACTCCTGTCGGCAAAAATATTGCTGTGTGGTATTTCAGGTGAAGTTTTTCATCTTACCAATAAAGAACTAGGCACCTCTTTTGATGTAACATTTACAGCGGACACACCCCTAGGAAGCTCTGGATATAGAGAGTATGCTGTGGCAGTTGATACAGGAACCTGGGAAATCACGGCTACAATTCCAGATGCAGGATCTGTAACAAATACGGTTCAAGTACAAACTTTAGGAACATTGTATATTTTCAGTTATCAGATTATTGGAACGGCCCCTATACTAGAAACGTCGGAGAGTACCGCATTTCAGATACCAAACGAAATAGAAGCTGTGATTGGTTATGCCGCTGGGGCAGGTGGAGGAGGCGGCTATGGACACTCCACTGCATATGCAGGAGGCGGCGGAGGAGGTGGCGGTGGAGCAAGTGCCCTTGTGGCAGCGCCATCCATCCTAAACAAAAATATAAACATCACCATAGGTATTGGGGGTGCTGCTGGAGCATCGGGGGGAGCCACAGTTTTAACAGGATTGATATCTAAAACTTTACCTGGTGGGTTTGCTGGTCAAGCAGGGAATAAAGTTACTGGGCAGGGTGACGGTGGCCAAGCAGGTGGGGTAGGTGGTGGCAGAGGTGGTGGAACCAATACATGGCCAGCCCTTCCAGGCTTATTTGGTGAACCTGGA
>RZZU01000120.1 GCA_009929735.1 Clostridia bacterium | reverse complement strand
TATTAGCAAAACCACCAACTAAGTCAGTAGCTTTTGAAATTCCACCAGTAACAAGTGACAAGCCTGCTGAAATACCACTAACAACATTACCAACTTTTGAGAATGTTCCAAGTAGCGAACCTCCTGCACTTTTTACGTTTTCAACTACGCTTGAAAGTCCTCCGCTTTTAATTCCTTGCGAACCTACTTTGGCTAGTTCTGTGCTTAATCTAGTCGCCTGCGTTTGTGCTTTAACCAGTTGGCTTTCTAACGCCTGTACTTGTTTTTGTGTTGCACCTGACATCTTAGCATTTGCAAGTGCCTTTGTTAAATTATCTACGTTCTGTTTTGCAAGGTTTAAAGCTCTTTGAGTTTCTTTAATGCCTTTGTCTTTCATAGTCACAGAACCTGTTATTTGAGCGTTCTTGTTCGTTTCTTTAGCTAGTCGACCGATATTATTAATTTCTCTTTGAGCCTCCCTAGCACCACTTAAAACGCCTTTAGTGTCCAGTTCTGCCTGAATGACGTATTTTTCTTTAGCCATTATTTGTTATACTCCTTAATTTACGCTTAATGTTTTTAGTTTTATCGTCCATTTCGTGAGTTGCTCTAACTAGCGTTCGTCCATAACGTTGGTGTAAGCTACGGTCATGTAATAAAACATTAAGCATTCTCCAACTTTCGTCTTTAGCTTTAAAACCGTTGACAATACCAATGTTTCCACTTTTTAGCGAACCATAAGAACGTGTTACTTGCTTATTAATTTTCTTAGTATCAAACTTAACAGGGTAACGTGAGAAGTTTCCGCCCAATGAACTTTTATAACTCCGCTTTACCGTGTTCTGATTAGAATTGAAACTATCAACCATTTCTAACCAAACTTTCTTAAGCTGTTTCTCTGTGAACTTTTCTAGTCCTGTGACTTTGTTGGTGGTTGCCATAATTTTACCTCCACATGTTCCGACTTGTTCAGTTCTTCTGCGGTTGTTTTCTTCTTCTCTTTAGGTGTCAACGCTGAAATTAATTTGAGTGTCCACCCTAAAGGTCTATGGCTATATACTTCATAAGGA
>RZZU01000057.1 GCA_009929735.1 Clostridia bacterium | reverse complement strand
CTTCCATATACATTAAGGTCTGATGGGATAATATCCATATCATAACCAGCTCTTACAGCCTTTTTTTGTTCTTCTATCATCATCTTTTGAAGGTCTGTATTCTTTCTCTTTACCATCTTAATAGCATCTACCTGATCTATGGCATGGATATGAAGACTTACATACATATTATCTTCAATAGAAAGAATTTCAGATAAAAACCTATCTGAAAGCTCACTTGCTAAAATCTGAAAATGACTTAAGGCACAGATGTAATTTCCCATCTGCATATATTTAGGACTTATGAACTTGAATGCACTAGGCATTATAAGCTTTCTTGTGTCCCTATTTTCAAGTCCTTGTCCATCATAATCAAAGCTATTATCAGGATTTAACATATCATGGAGTAGCTTAAGCCTTTCATGACCTACTAAGGTTTCAGCCCTTACACCCATACTTTTTAAATTTGATAGGACATCTATCTCTATCCTCTCAAGAACAGGTTTGGCTTGGTCATAGCTTTCTGATTTTGTATTAACAACGATATACTTTGATTTTCTAAGACCATTATTACCCTTTGAAAGCTGGTCCTTAAGCATTCCCCTAAATTCTTTTCTTATCTCATCAAAATCATCTCCCTTATCTGGTATTGTAATTGCATTTTCCATTTCCTTAATTCTTCCTACCTGGTTAACAAAGCTTAGTTGAAGCTCTGTTGTTGAATCAAAGGAATTTAAAAAGCCTGCAAATTGATTGAAGATAAGATCCCTATCTTCCTCAAGTGCAAGCTGATAATTTATATCCTCATATTTTATAACCTTATTGTACTTTCCCTCACCGATATAACAAATACCATTCCTATACATCTTTTTATAAGGAATGGTATCTTCTATGGTATATCTTTTCTTGTCCTTCTTTAAGAAATCAAGGAATGAAGAGCTTTTCTTATGACTGGACTTAAGATTTCTTGTTTCCCTAGCTACTCTTTTTAGCTCTTTTTCCTTTTTTTGAAGCTTTTCTTCCTGTTTTTTTCTTTTTTCTAAATTTCTTTGCTGAATTTGATTTTTTCCCATTAATGCTTTGCTCCTCCTTCCTCATTTCTATAAACCTCTCCTTACTAACCCTAACCTTAGGTTGGTGCCTTTCATGGAGATAAATATATTTCAGATATTTCTCACATGTAAGCCCATCCTTCTCATAAAAAACTACAAAGAAAATAGGGATAGTTAGTATAATCATTAAAAATACAGCTAGGTCATTACCAAGAATATTTCTTGTTTTTAGATATGTTGGAATACCAATAATACCTGCTACTCCAAAGCCTATGAGCTGCCTTCTAGTAAGATTAAAAGCTACTTTCGTTTTAACATTGGTTAAATCTTTGGGTATCTGAACATAAGCCAATCTTTATCACCTCACTACTTCCTTAGCTTTTCTATTCTTCTTCACTTTCACCTGTGTTATCTCCAAATTCATTGGGGTCATTATTTAGTATTGCTAAATCTTTACTCACATCCTTTCTATTTTTCTTAAGCTTATTAAGCTCTTCAAGGTGGCTGTAGATAGTAGCAATTTCATCTTCAATTTCGTAAAATCTTTCATCAAAGTCTTCATAATCCCCTATTCTCATTTTTATTAAGCTATTATGAGACTTAGCAATTTCCTTCATAGACCTATTTAAACTCCATGTTTTTTCCTCAAGGTCTTCTAAAAAATCTTCTGTATTGTTAAGTCTTTCAGTAAGCATACCTAACTTCTTCCTGTTTTTTATTTCAGAAACTAGAAGACCTATTCCTGTAAGTGCCAAACCTATTATTAATTTTTCCTTTTTTATTTCCAAATCTTTTCCTCCTCTATATTTTTAATGAGCATTCATTATGCTCTTTGCAATTGTTCCACTCTTTAGCATCATAATCCCAAGAAGTACCGTATATCCAAGAACTCCGAATATGCTGGCATGAATATCTGTGGTTATATGAATTGTCTTTACAAGCACCGCATATATTCCAAGGCATATCATTAAGAGCAATCCCTGAAGCCCAAGTGCAAATAATCCCTTGATATAATTTGTTCCAATCTGACCCCATTCTTTATTTCCCATAGTTGCAAATGGAATTGCTGATACTGAGCTATACAAACAAATTTCAATCATTCTTCCGTAAGTTATTACAGTAACTATGATTGATACAACCTGGATTGAAAGCTTCACAAGTGAAGTATCCATGGCTATCAGTATCAAATTCCATAAACTCTCATCCTTTAGATGTTCTACCATTGTGGCCACATCCAGAGCATCAAGGGATGCACTTGTATTTATCACTCCCGCCGCCTTAGTTACCAAATTCTGTGATACATCAAATACTGCCATCGAGAAGGTGAAAGCATTACTTACAAACCATACTGCTATCCACATCTTGATAATGTATTTAAAGAAATCAAATGTATCTGTATCAGAGTGCATATTGTTTTTCTCCATGACCATGTTTATGAGTTCTATGCACAAGACGGCGGTTATGATAATTCCCGCTATGGGAATAACTACAGTGTCGTTAATATTCTTTACAAAGCTAAATACTTCTGCATTCCAACCACTTGGTATTTTACCGACTTCTGTAGCTACAAGACTTACATTCTCATTTATATCTAAGAACATTGCTTCAAGGTTTGCTTGGATAATTCCGATAAAAATCTCCTGAAAAAATTCAGTTATCTTGTCGAAAAGTCCAAACATTTTTTATCTACCTCTTTCTTAATTAAGTGTATTCGCAAGTAATGGTATAAGCTTCATTCCAATAAGAACAATACCTCCACCTGCCATTAGTTGCTTGATTCCTTGTGACTTTGCCCCAGGATTATCGTTCCCATAACCCTCCATAAGGTTAATTACTCCCCATGCCCCTAAACCTGCACCAATTGCTGTAACTAAAGTCTTTAAAACTGCTATTCCCTCTGTAAAAAATGCCATATTATTTTTCCTCCTTATTTTCTTTTTCAATTTTATTCATATGCTTTACTATAAAATTCTTATATAGCTTGTCATTGTTTCTTCTTTCTTTGATATAACCAAAGACATGGATAAGATCTCCTGGCTTTAGTTTCTTTGCTACTTCTGACCATTCCCCATAGGCTGCACAATTTGTATAGTGCCTTTTACCATTCCTTTTTTCTACAAGAGAAAAGTTTGTTACATTTATTGTTTCACCATCCCAGTCAAAGGAAGCTGTTTTTACCTCCCCCACTAGATTAGCTGTTACATTTTTCATATCTCTTTCTTTTAAATCTGCCATATCCTATTCCTAGCCTCCTATTTTCTTTTTTGAAATAAAAAAAGCGACTGGACTTGTTTCTTATCCAATCGCTATTATCTATTCTATATTTTTATTATAAACTATTTAGTTGGACTTCTTATCCTTTTCATATTGATCTCCTTGTTCTAGACATGAAAAAAGATGATAGATTCTACTGACTATCATCTTCTACTAGATTTCTTTATTACTATTCAAAATAAAATAATTCTTCAAATTTTTTATCTAATGCTATACAAAGTACTAATGCTAATCTCGCTGTAGGACTAAATTGTCCTGTTTCAATAGAACTTATTGTATTTCTTGAAACTCCAACCATTTCTGCTAATTCAGTTTGGGTTAGCCCTTTTTTATTCCTAATTTCTTTTAAATTATTTTTAAATTCATATTCTTTTTTCATAATTACTAACCCAAACTATAAAGAATATGATTAATAAGGAATACCACACAGGCAATACCAGCACATATAGCCCCAAATTTATTTGATTTATCTCCTGAAAATTTATATAAGGAATGGTTTTCTGCAGCAATAAATCCCCAAAATAGTGATTGAACTGAATAGGTTTTTTGACCAGTAAATAAATTAAAAATAATAATTATAATACTTAGTGCTAAAAAAATCTTGTAACCTATGCCTAGTCCCTTATTTTTAATATGTTCAACTCCTTCATCAATATTTTCAGTTCTTACCTGTTCTAAAATTCTATCTTTATCCATTTCGCTTCCTCCCTCGCCAAGTTTACTTTGCATCTTTATTGTATATTTTCCAAGTAAACTTGTCAAGGGTTTTTATAAATTATATAATATATTTTATATATTAACTATATTGGGTTTTTACCTTCATAATTATTACCTACAATCTTGTTATTATAGACTCCTTACCTAGCCTTGCCTTACCCTGCCTTTTCATATATTCTTCAACATCAAAAAAGTTCCTATCATCATAATCTTCTAGGAATTTATAATTCTTATGTTTTGTAATATCAAACTTCTCTGATAGAAATGGTCTCACACCTCTAAGTTGCATAATACACTTGCTTCCATCCATTACAAAAAGCTCATCCTTGGTCATAAGCTCCTTACCAGTCTTTTGATAATTAAGACCAAAGGACTTTTGATTACTCCTTGTTTCCGATGTATTAAATAGGTCAATAGTTTCCTTACCTAATGTTTCTGAAATCTCTTTTAAAGTTCCATTCTCCTTGCCTCCTAAGAATAGGGTTGTATCACAGTTTCCTATTATGGTATCTGCATTATCCTTGTATATTGCCTTTAGTTGGGATTGAGCCTGCAATACGATACAGGCACTTATCTCCCTTGATCTTATTGTAGCTATTAGTTTTTCAAATTTTGGAATCAAGCCTATATTTGCAAACTCATCTAGAAGACACCTAACATGGATGGGTAGCCTTCCACCATATACATCATCAGCCTTATCA
Organism: Clostridia bacterium; assembly: GCA_009929735.1. Taxonomy (GTDB): domain Bacteria; phylum Bacillota; class Clostridia; order Lachnospirales; family Anaerotignaceae; genus Chakrabartyella. The sequence goes on along the minus strand of RZZU01000057.1, from coordinate 870 downwards.
CAGAGTAGGTTAAACATCTGAGAATACATGAGTGATACAACAAAGTTAAATGTATCATCTGTATCTGAAATAATTACAAAAAGAGCAGTTTTTCTGTCTCCTAGAATATCTAGTTCCATCTCATCCTCACTCATTAAATCCCTAAGTTCCTTAATATCAAAGGGAGCTAGCCTTGCACCACAGGATATTAAAATGGATTTTGCTGTCTTTCCAGCTGCTAACTTATATTTACGATATTGCTTAACTGCAAAATGATCTGGATTCTTTTCTTCTAAGGCTTCAAACATATAATCTACCGCATTTTTAAAATTCTCATCCTCCTCCCTAACCTCACTAGCATCTATCATGGCTAGTAGGGTTGTAAAATTTTGTTCTTCTTTTGGTGTTTCATAAAAGATATAGCCAATTAAGGCTGTATAGTAAAGCCTTTCAGCTTTCACCCAAAAATCCTCTCCTGACTTTTCTCCTTCTCCTTTGGTATTGGCTATGATAGTCTGGACCAGTTTCAAAATATCTTTTTCACTTCTAAGATAGGCAAAGGGATTATATTTCATACTCTTTTTAAAGTTAATGGTATTTAGAGTTTTTATCTCGTAACCATTCATTTCTAACATCTTGCCACACTCATGAAGTAGACTTCCTTTAGGATCAGTTACTACATAGCTAGAATGGAGTTGCATAAGATTAGGCTTTACAAAGAATCTTGTCTTCCCTGAACCAGAACCACCAATTACAAGAACATTTTTATTCCTTGCATACTTGGGATTTTTAGGTCTACTATTCATAGTAATTCTTTCTGTTTCTGTAAGAAGGAGATTATTTCTATAATCTTCATCCATATAAGGAGCAATATCCTTTGAATTTCCCCAT
>RZZU01000035.1 GCA_009929735.1 Clostridia bacterium | reverse complement strand
GGATAACTACCGGTCTATTTGTGGTACACAAAAACAAAACATAAATAAATTTAAAAACCTGCTAATAAAGTATTGACTTTTGTTAGCAGGTTTTTTTGCAGCTCACTGTAATATCGGTTTATTTTTTCTTCTGCAAGCGGATATGCGCCGAATAAGCCTGCGCACCATTGGTAATATGTTCTCTCATCCTTTACCCATGCAACAATCGTTTTTGCATCAGAATTTTTATAATTTCTCAGCTTCATGCTGCGTCACATCCTTCTCCTTCACTTCCCTGCCAGAATAAAATGACAATCCAAACACCGTGCCTAAAATCAAAATAAATCCAACTAATTCAATTGGGTGAAAAGCAGACCCAAGAAATAATAGCGATACAACGATTGCCGTTACAGGCTCTATGCTGCCTAAAAGGCTTCCCATAAATGGGCCAACCATCGTAACACCTTTCAAATACAGCGAAAAAGCCACCGCCGTACCAATCACCACCACACCTAAAACCGCCAAAATTGTCTGTGCATCCCATAGAATCTCAAACTCCCACGGACGAACAGCAACCAGCATGATTATCCCCGCAAAAAGCATACCGAATCCAACGACAACATAAACGCCGTACTTTTGCATCAGTCCGCCAGACAGCAAATTGTAAAGTGCCGCACCCAATGCGGAGCTAAGCCCCAAAAATAATGCCATCCCGGTCAACGACATCGTATGAATATCCCCATGAGTGCTCAGCAAAAACGTACCCAAAAGTGCGGCAATAATGGCACAAAGCTCGACCTTGCTTGGAAATCGCCTTCCCTTAACGCAGACCACCCCCAATATAAGCAATGGGTTTAAAGACTGCAGCACGGTTGCCGTTCCTGCGTTAGAATGCTGAATTGCCGCAAAATATGTATATTGACACATGAGCATCCCTAATAAGGAAAAAATAAAAAGCTGCTTCCTGTCAGCCTTGTTTTTAAAAACTTCCCACATTTTTCCTTTTTGTAGCACCAACCCTATTAATATCAGTAAAATCCCCGCATAAATCAGACGTATCGTAACCAGCCACTCTGCGGTTATCCCCTTTTCAGAAAATAAATATTGCCCGAAACAGCCCGAAATCCCCCAGCAAATTCCGCCGCTTAAGGTAATGAAAATACCCAGCTTCTTCCCTTCCATGCCATTCCCCCCATAACCAAGATAACATATAGTATAGTGCTTACACCTTTTGTGTGCAACAAAAAAACATCCTTTTAACGAAACAAAAGGATGTTTAGGTGCTGATCTATTTAAAACTTTTTGAAAAGCAAAATTTCTTGCCCTTCCTTCAAAAGATTCGACTTATACTGCTTAATACAACGTTCTTACTTTACATCATAGCCCTTTGAAACAAGTAGTGTAATCAATTCTTCGCTATGGTTCTTGTTTCTTGTTTCTACTGTCACATCAACCACACATTTTCCAATGGCAATATTGCGTACCATACGATCATGGTTGATATTAAAAACATTTGCACCGGCCTCGGCAATTACTTGAAGCAGCTGGATAAGCTGACCGGGTTTATCTATCATGGTAACGGAAAATTTTGTCAAACGACCATTTACCTGTAAGCCTTTATCAATAATACGGTCTAAAATATTAATATCAACATTGCCGCCGGAAATAAGGCAAACCGTCTTTTTCCCCTTCATATCCACTTTGTTATACATTGCGGCCGCAACAGAAACCGCACCTGCACCCTCTGCTACCATTTTGTGCTTCTCCAAAAGCAAAAGAATTGCGGAAGCAATTTCTTCTTCCGAAACAGTCACAATCCCATCCACATATTTTTGGCACATTTCAAAGGTTTTATCTCCGGGCTGCTTTACGGCAATACCATCGGCAACCGTGCTTACCTCTGACAGTGTTTCAATTTTCCCATCACGGAAAGAATTATACATAGAGGGTGCCCCTTCTGCCTGCACACCATAAACCTTACAGTTCGGCTTTAAAGACTTAATTGCACAAGCAACGCCGCTAATCAATCCGCCGCCGCCAATGGGAACCAGCACAATCTCTGCATCATCTAAGCGCTCCATAATTTCAAGACCAACCGTTCCCTGTCCTGCCATGACATATTCGTCATTAAAAGGATGCAAAAAGGTGTACCCTTTTTCCTTTTTAAGCTCTGCTGCTTTTGCCGCTGCATCATCATAAACCCCGGGAACCAATACAACCTCTGCGCCGTAACTTTTTGTTGCCTCAACCTTCGCAAGTGGTGCACCTGCGGGCATACAAATCACTGCGGAGATTCCTTTTTTTTGGGCAGCCAATGCAACGCCCTGGGCATGATTGCCTGCAGAACAAGCTACTACCCCATGCTTTGCTTCCTCTGTGGTCAAATTTGCAGTTTTGTAATAGGCCCCTCTTAGCTTGAAAGAGCCCGTAACCTGCATATTTTCGCACTTAATATAAACATCGGCATCGGGATTAATAAATTTAGACTGAAACAAAGGTGTTTCTGTTGCCACACCGTTCAAAACCTTTTTGGCATCTTGAATCATTTCGAAAGATAACATGATTAGCTCACTCCTGTGTCTTTATTGTATGTACATATGTTTATTTTTGTCTATATACGGAATACAGATTTATTATAAGTTTACTTTTTTCGAACGTCAACTCATTTCCACAGATTTTTTTCTTATTTTAAAATTTTGTGATAATTGCCATCCATTCCGCCTTTTATAAACATTCTTCCACACAAAAAAGACTATTTTGATTTTTTTCTGTCGTTTTTTATAAAGAACTCATTTCCATTTTGGATCTAAAACAATGGAATGCTGTCTTTGCACCTAGCTTTCAAAGGTTATTCTATAAAAAACCCTCTATGATAGTTTGATCATAGAGGGTTCGTTTCATTCATTTTATTCATGCACTGCTTCTTTCAGGAGGCATGAACCTTTCTTGTATGCTTGCGTCTGCGCATACGCTGCAAAGGTTCCCTATTTTCGTTGTGAATATACTTTGGTTCTTCGTTTCCTTCAACAACGCCTTGGGTAATAATGCATTTTTCTATCGTTGTTTCTGCTGGAATTTCATACATAATCGGATTAATGAATTCCTCCATAATTGCACGCAAGCCTCTGGCACCGGTTGCTCTTTCCATTGCTTTTTTCGCAATGGTAGCCAGGGCATCCTGTTCAAACTCCAAAATGACATCATCCAAAGCAAATAAATATTCATATTGCTTTGTCAGCGCATTCTTTGGCTCGGTCAAAATATGAACCAAGGCTTCCTCGTCTAAATTATCCAGCGTTACCACTACTGGCAAACGCCCGATAAATTCAGGGATAAGGCCGTATTTCAATAAATCCTGCGGCATTAGGGAGCGAAGAATCTCATCCTCTGTCTTGTTTAATCTGCTATGCACCTCAGCACCAAAGCCGATTACCTTATGCCCCATACGGTTTTCGATGATTTTTTCGATACCGCCGAACGCACCGCCGCAAATGAATAAAATATTTGTTGTGTCAATCTGAATAAATTCCTGATGGGGATGTTTTCTTCCGCCTTGAGGCGGTACACTTGCCGTTGTGCCTTCCAGTATTTTCAGTAATGCCTGCTGTACGCCCTCACCACTAACATCTCTGGTAATTGATACATTTTCAGATTTTTTTGTGATTTTATCAATTTCATCAATATAAATAATTCCTCTTTCCGCACGTTCAATATCGTAGTCTGCCGCTTGAATCAGCTTCAACAGGATGTTTTCAACATCCTCGCCTACATATCCCGCTTCTGTTAAAGAGGTTGCATCCGCAATCGCAAAAGGAACGTTCAGCACCTTCGCCAAAGTTTGGGCAAGCAAAGTTTTTCCCGTACCCGTAGGGCCTGCCAAAAGAATATTGCTTTTTTGAAGCTCTACATCTTCCGCCTTGGCATCCATATAAATACGCTTGTAGTGGTTATAAACCGCTACTGATAACGCCTGCTTTGCTTTATCCTGACCAATGACATATTGATCCAGCGTTTCTTTGATCTCTTTTGGCTTGGGTACGCTAAAACTATCTTCCTTATTTGCTAAAACATCATATTCTTCATCAATAATTTCGGCACAAAGATCGATACATTCATCGCAAATATATACATTCGGCCCGGCAATCAGTTTCTTCACCTGATCCTGAGTCTTCCCGCAGAAGGAACAACGCAATTTGTTCGTATCTTCTGTTTTTCCTGCCATATTCAGCCTCACTCCTTTGTCTGAGGTTTTGTGATAACATCATCAATAAGGCCATAAGCCTTTGCTTCCTCAGCCGTCATAAAGTTATCTCTCTCAGTATCTCTTTCAATTACCTCAACAGGCTTACCTGTATTTTCTGCCATAATTTGATTTAATCTCTTTTTGGTGCGCAAAATATTCTCGGCATGAATAAAAATATCCGTTGCCTGTCCTCTTGCTCCGCCGCTTGGTTGGTGAATCATAACCTCGGCATTAGGCAATGCATATCTTTTGCCCTTTGTTCCGCCCGACAAAAGAAAAGCTCCCATACTGGCTGCCATACCAATGCAGATTGTTGATACATCCGGCTTAATATACTGCATTGTATCATAAATAGCAAGGCCTGCGGTAACAACGCCGCCGGGGCTATTGATATAAAGGCTGATATCCTTATCCGGGTCTTCCGCCGCTAAAAATAACAGCTGAGCCACAACAAGGCTTGCAGTAACCTCATTTACTTCTTCGCCCAGAAAAATAATTCTGTCTTTCAGCAGTCTGGAATAAATATCATAAGAACGCTCTCCACGGTTTGTTTGCTCGACTACCATAGGTACTAAACTCATATGAACTTCCTCCATTCCCAATTTTTTTAATTCTTTGAAATACCAAAACTCTATAAAGTTTAATTAGGCACAGGAATCCTGTGCCTAATCGGATGGTCTTATTCAGCCTTAGAATCTGTTAAAATGGCTGTATCTTCGATCAGCTTCATCGCTGCTCTTACAAGCATATCCTGTTCGAGTGCTTCTTTATCTTCATCTTTAATCATATCCAGCATGGTTTTTCCATCAATACCATAACTTTCACCATATCTGCAAATTTCAGCTTCCAGCTCTTCCTTAGAAATTGTCAGGTTTTCTGCCGCTGCAATGGCTTCCAGCATCAATCTTGCGTCAACACTCTTTACACTGGTTTCCTTGAAGTTTTCTTTCATTTCTTCAGGAGTGGTGCTCATATACTGGCAATAAATGTCTAAGGATAAACCCTGACGAACAATATTATCTTCAAATTCCTTCATCATGCTGTTGATTTTGTTATCATACATAATCTGAGGAACTTCCATTTCACAAGTTGCAGCTGCAGCATCCAGAAGTTTGTCACTCTGAACCTGTTTTGCCTTTTCTTCTTTCTCCTTTGCAAGCTTTTCCAGAATGCTTGCTTTATATTCATCCAAAGTGGAAAATTCGGAAACATCCTCTGCGAAAGCATCATCCAATTCAGGCAGTTCTTTCTTTGTAATGCCTTTGATTTCAATTGCAAAAATCGCATCCTTGCCCGCTAATTCCTCTGAATGATACTGTTCGGGGAATTTTACGCTAATATCAAATTTTTCGCCTACAGAATGGCCCAGAAGCTGTTCTTCAAAGCCGGGAATGAACATACCGCTGCCCAATTCCAAGGTGTGCTCATCAGATTTGCCGCCTTCAAAAGGAACACCGTCAACAGAACCTTCGTAGCTCATCTTTACAGCGTCGCCCATTTCGGCAGCTCTGTCAGTAACCTCTACGGTTCTTGCATTTTTTGCCTGAACCTTTTTCAATTCAGCCAACACTTCGTCCTCAGCCACTTCGGATACAACCTTTTCAGTGGAAAGGCCTTTATACTGTCCCAATTTCACTTCAGGCTTTACCGTAACTTCAATGATAAATTTTGCGCCCTTGTCAGACCCAATATATTCAACATCCAAGGAAGGGGTGGAAACCACGTCCAAAGCCAATTCCTTGACAGCCTCCATATATACCTCAGGGAAAATATGGTTTACTGCATCTTCGTAGAAGAAACCTTCGCCATACTGTGCTTCAATTAACTTTCTGGGAACCTTCCCCTTTCTAAAACCGGGGATTGACATCTGATTTTTATGCTTATTATAAGCAAAAGCCATTCCTTTTTCTAATACTTCGGCATTTACTTCAAAAGAAAACTTTACTTCTGTTTTTTCCTTGCTCAACAATGTTGTGTTCATGTAGAAGCTCCTCCTTAAAAATTTGTTTCTTTGATAACCAAACTTTCTCTTTTATCAAACTATCGTCATCAAAATATCAGTTCCAAAAACTGAACAATCAAAGGTTATTATAACACACGGTATTTTGAAAATCTACTGCAAAATATAAAAAAAACCACTGCTTCAGCCAAAAAACCTCCCTAAAACACTTCAATTTCCGTTGAAATCATCTCCGCCTCTGTGTTTTGCTCCATAAAGCGCAGGATATGCTGTATGATACTGTCAGCTTGTCGTTTTTCGTTGGTTACGCAGACAAAACCGATTACTATGGTTTTATGCACATCCTGACAATCCACCTCCGCAACAGAAACATTGAATTTATGTCTGGTTTTATCCACAAGACTCTTGACCACCATCCGTTTTTCCTTTAAAGATGTTACCCATTCGGCATAAAGCGTCACTTCACAGCTACCGATAATCATGAAATCCCTCCTTTCTTATGTATCAAAAAGAGTGCAAGTTCTTAGGACTAGGTTCTCAGAACTCTGTCCCGAACCCTGCAAGCGGGTCAAGCCCTTTTGCTCTGCAAAAACTGCAAGTTTGCAGCCGCCCTGTCTTGGGGGTGCAGTTTTAAAAAGACTTGAGCGAAACTTTATATACAAAAATATTCATTTTTGCGGAAAACAATAATAGTAAATTACCTATTATAAAAGTTTTGTTTGCTTTTTAAAAACGCAGATGTGGGTGGAATCACAGTTTTGACTTTCGATTTTCCTGCTCTCTAGTCAAAAAGAGTAAGCTGTACAGGCTCATTTTTCCGATAAACCTCTCGATTCAGCCTTCCCTTGTAGTCAGCTGAAACCTGATATTTCTCTCGTATTTTGCCCAATTTTTCGTATAAAGGTCTTCTATATTCCTTTAAGCCTGCATTTCGATAAAGCTTATGATATTCCGCCAATAAATGTGGGTATTCCTTCTCCAAAAAATGATAAAACACCTGCTTTGTTTCTCCCCTTAGATACAAAAGCCCTGTCAGCAAATAATCCACCCCCGCATCCTTTGCCTGAGAAAAAACAGCATTCAGGTTTTCCTCTCCATCGGTAAGGTAAGGCAGCAGCGGCATCATATGCACCGCCGTAGAGGCTTTTGTTTTCCGAAACTCCTTCAGCATCATAAACCGCCGCTTCGGGCTGACCGCAGCAGGCTCCAGCTTTCTTTGCAAAGCTTCATCGGCTGTGGTAATGGTAGAAGCAATATTTACATATGTCTTTTGCGAAAGTTCCTCTAGCAAATCAAAATCACGCAAAATCAAATCGGATTTTGTTGAAACAATAATTGGGTTATTGTAGCGAATCATCAGACGCAATATTGCTGGCATTTGCTCCTCAATCGCTTCGGCGGCTTGATAATTATCTGTAACTCCGCCTAAATTAATGACACTTTTGTCCCATTTTGGGCTTCTCAGCTGCCATTCCAAAGCCTCCGCAATGTTTGTTTTCACAAAAATATCATCCTCAAACGCTCCCTTTTCCTGCAAATATCTATGGGAATAACGGGCATAGCAATATTTGCAGTCATGAATACAGCCTCTGTAAACATTCAAATCCCAATGATAGGGAAATTGCCCCTTTACAAAGGTACAGGCCGTGTTGCAAGAAATGGGATTACAACGCTTCATGCTATTTCCCCCTGTTGTTTCCGTTTTTATTTGCTATAGCAGATATTCACAAACACCATTTTTTCCCGTGTTCTTTCTTTTACTATGGTAACATTTTTTATAGGAATGCGCAAAATAATATAACAAATAAAAGTAAAACAGAAATAAAAAAATCGGTCTTGAATAATCAAAACCGATTGAAACAGCGCGAGACGAGATTCGAACTCGCGACCCTCGCCTTGGCAAGGCGATGCTCTACCACTGAGCCACTCGCGCATACACAATTGCATTGATATGATACCGTATTTTTATATGTTTTGTCAAGAACTAATTTTCGTTTTCTGCTTCCCCTTTTTCATACGTTTTTTGCTTTTATGAAATGATGGTTCAAAAAGCTTCTTTAAGGATTTTATCCTTTGTAAAGGAGAAGCTTTAAAAGGAAGTATGGAAGCGAAAGCGTCACCTTGCCCGTAATCATTCACAAGCATGAAGCAAGAAAAATGAATTATTTTTTTCATTGTCGAAGAAAACGGTACTGATTGTACTTTGTATTCAGTCATCACCTGCATTTATTCGAAACACTTTTCGCTAAAAAATTGCCATTCGTTTCCTCTTTTATTTTCCAAAAGGGTATGGTAGTATGTGTATGTAACATTTTCGTAACAATTACATAACAATTTGGAAATAATTACATTGTTTTTTATTCAAAAGGAGGAACTAAAATGAAAAAATTCAGATTAGCCGCTGCCGTTTCTGTTGCAGTATTAACCATGTCAGCACAGGCGATGGCTGCACCACTTTGCACGAATGCAACTTCCCTGGCTTTAAAATGCCAAAAAGTTGCAACATTAACCAACTGCACTTTAAAAAGCTGTGAAAACAGCGGAAGTATCAGAGCAAATTGCTTAAAATCGATTGATATCGAATCCATTTTAAAAGGAAAAAATATCAGCACTTTAAAAGCGTCCAAACTTGTTCCCAATTTCAAATGTGATTTGAATTTGGATTCTAACGATACTTGCACTGGCAATGATTGCACAGGCTCCGACTGCACAGGCACTGACTGCACAGGTTCTGATTGCACAGGTTCCGATTGCACAGGTTCCGATTGCACAGGCACTGACTGCACAGGTTCCGACTGCACAGGTTCCGATTGCACAGGTTCCGACTGCACAGGTTCCGACTGCACCGTGGATGACAATTCTGCGAACAGCGGCTCTAACAACAGCGGTTCTGCAAACAGCGGTTCTAGCAACAGCGGTTCTACCAATAACGGTTCTGCAAACAGCGGTTCTGCAAACAGCGGCTCTAGCAATAGTGGCGCCGAAGAAACCTCTTCCTCTATCTCTGCATATGCACAAAAAGTAGTTGATCTTGTAAATGCAGAAAGAGCAAAGGCCGGTTTAAGCGCATTGCAGATAGACACGGATGTTACAGAAGCTGCACAGGTTCGTGCAAAGGAAATTCAAACAAGCTTTTCTCACACAAGACCTGATGGCAGAAGCTGCTTTACCGCTCTTGATGAAGCAGGCGCAGCTTATAGAGGTGCGGGCGAAAACATTGCACTTGGACAAAAAACACCCGAACAGGTTATGAATGATTGGATGAACTCCGAAGGACATAGAGCAAATATTTTAAATGGTAATTTTAAGTATATTGGCGTTGGTGTTGATGGCAATGCGTGGACACAGTTGTTTACTTATTAAAAAAGATATGAAGTAAAAATAAGGTGTACCCCTAGGGGTACACCTTATTTTTTTCTTTCTTTTTTACAATCCCTGCAATTTCTGGAACAGCCGCAGCAGCCCCCTTTTTTTCTGATATGCCGAACCGCACCGATTATGCCGATTGCAAGAATGCCTAAAATAATATAATCCAAAATATCCATGGCTTCATCCCCTTAGACAAACAGTTGTAATATTTGGTATACCCCGAAAGCAACAATCCATGCAACACTACATTGCAATACTACAACGACTAAGGCTAAAAACCCTGAATTCAACTCTCTTTTCACTGCCGCAATTGCCGCCACACAAGGTGTGTATAATAATGTAAATACCAGAAAACTAATGGCAGAACGGGCCGTAAATAAATCTCCCAATGCCTGGTGGAGCTGTGCCGCATTTGTTCCAAGCAAAACACTCATCGTGCTGATCACGGCTTCTTTTGCTGTAAAACCTGTAATCAAGGCAGTTGGAATTCTCCAGTCCGTAAAGCCAAGGGGAACAAACAGCGGTGCTAAAATCTGTCCAATCATCGCCAGAAGGCTGTCTGCACTGTCTGTCACAATATTGAGATGGTTGTCAAAGCTTTGCAAAAACCAAATAATAATGGTCGCCACGAAAATAACAGTAAAAGCCTTCTGCAAGAAATCTCTTGCCTTATCCCACATAAGCAATAATACGCTTTTGAAAGACGGAAAACGATAATTCGGCAATTCCATAACAAAAGGAATCGGTTTTCCATGAAACACCGTTTTTCCAAACAAGAGCGCAACAAGAATCCCGATGAGAATGCCCGTAAAATACAATCCCATCATAACCCAAGCCGCATACTTTGGGAAAAAAGCCGCTGTAAAAACTGCATAGATCGGTATTTTTGCAGAACAGCTCATAAACGGTGTCAGCATCATAGTCATTTTTCTGTCCCGTTCTGAGGAAAGCGTTCTTGTTGCCATTACCGCAGGCACTGTACAGCCAAAGCCAATTAATAATGGAACCACGCTTCGACCGGAAAGCCCGATTTTTCTGAGAAGCTTGTCCATTACAAACGCAACCCTCGCCATATACCCTGTATCCTCCAAAATAGAGAGAAAGAAAAATAATACCACAATAATCGGCAAGAAGCTTAAAACACTGCCAACCCCCGCAAAAATACCATCAATGACCAGGCTATGTACTACAGGATTTATTCCATAAACCGTAAGCCCATGGTCAACCCAAGCTGTAATCCCATCAATCAAAACAGATAACCAATCACTCAAAACTGCTCCGAAAACATGAAAAGTTAAGAAAAAAATCATGAACATCATCCCAATGAAAATTGGAATTGCCAAATATTTATGGGTTAACAGATTGTCGATGCGAACGCTGCGGATATGCTCTTTGCTTTCGTGGCATTTGATAACCGTAGCCGCACAAACCTTTTCAATAAAGGCATAACGCATATCTGCCAAAGCTGAATTCCGATCCATGGAAAGCTCTGTTTCCATTTCAATGATACTATGCTCAATCAGCTCCAATTCGTTTTGGCTGATCCTCAGCCTTTGGATAATATCCCCATCCTTTTCAATCACCTTTGTTGCACTGAAACGCAAAGGAAGCCCTGCATTTTCCGCATGATCCTCCAGCTGATGGCAAACGGAATGAATGCAGCGATGCACAGGCCCCTGCGGACAAAAATCCAATCGCTGCGGCAGCTTTTTTTGCCTCGTTTCTTTCAATGCGCAATGAAGCAGCTCCTCAATCCCCTCATTTTTAGACGCACTAATGGGAATGACAGGAATGCCCAATTCTTCGGACATTTTTTCAACATTTATGGTGCCGCCGTTGTTACGCACTTCATCCATCATATTCAACGCCAAAACCATGGGAATTCTCATTTCCAATAATTGCAGTGTTAAATATAAATTTCTTTCAATATTCGTAGCATCAACTATGTTAATGATTCCATCGGGCTTCTCATTTAAAATAAAATCTCGGGTGACTATTTCCTCGTTCGTATAGGGACGAATGGAATAAATGCCCGGTAAATCTACCACCTTGCAGTCCTTTTGCCCTCTAATTTCGCCTATTTTCTGGTCAACAGTTACACCTGGAAAGTTTCCCACGTGCTGATTGGACCCCGTCAGCTGATTAAACAGCGTTGTTTTTCCACAATTTTGATTTCCGGCCAAAGCAAATATCATTTTGCCGCCCCCTCAACCACTTGAATACTGCGTGCATCCTCAATTCGAATGGTAAGGGTATACCCTCTTAAGCGCAGCTCTATGGGATCGCCCATGGGCGCAACTTTTGTAACCATAATTTTTGTTTTGGGAATTAGCCCCATATCCAAAAGGCGACAGCGTAAAACACCCTCGCCGCCAACCTGCATTATTACTGCTTCTATGCCAATCGGCAATTCATCTAGCGTCATCATCATACCTCTATCCAAAGATTAATCAGGACTGTAATTCTCGTGAAAGTATAGCACACCGCCCTACTGATGTCAATTTTGATGAGCCCCTCCCAAGCAGGCACAGCCCTGCCTTTATGCGTAATTTTTCTCACGTAAAGCATCCCATAAAGCCTTGCTGTAAAAAAAATAAGCCCATCGGTCAGAAAACCGACAGGCTGTTGTGTGTCAAAAAAGTTATGCCTTAAAATAGAAGTTTTTTTTATCCTACTCCGTTTGATCTAAAAGGGAATAAAAACTGTTTTCCTGATAGCCGATGGTTTCTTTCATAAGCTCTTGAATTGTTTTCCCCTCCTGCCGCAGTGCATCCAAAGAAATATCTATGGCAATACGATTCTCCTTTAAAATGATAACACGATCCACAAAATTTTCTATTTCCCTGATTTCATGGGTTGTAATAAAAATCGTTTCCTTCCCTGTCAGCGTTCCTGACAAAGCCTGCATAAAATCCTGACGGGTGAACATATCCTTCCCCACAAATGGCTCATCCATGATGATGTAAGGGGTTCGTTTTGCCATACCTGACGCAATCTCCACCTTTGCCTTTTGCCCCTTTGACATTTTTTTAATGGGACGTTCCTCCAGCTTGAAAAAATCCAAAAGCATATTAAAATACGGCCTGTCAAAGGAAGGGAAAAAATCCTGCAAAAAATCACCGTAAACCTTGGGTGTTAAATCGTTAAAGTATGTTCCAGCCTCACTGAGAAAAGCAATTTTTCCAGCGCTTTGGAGGGGTGTTTTTCCGTCAATTTTCACCTGCACCTTCCCGTCGGGTAGCAATAACCCTGCAATCAGCTTTAAAAGTGTGGTTTTACCAGCACCGTTTGCGCCCAATATGGCTACAATCTGCCCTGTCGGAACCGAAAAGGTGATATTCTCCAAAACCGTTTGATAGTTTAAATAGGTAAAATATAAATTTTCTATCTCCACCATATTTCTTCCACCTTTCCATTTATGGGTGCAACATCATAAATTTCCCGCTGCCTTTGACCAATCATATCACCAGAATAATACGTTTTCATAGCTTCTTCCAGATAAGGTGCTTTTTTTGCAATATTATATGTAGAAAAGAGTTTGTTGAGATCCTCTTCATAATCCGTTTCAAACATTCCATGATACAAAACCTTTCCTGTATCACCATTCATTACGGTAAGATAAACCTGATACCCATAATAGTAGGGAACTTGTATTTTTTCATCATACTCTATGGATACATCCAAAACCAAATTATTCCTGCATACCGAAAGTAATTTCCCGCTTTCTACATCATAAGCTTCCATTCTTTTTAAGCCCTTATCATCTATTTGATACAGCCCATTGGCTACATCTTCCCAAACTTCAGATTCATCATCCTGCTTATCAACATCATACATTTTAAAGCAAACGGATACACCTCCTTCGTCCCAAACAGTAACCTCAACCTCTATTTCGTCTATCTCTCGGTTTGGTTCTTTGGTAACCAAATTCTGGGCAGTCATATTGCCTTCTGCATCATAAATTTCAAAAAATAAGCTTTCCTTTTCGACTCTGAATATCCCAATCGAATCATCACCGATTGCAAACATTCTAAGCACACGGTTATCCTGATCCACTGGAAATGACCGCACAACCTCAGCATCCCCATATTCCTTCTGCTGATATAGCTCCTCATCAGGTGGTACCAAAGTAACCTGCATCCCCTCTTTCTGAATGCGAAAAAGAGATGTTTCTCCTTGGCATTCCTTGGTAGGAATTGCTATGCAATAATAGGCACCTCCAATTTCTATACAAAATGCGTCTATTTGCATATCAGAAAAAGAAGACTGACGGTATGAACCCGTTCCCTCTGTATAATCCCCTCTCGTAAAGTAATACGTTTTATCCTGCAAGGTCATTCCCGTTCTCACCCTTGCCTCACGGTCACCATCTATTTCCGAAAGGTTTAGATAAACATCAACCTTATCTGAAAAAACGGTTTCGCCCCCGATAAAATCTGAAACTTTTAAATACTCATCTTCGAAAACTGCTTCATGAATGCTGTCCGTATGCTGCATTTTTGCGTCCTTGGAAGGTGCCGAATCCGTACTAGCATATACATCTTCAGGAAAATCCCCATTATAAAAACCCTGATTATAATAATCGTAGCTGTATTTCTCAATCCCCGTTATGCCTTCTCTTTGTGCCAAAAATATATTTTGAATCTGCTCTACGCTAAAGGGGTAAAACTTGGTGGAAATCTCCCCTTCCTCCAAACGAAAAATGATTCCCTCTGTACCATCTCCTGCAACGCCTTCTATAGGAAAAAGATTTAAGTATTCTCGCTGTCCCTCTATATCCTTTATACCAAAAGTCCCATTATCCTTCAATCGGTCCATCGTTCCCATAAAAACCGTAAAAATCAAGATGGACAAGGCAATCGCCCAAATGGTTTTATTTTTCATATCCATCCCTCCTTATATGTCTTTTCTCCGCTTTAATTTGTTTCGTGCTGCTAAAAATAATAGCACGGCAAGGAGCATTGCAATTACACTAAAAAATAAGCTTTCAGGCATTACAGGTTTTATGGTATAGAAAAATAAACTTTCAAAGAAAATCCATACACGATAAAATGCCGCACAAAATCCGCCCAGTACAACCAAAAACAACCCTACCCGAACGAAAATATACTCATTATACAGCCCTGCAAAAACAATGGCTGTGATTGACAGGAACATTCCCCCGCCTAAAGCCAACGCCTGAATCCATGAAACAGGAAAAGCGGCAGATAAAAAAATACTTCTGTGGAATGCTAAAAACAAGCCATTGGTAAGGGAAACGTCCAAATTCTTAAGGGTTACTTCCTCCGAGATATATAAAACCGCTTTTGCTGCCGCCTTTTCGTACATCCCCGTTATTGGAAAATAGAATAACACCATAATAATCAGCCAAACCGCAAAATATAATAATACGGCAGCCGTCGCCGATAAAAAGAAGGAGAAAAAAACCCCGCCCCTTTTCATAGGTAACGTAAAGATGGAATACATCCCTTTTCCATTGGTATAAAAGCTATTTGTCTGAATAAAAATGCAGGCAAACAAAATAATTAAACCAAGAAAAAAAACAATCCCCGCACCGCAATAATCCACCACTAAATCATAGGTACGGAATTCAATCCCATAATGCTCATACAAATCTCCGCCATTTAAGCTGCTCACTACAAATAGCAAAATGACTCCAACCCCTAAAGAAAACCCCAATATATACCGCTCATATTTATGAAAAAACCATTCAAACAAGTAATTGCTAAGCTTTAATGTATTTTTCATTCCCTTCCTCCTTCTCCCACTCCTGCTGCAATAAGCCCATCACTTCTGCAAGAGATAATTTATTTTCCTTTAATTTCTTTACAAACTCTGCCACAATGTCTGCCGTCATTTCTCGTTGTATTTCCAGCAGCATTTCCTCATCAAAATATAAGATGCTAACGGTGTTTTTGGGTGTCAAAACCAAACCTGCATCCTCCAAGACACGAAACGCCTTTTGCGCAGTATTTGGGTTAATTTTTAATTGTGTTGCCAGCTCTCGTCTTGATGGCAAAGGATCCCCTTTTTTTGCTTTCCCCAAAAAAATCTGCCTTTTGACAAATTGATTGATTTGCGCATAAACTGGCTCAACCGAATTTAAAACCAGTTTTGTAAAATCCAACATACGATCCCTCCTCAAGTGTATTACGTCTGTAGTACACCTTAAGTGTATTATAGCTATCATACACTTATTTGTCAATATAAAAAAAGGAATTTATTGTAAAATTTTACAAAAATATATTACTCTTATTCTTTTATCAAACCGGTAAATGCAATGTAATGATAAATTTCCAAAAAAACCCTCCATGAATTTCATGAAGGGTTTTCAAAATTATTCAACTGTAACTGATTTTGCTAAGTTTCTCGGTTTATCTACATCACAGCCACGTTCCACCGCTGTGTGGTAAGCAAAAAGCTGCATCGGCAAAACATTGTAAGAGCTTGTAAAAATTTCGGCTGCTTTGGGCAAATAAATCACCTCATCCGCAACCTCTTCCATCGTATGACTGCCCTCTGTTGCAATGGCAATCACCTTAGCACCTCTTGCCTTTACCTCTTTTACATTGCTTACCAGCTTTTCAAACAGCCTTTCCTGGGTTGCAATGGCAATCACCAAGGTTCCCTCCTCAATCAAGGAAATGGTCCCATGCTTCAGCTCTCCTGCCGCATAGGCTTCGCTATGAATATAAGAGATTTCCTTCAATTTCAAGGAAGCTTCCATGGCAGCGGCATAGTCAAGCCCACGACCAATAATAAATACATCCTCACTATGAGCGTATTTTTTCGCAAGCTCTGCCATTTCTCCGTCCTGCTTTAAAACCTTCTCAGTCTTTTCGGGCAGCTGACGCAATTCTTGCAAATATTCCTGCAAGCGTTCTTCCCCAATGGTGCCACGAACCTTGGCAAAATGAAGTGCCACCAAATACAGCATAGACAGCTGTGTTGTATAGCCCTTTGTGGTTGCCACGGCAATTTCAGGCCCTGCCCAGGTGTAAAGCACATCATCGCTTTCCCTTGCGATGGAGCTGCCTACAACATTGACAATGGAAAGCACCTTAACGCCCTGATTTTTTGCTTCCCTTAAAGCCGCCAAGGTGTCCGCCGTTTCTCCCGACTGACTAATAATAATACAAAGGTCGTTTTGATTCAAAATAGGGTTGCGGTAACGGAATTCTGAGGCAATATCCACCTCTACGGGAATTCTGCTTACCTCCTCCATGACGTACCTGCCCACAATTCCTGCGTGCCAAGCACTGCCGCAGGCAACAATGTGAATGCGGTTAAAATTCTTAATTTCCTCTTCGGTTAAAGAGAGGGTTTCCAAATTGATGCCCTCTTCTGTCATTCTGGGAAGCAGTGTTTTTCTTAATGCTTCGGGCTGCTCCATCATTTCCTTCATCATAAAATAATCGTAGCCGCCTTTTTCCGCCGCATCAATATCCCATGTTACATGAAAAATATCCTTTTGAATTTGGTTTCCGTCCAAATCGTAAAGGGTAACCCCATCCTTTGTAAGAAATACAATCTCGTTATCCTCCAATAAATAATAATCCCTTGTATACTCCAGTAAAGCAGGAATATCGGAGGCAATATAGTTGCCATCCTTGCTTAACCCAACCAAAAGAGGACTGTCCTTGCGCACGGCAATCAGACTATCGGGGTGGTCGCTGCACATAATGCCCAATGCATAGGCACCACGAATTTTACCAATGACTTTTTGCAGTGTAGCGATGGGATCGCCATCATAATAAAAATCAAACAGCTGAGAAACCACTTCCGTATCTGTTTCAGATACAAAGAGGTATCCATTTTTCTCCAAAAAAGCCTTAAGCTCCATGTAATTTTCAATGATCCCATTGTGAACCACTGAAATTTTTCCGCTTTGGCTGTTGTGGGGATGACTGTTTCGGTCACTGGGTGCGCCATGGGTTGCCCATCTGGTATGCCCAATCCCCATATGGGAGGATACGGCACCCTCTTCTTCAATTTTGTCTGACAGCGTTTTCAGCCGTCCTTTTGCCTTGATTGTATATATTCCATCATTGTATACAGAAATGCCTGCCGAATCATAGCCACGGTATTCCAATTTGGCAAGACCGTTCAATAGAACGGGTACTGCCTCCTCATTACCAATATATCCAACAATTCCACACATAATTTTAGTTCTCCTTCACTTTTTTATTCGTCCGTTGCCTTTCCCTTTGTCAGGAGAATTTTCTTCTCCTTTTTGTGGAAAAACCTGCGTCCCTGAACGAATGGGCGAGAAGCATCCGCCGAAAACTTCGATCACTTCTACCTCGTCAACCGCCCTATCTGCGGTTCTGGCGCTTCAATTGAATTTACCGTCCTTTCCTCGTATATTCACCGATAGGAAGCCACAATCTGCCTTGCACTCATGCTTTTGACAGCATTGTTTTGATAGTATACCATTTTTTTTCGAAAGGGTAAAGAGTTTCTCCCTATCCTATTCTATGAACAACTTTAAAAGACTTGCAAAAAAAATTTATAAAGTTGAAAGACTTTTGTCATCTTTCATTTATAATATAGGAATATACTATATATAATAAAGGAGCACGCTATCAGCACAAGGAGGACTATATATGAAAAAATACATAATATATTTTATGACTGCTCTGTTACTAATTGGGGCGACAGCCTGCGGAAAAAAAGCAGACGCACCGCAGCCTGAGCAAGCGCAAGCAGAAGGGGTACTGCCCGAGGATATGACCTCTATGGATAAGCCCATAGATGCACTGCTGCGGTGTATGCTGGAAAACAATACAGCCTACGATTCCACCGATCCTGAATTTTTCTGGAGCGCACTGTATTACTTCTTGGGAGAAAACAGTACCGAAAATCCGCTTGTAACCATTACAGAGGATGATCGGATCAAGGTTCCCAGAAAGGTTGCCCAAGAGTATGCCATTGCACTGTTTGCAAACTATGACGACTTACTGCCTTTGCCCGAAGCACTTTCCGCTTCCATTACTTATGATGAGGATTGGGATGCCTATTTGTTAACCCAGGGAGATCGTGGTCTTGCGGAAACCGTTTTATCCGACTATAAAGAGGCAGATAACAGCTATACGGTTACGGCAAAGCTCATTTCCACCATGGAAGACAAGGATGTTTTATGCGAAAGCACCATTACCATGCAAAAAAATGCCTTTGCCGATGGGATTACCGACCCAAAATATCTTTACAGCATAGCAGAGGTAACCCAAGTAAGCGGCTTTCGTGCACCGCCTGAAAGCGTTTCTGCGGTTTTCAACGGTTTAGCCGACAGCCATACTGTTGAGGTGACGTTAGAGGACGGAACAATTCAAGCCTTCCAGTTTTACGATTCTGAAGTTTCCAAAAAGCTTCATAGCCTAAAGGAAGGGGATGCATTTTCCTTTGTTTATCAAAGCGACGATAAAACAGGGGTACTGACGATTTTGCAACTAAACTAAGAAGCCTCTGATTTATTGAAGGGTCGCAGAGGAATCAGCGTTCTCCTAACCCGTAAAAAAGACTTTTGCAACACACTTAGGGTATCCATAAAAATGGGTATCCTTTTTTCTATTTATCAAAAAAATTTGCTTTCTTGCTTAACCCCTGCCAGCTATGCTAAAGCATGAAAAACCTTAAGGCAATGCCGTATAATCCTGCGTGTCCAAATGTGCAGGCAGACGATAAAGATGCACGCAAATTGGCGCACAAGGCATCATCCGTGAATTGTGCGATATTGCCTTAATCGGGGTGAAAGGAGAACAACATGGATTTAATGTTTCGCTTTGCCAAAAAAACTGATCTCTCATCCCTATTGCATTTTATTCGAAAATTAGCGGACTATGAAAATATGCTCGTGGAAGTCATTATTACGTAACAGCTTCTTGCGGAATGAATTTTTGAACAAGCAAAGGTCGAAGTTCTATTTGCTATGGTTGATGGAAGGAAAATTGGTTTTGCCCTGTCTTTCCATCGTTTTTCTATTTTTTCAGGACAATCTGGTATCTTTATTGAGGATCTATTTGTCTACCCAGAATACAGAGGTTAAGGCTACGGAAAACAAATTTTTATAGAATTGACGAAAATATCTGTAGAGCGCAAATACGGCCGCTTGGAATGGCGCTGTCTGAATTGGAAGCACCCAGTATTAATTTCTACTTATCCCTAGCCGCAGAACCTTTGCGTAATTGAACGGTATATCGACTTCCCGGCGAAAAGATGGAAAATCTAAGGAAGTGCTGATTGAATGGAGGATGCGCAGATGATTGTAAATTTTTCGATTAGATGTGCAAACGGAATGAATCAGTGTTCCCCTAGCTTGAAAATTAAAACGAAATCTCCATAGAAGTTCATAAATATTCTCTTTCACCCTTGCAAAAAAAGCTCAAGAAATAAGGATTTTCTTATCACTTGAGCCCTTTGTTTTATAAAGTCAAACTATCCGTGTTGCCTACAAAATCAAATAAAATATCATTTTAAATTTTTTCGAAATATTGTTTCCGCCGCCAAAATTCCATCCACCGCCGCAGAAACAATGCCCCCTGCGTAGCCGGCACCCTCTCCTGCGGGATAAAGCCCAACTGCCCATGGGCTTACCCCATCCTCGTTGCGCAAAATACGAATGGGGGACGAGCTTCTGCTTTCCACCGCTGTCAATACCGCATCTTCCCTGTCAAAGCCTTTTAGCTTTCTCCCCATTTCTGGGATTGCCTCACGCATTGCCTCTGTGATAAAGGGCGGAAAAATCTCCTCTAAATTTGCTTCCTTTGTTTTGGGGCGATAGGTAGGGCAAACCATAGCACCATCTTTTGATGCTTTTAAAAATGCACCTAAACTTTGTATCGGCGCAGTATAATTGTCGCCACCCAAGGCAAAGGCTTTTTCCTCTAAGCTGCGTTGGAAATACATCCCTCCCAAGGGATGTTCAGAACCGAAATCCTTGGGAAACACCTGCACCAAAAGTGCCGAATTGCCATTTTCCCCATCACGAGCATACTCGCTCATGCCGTTTACCGCCAGTCTGCCATCCTCCGACGCCGCTGCAACTACATACCCACCAGGACACATACAAAATGTATAAACGCCTCGCCCTTTTTTCGTTGTATAGGTCAGGCGATAATCTGCTGGGGGAAGCTTGTCCGCCGTATCACCGTATTGTGCATGGTCAATCATTTTCTGGGGATGCTCAATGCGCACACCCACTGCAAAAGGCTTTTGCTCCATTGAAACCCCTTTTTTATACAGCATTTCAAAAGTATCCCTTGCGCTATGCCCGATTGCCAACACAACGTCATTGGTTTGTATTGTTTCCCCATCCGCAAGCTCAATGCCTTGTATTTCACCCTCATGTACCAACAAATTTTCTGCCTTTGCAAAAAAACGAATTTCGCCGCCAAGGGAACATATCTTTTCACGAATCCCCTTTACAACACCTTGCAGTAAATCCGTCCCGATATGGGGTTTCGCATCATATAAAATTTCCTGGGGCGCACCTGCCGCCACTAACTCCTCCAGAACCTTGCGACAGCGTGGGTCTTTAATGCGTGTGGTCAGCTTGCCATCGGAAAAGGTTCCAGCACCGCCCTCACCAAACTGTACATTATTTTCCGTATCCAGCTTACCTTCCTCCCAAAAAAGAGAAATGGCTTTTTTACGGCTTTCCACATCTCCCCCTCGCTCTAAAACAATCGGCTTTAATCCCATTTCTGCTAAAAGCAAAGCGGAGAACATCCCCGCAGGCCCAAAGCCAACCACCACAGGCTGCTTGCTGCATTCCGCCCTTCCCTTGGGAAAAGCGTATGATAAATCAGGCGTTATAGAAATATTTTTCCCCGTTGCCTTTGAAAGCACCTTTTTTTCATTGGCAACCTCCACATCAACAACATAAACGCAGAGGATTTGATCTTTTTTTCTGGCATCTAAGGAACGGCGGAAAATCTGCATTTTTAATATGCTCTCAACGTAAATTCCAAGGGCTTTTGCCGCCTTTTTTTTGAGATGTTCCTCCGTCCCATCAATCGGCATCTTTAAGTCAGTTACTCTAATCATTTTTCTCCAGCCCTTCTTCGTAATATACTTCCTTTAATGCAAGTCCCTTTGCAGGAGCGGTAAACCCTGCCTTTTCTCTATCCAAAGCCGCTAAAATAGAGGGGATTTCCTCAACTTTACGTTTCCCCTCACCAACCTCAATCAGCGTTCCCGTTATAATTCGAACCATTTGGTATAAAAATCCATTTCCATGGTATGAAATGGTAATTTTATCCGCAGTGCAAAGAAACTCAATTTCGTAAATTTTGCGCACCGTTGATTTTTTTAAACGCTTATTTGCACAAAAACTTTTAAAGTCGTGTTCCCCAAGGAAGGCCCGAGAGGCCTCCTTCATTTTTTCTACGTTCAAGGGTTTTTCACACCAAAAAACAACCTTCCTTTCAAAAACAGGCGGTTTTTTACTGTTCCAAATTGTGTACTCATACGTTTTTGCCTTTGCACTTAGTCTGCTGTGAAACCGTGGATTGACTGCTTCCAAAGAAAGCACTGCAATATCTTCTGTAAGCTTTTGGTTAATGCAATCCATGAGCTCCTCTGCTGTACCGTTCCAATTCATATGAAAATTGGCAACCTGCCCATAGGCATGGGTTCCTGCATCCGTTCGCCCCGAGCCGTAAACCTCGATAGGGCACCCCGCCAAAGCAGAAATGATGCCCTCCAATTTTTCCTGTATGGTATTGTCTGTGTTGCCCTGCTTTTGCCAGCCATTATAACGACCGCCATCGTAAGCAAGTATCATTTTATAATTTTTCATCATAGCACCTGCTGAATCCCATTCAATATTTTTGGAACAAATTGTTTTTTTCTGGATACCATTTCGGGAAGGAAAATCCAGTTATCCTCTATTGTACCACAAAAAGATGCATCTACAACGTCTTTTGCTTTTTCCCCCACAAAAACCAATTCGGAGGACTCGTTTAAAATATTCGTCAATAGGAAAAACAGGATGTCACAGCTGCCCTTGATTGACTCCATATACGCCGCTATTTTGGGGCGAAGCTGGGTTAATTCCGCCTGATCCAATGAGGAAATCTGCCCAACGCCAAAGGTTAAGCCACTGCCGCTGAATTTTTTGAAGTCCTGATAGAAAATTTCCTGTGGTGCTTTATCCCCCAAGGAACTGCCCGCTCGAAACATTTTTTCGGCATATTCCTGAATTTCAATTCCTGCAAGCCTTGCGGTTGCCTCCGCTGCGATCCTGTCTTTTTCCGTGCAAGTCGGCGAGCGGAACATCAGCGTATCGGATAATATGGCAGAGCATAATAAACCTGCAATTTCAGGCGGGATTTCGACGCCGTTTTCCAGATACATTCCGTAAATAATTGTAGCTGTGCAGCCGACCGGCTGATTGCGGAAATATACAGGCATAGCCGTTTCCAAACTGCCTAGGCGATGGTGGTCAATAATTTCGATGATTTCCGCCTCGTCAATTCCGTCTACCGCCTGTGCTTTTTCATTATGGTCAACCAAAATAATTTTTTTCTTTTCCATATCCAATAAAGAACGTCTGGAAAGCATACCGCAGTAATTTCCCTCATGATCCAAAACAGGGAAATCCCTGTGTCTGATTTTCGATAAAACGGATTTTATGTCAGAAATAAAATCATCCTTTTGGAAGGAAATCAAGCCTTCCTTACGCATAAAATATCTAACTGGGGTACTTTGGCTCATCAATCTAGCAGCCATATAAGTATCGTGAGGCGTACTGATAATCTTGCAGTTATTTTCCATTGCCAACTTTTGAATGGTTTTGGAAACAGGTGCGCCCATGCAAACCACAATGCACCCTGCATTCATTTCAATGCAGCAAAGTTGACTTTCAAAGCGGTTCCCTGTGATTACAATGTCCCCTGCATCAATATAGGATTCCAATAAATCAGGGTTTGCCGCACCAATTAATATTTTCCCCTTTGTCACAATATCATTCTCATCCCCGACAATCATTTTGCCGTCGATGGTATCCAAAATATTTGTATATTTGGTGTGGGACATGGCTAAAATATGGGTTTCATATACGTCCATATTTGCCGTGGCAATATCCTTTACCGAAATAATTCCTTCAAGCTTTCCCTCCTGAACGACGGGCATTGTGGCATCCCCTAAATCACGCATGGCATTCCAAGCTTTTTTCAAGGAAAATTCCTTGCTAATCGGCGGCGTTGTTTTTATGGTAACATCTCTCACCTGTGTCCCAACGTGTCCAATAAAATCAGGCATCTCCACCCCAAAATATTCTAACACATACTTTGTTTCGTTATTGATTTCCCCTGCCCTCTTCGGTGCAAAACGACCCTCCTTTAACTTATTCTTTAGTGCCGCATAGGCTATTGCGGAACAAATAGAATCCGTATCTGGATTTTTATGACCGATGATAAAAACAGTTCTTTCTTTTTGCATATATTTTAACCCCCTACTGAGAAATAAATGTTCTGTCAAACTTATTCATTAGGACTCACCGCCTAAGAGGGCGGAACGCTTTCAAAAGTCCATTAAAAAATGACGGTAACAGACTTTTGGCTATTGATGAACTCAGTATAGCCGTAAAATCTTGTACCGTCAACATTTTTTGTTCGCATGCTCCCTATTTTGTGCAATCCCTCATAAAACGAGCCTTTTCAGCTATTTCCGCAAGGATTTCATTTCTTCTTGATACCAAATATAGGACATCACAGTTGGCAAACTTACGATAGCACAAACCAAAATTCCCATAAGATAGGACATGAGTTCAATGGGCACTAAAAAAGCACATACAACCATGAGCAGTCCGCCAAAAAAGAACAGCTTTCCACCTAATCTCTGCGTCTTGTTCCAAACTGTTTCACTGCTTAATGCCCAAGGCGTTTTCACGCCGGTAAAGAAGTTCGATTTTACCTTTGGCATGATGTTTCCCATGAAAACAAATAGAAACCCCACGCCGCCGCTAATTACCCTAATCACAGGAATTCTGCCTGGATAAAGGCTCTCAGAAAGTGCAATCGCCATTGTAGCCGCCAAGAATATCTCGATCATCAGGATGATATTTTCATATACAGAAGAAAACTTTTCATAGTTTTCTCGTCTTGGATCAATTTTTGCCATCAAAGGCATAAAAACGCCCATGATCAAGCTTATTCCTGTTATTAAAAATAAATGCCATTTCTCATCATAGCGTACTACGCCACCCGACTGCCATTGCATTGGTACCAAATCAGGCAATTTTGCGTATACCAAGCATACCATCACAAGCGGCAATACGCCAAAAAAATAAATTGCTATTCGTTTTTTACTCATCTTTATCTCCTCCGGTAAAAGCAGTAATCCAACTTAAAATTTCTTCAAATACAGTCATATTTAACTCATAAAAAATATACTTTCCTTTTTTCTCATCCATAATCAGTCCGGCATTTCTTAATACTGCTAAATGGTGAGAAATGGTTGGCCCGGTTGCCTTAAAATGTTCTCCGATTTCCCCTGCGGTTTTTTCTCCTGCTTTGAGTAAATCCAGAATTTCCCGCCGCGTGGGGTCCCCGATTGCTTTTAGCGTTTGCTGTATCCCCAAATCCCCGCCTCCTTTTCATTTAGATATTCATCTAAATATAAGATACCACACACACATTCACTCGTCAATAACATTTAGACGAATATCTAAATATTGGTTTCGGATTTTATTTCCAAATGCTTTTTTGCTTATAGCCCCTTATATTCATTCCTACAAAAAATCTTTTTTTTTTCGCAAATAAAAATGCCGCAGACTTTTTTCTACGGCAGTAATCAATCCTATTTCCAAAGATATTCTTTTTTCCAAAAGCTTGGTGCTTACAGTGCTTTCTGTTTATGTGAAACTCGCTGTTCGCATAAACTTAATTGCTAAATATCTCTCACATAAAAAAGAGCGGCCTTTTCGCACACCCAAAGGATCAGCCTTTTTCTAACTCCCTACAGCCATCCCACAGGATGATTCATGCCGTCTTGCAGCTTTTCAAAAAGCTGCTTTAAATGGTATCCGTCTGTTGTTGCATGATGTACCGTAACGGATAGGGGCATGAGTGTTTTTCCATCTGCCTCAACAAATTTTCCTGCTTCAAAGCTGGGGAAGTAATAGTCCTTAATCCCATGGTTATGCAAAGAAAAGCTTTGAAACGTAAACCACGGTATACAGGAAATCACATAAGCATTTGGCAGCGGAATACCTTTTGCGGATACTATTCCGTGGCTTGGTGCATATTCCTTGGTATCCTTAATATAATTCTCATAAAATACGGAAAAGCTATCGTGATATTCCGTCCATAATAATGAGGTTGTTTTATCATCCTCATGGAATTGGGGATATGCAGGCGTTAATTGCTTCCAGTATCCCAAAACACCATCCTTTGCCCCGACTCTAAGCTCCTCAATCCCCCCAATTGTGCTCGTCATAAGCCATAGATATGCTGGAAAAAATTTTAATCCTCTTCGTTTTAATTCTTTTCTTAAAACCGTAACATCCATCATTACATCAACCGTATAGCTAGTCGGCGCTATTTTTGTATAATAATAAAACAATTGTGCCCTCGGCCATGCTTCCATTTGAATTGGCACAAAACTTTCTTCGGTGGTCATACTTTATTCACCCATAATCCATGCTCGCTGCACCCAAAATAAAGCTTACCTCCGTGAAGCCTTGGAATGCGCACCTCTCCCCCCTGCTCAGGATATAGCTTCACAAAAAGAACCTTATCATAAGTCACATATGCAATAAAAGAAAGATAATGCTCCTTTTTCATTTCATGAGAAAAGGTGATATAAAAATCATTCTCAATATTTTCTACATTCAAATAGTGCGCATCATCCGCAGGCTTGGGCACCAACGCCACCATTTTCCGCCCACAACAGGAAAGTTCCGCTTCCCCCGTTGCGGTAAGCACATTTCCACAATTCGGGCACATATAAAACTTTAGTTTCTTCATATTTCCTCCATCCATATTGTTGGGTTCCAAATCCCCAAGCAATATTTTTTCAATATTTACTTCTAAAATATCTGATAATTCATGCAGCAAAGTTATGTCAGGGCAGCCCAGCCCTCTCTCCCATTTTGAAATCGTTTTGTCGCTTATATTCATTGCCCCAGCAAGCTGTCTTTGTGTCATTCCTTTTTCTTTGCGCAAATCAAAAATTAGTTTACCTACTTTTCTGCAATCCACCTCTGCCACCTCCATGTATTATTATAAGTAAAGTTTTATTAGAATCCAATCCACGTTCCGTAGAGTTGATGAAAATTGTGCAAAAAAAAGACAAGCTCTCACTGGAAAACTTGTCTTTTACGCTTAAGGCGCCACCCGGACTTGAACCGGGGGTAGAGGTGTTGCAGACCTTTGCCTTACCACTTGGCTATGGCGCCATAAATTTAAATTAATTATAGTATTTTTATTACCAAACGTCAATACCCTTTTTGCCATATTTTTCCGACAAGGTTTTCATTTTTTCAAAAAAACAGCCTCATACAGCGTAATGAATCATCTTTTTCAAGCATATCTAATCAATTAAAAAAACGCCTTGAATCAGCAATTGCTTATTCAAGGCGTATCCCTTGCAAGGCGCCACCCGGATTTGAACCGGGGGTAGAGGTGTTGCAGACCTTTGCCTTACCACTTGGCTATGGCGCCAAAAAAATGATCCGTGCGGGATTCGAACCCGCGTTACCGCCGTGAAAGGGCGGTGTCTTAACCCCTTGACCAACGGACCATTGTACTCCCCGTGTTGGATTC
>RZZU01000008.1 GCA_009929735.1 Clostridia bacterium | reverse complement strand
TTGTCCAACTTCTTTTCATAAAAATTGCCTCCTATCGTAGTTATATTATCCTACGATGGGAGGCTTTTTTGCAATGTCCGTTTTTACTGGTTCAGTTCAAACCATAGTCAGGGCTTTTCTCTTTTGTTTATTTTTTTTCAATCCTTATAGAATTAAAAAATCACACTCGGTATGAAAACAGGAATGTATACGATTAGGAAAAAAATGATAATTAAACTCAGTAAATACGGAATAACTGCCTTGGCAATCCTCTCGATCGGCATACCCGTGATACTCGATGCAACAAAAAGGTTGATTGCAACAGGTGGTGTAATCATACCGATGGCAATCCCAACGGTAAAGAGAATGCCAAAATGAATCAAATTTACATCCAACGCCTTCATCAACGGCAGGAAAACAGGTGTCAAAATGATAACCGCAGAGGATGTTTCCATAAATACGCCTGCAATTAAAATAATCACGGAAACCAGAAATAAAATCACAAATTTATTGCTGGAAACAGACAATACTGCCATTGCAATAGATTCGGGGATTTTCCAGTTTGCCAAAACCCATCCAAAAACGCCGCTGCAGCCGATAATAATCATAATGATCGCCGAGGTTTTTACGCTGCCCACCATGATTTTGTATAAGGATTTTAAAGTTAAATCCTTATATACAAAGGCAGATACAATCAGTGCATACACAACGGCAATTACCGCTGCTTCTGAAGGCGTAAAATAACCCGAGAAAATACCGCCCAAAATAATCAACGGCATCAGCAAGCCCCAAATAGATCTCTTTAGGGTCGCCCAAACATTCTTGAAAGAAAATGGGGTTCCCTTCGGATAATCAAACTTATACGCCTGCCACAAAGAAATTGCAATCAAAGCAAGACCCATCAAAACCCCGGGCAAAAATCCGTTTTGGAACAGCTTGGTAACACTTTGCTCCGCAACTACGGCATATAAAACCATAGGTACCGAAGGTGGAATAACAACGCCGATTGTTCCTGCGGAGGCGATTAAAGCCGCAGAGGATTCTGCATTATATCCCCTTTCCTTCAACTCAGGAATCAAGGTTGCACCAACCGCCGCCGTTGTAGCCGCACCCGAACCGGAAATAGCGGCAAAAAACATACCTGCAACGACGGAAACAATGGAAAGCCCACCCTGAATGCCACCTACCAGTGACTCGGCAAAGGCAACCAAACGCTTGCTGATTGCACCGCTTGCCAATAAGTCCCCCGCAAAGATGAAAAACGGAATCGCAATCAAGGAAAAGGAGTCCGAAGCCGCAAACATTCTTTGTACTACGACCAGTCTGTCAACGTCACCGGCAAAAAGCACTGCAACAGCAGCAAGCCCTATGGAAAACGCAACAGGAACGCCGAGCACTAAGCATACAAAAAATACACCGAATAATACAAGGCTCATTGTTCTTTCCCTCCCTTCCCAAAAACTTCACCTAAGATAGCGTCAATGGCATGAAATTCCATAATGCCGCAGCCTAACGGAATTGCAAGGTACATATATTTCATAGGAATATGTAAAGCCGCTGATTTTTGTATACCCATCATTCCCATATAGCGAATGCCATGGTAAATAGCAAGAGCAAAAAATATTCCGCAAAGTAAATGTACTAAAATTTTTGCAAGTTTTTTCAGCTTGTCAGGAAGCAAGTCTTGCACAACTAAAATGGCAATATTGCTGCCCGACTTGTAAACACAGCCTGCACCAAGCAAGGATGTCCAAATCAAAAAGTATCGAGCCAGCTCCTCACTCCAAGAAAGCGCTGTAAAAAATACACGGCAAATAATTTGAACAAACGTCGTTACTACCATTGCGCCCAGAAGGGCTACACAAATTGTCAAGCAAACTTTGTTAATGGTATCGCTAAGCTTTCTAAAAAATGTTATGACTGACATAAGTAGCCCTCCTTCAGAACAAGCACTATAAAATTACTTGCTCAATACCTCTTGAATCTGCGCAATTAAATCTGCATACTGTTCGCCGTATTTGTCATAGGTAGGCTGAACTGCTGCCTTAAAGGATTCGATATCAGGATCTTCCACTACTTCAACGCCATTTGCTTTGATGTCAGCCAACTGTGTTGCTTCGTTGTCTGCAACCCACTGACGTTCATATTCTGCGGCTTCCTGTGCAGCTTCTTTGAAAGCAACCTGTACATCTTCGGGCAGGGCGTTAAATTTCTGCAAGCTCATTGTGATGATTGCGGATGCATAAGCATGACGTGTCATGGTTAAATACTTCTGAGATTCCCACAATTTGAAGGAATGAATAACGTTTACAGGGTTTTCCTGACCATCAATGGTGTGCTGCTGCAAAGCTGTCAAAGCTTCAGACCAAGCCATAGGAACTGCATTTACACCCAAGGATTCAAAGGTAGAGATATAAACCTCATTTTCCATAACACGAACCTTCAAGCCGCTTACATCAGCAGCAGAAGTAACAGGCTTAACGTTATTTGTCAAGTTTCTGAAGCCTCTTTCTGCATAAGCCAAGCCTTTCAAGTTTGCACCTTCAAATTTGTCCAACAATCCCTGACCTATTTCACCATCCAACACCTTATAAGCGGAAGCATTGTCAGGGAACAGGAAAGGCATATCCAATACGCCCATTTCAGGAATAAAGTTTACGAAAGGTCCACTGGTGATGATACCCATATCCAAAGTGCCCATCTGCATACTTTCCAGCATTGTTCTTTCATCTCCCAAAGAACCGTTGGGATAAATTTCAACGACATAAGCACCATCTGTTTTTTCTGCAACCAATTCCTTGAATTTCTCGGCTGCAATCTGAAAACTATCCTGCTCATTTACTGTGGTACCCAGCTTGATTACAACAGGTTCTGCTGCTGTGGCAGCATCTTCTTCCGCTGCGGGCTGGCTAGTACCTCCTCCACAAGCGGTTAATGCTACAACAAGTGCGGTTGTCATGGCAACCATTGAAAAAAAACGTTTCATACTATTACCCCTTCCTAGATAAATGATATTATTTACTTGAAACCCTTCCCTCGGATTCCCTTTTGCAAACTGTGCAGAATCTGCTGCACAAGAAACCGCAAAAGAGCGCTTTTGAAAGGAAGGGTTTGAAACCATTTGATCCATTTCTTACCCAAAATGATGCACCCTTGCGTAATAAATGGATATTCTGCTCTTTTATTTGAATACAGCCCCCGTATTTGCGCTGGTTACCATATCTCTGTATCTTCTCAGGTAGCCATCGGGCACTTCCTTTATGATTGGCTTAAACACAGCCTTTCTTCTTTCAATTTCAGCTTCATCCACCATAAGCTCCAGCTTGTTGTTCAGGATGTCAATGCTGATAATGTCACCATCTTCGATAATACCGATGATGCCGCCTGCAGCAGCCTCGGGAGAAACATGACCGATGGAAGCACCCTTTGATGCGCCTGAAAATCTGCCGTCGGTAATCAGCGCAACACTGTTATCCAAGCCCTTTCCTGCCAAGGAAGCCGTCGGCGCAAGCATTTCTCGCATACCAGGACCCCCTTTCGGGCCTTCATAGCGAATAACAACAACATCCCCTGCAACAACCTTATCTTCCAAAATTGCTGCGATCGATTCTTCCTCGCTGTTAAATACCTTCGCAGGGCCTTTATGAAGCAGCATTTCAGGCAATACTGCGCCTTTCTTTACAACCGCACCATCCGGTCCAATATTCCCCCATAAGATTGCCAAACCGCCGTCGGCAGAGTATGCTGTTTCCTTGGAACGAATGACATTTGTATTCAAAATTCTTGCATTTGCAATGTTTTCCCCTACTGTTTTTCCAGTACAGGTAATTAAGCTTGTATCAAATAAACCGCATTCCGCCAATTCTTTTAATACGGCACTGATGCCGCCTGCCTCGTTCAAATCAACCAGACAGTCTACTCCCGCAGGGCTTAATTTTACAAGATGCGGTGTTTCCTTGCTGATTTTGTTGATTTCTTCAAAATCAACCTCAATACCTGCTGCATGGGCAATGGCAGGCAAATGCAGGATTGTATTTGTGGAGCAGCCCAAAGCCATATCTGCGTGCAATGCATTTCTTATGGATTTCTCTGTCACAATATCTCTAGGACAGATATTCTTTTCCAAAAGCTCCATAATTTTCATGCCCGCTTCCTTTGCCAAACGGATACGAGCCGCACTGATTGCAGGGATTGTACCATTTCCAGGCAAGCCTAAGCCGATTACCTCAGTCATACAATTCATCGAGTTTGCAGTAAACATACCTGCACAGGAACCGCAACCGGGACAAGCGTTATCCTCCACTTCTTTCAAAAGCTCGTCTGTTATGCCCTCTTTTCCAATTGCGCCAACCACCTCAAATGCGTTGGAAAGAGTGATTTTTTTACCATCCGACAGGGTGCCGGGCAGCATAGGGCCGCCGCTTACAAAAATACTTGGTATATTCAATCTTAACGCCGCCATCAGCATACCGGGTACAATTTTATCGCAGTTGGGAACAAAAACCAATGCGTCGAAAGGGTGTGCCATTGCCATAATTTCTACAGAATCGGCAATATGCTCTCTGCTGATGAGGGAGTATTTCATGCCGCCATGCCCCATGGCAATACCATCACAAACACCGATTGCAGGGAAAATGAAGGGGGTTCCTCCTGCCATACGCACACCTGCCTGTACAGCCTCTGCAATTTTATCCAGATGAATATGTCCTGGAATAATCTCATTTTTGGCACAAACCACACCAATCATAGGTCTTCTGATTTCCTCATCAGTCAGCCCAAGGGCTTTAAATAAAGATCTATGGGGAATCTTGGTTTGTCCTGTTTTCATTGCGTCACTTCTCATTTTGCAATCCTCCTTTTTGTATTTCATAAATGCATTGTGTATTCTAAATATCAAAAGTCATTTTCCCGAAATCGGTCAGACAACTATGCCTTGTTATAAAAAATTATATGCTTTTTCGATTGATTGTCAACAATATTTTTGTCGTTTTTTGCATTTTGTGCAAAAATACATAGACATCACACGAAAACAAATGTTATAATTGGTCATACAACTAATGTTATAAAATATAGTATGATTTCAATATAAAAAATTGTTTTTTGATTTCATGACAAACATATTTGCGTTTATATGCCTAAGTGCTTATTCGATTTTTTTACAATGATTTACCATATCGAAGGTCGAGTATTTTGTATGTATCCTTCAATGCAATTGGATTCTATTAACCCTGTGAATCCAGAAAAACTTCTATCAAAAAAAGGAGAAATTATGAAAAACGAGTTTATCCCTGCATCCCAAGTTGTTGCAAATGAACTGAGCGACATGATTTTTTTGCAAAAACTTTATAAACCCAATGAAAAGCTGCCGAATGAACACGAGCTTTCCGCACAGCTAGGCGTCAGCCGAGCAACACTGCGAGAGGCAATTAAAATTTTGGCGGCAAAAGGAATATTAACCATCAAACGTGGCAGCGGTACTTTTGTTTCCGTTCCAGAGGAGCAAACGGCCGATGTTTTTGGCTTGAACTATCTGAAGGATAAAATGAAACTGGTGAATAGCTGGTTTGAATTCCGATTAATTTTAGAGCCCTCCTGTATCCGCCTTGCCATCCAAAATGGTACACCCGAGGAACTGCAGGCGATCATTGATTCCGCAAACCGCACCACTGCCCTGCAATCTACGGCCAAAGAAGAAATTCTAAAGGAAGAGTTGATTAAGGAAGATCAGATTTTCCATATTGCCATTGCCACCGCCACACATAATGATATTATTCAGCTTATTATGCCCTCCCTTGCCACGGCGGTCAAGGATTCCATCATCACAGCCACCCAAATTGGAACTGATATTAAGTCCATTGATAATGCTACCACCTATCACGCAAAAATTGCCGAGTTCATTGAAATGCGAGATGCTGACGGTGCAGCTATGGCGATGCGCTATCATCTTTCTAAGGGTATTCGTGACTTGAATGATTCGCAAAGAGAAAATGCTACGCAAAAAAATGGGCTGTAGTCAACAACTTTCGGATTTTTTGCGGCGAACATGACTGCAAAACCATTACTTTTTATTTGAACTCGTACCTCTGTTGCTTCATAAAAAAACTGTGATGGAACGTTATATAAAGTGTATTCACTTTAACAGGCAATAAAAAAGTATTATTTCAACCAAAAAAGTATTGACATAAAAACTTTTTTCTGTTAAAGTACTCATTAAATTGTATTAAAAAAAATGCAACGAAAAGGATTAGTAAGCTTTTTGATACTTCCAGAGAACTGCCGGTTGGTGCGAGGCAGCAGTACGTAAAAAGCCGAACTCGCCTTGGAGCAGGACACTGAATAGACTTAGGTCGGTAGGTGTGCCCGGAGCTTTCCGCCGTTATACGGAAAAGGATATGCTAGTATCCTAAAAGTGCGTCTTTTTTGGACGAATAAGAGTGGTACCGTGGAAGTTAAACCTTTCACCTCTTTGCAAATTTGCAATCAGGTGAAGGGTTTTTTTATTTGTCCGCTATATCAATTTTATAACACTGCTTTCGTGGGGCGAATATGTGAAGCAAATTCTTTTCTTGTTGCAGCACACTTTGAAAATAAAAGGAAAAGAAGAGATTTAAGGAGGAAGAAAAATGGAAAATTACCAAAAATACAGCACTTATGAAACAGTGCAAATCCCCGATAGAACATGGCCCAGTAACCGTCTGACCAAAGCACCCCAGTGGTGCAGCGTTGACCTCAGAGATGGCAATCAAGCATTAGAAACACCCATGGGCTTAGACCAAAAATTAGAATTTTTTGATTTTCTTGTAAAAATGGGCTTTAAGGAAATTGAAATCGGTTTTCCTGCCGCATCCGAAACAGAATATGAGTTTACAAGAACATTGATTGAAAATAACTTGATCCCCGACGACGTTACGGTTCAGGTTTTGACCCAGTCCCGTGGGCATATTATTCAAAAAACCTTTGAGGCGTTAAAAGGCGCAAAAAATGCTGTTGTGCATTTGTACAATTCCACCTCTACCCTGCAACGTGATGTGGTTTTCGCAAACTCACAAAAGGAAACCATTGATTTGGCTGTTTACGGCGCACGCCTCATTCGTGAAATAGCTGAAAGCTATCCCGAAACAAATTTCCGCTTTGAATATTCCCCCGAAAGCTTTACAGGGACCGAAATGGATTTTGCCGCTGAAATTTCCAATGCAGTCATTGACGTTTGGCAGCCCACTGCGGATAAAAAGATGATTCTCAACCTGCCTGCAACGGTGGAAATGAGTATGCCCAACCTGTATGCGGATCAGATCGAATTCATGTGCCGTCATTTGAAAAACAGGGAGAACGTTCAGGTAAGCCTTCACGCCCATAACGACCGTGGAACCGCCGTTGCGGCAACGGAAATGGGTATGCTTGCAGGAGCTGACCGTGTGGAGGGAACGCTGTTTGGCAATGGAGAGCGCACGGGTAATGCTGATATTTTAACGATTGCCATGAACCTTTTCACACAGGGCATTGACCCTATGCTGGACTTTTCCAAAATCGACGAAATTGTTGAAATTTATGAAAGCTCTACCAAAATGAACGTGCATCCCCGTCATCCCTATGCCGGCAATTTGGTTTATACTGCTTTTTCGGGCAGTCATCAGGACGCAATTCGCAAGGGTATGGAGGCAATGAAGAGCCACCCCGAGCATTGGGAGGTACCCTATCTGCCTATCGACCCTATGGATGTGGGCAGGAATTACGACCCCATTATTCGTATCAACAGCCAATCGGGCAAGGGTGGTGTATCTTTTATTCTGGAGCAATATTATTGTCTGCATATGCCAAAAGCATTTCAGAAGGATGTCGGTGCAGTCGTTACCCGAGTTTCGGACGAAATGCAATGTGAATTAAGTCCGAAAAAGATTTATGAAATCTTCAATCAGGAATATGTGGATATCCGCAGCCCCTTGAAACTGATTCAGTACCGCACAGAAACCGTAGACCCTGAGCGGGATGTGCTTGCCATAGAAGCGGAGATTGAGTACGAAGGCGAACGGCATTTTATTAATGGTGAGGGCAACGGTGTCGTTTCTGCTTTCTGTCATGCTGTGAATGATTTTATCCATATGCCCATCGACATTATCAACTACCGTGGGCATTCCATGGAGCTGGGCACGAACTCAAGGGCAATCTCCTACATCGAAACAAAGGATGCACAAGGAAAGCGGTTTTATGGTGCAGGCACCTCCTCCAGTGTTGGCAAGTCCTCCCTGCGAGCAGTCGTAAGCACCATCAACAAAATGCTGTCGGTATAAGAAATAAAGACCTTGGGACTTTGCCCCAATACCCCACAAACCTTTGAAAAGGCTTGACCTAAACTTTATTTTCTGCCCTAGGCACACCTTGGGCAGAAAGGGACAATATTTTAGATCACCTTTAAGCGTAATTTCCCCAGGGTACAGACATCGTCTGTACCCACTAAAGGGTCAAGGGAGTTTCTCCCTTGCAGAGTTTTAGGGACAGCGTCCCTAAGGTCTTGCGGATTTGGGTAAAGCCCAAGGTCTTAAAAACGACTATAGAAAGGAAGTATTTCATATGGGAATGACAATGACACAAAAAATACTGGCAAAACACGCAGGCTTAGACGCCGTGGTCGCAGGTCAGTTGATTCAAGCAAAATTAGATATTGTAATGGGAAATGATATTACCACAGCCGTTGCCTTGAATGAATTTAAAAAAACAGGCGCAACGGAGGTTTTTGATACAGAAAAGGTAGTCATCGTGTTAGACCATTTCACACCAAATAAGGATATTAAGGCAGCAGAACAGTGTAAAAGCTGTCGTACCTTCGCCTATGATATGAATATCAAAAATTTCTTCGACGTAGGCAAGGCTGGCATCGAACACGCACTTTTGCCGGAACAGGGCATTGTAGTCCCCGCTCAGGTGATTATCGGCGCAGACAGCCATACCTGTACCTATGGCGCATTGGGCGCATTCTCCACAGGCATCGGCTCAACGGATATGGCAATCGGCATGGCTACGGGGGAATGTTGGTTTAAGGTTCCTTCGGCAATCAAGTTCAATATCATTGGCAAAAAACCACCCTGTGTTAGTGGCAAGGACGTTATTTTACATATCATCGGGAAAATCGGTGTAGACGGTGCATTGTACCGCTCCATGGAATTTACCGGGGAGGGTATCCAAGAATTAACCATGGACGACCGTTTTACCATCGCCAATATGGCAATCGAAGCAGGCGCAAAAAATGGTATTTTCCCCATAGACGAAGCTTGTATCACCTATGCCAAGGAGCATTCCGAAAAATCTTTTGAAATCATCGAGGCGGATGCAGATGCTGAATATGATGAAGAAATCATCATCGACCTTTCTTCCCTGCAACCAACGGTTTCCTTCCCTCACCTGCCCGATAACACAAGAACCATCGACCAAGTTGGGGATATTAAAATCGATCAGGTGGTCATCGGTTCCTGCACCAACGGCAGAATTGATGATATGCGTATTGCTGCGGATATTCTTCGTGGAAAAAAGGTTGCGGATCATGTTCGTACCATTGTCATCCCTGCTACACAGGAAATTTATCTGGAATGTATCCGCCGTGGATATGTAACGGATTTTATAGAGGCAGGCGCAATTTTTTCCATGCCCACCTGCGGCCCTTGCTTAGGGGGGCATATGGGTATCCTTGCATCTGGTGAACGCTGCGTATCCACCACAAACAGAAACTTTGTTGGGCGTATGGGTCATGTGGAAAGCGAAGTTTATCTGGCAAGCCCCGCCGTTGCGGCGGCATCGGCAATTGCAGGTAAAATTGCGGATCCCAGAAAGATTGGAGGTAATGCACAATGAACGCAAAAGGACAGGTTTTGAAATACGGCGATAACGTGGATACCGACGTTATTATCCCAGCAAGATACTTAAATGTATCAAACGGTGAGGAATTGGCGAAGTATTGCATGATTGATATTGACCCCGATTTCATGAACAAAGCAAAAAAAGGCGATATTATTGTGGCACTGAAAAACTTCGGCTGTGGCTCCTCCAGAGAGCACGCTCCCTTGGCAATCAAATGCGCCGGCATCAGCTGTGTCATCGCAAGCACCTTTGCCCGAATTTTCTACCGTAATGCCATTAATATCGGCTTGCCTATTCTGGAATGCGACGAAGCCGCCAACGACATCGAAAACGGCAATGAGGTAAGCATTGATTTTGACAGCGGTATCATCACCAACCATACAAAAAACCGTATCTATCAAGCGCAGCCCTTCCCTCCTTTTATAAAGGGAATTATGGCATCAGGCGGTTTGGTGGAGCAGACAAAGGAAAAAATAAAGGGGTAAGGATTATGGGAGAATATAAAATTGCGGTCATTCAAGGGGACGGCATCGGCCCCGAGGTCACACAGGAAGCTGTAACTATTTTAAAAGCCATAGGCGAAAAATTTCAGCATAACTTTTCGTTTGAATATGTCCTTGCAGGAGGTTGTGCCATTGATGCTTGCGGCGAATGCCTGCCCAAAGAAACCCTAGCTGCCTGCAAAGCGGCAGACAGCGTGATGCTGGGTGCAGTGGGCGGCCCAAAATGGGATAGTGTGCCCAATGCACAGCGTCCCGAAAAGGCACTTTTGGGCTTACGTTCAGAATTAGGGCTTTTTTCTAATCTGCGCCCCGCAAAAATATATGATGCCTTGGCAGATGCCTGTCCTTTAAAGGCAGAAATCGTTGACGGCGGCTTGGACATTCTCATTGTGCGGGAATTAACAGGTGGTATCTATTTCGGCGAGCATGGCTATCGTGAAGGAAAGTACGGTGAAGAGGCCTATGATGTAGAAACTTACAGTGAAGTGGAAATCAAGCGTATTTTGAATAACGCCTTTGATGTTGCTATGCAAAGAAATAAAAAACTTTGCTGCGTGGATAAGGCAAATGTTTTGGAAACCTCACGCCTTTGGAGAAAGGTTGCCGAGGAGATGAAAACAGACTACCCTGAGGTTGCCCTTTCCTATATGTATGTGGATAATGCGGCAATGCAGCTAGTGCGTAATCCAAAGCAATTTGACGTGATTGTGACTTCCAATATGTTCGGTGATATTTTATCCGACGAGGCAAGCATGATTACAGGCTCCATCGGTCTGCTGCCTTCGGCAAGCTTCGGTGACGGCACCTTTGGTATGTATGAGCCGATCCATGGCTCTGCCCCAGATATTGCTGGGCAGAACAAGGCAAACCCCATTGCGGCAATTTTATCCGTCGGAATGATGCTCAAATACTCCTTCCATCTGGAAACAGAAGCAGCGGCTATCGAAAATGCTGTGAAGGCCGTTTTGGAACAGGGTATGCGCACCCCGGATATTTATTCCGAGGGCAATATCCTTTTAGGCACAAGGGAAATGGGAGAAGCAATCCTGAAGCACATTTAATATGTAGAAAGTGGCAAAAAATATTCCAAATTTATCCTTATCCTGCTTGCCGCAGTTAAGGCTTTGAATCATATTTTTAGGGCGTCACGGCTTTTCAGCTATGACGCCCTACCTATTTTAAGCGTATTGCATTCTCTTTTCTGCTCTAAAATTATATAATTTCTGAAAAAACAAGAATGTCATCCTCTTGCAATACCGTATCCCCTTTGGGAATCACAATGCTTTCACCTCGTCTGATTACAACAATGCGCTCGTTGCCGCTCATAGCATCGGCAATTTTTTTCCCATGCCATCGAGTTTCTTTTTTAATCTTCATTTCATATAATGATAGCCCGTCAATTCTATTGGGCGATTTCCCACTCAAAATAAGAATATCCTCTGCAAAAATCTCCGTTTCCCCATTGGGTATAATTTTTTCCTTTTTTCTGATAATCAATAGCAAAAAGGAATCGGGTGGCAGCAAAATATCTTTTACTTTCTGATTGACCCATGGATAATCGGGGGGGATCGATAAACGAAGAAACTGCACAGGCAGCTCATCCATATAATCATTAAACGTACTCATGACGTCTATATCATTGTCTGTCATATTCAATCTTTTTGCCGCAAACGGAATCAAGGTTCCCTGAATTAAAATTGAAAAAAGTACAATGAAAAATATGATATGAAAAATATCGTTGCGCATGGTAATAGGACTGATGACCGCCATGATTGCAAAAACAATAGAAGCAGCACCTCTCATGCCCGCCCATGAAACCAACAGCTTTTGCCCTTTTGAGCTTTTAAATGGGGTAAGAATGGAATACACTGCCAAAGGACGTGCAACAAAGGTCAAAAAAACAGAGATTGCCAAAGCCGTTAAGGCTACCGTTGGCAATTGGGACGGAAAGGAAAGAAGCCCCAACAGGAAAAAAAGCAATATCTGCATTAAACCCGTAATTCCATCAAAAAAATGAACAAGTTCAGGCTTATCGTTTATTTTACTATTACCAAGAATAATCCCTGTGATATAAACGCTGAGATAGCCATTCCCATTAAAAATGGTTGGTGCTGCATAGGAAATAACGGCAATTGATAAGACAAAAATGGAATAAAAGCCAGAACAGGAAAGCTGAAATCTTTTGAAAAACAGAAGTGTCAGCATGGCAATTGCCACACCAAACAAACCACCATAGACAATTTGAGAAAAGATTAGATATGCAAATTCATGAGGTGAATTTGTACCATTCATTAATGAAAGTACAACTATGGTTAGCATATAAGCAAAAGGGTCATTGCTTCCGCTTTCAATTTCAAGCAGAGACGCTGTGTGATCACGCAAATTTAATCGTTTTGAACGTAGAATGGAAAATACGGAGGCTGCATCTGTTGAGCTTACAACCGCCCCAATTAAAAAGCTTTCTAAAATTTGGATTCGCAATATCAAAAAACAAAATAACCCGACAAGTCCGGCAGTCAAAACAGTCCCCAAGGATGAAAGCAAAATTGCTTTAGCGGCAACAGGCTTTGCTTCCTCCCATTTTGTGCCAAAACCACCATAAAACATGATAAAAATGAGTGCAACGGAGCAAATCTGCTCTGCAAAGATATAGTTATCAAAACGAATCTTCACTATCCCGTCAGAGCCGAAAAACATACCCAGAAGAATAAACATAAAAAGCACCGGCATACCGATTCTGTTTGAAATTTTATTCCCCAGCACACACACAATCATTACAATTCCAATCAAAAGTAAATTTACACCCATTATTTCCTCCTCTCGTAGTACAATTGTAAGACTAGGTTTTACAAAAAGCTCTGCCTTGGCAATCGCCCTTAAAAATCCCAGCCTATTCACTTTCGGTATCCCTTTCATTATACCAAAAAAACAATTTTATGTAAACCCGACTTTTGCTTTGGATTACTTTTGAAATTTTTTTCATACAAGTTCCTCAATGATACTTCTGTATTTCAATATAATCCTTAACAAACCTCATTCTTATTATGGGCTACCGTTCTTTTGCGGCAGTCACAAAAGGGAACGCAAATCGTATTCTTCATCTGCTTTTCAATGCCTTCCCTTCTGTTCCTCTTGGCGCATAAAGGTTAATCGCCCCCCCAACGAAATTTTTTATAAAACCCCCCAGTAAAATAAAATCTTATTGAGCTGATATTCCTTTTGCCCAGTGTATACAGAACGAAACCGCTTTCAATATTTTTTTCAAAAAACTCATACAAATTTTTACTATAAGATTATGAAAAACGGTGCGACCTTCTAAAACCAGGTTACAATCTCAATGGCAAACGTCATGCTGAATTTGACGCTTTGCCTTACCTTCTTTTGTCCAATATGTAAAAAAAACTTCTTCTAAGGGCGTAAAATCCTGCTCTACTGGCTGGAATATCCAAATACTCATAGGATACGCCCTCTGTCACATTTTCTAAAATGTATCCATATAGTTCTCCATCCGCCTCCAAAGCCGACTGCTCAATCATTTTAATTTCGGCTGCCAGCTGTGCCTTTTTGATGGCAACAGTTGCTGTCCTGTCCGAAATCCCCCCTGACCTTTTTGCTCCGCATTGGTGTGATGACAGCTCTGTTATGGAACGAAGCCGTTTCTGCTTCTCCTTATATTGCCTGCAAAAATATTTCAGCTCTCGATAACGATTATCGGAAATATCATAGTCCAAAAGCTGTAAATCACGTTCTTTTGCCAACGGCATCACCTCTTAACCCTGTTTAACCTTTGTCGTTTATATAACTCAACCTCGTCATTAATGGCATTACGTGCCGCATTTCGTTTATCTAATTTTTCCCGTTCCTCTTTATAACGGCAGCAACTGGCATGGCACAGCGGATATCGCTCTTGGCAGTGGTAACAGCAAGTAATTTTATAACACATTCTATCCCCCCCTATAGCAAAATACGCTCCTCCCCTGCATCATATTCCTCGGAAAGCACTCAAACGCAACAACCGCCAAAATGATCCATGCCTTTTTCATTTAAAATGAAGAACTCTCTGGTTTTTTCAAAAACTATATGTATTGTTTCTTGATACACTGATCACAGCCTATCCACTCATTTTTGAGAATATATTGAACTTCAAAGTTTATCTCGCCACAGTTTGGGCAAGCCTCAGGCTCCGACTTGCAGCAGCCGCACCCATCGCACTCCTTTTCTAGTAATCTGCATTGATAAGACACTTCCAAGCTCCCTTCTTTTATCTGTGCCAGCGCAAACATTCCAGTCGCATTTGTGCGACAGTTATGCAAAAAAAATTTTTTCTGCTTCTCTGCCCTCAAGCTTTAAAATCTCTACCAATTGATTTGCTTCCTTTATGGTAAAACAACTATTGCAATTTCTAATTTTTTGTTTCAAAATTTGCTCATCCATGCCAAGCTTTTCTGCTAATTCTTCTTCCGTAACACCACTGATTGTAAGCTTTTCCAATAGTTTGTGTGCATTCATCATGATCTCACCCCCTTTTGTCGCATGTCATGCGACATATTCATACTAGCTGACTTATGTAGAAAAGTCAACCTTTTTTGTAATTTTTTGCATTTTATCGCATTTAATGCAACATTTTTGTCGAATTCTATTGCATATATGCGATTTTCTGTTATACTAATCTTATGTTTTCAGAAAGGAGGTTATAAAATGGACGTTGGACAAAGAATGAGAGAGTGCAGAATAAAAAAAGGATTAACCGTGGATGAACTTGCTGAAAAATTGAGCAAAAACCGCGCTACCGTCTATCGTTATGAAAACGGAGATATAGAAAATTTACCCATAACGATATTGGAACCGATTGCTAATGCATTGGGAACCACGCCCTCCTTTTTAATGGGTTGGGCGGAAAACAGTGCGCCTTTGACGCAAACGCAAGAGCGGACTGATTTTGTAGAAGCCAAAGAAGCCTATCTGCCCACAGAACAGGAATTGGCAGTTCTAAAAGCTTATCGAAGTCAACCGAATATGCAGCCTGCAGTCGATCGAATTTTAGGCATCTCTTCCAAGCATAGCATTCGTTTAGAAGGCAAAATTGCAGCCAGAGGCTTTACAGAAACTGCTGTAAAGGAAACAATCACGCTTTCACCCGAAGAAGTAAAAAAACGCTTTGACGAATCCGCCGAAGAGATTGATTTCTGATATTAAGAAAAATAATTTTCAGTGCTTTTTCAGTCTTGCGAGAAAAATCTAATATTTACTTGCTTTTATAAACATTATACTTTGATACAAAACCACGAAAAAGGAGTTGTTATCATTGAAGTACAGTTTATATCAGCAAGCCAGAAATCTATCCTGGCAGGTTATTCAGGATTGTGAAATCACCCAATTTCCCATTCACCTTGGGACAATTTGCAGGCACTATAACATTAAAACCATCCCCTATTCCAAGTTTACCCTATGGGATATGGTAGATCCAAGGGCAAAACATGGGGATGGTTTTTCTTTGAAATTTGAAACGCAATATTATATCGTTTTTAATGATTCAATCCATCATTCAGGGCGAATCCGCTTTACCTTAGCCCATGAGCTTGGTCACATCTTATTAGGACACGTTGAAAAAATCACCTTTTATCGCAACAGTGAAATTGATTCCAACACAAATGAACAGGAGGCACAAGCCAATATATTTGCAAGAGATTTGCTGATGCCTGCGGCAGTACTTGCTGCCCTTCATTTACATACGCCGCAAGATATTGCCACTTTTTGCAATATCAGTATGCAGTCAGCCAAAATCAGAGCAGAACGAATGGAAGAGCTCTATCGGCGAGAGCGTTTTCAGCTTCATCCATTAGAGCGTGCTATCACGGAGCAGTTTGCTGACTATATCAAAAAAATGAATAGCTACAAATAATTTTATCCCCTGAAGCTCAATAAAAATGCAAGCCTCAGGGGATATTTTCGTTATAATTTATTTGATTGCCAATATAACTTTTAATACTTCCCGCTATCACCGTTCCATTGCACGCTTGGGCGGTCTTGCACGGAAAATTCCATGGTGCCATACG
Organism: Clostridia bacterium; assembly: GCA_009929735.1. Classification (GTDB taxonomy): domain Bacteria; phylum Bacillota; class Clostridia; order Lachnospirales; family Anaerotignaceae; genus Chakrabartyella. Next base: position 71,892 of record RZZU01000008.1, on the reverse strand, counting down.
AGATTTCTTTCGTGCCTTTCAGCTTAAATTTTCCAATTAGCTCCTTCAGCATCAAAGACTGCCCGGAAAGCTCTTCGCTGGCAGCTGCACTTTCCTCTGCCGTTGCCGAATTTGTCTGTACTACAGAGGCGATTTGCTCAACCCCTATATTTACCTGCGCAATAGAAGTCGCCTGTTCTTCACTGGCATTGGCAATAAATTGAATAATACGAGAAGACTTATCTGCGCTTTTTACAACCTCATCAAGCGTTGCTGCTGTTTCGGTAACAATGCTGACGCCCTGCTCCACTGACCGCACAGACTTCTCAATCAAAACTGATGTATTTTTTGCACTTTCTGCTGATTTTCCTGCCAAATTTCGCACCTCATCGGCAACAACGGCAAAGCCCTTTCCGGCCTCACCTGCCCTTGCGGCTTCAACCGCTGCATTTAGTGCCAAAATATTTGTCTGGAAGGCAATGTCCTCAATGGCCTTAATGATTTTGCCAATTTCGTTAGAAGCACTGCTGATTTCCTCCATTGATTGCACCATCAGCTGCATCTGTTCCTTCCCACGATGGATTGCAGCGCTGGATTCGGCAGAAATCACTTTCGCTTCTTCCGCATTTTTCGCCGTTTTGGTACTATGATCAGAAACTTCATTCATCGATGCAGATAATTCTTGAATTGCACTTGCCTGTTCCGTCGCCCCTTGGGAAAGTGCCTGTGCGCCCGAAGCAACTTGCTCTGAACCGCTTGCCACCTGTTCGGCGGCAATATTTATTTGTGAAAGCGTTTCATTTAGCATATTTGCAGTGCCGCTTAGTGCCTGCTTGACTTTTGCAAAATCGCCATCATAGGAATTTTGAAACACCAAATTCAAATTTCCGTGACCCATTTCCTCCAGCAAATATGAAATTTCATCAATATAATGGATGTAAGTTTTCAGTCTGTCAATTAAAACTCCCATGGACTTTGCCAAAAGCCCCACCTCATCATTGGAATCTATGTCAATTTCCTCGTCCAAATTGCCCTCAGCAAGTGCCCGTGTTACCTTATTCAACTTTCCAATCGGTCGAACAATACTAAAAACAATATAAAGACCCAGTGAACATGAAACAACAACACAAATAAGGATAATGATCAATAAGCCAATGATTGATTTATGAATGCCTTCCTCGACAATAGCCTTTTGCTCTGCAATATACCTGTCTATGTGGTCCGTATAGTTACCTGTACCTAAAACCAAGTCAAACGGCTCAAAATATGCAGAATATCCTCTTTTGGGAGATGCTTCCGTTTCGCCCGCTCTTGGAAAGGCAAAATCTGTATAGCCGCCACCGTTCATTGCCTGCTGCTTAATTTCCTGAATAAAAGAAAACCCATTCACATCCTTTGCATCCGCACGGTTGGTACCTTCTGTATCCTTGCCCAATAATACTACACAAGTACCATCCGATTTATCTGCCCAAAAGTAGCCATCCTCGCCGTATCTCATATTGCGCAGCAAATCTGCCGCAAGCTTTTGTGCCTCCTCTTTTGTATAAGCACCTGCCAACTGTGCATCATACACCTGTTGCAATACAGACACAGCACTGTCGACCTGCTCTTTAATTTTCTGATCAAAGTCAGATCTGATTTGCGTTTCCATGGTTTCCAAGGAAAGCTCTTTTTGATCTACCATTCTAAAAATAGAAGTCCCCGCAACACTTATGCCCGAAAGCACAACCAGAAGCATTAAAATTGCCATTTTTGTTTTGATTTTTAATGATTTCACATAACCCCTCCATTTTCCCTTCGCGCTCTAAGAAATTCGTAGTTAAAAACCGTAAAAATCCAAAGCACTGCTTATAAATATCTCTTTTGGCTTAAAATAAATCTCTTTTAACTAAATTATACCATTCATTTTTTAATTTGCAATATTCGTTCGTGTATTTATGCATTTTTTTTATATTTTATCATTTTTATTGTATATTTTTACAAAAAATTATACAATAAATTTTCAAAAAATCTTATTTAAATCTGATATTCTAAAAAATAGTTCAATTCAGTGATTTCTACATTAATTTACACATCATTCATTTTTTTCTGTTTTTCATAAAAATACTGTTATTCTTCTGTTTTTATGATATAATTTAAACAATAAAAAAGTATTTGAAGGGGAATCTCACAAGAAAAATTTTTGTGTTTTCAGCCACTTCATATTTTTTTCCAAAACAGGCAAGATTAAACCTTTACAATTTTTTAGCTTTGAATTAGGGTACTTTCAAGAAACGAGGTGTAACCATGCTTAGTGAATATATCGGTATTATCGGCGCTGTAGCCGGCTCTGTCAGCACGCTCCTTGCAACAGAAGGGATTCGGCACCTTGGTAGCATCAAGGTTTTTCCCAGTGAAGTTCGTATCAAATACAACATGAACAGCAATTTTAAAAATTCTATCTATGAAGACGTAAAACAGCCCTTTCGACTTGGTTATGATTTGGATGTCTATAATTGCTGTAATATGCCGCAAATTTTACATGACTTCACGCTCTCTTTTTATAAAGGAACCACCTTGGTTTTAGAAGATCACCCCAAGTCTGACAAGAAGTTATATAGCGTCAATTCCAAAGGAATTATCTCTATTACTCAGGTTTATGACATGGACGATTTTGATAATCTCCTTGTTGGTACAACCAAAATTGTTCTGAAATATAAAACCTCCAAAAGACGTTCTCGGAAATTCGTTTTGTATGAAGGTCAGCCTCTATATCCCGATACCGGAAAAAAAGTCTAAGGAAAGAAGCCTATAAAAATAGTTCAGGGCGTCATCGTTTTACGATGACGCCCTTGTATTCATTCTTCCTGATCTTGGGGTAAAAATTTTTGTTCATTTTTTTTAATCAAATATAAGGGCATCGCTGCAATGCTCACCAGACATACACAATATAAAAATATATTTTCGTCTTCTAATGTTCGAAATATGAACCCTAAAATGAACCAGCCCACTCCTAAAAAAGCGTATGGAAACACCAATCCCTTTTGATATTGCTTGCGAAAATCAGCATTACGATATTTTTTGTTTACAAGATAAGGACATCCAAAGCCGTGCAGCACTGCTTGAATCAAATAACTTATGCCAAAGAAAATCACCAACATTTCTTTCCCTCCCATAATAGAACTCATCTATCTATTATGGCATAGAGAAAATTTCCCTGCAAGTCAGACATAACAAAAATAGGAATAGGGTTTACTAAGAGTCTTTAGCAATTTTCTCATTCAATAAAAAAAATGCCTTCCGAGGAAATATATAACGTAAAATCTCCCCAGAAAGCATATTTTTTTCAAAACTTCACAATAACAAAACAACGATCGGTATAGCTAAGGAGTTCAGCCATTCACAAAAACATATCAAGTTTTGCTAAAGCGTATGGTATTTAAAAACATTGAATTCGGAAGTTCGTTAAATTTCATATGTGATATTGTCAATTAATCTGGTTTTGCCAATATACACCGCTAGTGGTATTAAAATAGAGTCTGTGATTTCGCCGTGAATGCTTTCTAGGCTTTCACCATCGACAATTTCAACATAGTCAATTTTTGCAAATGGCTCTTGTATAATACAAGAAAGCATTGCTGCTTTTAAAATAGAAGCGTTGCGTTCTCCCTTGTCTAGCGCATTTTTTGCTATTTCCAAGCTCTTGCTTAAAACAAGAGCCGCCTCACGCTCCTCCTGTGAGAGATACAAATTTCTGGAGCTTTTCGCTAAACCATCCTCTTCTCTGATAATAGGACAGGAAACAATCTCCACATCAAAGTTCAAATCCCGCACCATTCTTTTGATGACAGCGACCTGTTGGGCATCTTTCTGTCCAAAATAGGCTCTGTCCGGGTGAATAATATGAAGGAATTTTGCTACGACTAGACAAACGCCATCAAAATGGCCCAATCTTTTGCTTCCGCAAAGCACCTCCGTTAAACCGGAAATATGAACAACAGCAGATCTGTCCGGAAAATACAATTCCTCTGCTTCGGGCGCAAACACAGCATGAACGCCGACTTTTTTGCATAGTGCGTAATCCTTTTCCAAATTTCTGGGGTAAGCATCAAAATCCTCATTTGGTCCAAACTGCGTGGGATTCACAAAAATGCTCGCAATCACTCTGTCGTTTTCCAAAACCGCCCGTTCCATCAAGCTTTGATGCCCTTCATGCAATGCGCCCATTGTTGGCACATAGCCAACAGAAAGCCCTTCTTTTTTCCATTGCCTTACTAATTCTCGCACCTCTTTAATTGTCTTTAAAATCATCATTCTATCCCCTGTTATCTTTTCTTAATAAAGCTTTTTCAATTGCTCTTCATCTATCTTAAAGGTATGCTTCTCCTCGGGAAAATCGCCTTTCTCTACCTCCTCGATATACATACCAATTGCTTCTTTCATAATTTTCCCCACATTTGCATATTGCTTTACAAATTTCGGAACAAAATTATCAAACATCCCCAGCATATCCTGGTAAACCAAAATTTGCCCATCGCATTCCTTACCTGCGCCAATGCCAATGGTCGGGATGGAAACAGCTTTCGTAATCAACGCCGCTACCTTTGCAGGAATTCCTTCCAAAACAATAGAAAACGCTCCGGCTTCCTCAAGGGCAACAGCATCCGCAATCAACTGCTTTGCAGTTTCTTCGCTTTTCCCCTGCACCTTAAACCCGCCGAAGGCATTGACCGACTGGGGTGTTAAACCCAAATGCCCCATAACAGGAATTTGCGCCGCCACAATTGCACGCACCTGTGGCAAAACATTGGCACCGCCCTCAAGCTTTACCGCATGGGCACCACCCTCTTTTACCATACGCCCGGCATGATAAATGGCGTCCTCAACAGAAATATGATAGGATAAAAAAGGCATATCGCTCACAATTAGTGCATTTTTTGCGCCTTTTTTCACTGCTTTGGTGTGATAAATGATTTCATCCACCGTAACTGATAGGGTGTCATCTTCCCCTTTGATTACCATACCAAGGGAATCCCCAATTAAAATACCATGAATCCCACTTTCGTCAATAATCTTTGCCATGGAATAATCGTATGCGGTAAGCATCGTTATTTTTTTGCCCTGCGCCTTTGCTTCTTTAAACGTTAAAACCGTATTTTTCATTTTTCCCATCCTTTCAAACAAAGCTCAACTTTTTCGTAGCTGTCAGCCATCTCTGTATTTCCCTTTTTCCGTGCCAATTCTAATAAACGCAGAGAAAGCTCTTTATAAATCTCCTTGTCTTCATTTTTCACCACAGAAAGGTGACGTTCCACGGTTTTCCAATCCCCTCTTGGAACAGGCCCTGTGAGGGAGGAAACAAACCCTTTTTCCTCGATATTTCTGATATTGCCCTTAACCAAGGGCATAACCGCAAAAATCGCCTCTCTCTCGGAAAGCCCCATCTCTTGAAAATAAGCAACGCCTATATCCAAAAGTGCAAGGGTCAGGTTCGATACAAAGACGTTCGCAAGGTGATACGCTGCGGAAGTTTCTGCATTTCGAATAAAATAGAAATTCTCTATTTTTCTCATCATCTGCAAAACCGCATTATCATCCTCCTGCGAAAAATCTCCTTCCACAGAAAATTTCATATTCCGCAGTTCCTCGAAATCCACAGCTTTATGGGAAAACGCATAGATTGGATGTATTGAATAAACGGCTGCACCTGCAATTTTTGAAAACTGCAAAGCCGTTGAAGGAAGCGAGCCACTGGCGTGGCAGATTGATTTGCCTTTTACGTTCAACTTAGAAATATCATAATCTATCGCTGGAATCGTATCATCGGGAGTTGTAATCCATAAAATATCATTTTCTTGAACAATTTCTTTTAAGCTTTTATATACTTTTGTTGCGGTCATTTGGCAAGCCTCTTGGGTATTTTCCAGTGTTTTGCCGTAAAAACCACTTACATTTAATCCTTGCTGCAAAAAGTAACGTGCAAGGTTTACCCCTGCCTTACCAGGTCCAATAAAACCAATTTTGATACTATACCACCTCCGAAAAGCATGGTACAACATCCGTGTCAATCTCATTCCCGATAGATATGAGTTGCCAAAAAAGGTAATCTTAACTATAATTTTCAATGGTCTGCTTTTTTGAAGTCTTGCCTCTCAGAATCAGATGAAGCGACGTTCCGAAACAGCCTGCAAAAAATAGTACGCTTTTGGTGCAGTTTTTTCAATACCACCCGCAGACAAGAATACCACCAAACCTCTCATAACTCAACCTTTTTTTACATTCAGCAGTAATTTAGTTAAATTTTTACAGTCAACCATAAATAAATTTATTCTTTTCGCTCATCCTATTTGAATGGTTTATTTACCAATTTGATTTACCCTTTTTTCCTTCCCTTTTTTGGTTATTATCAATAGAAAGCATTCCCTAAAATCTCACAATTATGCCTGAAATATTAACGGCACACAAAGTAATTCCAAACAAAAAATGCCCATAGAGAAATTCTACTGGCACTTTTATGATTGTATTTCCTCAATCAATTTGATTTTTGCATGAATGATATTTTTTTGTAAAAACTTAAGCAGCCCATGGGTCTTTTCCTTTTTGAGAGAAACCTCCGATTTGCCTTTTGAAAATCTCAATGTGTCAACTCCTGCTTCCCCGAACCTGCCTGCGAAAGGTCTCCCTCAAACCTGTCGATATGTTTCCCATTCTTCTTTTTTTCTTTATTCCGATACATATAAGCATCCGCCATCTGAAATGCTTCGTAAATACTATTTTCTTGCGTATCTGCTTGAAAAGCCAGTCCCCATGATGCATTCAAAACAGACTGCCTGCCCTTATTGCTCCAAATAATTTGGTCTTTCAGCTTATTTAAATAACTCTGCATCTCTGCCCGTTCGCCCCTCATAACAACGGCAAATTCATCCCCACCAATGCGAAAACAGCTTTCGTTTTCAGGAAAAACCGATTTCAAGCATTCCGCCATGCAGCAAATTAATTTATCCCCCATCCAATGTCCATAAGTATCATTTGTAAATTTCAAGCCATCTATATCTATAATACAGATTGTATTATCTTTATTATCTTTATTATCTTTATTATCTTTATAGTCTTTATTACCTTTAATCGCCTTTTTCTGCATTTCTTCTAAAACCATATCAAAGGCATGTCTGTTTCCCAGTTGCGTCATCGCATCTGTAAAAGCTGCTTTTTTAAATGCCTCCGCTTCTAGACCAATTCGAATCAGCTCCAGATTTTTGTCAATTTCCCCTTTTGCAATAATCATAAAAGCAATCAGCGTTCCAAGGCGAAGCAAAATAGCACTGTCATATTCATCTGACAAATAAAAATAAATAATATTTAGTATTCCGAAAAAAAGAAACACACTAAAGCCCAGAAATAAAAATTTCGATTTTTTATACGCCTCGCTATGGATACATTCCACTATTGTATACAAAAACAAAATAATCGACAAAATAATAATTCCATGGGAAATCGGCATCCATTCATAAAAATCCGCAAACCCTAGGGTTTGTGCAAGTATCATCACAAAACAATTCGTTCCCGCGGCAAGGCATAATAAATCAAATAAACGTTGATTTTTCGGTTGTACCGCTTTGCTGAAAAATATGCTCCCCGGAATTGGCATCAATGCAATCGACAGAAAAACTATTTGATAGGTGAATAAAACTTTTCCAAGGAAAAACTGAATAAACCTAGACTCTCCGAAAAGCCAAACGCCCATTAAAAATGCAAACAGCCCTAAATATATAAAATTTGACGAATGTCTAACTTTATATAAATAAATACCATAAAAAAGCAGTCCCATCGAAAACATGATTACTAGAATGCTCATAAAAGCAGCCGGTAAATACTGTTTTGCAATATGAAACAAAATGTCACTTTTATCACCCAGCATCATTTCACTGATTCTTTCATTGGAATTCTTGTAGTAGGATATTGCCGTAATCTTTAATACCTGTCCCGGATGAATTTCCGGCAGCTCAACAATATTCCACGTACTGCCCGGCGAATGCGGAAAGGTTGGAATATCCGCCCCCTTTTCAAAGGAATAAATCTCTTTGCCATCCAAGGAAACAAAAACTTCTTGATGAGAAGATCGAAATCCAAAAAAAGTGCCGGCAGGAATAGTTCCATAGAAAGTGTGAAAAATATCATACGGCTTCCCGATTGCATATGGAATTTTTATAGGCACGGTTAATTCGGCATTCTCCCCATCCTCCAATTGATAAAACCAGCCATCGGTTAAAAAAGCAACCTTCTCCTGATTAAAACGTACATCTCTAACATCAAATACAATTGAAATTCCACAGATAAAAATGCTTATCGCCATTGCTATTGAAAAAATTGAAATGATTGCCTTTCTCATAAATCATCCCCCCAATCGGGTGAAATAGAAGCTTTTTATTGTTATATTTTATTATTTTATCATAATTTTCCAATTAATAAAATGTATTTTTTGAATCAAATTGCATTTTAATATACAAAATTGTAGGTTTATATACATTTCTGTCTTTTTCGTCATGTGTGCCTATTTCTGCGAAACACCTTATTGTATACATTAGGGAGAAAAGCGGCTTTCAAAAAATGAACTGAAGGTCATAAAAAATGCCACAGAACGCAATCATTCTGTGGCATACTTTTCTATCTAATTCTTCAAAAATTGTATTCCTTTTTGGGTAATTCCCGTAACAATATAATCTGCACCGCAGCACATATCAATCTCAATGACTTCAATATAGCCCTGATTTTCTAAAATAGGAACCGCCTCCAACACCTGTGGCATTGCCAAGGAGGTGCCAAGTTGCATAATATCCGCTATGTCAAGCTCTCTGCCATTTATACAATATGTTTGGATGATTTGTAAAATCTCTATCTGCTTTTCATTCATGTAATTTCCCTCCTAATCCGCTTTATAGTATAACATAAAACAAGGGAAAAACCATATTGAATTTTTTGCAGAATCCTATTACAGTACACTAAATAACAATTCGCCATAGGTAGGGAACGGCCAATATTTTCCGCCAACTTCTTCTTCCATCTTATCCGCAATCGCACGCAATTCTACCATGGCAGGGATAACAGCATTTTTGTAATGCTCCGCTTCTGCCTGCCCATCTCCAAATCCCTTTGCCTTTGCCAAGGAATCTTGAAGTTTCTTCATCTTATCTGCAAAATCAGCGCACAAGTCGGAGAGCTCAACCGCCACACCTTCTTCACTTTGGCAGTTAATTGCAGCGGAAATCTGTCTTTTTAAAGCGACTGTTTCTGCCAATTCCTTCACATAAGCACTTACCGCAGGCAAAATGCTCTTTTTGCCAAGATCCAACATCGTTAAGGCTTCAATATGTACAACCTTAATGTAGTTTTCAACCAAAATTTCGTAGCGGGAATAAATTTCCTCTTTCGTTAAAACCCTATGCTTGGTAAAAGCAGTAACATTCTTTTCTTCCAGATAGTAAGGCATAACATCTACCGTTGTTTTCAGGTTCAGCAAGCCTCTTTTTTCCGCTTCAACAACCCATTCATCGGAATAGTTATTGCCATTGAAAATAATGCGCTTGTGCTCTATCACCGTTGTACGAATCAATTCGTTTACAGCTGTCGTGAAATCCTCAGCAGTTTCCAGCTGATCTGCAAACAGAGATAGTTCTTCCGCTACAATGGTATTTAAAATAAAGTTAGGGCAAGCGATGGAAACAGCACTGCCTAACATACGGAATTCAAACTTATTGCCTGTGAAAGCAAAAGGTGAGGTTCTGTTTCTGTCTGTTGTATCCTTAAAGAATCTGGGCAGAACATGAACGCCAACCTTCATCATTTCTCTGTCCTTGCCTGCATACTCTGCGCCGCTTTCGATGCTATCCAATACTTCCTCCAAGTCTTCACCAACAAACATGGAAACAATGGCAGGAGGAGCTTCATTCGCACCCAAACGATGATCATTGCCAGCAGAAGCTACGGAAAGACGCAGCATATCCTGATATTCATCTACAGCTTTAATCAATGCAACCAAGAAAAGTAAAAATCTTGTGTTTTCCGCAGGAGAATCACCGGGTTCCAGTAAGTTTGCACCCAAGTCAGTGGAAATGGACCAGTTATTATGCTTACCGCTGCCGTTCACACCGTCAAAAGGCTTTTCGTGCAAAAGACAAACCAAACCGTGTCTATCAGCCACCTTTTTCATTAATTCCATGGTTAGCTGATTATGGTCACAGGCAATGTTAACCGTTGTGAAAACAGGTGCCAATTCGTGCTGTGCAGGTGCAACTTCGTTATGCTCCGTTTTTGACAAAATGCCCAGTTTCCAAAGCTCAATATTCAAGTCAGTCATAAAATCCTTAACTCTTGGCTTAATTGCACCAAAATAATGATCATCAAGTTCCTGACCCTTAGGAGGCATTGCACCGTAAAGCGTTCTGCCGCAGTAAACCAAATCCTTACGCTTTAAATAAACCTCTTTATCAATCAAGAAATACTCCTGCTCGGAGCCTACTGTTGTAATCACACGATTTGTTTCGGTGTCCCCAAGCAATCTGATAATGCGCATAGCCTGCTTATTAAACGCCTCCATTGAGCGCAGCAAAGGTGTTTTTTTATCCAATGCCTGCCCGCCGTAGGAATAAAAGGCCGTAGGAATACACAATGTATTGTCTTTTATAAATGCAAAGGAGGTAGGATCCCAAGCAGTATATCCCCTTGCTTCAAAGGTTGCACGCAGGCCGCCGTTTGGAAAGCTGGATGCGTCAGGCTCACCCTGAATCAGCTCTTTCCCCGAAAATTCCATTACGATCTGTCCATCACCCGCAGGCGCAATAAAGCTGTCATGTTTTTCCGCAGTAATCCCTGTCATAGGCTGGAACCAATGTGTAAAGTGGGTAGCGCCCTTTTCAACAGCCCAGTCCTTCATAGCGTTTGCAACAATATCCGCTACTTCCTTGTCTAAACGCTTTCCTTCCTCCATTACCTTGCGCATCGTTTTGTAGGTGCTTTTGGGTAATCTTTCCTTCATTACGTGTTCATGAAAAACCATTGAACCAAATATTTCGGGAACTTTATTTTCCATATTTTCCAACCTCCTTTATTGTGTCTGTTTTCGCTTTATTTATCGCAAGAGGCTGCAGCAAGACGCTCACCCATAAGAAAAGAACTATTGAAATAATTCTCTTATGGAAATGCGTCTGACCGCAGCCCCTTCGCTGTATACCAAGTCATTATATGGTTTGCATTGCAGACTGTCAACATAAATATTCAACTTCAAAAAAGATATAAAACAAATAAATTCACAGGAATGAATAAGGAATTCCTTCATTTACAAAAAAACGCTGTGCATATTTCAGCCATAGTGCGTGTACATTTGTCTTTTTTTACACTATTTCTGTTGTCCAAATGGCAGGTTAAGCGATTTTTTTTTGTGAAAATACATCATCTCGTACAATTTTACTTCTTTTTTTCCTGAAATTTAAGTATTGACAGCGGAAAAAAGGAGGTGTAAAATGCAAACTAAATTGAAAACGGCGTTGAGGAAGACAAGTAATATAAAAGAACCGTCCCAGTGAGCAAAGGATAGTGAGAACTTTGTGTAGGCTTTTATATGAATAACACTTCTTAGCCTCAATCTGAACCTCCTTTGGAGCATTAGGTGAGACGGCTTGTCCCTCGTTACGGGACACGGGTTTATTGGAACCCAGAAAGAGACTGTTTATTACAGTAATTTAGGTGGCACCGCGGATGGCAGCTATTCGTCCTAATTATTTTTTAGGATATCTAGCTGCATAATTACATTCGGAGGTGTTTTTTTATGTGTTCAATTATGGGTTTTACAAAACAGCAGGAAAATTTGGAAAAAATGATGGAGTGCTTTAACCGAAGCATTTCAAGAGGGCCTGATATGTCCCGTACCCTGAAAACGGGTAATGGTATGCTTTGCTTTCATCGCCTTGCGATTATGGGCTTGAACGAAAGCGGAATGCAGCCCTTCTTATACGACGGCGATGCTGTGGTTTGCAACGGCGAGCTATACGGTTTTCGTACAATGAAAGATAAGCTGGCTGAAAAATATACCTTTGTCAGCGAGTCCGACTGTGAAATCCTTTTGCCTATGTACCGTGAATATGGCTTGGAGATGTTCAAACTTCTGGATGCAGAATTTGCATTAATTCTTTATGATGGCAAAAAAGATACATTTATTGCCGCCAGGGATCCCATCGGCATTCGTCCTTTATTCTATGGCTATTTACACGATGGTTCTATTGTTTTTGCCAGTGAGGCAAAAAATCTGGTAGGACTGTGTAAGGAAATCACTGCTTTTCCTCCCGGCCATTACTATGCCGACGGCGAATTTGTACGCTACTGTGACTTAACAAGCGTAGAAACCTTTGCTTCGGACGATTTGGAGGGTACTTGCACAAAAATTCGTGAATTACTGCTTAAGGGTATCGAAAAAAGATTAGATGCCGATGCTCCTTTAGGTTTCTTGCTCAGCGGCGGCTTGGACAGCAGTCTGGTTTGCTCCGTTGCCGCAAAGGTTTTGAAAAAGCCTATCCGCACCTTTGCCATCGGTATGGCGCAGGATGCCATTGACCTGCACTACGCAAAAGAGGTTGCAGATTACCTGCATACAGACCATACAGAAGTCATTATCTCCAGAGAAGATGTTTTGGAAGCATTGGACTTTGTTATTTATACCTTGGGTACTTACGATATTACTACCATCCGTGCCAGCATGGGGATGTACCTCATCTGCAAAGCAATTCACGAAAAAACGGATGTAAGAGTATTACTGACAGGGGAAATTTCCGATGAACTGTTTGGCTACAAATATACAGACTTTGCACCCACGGCTGATGCCTTCCAAAGTGAGGCAAAAAAACGTGTGGATGAGCTTTATATGTATGATGTTTTGCGTGCCGACCGTTGCATTTCTGTAAATTCCTTGGAAGCAAGAGTGCCTTTCGGCGATTTGGATTTTGTACGCTATGCAATGTCTATTGACCCAGCTATGAAGCTGAATACCTATGGCATGGGGAAATATCTTTTGCGTCACGCTTTCGAGGGGGATTGGTTGCCTCATAATATCTTATACCGTGAAAAGGCGGCATTCAGCGATGCGGTTGGGCATTCTATGGTGGACGACTTAAAGGACTACGCCGAATCCTTATGCACCGATGCGGAGTTTGAGGAAAGACGCAAAAAATTCGACTTTGCAACCCCCTTTACAAAAGAAAGCCTATTATATCGTGAGATTTTTGAAAAGCACTATCCAGGTCAGGCAAAAATGGTAAAGGATTTCTGGATGCCCAACAAGGAATGGGAAGGCTGCAATGTAAACGACCCCTCCGCTCGTGTCCTTTCCAACTATGGTGAGAGCGGAAATTAATCGATTGTCGATACCCTGTTTCTCCTTTCAATTTTGAACAGGTTGCTAACCTCCTTATTTTCTGAAAAGGCATTCTCAGAAATTTGGAAACAGAAGAACTTTTTTCAGTCACAAGGCATTAAATATTTCATCAGAAAAAATCAGTTTTTATCATGCTAATTCATGTAACAAAAGAAAAACGTTGATTTCAGCCTTTTGGGAAGTCAACGTTTTTTATAAAAAAGGTTTTATTTTATTGTTTTTCTACTAATGTTTCCATCATTCCACGGGCAAAGACAGCGGCTCTTTCCTCTATCCCCTCTACCCTAAAAATACTAGCAGGGTCGTTTGCCGTTTCTACCATGGAAAATCTAGGGGGCAAGCGAAAGGTTTTATTCATGCTGAGCGCACTAATCATCTGCTCCGCCACAAGATCACCGCCGCTGTATCCCAAAACCACAATGGCAAACAGATACTTTTGGTAAAATTGCGTTTTGCGGAACAATGCGGTTAAACGGTTGATAAATGCCGTAATATTTGCGCTTAACGCATCATTGTAATTCGGCGCAAGAATAAGCAGGGCGTCACAGGCCAAAATGGCAGGATAAATTTCCTTGGTAATCACGCCGCCATAATAACAGCTTGCCTTTTCGCTAAAATGCATACACATACGGTAGGGACAGCCACTGCAATCCTGAATGGTACCGTTGCGCAAGGAAAGCTCCGTTATTTCACAATGTTCCAGATGCTTCTTTACCATATCCCAAAGTCCCGCCGTGTTGGAGGTACTGTAATTACTGGCATGGAGCACAAGAATATTTGCACATTTTTTCTGCAACAGCTGATGGCTCATTACCCTTTTTACCATTTCACGTGCGGAAATATGATACGCCGTTAGGTTATCCGTTTCCAGTTTCATCGCCTGAATATTGTAATTCAATAAATCTTTTGTTCCTTCCACCATCGCACGCCCTGGGAAGCTGCAACCCCCTCTGTTTGCCGTAAACATCAGCTCTCTGGCGACGGATTTTGTATATAGCTCGCTTTCGCCATCTACAATAATTCCTCCGACACTCCCCTCAAATATCCCTGGCTGGGTGCGCATTTTCTTTAAAAAACGAAAATACTCCAAATTTATTCCAGAAATCCCCATTGAAATTGCAAAAATAATCCTTCGGTTTTGCAATGAATCAAACGCATCTGCTGATTGAATGATCTCTACTTCATATGCGGCTAAAACTTCCTCCAGCAATATCCGAAGCCGTTTCGTTCGAATTGCATCCTCGCATCTAGGATAAACCAAAGTCAGCTTTTCCTTCATTCTATCTCCTCCAGTCCACGAAAGGCTTTTTCCAATCTGGCAAAAAGCTGTTTCGGTAACGGCAGGTTTTCGATTTCCAATCCCCAAGGTGTGGTACGGTTTTTGCACCCCATATACACCCCACCCAAATAGTTTGAGCTGTAATGCCATTCGCCCTGCAAGGTTAAAAGTAGGGAAATTGCCGCTGAGGAAATGGCAGGAGCGATATAAGGCTTAAACCCAAGCTCTCTGGTGCGCAAATTTGCATCAATTGCCAACTGGGTTAATTCTCGAGACAGGCTATCATCGTACGCTTCTATGCTGTTGGCAATTACCAAATCCTGCCCATGGGGGCCATAGGCTCTGCCCTCCTTTAAAAAGGAAGAAAAGCGTTCCTCTTTTTTTGCATAATAGGCGGCACGCGCATTCATTACACCCAAGCCGTAGCCTTGAATCTGCTCAGGACGCAATCCTTTTCCGTCAAAAACCCCTTTTTCGTCTGCATTGCTTGCCAAAAATGCCGCTTTGCATAAAGGGTCAACCGGATCGGAAACCACGGCAAACAAACCTTGAAATTGACTTTCTCTGGCTTTTTTTGCAAAAACGGATACAATCCCCCGATTTGCCTCAAACTGAACCATGCGAACATCCTTGACCTCGGAACCCACCGGCGGAATTCCCTTCGATGCACAAAAAACAAACATATCGCAGTCAAACAGCTGCTCCTCTTTTAAAATAACCACTTCGGGCAATCTATCATAATCCCATGGAAAAGCCGCTTGATTCATCTCGCTTTCCCACCTCTTACAAACATTTTCGTTTACATCATAAATGCCCAAGGTTTGAATACAGTCGCCGCCTAAAAGCTTCAGCGCAGTTAAAACCGTACTCCCCACATCCCCAAGTGCCAAAAGATGCACTCTTTTTTTTGCCTTTTGGCTTTTTTCCAGCCGTTCCTTCCACTGTTCAACCGTCCCCCAATTCAGGTTAACAATGGCGGTATTGCCTTTTTGCAAATCCTCAGCAAATTTCTCCCGTATTTCCTTGGAAATCTTTTGGCTTTTTTCATCCAACGCATTGCTGTCAAGACAAAACAAGCCTTCGCTATCCACAAGCTGACCTAAATGGGTGAATTTGCAGCATCCTTTATTTTTCTCCTGTGGGAATGATACCGCAATCATCGCCCCCCGTTGAAACTCATCTCTCTCCATTTTTTTATCCCCCTTTATTACTTCACTAAATGCTTGAGTCGTACCAATCGCTCAATATCGTTTTCCACATAAATTGATGCCGGCAAATGGTAATCATAGCTGATACTGCTTCCATGATCAGGGCATCTTGGCGAAATAACCACTTCATTTAGTCTGTCCAGTGTTAAGCTTCTCTCAAACGCCCTTTGATATTCCTCCTCTAAAACCTGAAGAATATCCTTGGCATTTTGCAGGCATGCCATAGACAAATCAAAAATCGCTTCTTTTGAGGCTCCTTCAATAAATCCCGGCATAACATAGGGTAAAATTAAGTTTACCGAATCTATCATTCCACTGGTTTTTTTTCTGAGCTGTTCTACCCCATCACCGCCAATAAACGGATACATAGAGGTTTCCACAAACCATGCCTTAAGACTCGGAATAAAATATGCACTTTCCACCTGTCTGCCCTGAATTTCCATCAAATCCCGTCCTCGCCCCGAAAGCACACCCACAACAATACGGTCAATGTTCACACCCTCCTCTTGAAACAGAGGGTTGAGCTCACGGATACGATAGCCTTTGTGCAAAAGGTCATCCACCAAAATGACAGGACGATGGAAGGATTTAATCATCCGCACCTGACAGTCCAATGGCAAATACTGAGGAAATTGCTTGATTTTAAAGGCTTTTATCTCTCTGTCAAATTCCTTCTCGGTATGCAAAACCTTTGTTACCGTATTGGGAATAATGATTCCTTTTAAAATCTTACCAAAGGGTACGCACATATTTGAGCCAAGACTGCGAATGGCTGTAGGCTCCTTCGGAACATCGTTTGCCTTCGTAATCAATTCAATCAGCCGATTGTGCATCATTCCCGCATCAAAGGAAATTACCAACTCTCCAGGATTTAGCTTTGTCAAGGCTCTCTGTAAGCGGCAATGCGCCTCCATTAATGTTTTTAAAACCCGTTCATTGCTGTTGAAAGGCTCTTTGATTTCCGTTTGTACATTGCGGTATAATGTGATTGGGCTTTTCATATCCACAACATAAATATCTCTGGCGACATTTTTTATCAGCTTTAAAAATCCCTGACGCTCCAATAAATCCCGAATTTTTTCACTGATACTGCCCGATTTTAGGCTGAAAATACCATAGGTATAGTCCTCCTCCAAGGCTTTTGCGATGGATTCTGTGAATAAAATCTGCTCCAAATCCTCTATCTTTGAATTTTCTCGGGTAAAGCAAGCATCAAACAAAATAATTTTGCCTGAGGTATTCTCACGAATATAGCTTGCCGTTTCAATATTTTCAAATTCGCTGTAAAGCTCCGTAGTTGCCAGCTGTCGGCTAACCATAATTCCATCGGGCTTGCCCCTGCCGAATTTGTCAAAAACAACGGTCATCCCGCTTCCTTCCTTATGAAGTGCATCCAAAAGGGTGTTTACCATTTCCGCTTGAATGGCACTGCCGAAAATAACCCCTTCCGCATCTTCCGCATTGGAGTAATGGGCTATTTCAACTGCCTTTGTTTCCAAAAGCTGTTTGTACTGAGGTTCCCTCAGATATAGGCTGTTTTCATAAATAAAATTCTGTACCACGGTATCAATTAGGTTAGAAATATCTCGATTATGGTCAATATTTTCTCGGATTCTCGTGGAACTGACATCCTCAAAATGGACCGGCAGCTTTAGTTCCAAAACCTCATTTTTGATACAATCGTATGCGTTTTTCCTCTTTTCGCCAATGTTGGTATCCGTTTCCCTTAAGAATAGAATATGAGGAAAGGTTTGTATAGAGTCCTCCGAAGGCTCAATTTTATAGGAGGAAGCATTTTGCACCACATCACTGCCTGCCACCATATAAACCTCTTTGCCGGGGAACAGTTCACGCAAACGCTTCAAATCCTCTGTATTGGCAATGTTTACTGGAACATTTTCGGGGAACAGATAAATATTTTCCTCATTGGCAACAGACATATTAATAATTCGCCGCCTTACCATATGGGGCTGTGTTTTTTTCGACCATGAAAATTCATCAATTGCTAAATAGACGATAAAGCCCAAATCTCTAATCTCTTTGGCAATCTCCTTATGCCCCAAGGAAAATGGATCAAAGCTTCCGGGGAAAAAAGCAACCTTATTCGGCTCTTGAAAAGAAAAGCTGCCTTGGGTAAACAAATAATCGCTGATAAAACGGTAAATTGCATTCCAACTTGCGGTATCGTTAAAAAATCCCAATTCTGAGGTTTCCACCTTATCTGTTAAGGTTACCAGTTTTTTACTAATAAAGGCAAAAATATTTTTCTTTTCTCGCAGGGTTAGACCACTGCTGCCAAACAATTCATGCCCTACCACCCAAAAAGCTTCTCTGTTTACATTGGTATGATAGCTGGCAAACCCACTTAATATCATCCCCATAATTTTCTTTTTTCTTTCCTCGTAAATAGAAACATATTCCGGAAATCTTGCGCTGTATTTTTCATAATGGCGAACCATAACGCCAAGGGTATCCAAGGCAACGCTAGCAATACGGTCGTTGGTACTGCATTGCAAACGATGAATATCCAACAAAAATTCGTTCAATTCCTTGGGGTGTAAATACATAACGTATTCCCCCAAATATTGCGGAATATATTTTGAAAACTCAAATTCGCCAATTTCAAGTCCCTTTGTCAGCTCTATGGCAACCTCATTGCGCTGATCCCATGAAAGCAGCGGCGCAAGCTTAACCAGCGTTTCCCCTGCAAAATGGCGAACCGTCACCTGTTCGCTTACCTTCAACAAATTGGAAAGATGCGTGGCCACATGGAGCTTTGGCATGGCAATGCCCAAATGAATGCGTTCATATAAAAGCTCAATGTTGATGATTTTAATTTTCCACGGCGTTGCCGCTTTAAGGTTCTCCAAAAAGATGTCGGAAACCACCCGATCATCCTCGAAAATGCGGCGGAAAGACACCCCCCTGATGATGTCCTTAATACCATACGCCTCCCCAATCATATACAGCAAAAATTCAAGGCTTACATTCCCTTTTATGGTAACCCGCTCTACAATTTTTATCACGCTGTCTACAATTGACGGCTTTTTACAAAAATCCCCCGCCATTTCCTTTAAATTCAAAAGGATAGCCGCCCGAATTTCAAGGGAATCTTTATCCGCACAGTTTTCCATAAAGGCAAGCAGTATTTTTTGCTCCTCTTCACCCAATAGACTTTGGGGCACAGACGGTAACGTGTCAATTAGAATAAACGCTGTATCATCAAGCCAATCCGCACTTTTATAATACTCTAAAACAGCCGCAATATATTTTCCTCTTGCCTCCTCCTTACAGTTTTCCAATAAGGAGGTTACGGCCCTTTTCAAACCATAGCCCAGCCATCGGCGATGTCTGTCAATCATTTTATGGTCGGGAATGATAATCATATGCAGGTACTTTTCCCACATATCAAAGCTGGAAACCTCGTCTAACACAATGTTTACATCTACAGGCAATTCCTTGCTGTACGCGATGTCGTAATGGGCTATCATATTCCCTAGCAAATCTCCCGCTTGCCGGCGGATATCCCCTTCTCTGTGAACCATCAGCTCATAAAGGAAGCTAATGGACATCTGTTTTTGCTTTTGATTCATATAGGTAAAATATTCAGAAAAAATATTCAAATAAGCTCTTGAATTTTTCCAATCCCTAGCACTTCTTGCCGTTTCCAAAATTGCGCCAAAGGATGCCTCACGGCTTAACTTATGCATCAAACGAATATTATGGTTCACCGCAATATTTTTAAACACATCCACGGTTTCATTTGTATCTAACAACGCCACTTCCTTGTAGCTGACCTCACTCAGGGTATCCTTGGTTAAATCCGTATTCACCCCAATGGAGTGCATATATTGTTCAAAATCTGCCAAACGGGAATACACATGGCGATAGCGGTTTTCCTTAGCCTTATCCACATTATCCAGCTTGTCTAAAATGACACGGAAAGAGTCCTCCAGAGAGTAAATCCCCATAATTTCCTTGCCGTTTTCAAAGCCCTTGCTCTTTACCCGAAAATCAGCATAAATCAAAATCAAGGACTCCGCAGGAAGGTTTTCCAGCTCCAAATCCCAAGTGGAGTGGTTTGCGGCAATATGTCCGATATCCGAAAGATCATTGCCCTTAAACCAAATATCCGTATAATAATAATGCAAATATGGAATGCGCTTCGCCTCGTTGTCCTTGCAGCCATACTTTCCAATATCATGCCCAGCCGCCGCCCCCGAAATCAATCCCAAATCCACAGGGATATTCGCTTTAACCAACTGACGTGCGATGTGCATTGCAATATAATGTACGCCTGCAACATGAGCAAGTGCGTCAAAAGGCGTTACCTCACGCCCAATGCGCATGATTTCGTAAACATACTGCTCATGAAAACAATGAATAAACTTTGAATACTGGGTTTCATAAGGGCTGCTTTCCATTTCCGACGCCGTAGCAAAGGCAAAATCCCGATGAATGCCAAAGGGCAGTTTTCCCCTCTCGTAAGCCAGAAAAACACGTAAAACCTCTAAATAAAAAAGTACAGCTCTGCGCTCATTTGAAGCAAGGGTAATATCCGTTCTATGCGGATAAATTGCTTTGACTAAAAAGCGGAAAATATACGGCCTCCATCCTTCCTTTGGCACCTCCTTCGCCAAAGAAGAAAGCATCTTTTCGCAATAAAAAAGCACTGCTTGACAGGAAATTTCCTTGCTTTCAGTAATGACGCTGATTGCATCCAGCCAATATTCCTTGTCCAAAAATGATGAAATCGCTTTCTTTTTCAAACCAATTTTTCTTAAAAAATCTTTATCTGTAAGGGCTATTAACAACGCCCTGTATAGTGCCACCCCTCGTTTTCTCTTCATAAGCAGCCTCCCTTTTCCCTCTTTTTTCAATTTTAACACCACACTATCGCCGTTTCAATAGGCACAGCAGCTTTGTTTTGGATTTGTCTGAAATATTTCACTATTATTTCCCGAAAAAATAAAAAATCGTATTGCCCGTTTAAGAGGGAATACGATTTTTTTGAGGAGTATCTTTTTTTATATTAGCTATTTTTATCTGAAATGGTCAGCTTTAAGTCATGACCTGTTTCGCCGTTTCTTACAACATGAACGTCTATGGTATCACCAATCTTGGTTTCTCCCACAATTGCCACCAACGAGTCCATATCCATAACCGTTTTTCCGTTAAAGCTGGTAATAATATCACCAACCATTAAGCCTGCTTTCTCAGCAGGGCCGCCTTCTGTTACTTCCATAACTAAAGCACCCACAGGCAGCTTATATAGGCTTGCATTTTCGGAAGTAATGCTAGTGCCTTTAATCCCAATAAAAGGCTTCGGCTGTGTTCCGTTTTCCAACAATTCCTCAACCACAGGTACAATAACATTACTTGGAATTGCATAACCCATGCCCTCTGCCATAGATGAATTATATTTTGCAGTATTGATACCGATTACCTCACCTGCACTGTTTACCAATGGGCCGCCGCTGTTGCCGCCGTTAATCGCCGCACTTGTCTGCAAAACGGTAAGCTCATTTTCTTCTACATCAATGGTTTGCTCCGTCATACTAATCATACCATCGGTTGCTGAAAGTCCCATGCCCATTGCATTCCCAATGGCAATCACGCTGTCGCCAACCTGTAAGCCGTCGGAATCACCAAAGGATGCAACGGTAACTTCCTTTACACCGGCGCTCTTCAAATCATCCCAAGATACAGTGATAACCGCCAAATCGGAGTCGCTTTTTGTACCAACAATCTTTGCAGGAACGTTTACATCTCCATCGAGTGTTACAAAAATGGAGCTTGCACCATCAATAACATGGTTGTTTGTGGCAATCGCAACCTTCGTTTCATCAGAATAGAAAATGACGCCGCTGCCTACGCCGTTTGACTCGTAGGGCACACTAAAGGAGCCAAAGTAATCCGCAGTACCTGTAACCTTTGTTGAAATGCTGACAACAGAAGGCTTAACGTTTTTTATGATGTCCACAGCAGACAAGCCTGCGCTGCTGGAAGAAACCTTTTGCGCCATAACAGGAGTTTCCGTCACGGCAGGCTCATCAGCAAGGAAATACTTCACTGCACCGTAGCCTGCGCCCATACTTCCGCCGCCTGCAACGCTGGCAATTAAACACGCCGCAATAAATCTTCCCCAGTTACGCTTCTTTTTTGGTGTTTTCTTCACTTGTTCCTCATAGCGATACTCTCGAAGAGAAGGGCCTTCACTCTTTTCCTCTGTTTCCTGCGCACAAGCAGAAGAATTTTCCCCCGCAAAGGTTTCAGCTTCCGTTGCCCAATTTCCCTCCACAACCGCATCCTCCACAACAGAACCATCTATCATTTCAGGGGTTGCTTCCACCACCTTTTTGTCATCGCACATTTCAGAATCATCTGTTTCAGTATTTTTATCGTTTAGAATCTTATCTTCAGGGTCAAACATATCTTATTCCTCCGTTCATTGTTTTATAAGTTTTATAATATGAGTATAACGCAACCTTTTGAACAAAATATGAACGTAAAATAAATAATCGGTTAATTTAACAAAAAGTGTATCTTGAAAAATAACACCGTTCTTATGCCAGCCATGCAGCATCAGCGGATTTTTGCGGGAAATCCAACCTTCTTTTGCACCTTTGATAAGGTTCTTTCAGCAATGCGCCCTGCTTTTTCCGCTCCGTTTTTAATCACGCTATCCAAATAATCCTTGTTTGCTTCCAATTCCTTTACACGTACTTGAATCGGCTCCAGCTTTGCAACAACCGCTTCTCCCACAGCCGTTTTAAAGCCACCATAGCCAACATTGGCGAATTCTCGCTCTGCCGCTTCGGGAGCCGTCCCCGTTACAGCACAATAAATTCCCAAAAGATTGGAAATACCCGGCTTGTCATCGCCAAAGCGCACCTGATTATCGGAATCTGTCATCGCACGCTTAAATTTATTCATAATCACTGACGGTTCATCCATCAGCGCAATGGTGTTGTTTTTATTTTCATCTGACTTGGACATTTTCTTGGAAGGCTCTTGTAGTGCCATAATCCTTGCACCAACCTTCCCGATATACGCTTCGGGAATTTTAAAGGTATCCCCGTAAACGCCGTTAAAACGCATCGCAATATCTCTGGAAATTTCCAAATGCTGACGCTGATCCTCACCAACGGGAACCAAGTCTGTCTGATAAAGCAAAATATCCGCCGCCATCAGAACAGGATAGGTATATAAGCCTGCGTTGATATTATCCGAATGCTTTGAAGCCTTATCTTTAAACTGCGTCATTCTGTTGAGCTCGCCCATGTAGGTAAAGCAATTCAAAATCCATCCCAATTCTGCGTGCTGAGGCACATGGGATTGATAGTAAATGATATTTTTTTCAGGATCTAAGCCTACCGCAAGATATTGGGTTAAAAGGTCCCTTGCCTGCTTGCGCAGCTTTGCAGGATCCTGACGCACAGTAATTGCGTGCATATCTACGATGCAATAGAGGCAATCATAGTCATCTTGAAGCTTTGTCCAGTTATTTAAGGCACCTAAATAATTCCCCAGCGTAATTAGCCCCGAAGGCTGCATCCCGCTAAAAATTCTTTTTTTCTCATCCGCCATGTTGTTTCTCCTCTCCAGTATCACAATGAAAAAGGCGGCCTGTGGAAACTACCCAGCGCCACCTTTTTTATTCCTTTTGTTTTATTCCTTTTCCTTAAAATCAGCATCAATACATCCTGTATCCACGGGGATCACGCATACACAAATGACATATCCGAAAACACCGAAGAAAACGCCAGTAAATAAACTTACCAGCACCCAAAGCAAACGAATCAGCGTAGGGTCGATATCAAAATATTCTCCAATGCCGCCGCATACACCAGAAATTTTTACATTCATACTAGAACGATAAAGTCTTTTTGTCATAATTGTCCCTCCATAATATCTCTGTTTAATAATTTATTCTCTAAAAAGCTAAAAGTTGTAGTGTCCGCAATAATAATATGGTCAATCAACTGGACTTCTATTGCATTCAACAGCTTCCCAAGCTTTGTGGTGGTTTCAATGTCATCAAAGGTTGGATTGCAGTTGCCACCGGGATGATTGTGGGTAAAAATCACCGCCGATGCTTGCAGCTTCAAAGCCGCCTCCATCACTACCCTTGGATGTATCGCCGCCGAATTCACCGTACCCTCAGCGATTTGCACCGTATTGATTACACGTCGCTTGTTGTCAAGACAGATTGCATAGAAAAATTCTCTGTTTTTATATGCCATAAGCGACTTGCAATATTCGACCGCAATACTCAATGAATTCAGCATAGGTCTGTCACGCCAACGGGCTTGAATACACCGTTTGCTGATTTCCTTTTGCAGGGAAATCAATATTGCTGTGTTTTTGCTTACGCCGCAAAGACGGGAAACATCAATTGGCTCTGCCTCCATCAAGGTTGGCAGCGAGCCAAATTCTTTTATCATTTTATGTGCAACCGGGTTGGTATCCCCTCTGGGCACAGCATAATAAAGAAGCATTTCCAAAAGCTCATGATCATGAAAGCCTTCGCCGCCCTCCTGTAAAAAACGCTGTCGCATTCGTTCTCTGTGCCCGTTGTGGATATCCGTTGCCATAAGCTACTCCTCAATTTCCAAAAACCGACTTAACGCCCCAAACCCATTGGTATATATGATTTGCAAAAGGGCATCCAGCCGCCGAAGTGCATCCTTGACATTTTTCTCGGAAATACTACCGTTTTCAAGGCAATCCGCCAGCTCCGCCAAATCTACCACCTTAACAAAACCATTTTCAAATACGATTACATCCGCCAATAAATCACTAAAGATATAAGAATTTTCGGATTTATTATATTCTGTATCAATAATATCACAATAGAAATATACAAGTTCATTTTTTTGATTTAAAAACTTACTTATTTTAAAGCCTTGCTTTAAATAATAGCAAGAAATCCCATGGCTAAATTCCTCCTTGGGACGAAACACAAACCATTTTGTAACCATTACATCATCATCGTGATAAAGAATTTTGTCATCCTTTAAATAAATCGTTTCATTTGGAACAAACCGTTTCCGGTAGAGCTTTAATTCACTCAAGGTCTCATCCTTCCTATTTAAAAAGCTCATTCAAATGATACAACGTCGCAATGAATCAGTTGGGAGTCTTCCCGTAAAGCCTGCATTTGAGGCACATAGCTCTGAAAATAAGCCGAATTTTTATGGAGCTCAACCGCCTCTTGATTTGAATATTTTTCCACAAAATAAAAAACATTTTTTTCGTTGGTGTCCTGAACCAAATCGTAATAAATACAACCGACTTCTTTTCTTGTTTCCGCCACCAATTTTTCCGCAATCTGTAAAAATTCAGCTGCGTTCTTTTCTGCTACAACATTTTTCGCAATTAACACAATCATGGTTCTCATTCCTTCATTTTTTATTATAATACATTATAAAAAATTATACCATAAAATACAAGAATAGAGCTTAAATTCCATTAAATATTTTATAATTCTTTATTAATCTTTTGCCGATTGCTGTTCAGAACGGGACAGGCAAGGACAAATCAAAAACTCTCACTTCGGCAAATCACCATCAAAGCAATTCCAATCATATTTATCATCTCTTAACCGAAATAACCGCATTCACAAAGTGATGTCAAACACGCATTCACCTCATCATCCTCAAATAAGGTGGCATATTCCGCCTTCGTCAGCAATGCCTCCAAGGATAAATCCAGTCTGTTGTTTTTTTTCAGCAGTTCAAAATTTTCCGAGCATCCATTTCTTTCCAAGGCTCTTCGGGCGACGGAAACACCGCCGTGCTCCTGAATATTGTTCAGAAGCCTTGCGGCGTTATAGTTCTCCATTTCTTGTGCCTGTTCCGCTTTTTTCATCCATTCGTCCGAGAATTTTTTTTCCAAATCTGTCATGCTTATTCCTCCTGTCATTTATACTTTTTGCACAGCTTATCCTATTTTTCATTTTTATCTGTAAATATATTCCTATCCATGGAAAAAACCTCTCATTTTCGCAAGTGATTGATTTTTAGGCTTCCTCCGCCAAAAGCAGGCTCAATTCCGCCAATAAATGTAGAGCGCACCACGGTATCCCTTCCATATTTCCTGCGAATAAGATCCATAGCGGCATCCGCTTGCTTTTCCTTGCTCCAATCCTCATCCAAAATGGAAAGTTGGATACATTCCTCGCTGCAAAGATGCCCTGCTCGAATGCCCAAATGGCGGATTGGTTCCTTTTTCCATGCCTCATCGAAGATTTTTTTCGCCGTTTCATAAACTGCATTGGTACAATCAATCGCATTGAACAGCTTTGTTTGGTGGGAATAAACCTGAAAATCCGTGGTTTTAATCACCACACCGATTTCTCTTGCACAAACCCCGCCTCCCCGCAGTCGCATAGCAACAGTTTCTGCCAAGGAAAGAAGTATTTTATACGCCTCCTCCCGTTCCTCAACATCATAAGGAATGGTGGTGCTGTTGCCGATGCTTTTGACCTCCTGCACTGCTTCTGCATGGGCAACAGGGGTATCGTCTATCCCATTTGCATAGGCGTTCAGCATTCTGCCATAGCTTTTAAACTCCTTTTCCAACAGCGTCACAGGGTACCTTGCCAACTCACCAATGGTACGCACACCCATTTTTCTTAATCGTGGTGCAGTCCTTCTTCCCACCATAAACATTTCTTCCACAGGCAAGGGCCATAGCTTCACTTCTAATTCCTCTGGGTAGAGGGTTATGATTTTATCTGGTTTTTCCAATTCTCCCGCCATTTTCGCCAAAAGCTTATTGGAGCTAATCCCAATGTTTACGGTAAAACCCAATTCCTTTTTGATATGTTCTTTTATTTTTTTTGCCCCCTCCAGCGGCGAACCAAAAAGCTGTTCCATTCCCGTATAGTCAAGAAAACCCTCATCAATGCTAAATGGCTCAATGCGGTCTGAATAATTGGAAAGGATGCGAAACATTTCTTCCGAATTCTTGGTATACAAGGAAAACGCAGGGGGTACGCAAATGAGCTGTGGGCATTTTTGCAAGGCAAAACCTTTTGGCTCACCCGTCACAATCCCGTATTTTTTTGCAGGTGTGCTTTTGGCAAGAATAATGCCCCGACGGCTTTCACTGTCCCCTGCAACAGCCGAGGGAACGGTGCGCAAGTCCAACATACTGCCATCCTTGAGCAGCTGCACCGCACTCCAGCTTAAAAACGCACTGTTTACATCAATATGAAAAATCGTCCTCACGCCGTTCCCTCCTTTTACGCATAGTATACCATGAATCCATCAAGGCTTCAATCATACAGAAACTGCTGTTTGAAAGCATTTTTAGTGTATACATTCTTCACTATTATCTCCTTATTTTTTTGCAAAAACAGTTTTTCCTTTCTCCTTTATCACTTTATTTAGGCAAAACAAACTCTTGCCATTCGTAAATGCTCCCCCCTTATGCCACGCCCTCAGTCCCTCTGCAAAAAATTCATAAATTTGCTACAGATTGTAAAAATTAAAAAAACCTTTCTTGTTTTCCCGCAAAAACATCTCTATAATGAAAAGGAAACTATTTTGAAACGGCGGTGAAAGCTTTGAAGTATCTTAAAATAAAACTTGCCTGCTCCTTACTTTGTTTGGCAGGCTTTCTCTACTGGCAAAACAACGGACTAGTGCTGACACAAAAAACCTACACCAAAAATGTCCCAGAGGGATTTGACGGTTATAAAATTTTGCAGGTTTCTGATTTGCAAAATAAAACCTTCGGTAAAAATCAAGCTAGGCTTCTTCGCAAAATCCAAACTGCAACACCTGATATTATCGTTATCACTGGAGATTTGATTGACCGAAACCGCACGGATTTGGATGCTGCAATGGAATTTGTGAAGGGAGCCGTAACTATTGCGCCAGTATACTATGTCAGCGGCAACCATGAGCATCAATCGGGCTGTTTTGACGAGCTTTTGGAAAAATTAACGGATACCGGTGTAATCGTTTTGGAAAATGGGAAGTCTATCATTGAAAGAAATGGCGACAGCTTGGAAATCATCGGCCTTGGGGATAAGCGTGTAAATCCCTATTATGCACAGGTTCTTGCAACCCTGCTGAAAGGTGCGGACAAGGATCGTTTTAAGATTCTGCTTTCGCATCGTCCCGAATTATTTGAAACGTATGTGGAAAACGGCGTACATCTTGCCTTTACCGGTCATGCCCACGGCGGACAAATCAGACTGCCCTTTATCGGCGGAATTTTCGCCCCAAACCAAGGCTTTTTTCCAACCTATACCTCTGGAATTTATGAAAAAGAAAATACAGCAATGGTAGTCAGCCGTGGATTGGGTAACAGCACCTTTCCTTTTCGTATTTTTAACCGCCCCGAGCTGGTAATGGTTACGTTGGAGTATGGAAATAATGTTTAAGGAATAATTGCTTCCCTTGCCGCATTATGCTATAATGAGCCAAGCTGTCGCAGTTAGAAAACTTTGGAAAACCCTTGCTGCTAAAGCATGAGGCTGCCAAGAAAATTCCGTTTTTGTGTGACAGTTTTTGTCTGGGTGCAAAGGTGTTAAATGCATCATTTATTGTGCAAAAGCCTTAGAACTCATTTTGCACATTGATTTGAATTATGGAATAGGAAAGGAAGATTAACATGGCAAAAAATCCTGTTGTAACGTTTGAAATGCAAAACGGCGGCGTAATTAAGGCAGAGCTTTATCCTGAAATCGCCCCCATCACCGTAAATAATTTTATCTCCCTAGTAAAGAAAGGCTACTACGACGGTCTTATTTTTCACCGTGTCATTAGCGGCTTTATGATTCAGGGCGGCTGCCCTGACGGCACAGGCATGGGAGGCCCGGGATACCAGATTCGTGGCGAATTTTCCATTAACGGTGTAAAAAACGATTTGAAACATGACAAAGGCGTGCTTTCCATGGCTCGTGCAATGAACCCCAACAGCGGCGGTTCTCAGTTCTTTATCATGCACGAAAAATCCCCTCATTTGGATGGGCAATATGCGGCTTTCGGCAAGGTAGTGGAAGGGCTGGACGTTGTAGATGCCATTGCGGCTGTTCGCACCGCACGTGGTGATCGCCCCGTAGAGGATCAGGTAATGGTAAAGGTATCCGTTGATACTTTTGGCGAAGAATACGCTGAACCCGAAAAAATGTAATTTTTAAAAAAATAAAAAAACTGCTTGCATTATCATTTATTTTATGTTAATATAATCAAGCAGTTTTCCTTGCGGATGTGGCGGAACTGGCAGACGCACCAGACTCAAAATCTGGCGGTAGTGATATCGTGTGGGTTCGAGTCCCACCATCCGCATTCATTATGAAAAACCGAACCTTCACCCATAAAGTGAATGGTTCGGTTTTTTGTTTTAAAAAAAATAGTAATCATACTTCCCATCCGACTGATTCTTGTCTTTTGTTTTCTTTATTTCAGGTATTTTAGAAAAAGCGTGTTTTTCCATGCATGCCCTTCCCTTTCATAGGAATGTCTAAAATCAATTAGCCTGCATTTTATAAATGTAACTGCCATTTTTTCCTCATTACTAGAATTTAGATAGTCCTTGAGCTGTTTTAATTGTTCATATGCATGACCAACCAAAAATACTTTTTTAGGATTAACTGCATCAATGCTTTCTACTAAAACGTTTTTTAAATCTTCTTCCTTGCATTCATAATAAATCAACGCATATTCATAAATTTCTATCAAAGCTAACAGCGAATCTCTTTTTACATCAAGTAAATTTTTATTAAATAGCAGAACAAATGCTTGATAAATAACCGTCGCTGTTATAAATCGTGTGATAATTTCAAAGAAATCTGTTGTTGGCTTAAGAAATTCAAATAAATATGTGATCATTCCAGCGATAATCACGGTTTCAAGCAACCACAAAAAAGCTTGCTTTAAATATTGTATTTTCACTAATCCACCTCATTATACGAATCATCATTTCGCTAATAAAACGCCCTCGAAAAAGACTTTCTTGATAAAAAATCATTCTCCCTTTCGATAATACTCCGCCGCTTGTTCAGGTAAAATCGAATTAATATAGCTTCCCGTGGCATATTCAAAGCCAGCAAAACCACCGATTCTGGGCAGAATTTCGATGTGCCAGTGAAAATCCCCGCTGATTTCACCGTCAATCATACAAATATTATACCCCACATCCTTGCGCAAGGAGGAAACTTTTGGCAAAATTCCTTTTACCAAAACCGACAACGATTCCAATTCCCCTGCTGTCACATTGGCAAAGCTTGCAATATGTCTTTTGGGGCAAATCCATAGCTCATATGGAAAACGGGAAGCATAGGGTGTGATTACCAAAAAATCATTGTTTTCCTCCACAATACGTACCGCCTGCTCCTTTTCATAGGCAAGCATTTTGCAAAAAAGGCAGCTTCCCTCTTGCATATGCCCCCGCATCAATTCCTCTCTTTGCGGTAAAACAGGCAGCCCCACAATCTGCCAATGGGAATGGCGAATGCTCATCCCAGCCGAAGCACCGCAATTCTTAAAGATTTGAATATATTTTACATCTTCCTCTTTCATCATTTTACAGTATCTCATCTGCAAAACAACCAGAACACGCTGTAGTTGCTCCAATGAAAACTGGTCAATGGTTTCTTCGTGATGCGGGGTATCCACCAATACCTCATGGAATCCTCTACCCGAAATGTGCTGATAAAACGCATTTTCTAAAAGCACTTCTGCCTCCTCACTCACCGTTGGAAACATATTGGGCAAAACACGAATTTTCCAGCAGTCATTGGCACCATCTTGATAAAGCGAGCAGGTTGTTTTGTCCTCATGCCCACCGCAAAACGGGCAGTCTTCGCTTCCATTCAACTTCACTTCAATTTTATGCAAAAATTCATAGGGACGGTTTTTTCTATTTTCCGCATAATGCGTCCACTCGCCCGTAAAAGGATTTCTTCTTAATTCAGACATAGTCACCCTCTATTCTTTTTCACTTTCAAAAGTCCATCGGTTTATCGAATAAAAAATGTTTTCCTCCGTAGGTGCAATCACGCCGCCGACACGGTTGGATGTGAACATTGCCTTGTTTCGAAAAGCAATGCTGATATAAGGCAGCTCCTCGGCAATGCGTTTTTGCAGGCTACTATATGCCAAAAGGGTTGCCCCCTCCCCAACGGCTTGATCTGCCGCCAAAAGCAAGGCATCCGTCTGCTCATCCTGGTAACCGATATAATTCATACTTCCTTTGCTGCCAAAAAAAGAATATAAATCTGTAACAGGTGACATCTGCCATCCGCCTACGACTAAATCAAAATCACCATTGATAAATTTTTCCTGATACTGCTCAAAAGGCTGCATATCCAACGATACGTCAAAACCCAAAAGAGTTAGCTCCTCCCCAAGCTTTGCCGCCACCTGCCGTCTTGCACTGTTTTCCTGATTCGCCAAAATTGTAACATGAAGCTGTTCCTGTCCGTTTTCACCGTCTTTTTCCAGTCTACCATCACCGTTTGTATCTATCCAGCCGGAATTTTTCAATAAGGTTTCCGCCATATCCGTATCATAGTCAAAGGGTGCAACATTTTCTTCATACAGCCACGAGCCTGGGTTTACAGGCGTATTGGCAGTTTTTGCGTACTGCAAATAAACAGTTTCGCAAATTGCCTCTTTAGGCAGTGCATATGCAATCGCTTGGCGCATTTTTTTATCCTGAAACAAAGAACGCTGAAAATTAAACCCAATAAAATCATATTCATTGGAAGTAAATTGATATACACCCGACACGCCCTCG
This sequence comes from Clostridia bacterium, assembly GCA_009929735.1. Classification (GTDB taxonomy): domain Bacteria; phylum Bacillota; class Clostridia; order Lachnospirales; family Anaerotignaceae; genus Chakrabartyella. Next base: position 40,268 of record RZZU01000008.1, on the reverse strand, counting down.
TCAGCATAACGCCCTGTTTCAATAGCGTCTGTCACCAAAATATCCGCCATCCCTTGGTCAAAGGCATAAATATCCGTTTCCTCGCCTCCGGTGGTACGAACCGATATGGTTTCAATTTCTGGCTTTCCGTCAAAATATGAAGCGTTTGCAGTCAGTTTCATTTCCGAACCAACAGAATAGGACTGCATGGAGTAAGCACCACTACCCATAGGGGACATATTTACGCCGCTTTTCACATCCGTCTGCCCTTGGTAGTATGCCGCTGAAATCACAGGAAAGCATAACGCCGCCAAATTCTTGCTAAAGGAGGAACGAAAATGAATATCTATGGAATACTGACCTGTTTTACTGTAGCCAGAAACATAGTCCAAAACCTTTTTATAAACAGAGTCGTCCGCCGCCGCACGAATCGTATCAATGGAAAAAGCCACATCATCCGCCGTCAGCTGAGAACCGTTTTGCCATGTAATATCGGAACGAAGCTGAATGGAAAGTGTCAACCCATCCTTAGAAAAGCTCCAGCTTTCTGCAATGGAGGGGCTAGCCTTTCCCGCCTCATCAAAGGCAATCAAGGGCTGATAAATCAGCTTAAGTATGGTATCCACCGTTTCCTCTCTGTTTCGCAGTGGATTCAAGGTTTCCGGCACACGCATAGATAAGGTTAAAACTCGTGTTTCCCCTTGACTTTGCGCCACATCACCGGAAACGTTAAATTTATTTTTTTCTCCTTCCCCTTCTGCGCAACCCGTAAAAATCAGAATGCAAAGAAGAAGCAGGACGGTTAATTTCTTTTTCATATGTGCCTCCCAAAAGCTACAAACCGTAACAAATTTCATAAAGTTTTTGCACCAATTCAACTTTTTTAACATAGCTGTTTGTTTCCGGAAAAGGAATCTCCTCCAGATGATAGCCGTCCTCGCTATATTGTTTATCAGCAAGCCATTGGCTAACCTTCCCCGGCCCGGCATTATAGGCGGCCAAAACCGTAGGCTGAACCTCTCCGAATTTATCCTCCAGCCACTTCAAATACCATGTTCCTACCGCAATGCTGGTTTCCGGATCTTTTAAATCAATGGTTTCCGCATCCAAGTAATCCAAACTATCGGCAACCCACCAGCCGGTTTCTGTCGTCACCTGCATCAAGCCTTTTGCTCCAGCCCTGGAGTGGGCATCGGGGTCAAACCGGCTTTCGCAAAAAATGACAGCGAATATTAAGGATTCCTCCACATCATACATTTTTGCGTATTTCTCAACCTGCTCACGGTAGTTTGTGGGCAAAACTTTGGGCAATACAACAAAATATCCAAATGCCGCCACCGCAAAAAGCAGGAGAAGCCAAATAAGCATTTTCCTGATAAAACGAAGCATTTCTTCACCCGCAATTCTATATATTTTTTTCAAAATTCACTTTGCTTAACATGAAAAAGCAGTCTGTTTTACATTCGCATAACACGATTTATCCGTATTTTTTCATCAATGTCGCAACCTGGGACTGCACCCTTTCCAGCGTACCGCTGTTGTCAATCACCTCTTGGGCATAGCTTTTGTATTCCGCCCATGATTTTTGATTTTCGATTCTCGCCTTTGCCGTTTCAAGCAAAATGCCGTCCCGCTCCATGATGCGGCGGACACGGACCTCCTCGTCGGCATAAACAACCCAAATGGCATCACAAATTTCTACAAGCCCTGCTTCAACCAGTAAAGGGGCATCAATAACAATCAATTTTTTCTTCCCCAATTCCATGGCTTCTTGAATTTGCCGTGCAATCTCCTGTGCGATATATTTATGGGTACAACGGTTTAGAAATTCCAGCTTTCCTTTGTCACGGAATACAATTTCACCAAGTTTTCGGCGAAAAATCTCGCCATCTTCCCGCAAAATGTGTCTGCCAAAATAACTCGTCAGTGCCTCATAAGCTGGCTTTCCCTTTTTAATAATTTCATGGGCAATCAAATCCGCATCGATTATGGCGGCGCCCGCCTCCCGAAGGCATTGGCTGACAACCCCCTTGCCGCTGCCTGTGCCCCCTGTCAAACCGATTACTTTCATGGCATATCCCTCTTTTTTTATTTGGCCTCATACCACGAGTTTCCCTCATGGACGTCCACATCCAAAGGAACAGAAAGCTTCGCCGCCTGCTCCATATTTTCTTTTAAAATTTCAGCCACCGCTTCTTTTTCCTCTAAATAGGTTTCAATCAGCAGTTCATCGTGCACCTGCAAGATCAAGCGGGAACGATACCCACCCTCGTGTAACGCCTTATGCACACGCACCATGGCAATTTTAATAATATCCGCCGCACTGCCTTGAATGGGCATATTCATGGCAACTCTCTCCCCAAAGGAACGCTGTACAAAGTTATTGCTCTGCAATTCGGGCATAGCCCTTCTTCGGTTCCAAAGGGTGGTTACATAGCCTTTTTCGGTCGCCTGCGCAATGGTTTCATTCAAATATTTTTTGATATTAGGATACTTTGCAAAATAAGCGGCAATATATTGCTCCGCCTCTTTTCTGCTGATTCCTAAATCCTGACTTAAGCTAAAGGAGCCAATGCCATAAACAATACCAAAATTAACTGCCTTTGCATTGCTTCTTTGTAAGGGTGTGACCTCGTCAAAGGGAACATGGAACACCTGCGAAGCTGTCAGCCTATGAATATCCTGGTCATTGCGAAAAGCATTGATTAAGGTTTCATCCCCTGCAATATGCGCAAGCACTCTTAATTCAATCTGGGAATAGTCCGCATCCAAAAAACAGAACTCCTTGCTTTCGGGAATAAAAACCTTTCGAAGCTCTCTGCCCAGCTCCAAGCGCACAGGAATATTCTGCAAATTGGGCTCAGTTGAGCTGATGCGCCCTGTAGCAGTAATTGTTTGGTTAAAGGTAGAATATATTTTCTCTGTTTTTTCATCCATCACAGACAAAAGACCGTCCGCATAGGTGCTTTTCAGCTTTGCCAATTGTCGGTAATACAATATTTTATCCACCATAGGGTGCTCAAATTTCAATTTTTCCAAAACATCGGCGGCAGTGGAATAGCCTGTTTTTGTTTTCTTACCGCCCTTTAAGCCTATTTTTTCAAACAATATTACACCTAACTGCTTGGGCGAGTTCAAATTAAATTCCTCACCCGATAAGGCAAAAATTTCTTTTGTAATGATTTCAATGCTCTCCTCCAGATTTTTCTGGTATTCCATCAAAGCATCCTTGTTCACCTTAATCCCGTATTCCTCCATATCTGCAAGAACGTAAACCAAGGGCATTTCTATGTCATAAAACAGCTCCTGCTGCTGATTTTCCTGAAGCTGCTTTTCCATAATCGTTTTCGACTCAAAAAACACTTTTGACTGCGTTACAGCAAGATTTTTACGTTCCTCTTGGGAAAGGACACAAAAAGCCTTTTTGCTTTTACCCTTCCCTAAAACCTCCTCCATCGTGGGGAAAACCTGGCTTAAAAACGTCTTTGCCAAATCATCATACGCATAAGACGAGCCCGTTGGGTTCAAAATATACGCCGAAATAGCGGTATCAAAGGAAATTTCCGGTGTTTTTCCAATCATTCCACGCAATAATTTGATGTCTTTTTTAATATCGTGACCGATTTTTACAAATTCATTGTCGGTAAAAAAAGGTTTTGCTTCCTCAAAAAGCTGCTCAGCCGTTAATTCCACTCCGACCTCCAGCCAATAGCCGCCCAATTCCTCCTGATATAAAGCAAGTCCTTGACACTCCCCTTCGTCCATAAAAAGAAGATAGGCTGTTTCCTTCTTTTCCAAAGCTGAAAAGAAAGCCTTTGCCTTATCAAGGGAATAAATTCCAATAAAATTATGGATTTGTTCCGTTTGTATCTCTTCCTTTTCAAAACGGTCATACATACTTTTCAATTCTAAACGCTTTACCAAATCATATGCGGAAGGATTAAACATATCCTTAATTTTTGTGTTCTCTTTCTCAAAGGAAATGGGCATATCCCGAATAATGGTTGCCAAAAATTTACTCAGCCTTGCCTGCTCTTGGAATTCCTTCAGGTTTTCCGACGCCTTTTTCGGCTTTACCGCTTCACTGTGGGCAATGGCATTTTCCAAATCCTGATAGGTTTGAATGATTTTCACCGCAGTTTTTTCGCCAATTCCCGGAACACCTGGAATATTGTCGGAGGAATCTCCCATCAATGCCTTTACTTCTATAAATTCCAAAGGTGTAACGCCATATTTTTCAACGACATCCTTTGCATAGTAATCCTCTGTTTCCGTGCGGCCACCCTTTGTTTTTGGAATACGAACCTTCAGGGTTTCGCTGGCAAGCTGCAGCAAATCTCTGTCCCCTGAAACAACAACGGGTATCACTCCCTGTTTTTCGGCTTCGGCGGAAAGCGTGCCTAAAATATCATCTGCTTCAAAGCCTTCCATTTCATAAATCTGAATATGCATTGCAAGAAGCATTTCCTTTAATAAGGGCATTTGCTCCCGCAGCTCATCCGGCATACCCTTTCTTGTTCCCTTATAGCCTTCAAACTCCTTATGGCGAAAGGTTGGGGCATGCAAATCAAACGCAACCGCCAAATAATCCGGCCTCTCCTCGTCCATCAGCTTAAAAAGAATATTCAAAAATCCGTAAACTCCGTTGGTATACTGGCCCTCCCGATTGGTCAAAAGCGGTACCCCGTAAAAAGCACGGTTCACAATACTGTTTCCGTCTATCAACATTACTTTTTCAGTCATAATTGACCTCCTGATTTCTATAAAAACCCACTTTGGGAAAACTTTGTTCATTTCATCATACCAATAGTTTATTATACACTAAAACAGCAAAAAAACATATTACAAAAACCGAAAATTTCCCAAGGACAATTTGAATTTGATACCTTTGCCGCATATAGTAGCAATGAAAACATCCGCAGGAGGTCACACATGAAAAAGTTCATAGCTCTATTATTATCAGGCGGCATGGCGTTAGCCCTGTTGGCTGGCTGTTCTTCCCAGCCTGCAGCACAGGCAGAACTCACCCCCGCCAGACTCAATGAGGTGGTGCATTCCGTATTTTATGCACCTCAGTATGTTGCACAGGAATTAGGTTTTTTTGAAGAAGAAGGACTGGATGTAACGGTTGCCATTGGCAATGGTGCAGACAAATCCATGACAGCATTGCTTTCCGATGCTGCCGACATTTCTCTTTTGGGTACAGAGGCAGGAATCTACGTGTATAACGAAGGCAAAGAGGATTATCCAAAGGCTTTCCTTCAGCTTACGCAAAGAGCAGGCAACTTCCTTGTTTCCCGTGTAGATGAGCCCGATTTTAAATGGGAGGATTTAAACGGAAAATCCGTCATCGGTGGCAGATTGGGCGGTATGCCCGAAATGGTTTTGGAATATGTTCTGACGAAAAACGGCTTAAAGCTGAATGAAGATGTGGAAATCATCAACAATATTGACTTTTCCTCCACAGCAGGCGCATTCACGGGAAATGTAGGGGATTACACGGTGGAATTCGAGCCTGTAGCAACCACATTGGAAAACAGCGGCAACGGTTATATTGTTGCTTCTTTGGGTGAAGCTAGCGGATATGTTCCCTACACCGTTTATATGGCAAGGGACGACTTCATGAACGAGCATCCAGAAATTATCGAAGCCTTTACAAGAGCAATTTATAAAGGTCAGGTTTGGGTAAAGGAGCATACCTCTGAGGAAATTGCAAAAGCAATCTCACCTCAATTTCCCGATTCCGACGTTGAAACCTTAACAACCATTATTGAACGTTACAAAGTGCAGGATACATGGAAAGAAGACCCTGCATTTTCCGAAGAAGGCTTCAATCTGATTCAAGACATTATGGAACAGGGCGGACAGCTGACACAAAGAGTTGCTTTTGACGACTTAGTAAGAACGGATTTTGCCGAAAAAGCAATGGAAAAATAGTTGATAAAAAGGCTTTCTATGATAAAACATAGAAAGCCCTTTTTCATGCAGCCAAAAATCAATTATTAATTTTTCTAATGAATTTAATATGATTTTGTCTTAGTATTCTATATTTCTATTGATTTGATTCTACATTTTTTCATATTTTATTGACATTTAGGCATATTTTTGTAAAAATGCCATTTTTATATATTTATATTATGCATTATTTCTTATTGACTTAAAAGGAATTTATTGATATATTTTATAAATAAAAAGTATGTTAATGTAACAGCAAAATTGTAACAGGGGGGATTCAATGCTTTCTTTTAATAAAAAAAATAACCTTTTAGAGCTTAGACAATATCAATACAGCTTACAAAACGTTGACGAGCCAAACCTTTATCGGGATAACTTCAACTATGATGAAATTCCAAAGTGTACCTTTAACCATCGTTTGGTACCTATGAACCCACCGGAAGAAATTTGGATGACCGATACCACCTTTCGTGATGGACAGCAGGCAAGAACGCCTTATACTGTAGAGCAAATTACAACGCTTTACGAAATGCTGAGCCGTCTGGGGGGACCCAATGGAAAAATTCGCCAGTGTGAATTCTTCCTTTACAGCGAAACAGACCGTAAGGCAATCCGTGCCTGTCAGGAAATGGGGCTAAAATTCCCCGAAATTACAGGCTGGATTCGTGCCACCAAAGAGGACTTTAAATTGGTAAAGGATATGAATTTGCAGGAATGCGGCATTTTGGTAAGCTGCTCCGACTATCATATTTTCAATAAACTCCACAAAACAAGAGAACAGGCACTTCATGATTATTTGGAAATCGTTAAAGCAGCTTTGGATTTAGGAATACGCCCTCGCTGCCATTTCGAGGACGTAACAAGAGCAGACTACTATGGCTTCGTGGTACCCTTTGCAACGGAATTGAGGAAATTGATGATGCAATATCAAATTCCCGTAAAAATCCGTTTTTGTGATACCATGGGCTACGGCGTTCCGTACCCCGGCGCAACCCTTCCCAGAAGCGTTGCAGGCATTATTTACGGCATCAACCATTTTGCCCAGTTCCCCAGTGAACTCATTGAATGGCACGGGCACAATGACTTCTATAAGGCTGTTGTAAACGCCACAACAGCATGGCTTTACGGTGCTGCCTCGGTAAACTGTTCCTTGCTTGGCATTGGCGAAAGAACAGGCAACACACCTTTGGAAGCAATGGTCATCGAATATGCCCAAATGCGTGGTACGCTGGACGGAATGGATACCACAGTCATCACCGAAATTGCCGAATATTATGAATCAGATTTGGGCTATCCAATTCCTGACAGAACGCCTTTTGTGGGCAGAGATTTCAACGTAACCCGTGCCGGCATTCATGCTGACGGTATGGCAAAGGACGAAGAGATTTACAATATTTTCAATACCGCAAAGATATTAAACCGTCCCATCGGCGTTGAAATCAACAAGAATTCCGGTTCTGCAGGCATTGCTTACTGGCTGAACCAATACCTTGGCTTAAAGGGCGAGGATAGGATTCACAAAAGCTCTCCGGAAGCAACTATTTTACTCAATTGGGTGGACAGCCTTTATGAAGACGGTCGTGTTACCTTCATCAGCAAAGAAGAATTGATTGAAGCTGTGAAAAGCCTGACCCCTCATCTATTTGCAATAAAAAAGAACAAAAAATAAGGAGGACGCAAGTATATGAACCTTACAGAAAAACTGATCAGCACCCATCTGGTTAGTGCAGACATGACTCCCGGCAAGGAAATTGCCATTAAAATCGACCAGACCTTAACGCAGGATTCCACAGGCACCATGGCATATCTGCAATTTGAGGCCATGGGAATCCCACGGGTAAAAACAGAGCGTTCTGTTGCATATATTGACCACAATACACTGCAAACAGGCTTTGAAAATGCAGATGACCATAAATATATTCAAACCGTAGCGAAAAAACACGGTATCTATTTTTCCAAACCCGGAAATGGCATTTGCCATCAGGTACATCTTGAGCGTTTTGGAAAGCCCGGAAAAACCCTTTTAGGCTCCGACAGCCATACACCCACAGGGGGCGGCATTGGTATGCTTGCCATCGGCGCAGGCGGTCTGGATGTTGCAGTAGCAATGGGCGGCGGTGCATATTATCTGGCAATGCCCAAGGTTTGCCGTGTAAATCTTATCGGTTCTTTACAGCCATGGGTAACCGCAAAGGACGTTATCCTTGAAGTACTTCGTCTGCTTTCCGTAAAAGGCGGCGTAGGCAAGGTCATGGAATACAGCGGTGAGGGCGTGAAAAGCTTAAGCGTTCCACAAAGAGCAACCATTACGAATATGGGTGCGGAATTAGGCGCAACCACCTCTGTTTTCCCCAGTGATGAGGTGACAAAGGCCTTCCTGAAAGCACAGGGACGAGAGGAAGATTGGATAGAGCTTTCTGCCGATGCTGACGCTGCATATGACGAGGAAATCACCGTTGATTTAGATAAAATCGTACCCTTGGTTGCTTGTCCTCACAGCCCCGACAACATCAAACAAGTAAAAGAAATTCAGGGTTTAGCGGTGGATCAGGTTGCCATAGGCAGCTGCACCAACTCCTCCTATACGGATATGATGACCGTAGCGGCTTTACTGAAAGGCAAAACCGTTGATCCAAACGTAAGCTTGGTTATAGCCCCTGGCTCTAAGCAAGTTATGAATATGCTGGCGGCAAACGGCTCCCTTGCCGATATTATTGCTGCCGGTGCCCGTGTTTTGGAATGCGGCTGCGGCCCTTGTATCGGTATGGGTCAGGCACCTGCTACCAATGCGGTTTCCTTAAGAACCATCAACCGTAACTTTGAAGGCAGAAGCGGCACAAAATCCGCACAGGTTTATATTGTAAGCCCAGAAACTGCGGTTGCCAGTGCTCTTTCGGGAAAACTGACTGATCCCCACACTTTGGGGGAAGCACCTTTAATTTCTATGCCCGAGCATTTTTTGGTAAATGATAACCTGATTATCCCCCCTGCTGCGGAAAAAGAAACGGTAACCGTGGTAAGAGGACCTAATATTCAGCCTTTTCCTAAAAATACAAAAATATCGAAGGATATTCACGGCGGCGCATTGATTAAAGTAGGAGATAATATCACCACCGACCATATCATGCCCTCCAATGCAAAGCTTCTTCCCTACCGCTCTAATGTGCCTTATTTGGCAGATTATTGCTTAACTCCTTGCGACCCTAAATTCCCCGCTCGTGCAAAAGCGGCAGGCGGCGGTTTCATTATTGCAGGGCAAAACTACGGGCAGGGCAGCAGCCGTGAGCACGCCGCTTTGGCTCCTTTACAATTAGGCGTAAAATCTGTTCTTGCAAAATCTTTCGCTAGAATACATATGGCAAATTTGATTAATAACGGTATTTTGCCCTTGGTTTTTGTAAACGAATGGGATTATGATTCCATTCAGCTTGGCGATGAATTTAGCATTAAATATGTAGCAGATCAAATCAAAAGTGCCGTAGACGGTCAGGATGTTATCGTAACCCATGTACGTACCGGCGAAGAAATCCGTACTCGTTTGAATATTTCCACAAGACAGAGAGATATTCTGTTGGCAGGCGGTTTGTTAAACTATACAAAAGAGTCTAACTAAGAAAACAAACCAAACTTGAAAGACATTCGCAAAAAGCAGATATACTTAATCACAAAACGATTTCAGGATTTTACACATAACGGATGGTGTTTGCAAGAACAATGTATTTAGTCTGAGCCTGTACTCCCACCGAATACATTGCACAAATCCGTCAAAATCCTATGATTGACTTATATAGCAGGAGGAAAAACAAATGGCATATTATGTTACTTTAATTCCCGGTGACGGCAGCGGCCCCGAGGTAATTGCAGCGGCAAAAAAGGTTGTTGAGGCAACGGGCGTTGACATCCAATGGGAAGAGGCACAGGCAGGTGCGGCAATGATTGAAAAATACGGTACCCCCTTGCCCGATGAAACCATTGCATCCATCCGCAAAACGGGGATAGCCCTCAAAGGCCCCATCACCACCCCTGTAGGCACAGGGTTTCGCAGTGTAAACGTTGCTTTAAGAAAAACATTCGATTTGTATGCAAACGTTCGCCCCGCAAAAACCTATCCGGGTGTAATTACCAAATTTGAAAATATTGATTTGGTTATTGTTCGGGAAAATACAGAAGACCTTTATGCCGGTATTGAGCGTATGGTTGATGAAAATACTGCCGAAAGCATTAAGCTTTTTACAAGAAAAGGCTGTGAACGCATTATTCGCTATGCCTTTGACTATGCCGTCAGAGAAGGCAGAAAAAAAGTAACCGCCGTACATAAAGCAAATATTATGAAATGTACTGACGGTATGTTCCTTGATATTGCCAGAGAAATTGCGAAAGAATACCCACAAATTCAATTTAACGACAGTATCGTAGACGCTATGTGTATGCGCCTGGTGATGCACCCCGAGGATTATGATGTGCTGGTATGCCCAAACCTCTATGGTGACATCGTTTCCGACCTTTGTGCAGGCTTAGTAGGTGGTCTTGGGCTGACTCCCAGTGCAAATATCGGTGTGGACGGGGCAATTTTTGAACCGATTCATGGCTCTGCTCCCGACATTGCAGGTCAGCATAAAATCAACCCCACTGCGGCAATTCTCTCCGCCTCGCTCATGCTTGCACATTTAGGCGAAGGAGAAGCTGCGGCAAGCATTGAAAGCGCAGTGGAAAAAGTAATCGGCGAAGGAAAGGTTCTTACTGTGGATATGGGCGGAACAGCCTCTACAGAGGAATTTGCTGATGCGGTTATCGCCGCTTTATAAAAAACAAAGCTTCTTTTGTAAATCGGAAAATCTTTCATTTTTTTAAGTGCAAGGAGCGTTTTTGAAGTAATCCACTTCAGAAACGCTCTTTTTTAATCATTTTTTTGCGGCTATAAAGACACTCCTTAACCATGGCAGTAAAATTACTTTTCCTAAAGCATAAAATTACATCAAAATAACAAAGAAATGCAGTATTTTTGTATGCAAAAATCCTTAGTATAAAAAGAATTTAAGTAGTCGACAATTTATGCGAAAAGCACCCTCAAAACTATAAAAAACACCCCGCTTTCCCCAGTTTACTTACTGTTAAAAGGCGAGGTGTATGTTTTATTCTTTTATGCCACCGCATAAATCAATTGTAACATAAAGATCTTTTGCACTTTGCGCAACGCCGACACCTGCAGAATCCATAGTCGGATCGAGCAACGCCTGAAATTGAGCCCCCGTTCGAATCCATTGCTGATAGACATCGGTGACATCGCCCCTTTGCTTCGCAATTACCTCCAATGCACTGGTAAAGAAAATTTTTTCCGCTTGAATTCTGGTAAAAGGACTGCTGCCATCCTGACCTGTATAGCTAAAATATTTATTGTCTACCATATCCTTGCTATGAGCCATGGCCACAGAAGAGAGCTTCTCAATTTCTGTCAAAAGAGGTACCCCCTGCTCCTTACGCTTTACCTGAATTAAATCAAGTAATTCTGTTCCCAGTGTTATACGCTCGGCAGCCGTCAAACCGCTTTTCTCACTGTTTCCATAGGCAAACTCCCGATCCTGCAAGAGAAGGCCTCTTATTGTTCCCTCGTAGTCCAAAGGTATTCCCGCATGCGTTGCTTCCGTTTCAATAATGGCACTGTGCTCTACCAAACTGATATAATCAATCTGTTTAATGTCCACCGACGTGCCATCCCCATCTGTACCCAAATAGGAAAAATTCTTGGTGGGCACAAACACTTCTATAATTTTATCATCTTTCAATGTGACAAAAAAATAGTTCTCGTAATTTCCGATATAAACATACCGTTTTAAGCCATAAACTGTAGAATCAATTCTATCCGGATTACCCCAATCACCAATCAACTGCTTGGAAGTTTCCTCCAAAGAAATTTTCTTGTCTTTGATATAAACCGTATTGTAGGGAGTTTCATTTTGAATACTTGTATCATTCGAGGCCTGTTTTTCTTCCAAAGGCTCTTCCGCTTCTGCGCTTATGCTTTCTTGCTCAGTTCCCTCAGTTTTGTCCTCAACCACCTCTGCACTTTTTTCTGCATAATGACACGTTTTCACAAGGCCAATTACCGCTTCTTCAAACGTCAATCCTCTCATAGGGTAAAATTGCCCATCATCTTCCCCCACCAGAATTCCAGCTGCCTTTACCTTATTAATCACATCAATAGAATGCTGCATTAACACCGTAATATCAGGAAAAGCATATTTTTTCGTCCCTGCCTTTAACGTAATATCCCAATTTTTTAGAATTCGGTTCAGCATAATTGCCAGCTGTTCTCGTGTTAGCGTATCGTTTGGTTGAAACTTTGTGGGTTCTGTTCCACTTATAATTCCCGCCTCATAAGCTGAAATAACCGCCGCATCATCACAATCTGTAAAGGGACTTTTATTTCTAGGGATTAGCTTTTCGCCTTTGTTTTTTTCATATAAAAGCACTACAATTTTACAAAACTCAATTCTTGTAATATCCCTTTTCGCATCCAGAAGGTCATCTTCCGTAATTAACCCCTGATTATAAGCGAATTCCATAGAAGCCACTGCCCATGGATCAGCATTCGTCACGATGGCACCAAAAACGGGTAAAGTACTACCCATTGCCATAAGCAGCATCATGATTACTGCGATAAGCCGCTTCATATTATCATCCTTTCTGTCTTTCTTTTATTTTCAAACATCTTTCGGTTTTTTCATTGCAATCAAAGTAACAGTTAATCACCCAAAACAGGTTTTCACCTGGCTTCTTTTGATTAGCTACACAATATGAACCATATTCTTTGCAGAATCCTAGCATAATATTCCAAAAAAATAACTGACATATGACTTTGTAAAAACACCGTCAAAAACGGACATTTAGAATTTCTGTTCATGCAAGGCTTTTGAAAAAACTATGATTATTATACCATATTATCAAAAAAACGCAAAAATATTTATCTTTAGCCATTTTTCTCATATTATGACAATTCCTTGGAATTCCAACATTATTGCAGGGTACTTTCTCTCTTTCCCCTTTGTTTCCATATAATACCAAGACGTTTTTCTTCTCCACTGCATATTCTTCATGTTTTTTTGCATACAAAACCCCCCTGCATTCTATCGAAATACAGGGGGGTTCGTTTGTTTTCTATTGAATAAAAATTAAGCCTTCATTTCCTTCAGACCCATCAAACCTTCTGCAAACAAAGCAGCATCCATCAATTTGATTTCGCCGTTTGCATCTCTATCAATGATAGGCACAAATTCCATAACATCAAGAATTTGTGTTTGCAAGTCAATACCAGGTGCAATTTCAGCCAAATGCATACCGTCTTCTTTCAGGAAGAATACGCATCTTTCTGTAATATAAGTTACCTGCTGTTTGTTTGTAAGAGCAACGTCGCCATTAAAAGTAATCTGTTCAACAGCTTTAATAAATTTTTTCTGCTTGCCTTCCTGCGCAATGATAACCTTGCCACCTTCTATCTTAACTTTCAAACCACCAGCTGTGAAAGTACCGCAGAAGAAAACCTTAGGTGTATTTTGCGTAATATTGATGAAACCACCGCAACCAGCAATACGAGGGCCAAATCTGGAAACATTGATGTTACCTCTTGGATCACATTCTGCAAGGCCAAGGTAGCAAAGATCCAAACCGCCACCATCGTAATAATCAAATTGATAACCTTGATCAATAAGCGCATCAGCATTATAAGAAGCACCAAAGCGAACGCCACCAGCCGGAACGCCACCAATCGCACCACTTTCAGCAGTTAATGTCATAAAGTCAACGATACCTTCTTCATCGGCAACACTTGCTACATATTCAGGCGCACCAACACCTAAATTTACAGCAACGTCTTTTTCTAATTCAATCGCACCACGACGACCAATAACTTTTTTTGCACTTAAAGGAAGTGGCTCCCCTACAACTTCAGGTCTTCTATGTTCGCCTGATAACGCTGGATCATATTCACAATCTAAAGATTGTTGATGATCAGCAGCATCAGCAACAACAACATAGTCAACATAAATTCCCGGAACCTTAACCAATCTAGGATCCAAAGTACCTGCTTTTACAACTTTTTCAACCTGAACAACAACAATACCGCCACTGTTTTTAACAGCCTGGCAAACAGAAGTTCCTTCCAGGGGTGCAACTTCTTTCTCAAACGTAATATTTCCACTTTCATCCGCGTAAGTACCACGAATAAGAGCCACATGAATAGGAAAAGCAGGGTAGAACAAATAATCCTGACCTTTGATATTTACCAATTCAATAATATCTTCTGTTGTAATACTGTTTACCTTACCCCCGCCGTTTCTGGGATCAATAAAAGTACCCAAGCCTACTTTTGTAAAAGTACCGGGCTTATGTGAAGCGATATCTCTAAAAAGGTGGCAAAGTGCACCCTGGGAAACATTGTATGCTTCCATTTTGTTTTCCAATGCCATTTTAGCCAATGCGGGAACCGTAGCCCAGTGACCTGCGATGTAGCGTTTTAAAAGCCCTTCATGAGCGAAGTGCTCTGCGCCACGTCCATCTTTGTTACCCTGAGAACCGCAATATACATATGTGATATTATTGGGTTCACCTGTTTCAAGGAATCTTTTTTCTACAGCCTTATCAAGTGCTTCAGGAATAGAACTTGCCACGAAACCACTTGTTGTAACTGTATCACCATTCTTGATGAGCTTTGCAGCTTCATCGGCGGTAATTATGGGAACTTTTCTCATTTCGAAAATCCTCCTAAATCCTAATCTGTTTTTTATTTTTTGCCTACTACAATACACTGGAGCAGTTACCCGCCCCAGTGTAAAGTTTTGCAACAATCGTTTAGTTCAAATTACAGCATTTCTACGAAGGACTGCAATCTTGTTTTAACTTGTTCGAAGGAAGAAACTTCCTGGTCAACTTCGATCATAAGGCTCTTGATGCCTTTTTCTTCGAATTCTCTGTACATTACAGGGTAATCCCATTCTTCAGGATCACAGAATTTCATCATCGCTACGATAATAGCATCTGCGCCTGTCTGAATTGTTTTGTTGATCAGCATCTTGCCACGGCTTTTCTTTGTATCAGTAGCAACGGAGCAACCAAACATTTGCTGCCATACTTTAGCCATTCTGTAAAGAGGACCTTCTTCGCCATCAACAACATCAACACGAATCTGTCTGGATTCCTGTGCTAAATCGTCATCAACGATAGCAATTTTGAATTCGTTGAAGATTTCAAGCAATTCGTTGGGCTCAAGTAAGATACCTGTAACAACAACCTTCTTGCCATCCCAAGGCTGAACAGGCATAGCCTTTACTTCAGCAATAAGTGCTTTCACAAGTTCGGTGTGTTTTTCCTTCAGCATGAACTGTCTTGCTTTGAATACAGCATGACGGCTTACAGCATCAATAACCTGAGGATATTCTGCTGCAACTTTTACAAATTCACGCATAACTGCTTTGTTTTCGTTGTAAATTGCGATAGAGTTTTCAAGAGCAACATTTGTAATTTTTACATTCAATGTAGCTTCCAACTGCTGTTTGATTAATTCGTATTCTGTAACCAAGAATTTGTTGGCAGCTTCCAAGCCTCTGTTCTGAGGATGTGTAAATACAATTACAGGGGATGTGCCTTTCCACTTCTGGCTCAAGCATTTTAATGTATCACAAGGTACGGAGAACAATACAGCTGCAAGGTCATCATAAGCGCCTTCGCACTGCAGTTCCATAACCTGCTGCATAATTGAACAAGCAAATGCAGGAAGATAAGTACGAGCCTTAGAAATTGATTTGCCCTGTGCACCCCAGATGCCCATAGGCAGGTAGCCTGTTGCATGTATCATTTCTTCAGGAGCATAAATAGGCATAATACCTACAGCGCCCTTACCTGTTTCAGCTTTATAATCATCCATTGCTTTTTTAGGATTTGCCGCAATGTCTTTTAATTGGGATAAAATAGCTTCTACTTTACTCATCGTTTTCTCCTCCTTTTATTCTGCTGCTGCCATGTTGGCTTCCATCATTTCAACCAGAGCCTGAACACGTGTATCGAACTGTGCGGGAGAGAATACTCGAGGATCTGTCTGGTCGCCGTCGAAGCTTACGTAAGGTAAACCGTTCTTTTCTTTAATGAGTTCAGCTGTTTCAACGTTCAAAAAGCTCATCAGCTTGCAGCTTCTGTTCAGGTGGTAAACTGCACCGTCAACTTGACCTTTTTCCATGATGCTCATAAGTACATCAGCCTTGTTTTGTAAGCAAGTGTTGATATAAATTCTTGTGTACGCTTCAGCCATAGAGTGCATAGATTCATCATCTGCATCATAATGCAAATCCCACAATGCGGGGTAAGCTGTACCTGTCATGATAGAGCCAAGACCCTTCATGGACTTGAATGTGTGACCCAAGTGAGGCCATACAGCAATACCTTCCCACTGGAAACGTGTTTTTTCTGCGCCCTTAAATGCGTAGATACCAGCCTTGAGGTTTTCTTCCAATTCATCAGCAAATGCTTTGAATGTGATTTCTGCATAATCTAAAGAACGGCAAGCAACGATCAAAGCCATGTAGTTGAACAGATCGAAACCATTCAAAGGAGAAGGTTTGTACTGTGACATAGCTGCGATTCTGTTCCAGTGATATACGGAACGCTGTGTCTGATCTTTAACTTCTTTGAATTTCTTCCAGTCAAAAGATCTGCCACAGATAACTTCCAGCTGAGAAATAGCATTTCTGAACTGATCAGCAATATAAGCCTTTGCATATTCAGGAATAGGCATTGTGTGGTTGAAAGGAACATCGATAACGATGCAAGGGATGTCCAGCTCCGCTGCAAGATTTTCGTACCATTTCAACAATGTATTACAGATGTTATTACATGTAATTACCATATCAGGCAGAGGAACTTCTGCTGCAGGAGAGTTAACCAATACTTCAGGTTTTACACCTGTAATTGCAGCTTCCTTCAGGCATTCCATGTAACCCATGTTTACTCTGCCGTAAGAACAGCAGTCAATGTTGTAGCCTTTTCTGTCTGCAACTTCCAACATATCCATTGCGCCTTTTCTTGCGCCGATACCTGCTGCATGGGTTTCAGGATAAATCATTGCAATACCCATTGTTACGCAGAATTCTGGAGGAGCTACGGAAGCAGACCAACAAACAAGATCGCCTCTTGCTTTTGCTTCTCTTGCGTCCTGATCAGCCTTGTTCTGAAAGTAGGCTAACAATTGTTTTGCTTTCATGCCTTGTGTTAAACTCATTCTAATCCCTCTTTCTTATTTTTTTTGTGCCGCTTCATATGCGAACAACGCCGCACCCAGCGCGCCTGTCGTTTGTGGATTTGGTGCCACAATTACGTCTGTTTTCAATACACCAGCTACCGCTCTTACTACACCTGCGTTTTTTGCAACGCCGCCTGTCATTACAACGTCTTTTTCCAAGCCGCCTCTGTAAGCCAAACCGCAAGCTCTGCTGGCAACTGAAAGGTGAACACCTTTAATGATGTTATTTCTACTTACGCCGTTGGATAACTGAGAGATAACCTCAGATTCGGCAAATACTGTACACGTACTGCTAATTGGTGCAGTATCTGTAGCCAATTCATCCAATTCAGCCATTTTATCCAGAGTCGTTTCCAGTACTCTTGCCATTACCTCCAGGAAACGCCCTGTACCTGCCGCACATTTATCGTTCATAAAAAACTGCTTGATACCACCCTTGTCATCCAGACGGATTGCTTTTGCATCCTGTCCTCCAATGTCAATGATAGTGCGTGCAGTGGGTACCAAAAAATAAATTCCTTTTGCATGACAGCTGATTTCACTAACTTGCTTATCAGCACCAGTGAAAGCAAATCTGCCATACCCGGTTGCGACTGTATAAGAGATATCCTCTTTTGTCAGTCCGCTTACCTTGTAAGCCATCTCAAGAGCCCTCTGAGGACCCGTAGAGCCTGTTCCGACCTGAACAACCTCAGCAGCTACAATGTCTTTTCCGTCCTTCATAATTACTGCCTTTGAAGAAGCGGAGCCAACATCAATGCCCAATGTATACATCTTTTGTCCTCCTTTGTACTTCTATCTGTATTTATCTCGAAAAAAAACACTCGGAGATTTCGGCTTTTTAATGTAAAAAGTGCCTCTTTATTCATTCTAAGAATACCTTTATATGCAAAGGCTATTCGAAATGACAACAGAAAAAACCTATATCCGAAACTAATTGCAGAATATAAGCTGAATTTATTATGGAATAGTTCTTAAAACTTATTGCATGAATCTTCCTGTTATCGTCTTGATTATAACACTATTAATTTTTCATTGCAACCTAAATTGTTAAAAATTTATTATTATTTTTAAAAAATCTGGTGTTTTCAGTTTGAAAAAAAAATCATTTCATGAATTTCTTTTATTTTAACAAATATTACAGATATTAATCGTCTTTTTTAGTCGATTAAACCTCATTTTCCTTCATAAACATTTCCTTTTTGATCAATTTCACTTTGTTAAACAATTTTTTCCTTCAAGAAAACGCCTTATTATTATTCTTGCTGATAAACACCAAGGGCAGTAAATACTCTTTCTGTTTCTCTGTCGTTCTTTACTTTTTCTGATTTTTGTTAAAAATTATGCAAAAAACTCCTTGTTCCAACGCATAGCTTGTGTTCATATTTAACGTTTTATATAAAAAGATTCATAAATACAGCGGCCTTTCCTCGTGAAAAACCGCTTTGTCTGAGAAACTCCCCCAATAAATGGTTTTTGTTTCTATTCAAGTACAAAATAGTATTTTATCGGCAATTCGTCTATAAAAATTCCACATAAAAATCAACATTTTCATCGATCCATTCTGGCATAATTATCAAAAAAATCATGGTTTATTCATTCTCCAGCTGGTTAAGTGCCTCTTGAATCACCTTTCCTGCAATGGGTGTTGCACTGCCGTATGCGTTGGCATTTTCGATTACCACAGCCACCGCAACCTTTGGATCCTCCGCCGGCGCAAAGCCTACAAACCACGAATGGTCATTCCCCGTCGCATTCTCTGCGGTGCCTGTTTTTCCTGCCACCGTTACCCCATTGACTGATGCGGCAGAACCCGTACCGTTTTCCACAACCGAAACCATCATATCACGCAGTATGGATGCTTCTTGTGTTGTGCAAACTTCCGCAAGCTTTTTGGGCACAGTTTGCTTTCCTGTTTTGCCGTTACTATACTGGATATGGTCAACGATATATGGCTGCATCATAATGCCTTCATTGGCAACAGCCGAAGCTAGCATAGCCATATACAAAGGCGTCACCGCCGTTCTTCCTTGTCCAATGGCAGTTTCCACCAACTCACTTTCGGTCGCATCTGCTTCCAATCCAATCTTGCTTTGACTGTAAGCCAATTCAAACTTAGAAGGCGTTTCCATCCCAGCCCTTACCATTACCTCACGCAGCTTAATCGAACCGATTTCCGACGTCATTTGTGCAAAATAGCTATTACACGAAACCGTCAATGCCTGTTTTAAATCTACGGTTCCGTGTGCTTTATTGTTATAGCAATGAATTACCTTGTTTTCAAATTCCACTTCCCCTGTACATGCAATCGTTCTGGTTTGCCAATCTCTGATATTTTCCATGACCGACAAAGCAGTAATCAATTTAAAGGTAGAACCAGGGGGATATAAGCCTTGGGTCGCTCTGTTCACCAAAGGGCTGTCCTCATCATCCTTCAAGGCATCCCAGTTGGCAGAAACGGTATTGGGGTCAAAATCAGGATAACCCTGCAGTGCAAGAATTCTCCCCGTGGACGGCTCCATGACCACAATCGCACCTTTTGCATTCCCAAGCAAATTGCCTGCTTTCGTTTGAATGTCCATATCCACCGTTACCACAACACTGTTCCCTACCAATTCTTTTCCTTGAATGACTGCCATCAAGCGTTGAAAAAACTCATTATGCAGTGTCATCATTTCAAAATTCTCAGCAGCTTCAATCCCTGTTTTCCCAACACTGCTATACCCTGTAATATGGGCTGCCATACGGGCACGAGGATACTTCCTTACATATGTTCCATCCTCTTGCAATACGCTAGTTGCAAGCACCTCACCATTTAAATCAATAATATCACCCCTGCGGATAGAATCATCCACATAGCGCAAGCGTGTATTATAAGCGTTGGTAGAAATACTATGTCTATCCACCAAAACTAACTTTCCTAAGTACCCCAGCAAAAGGAAAAAGGCGAGAACCAGAAGCCAAAAAATACGCCTAATGCTTCTTTTCATATTATTCATAATCCTGTCCTCCCTCCGTTTCCAGCAGTGAAGGGTCTTCCTCATCTATGCCGTGCTGCTCACAATAAACGCAAACCCATTGCAAAAGACCCATCATCATCAGGCTGACCAAAACAGACGTGCCACCATAGCTTACAAAAGGAAGGGTTACACCAGTTAGCGGAATCAGCTTAATGACACCGCCAATAATGATAAATGCCTGCAAACACAGCATGGTTATTACACCTATCGCCAAAATACTATAGTACCTGCGTCGGCAGTCCAAGGCAATACGTATCCCCCTGTACAAAAGCATAATGAAAATACAAATAACCCCCGCACCAAACAACGTACCAAATTCTTCACAAATTGCCGCAAAGATAAAGTCGCTCTCCACAACAGGAATGCTTTTCGGCATCCCTTTTGATAAACCGCTGCCTAAAAACCCCCAGGTTGTAACTGCAAAGAGCGAGTTTACGATTTGGTATCCTCCGCTGTCAATATCAGCCCAAGGATTTTGCCATGCCGCAACACGCACCCGAACGTGGGAGAAAATTTTATACGCCACAGCAGCCGCACAGCTTGCGGCCCCCATACCCAACAGGAACAAAAACTCATTTGCCGTTCCAATATACAGCAGAACCATATAGGTCATAAAGAAAATCAATGCACTCCCCAAATCCTTTTGCAAAACCAAAAGCATAACAACTGCTGCGCTGAGAACACCGGTAATGATAAATTCTTTCCATTCAATCCGCTTGCGGAAAACACTGGCAAGGTAAAATATAAATAAAAACTTCACCAACTCCGATGGTTGAAAGGTAAACCCTGCGATACTCATCCAGTTTGTTGAGCCATGTCGCTCCACCCCAAAAATCTTCGTGCACAGCAATAATGCAAAGCAGGCAATAATATATACCCACTCAAACACCTCAAAGCGTGGAATCAAGCGGAAGAAAAAAGGAAGCATCAGCATACCTGCCAGCCCTAAAATCATCCACAGCAGTTGCTTGTACGCCAAGCCCGGTTCAATCCTTTGCAGCATAATCAGGCTTAAATCCATTAAAAACAACGTGCCCGTCCAGATAAGCGGGCACCCCTCATAATAAAATCTGTCTAAAAAGTGAATTGCTGCCAATAAAAACACACACCCTGCCGCGCCAAACAATACGGTTTTCCAATCATAAATTCGAGTATCCCGATTATATGCCAGTATCAAAAAGGCGGTTATGTGCATCAAAATAATAAGGCGCCGCTGGATGGAAACGGCATGATAAGGGCTGCCCAAATAGCCTCCCTGTTCATATGCAATATAAACAATGCCCTGCCATAAAAACAAACCAATATAAAAAATAAACAGGTATCTGCTTAACATAATCAACAGATCTAACATATCCTCACTCCACTCCGCGGAAGAAATGCCCTTTCGTGTTCCCTTTTTCCCTCATTTCCTCCAAAAGGTTCCTTGTTTCTATGCTGATTTGATTGGGGTCTTGGGTCATTTCTGCATATGCCTTTGTAATTCTTGCAGCACGCCCTGAGCCCTCCTTTGTAAATTCCAAACGCACACTTCCCGTTACGCTTTCCAAAATTTCATCATAAAACTTCAGCGTAAATAAGGGCTTGCTGTTCAAAATGGTACATACGCAACGTTCACAATCCGTCATCAAAGGGAACTTCATCCCAAGTCTGTCCCGCAGAAAATAAAGCTCAGTATTATTTTTTTGGGAACAGTAGAGATGCCCCTCTTTTTCCCCTGCATAATTGCCAATGGGACACTGCTGCGTTTTCATGAGAGGAAGATACCCATAAACAACCATTTCGCAATCCTTATCCCCCATGACATTGATTTCCTTGAGGTTCGCTTCCACTGAAAGGCATACTTCATCGGCCCCTTGCTGTTTCCAAAAAGCAACGCCCTCTTCGTTCATAACGTTTAAGGTGTAATCCACAGTGATTTTCTTCCCGCTATCCTTTACCATACCAAACTGCCCTGCGGAACGTACCAAAAAGCCATCAATATCGCTGTCCTTCAAGCGTTCAACCATTGCATCCTCAATGTCTTTGCGCCACTGTCTGCTGATTTTTGGCAAAGCTGCATAAAGGCTTACCTCAAAGCGACGGCAAAGCTCCTTTGCAGAAGCCAAATTTTTCTCCATATCTGCCGAAGCTTCATAATAAATCACATTAAGTCCCTTTGTACGTACAATCGACTCCAGCTGCAAAAAGTCTGTTACCAAAGCGTGGAGCTTTTTATGGCGCACGAATGGTCTTTCCACTTTTTCAGCCTCTATGCTTTCTTCCACCTCAGGGCGTTTTGTTTTCTTAAGAATTGCTTCCTCCAAGGATTCCACGGCACTTCTTCTTAATTGATTTAATGCGCTGATGCTGACATAAATATCATTATCAATATCCAATTCCAAGCTTTCCATAAAAAAGGAGGTCGCTCCCATTTTTTCGGCCTGCAACTTGAGCTTTTCAGCCGTGGTTGGTTGATTTTCCGCCTGCTCGACCACATCACCCGTCACATAAACACTGCTCGTGGTATCCCAAAGCCGCAATGCCAATGGCTGACCTTTTTTTGCCTTCAACAAGCCCCAAACGGGCTTTTTACGGGTATCCTTTTCCCATGTTTTGGCAAGTGCATCGTTTAAGGATTTTCCATAGGTACGATAAACAACATCGTTTTTCTGAATGTCCCCTTCCAACGCAAGGGAAATCACCTCGCCTGCCTTGGAGACTTTGGAAATACTCGTCCCCACATGAGGCTCCTTGGATGTCCAAATTTCAATGCCGTCCCCTGGCACCAGTGGCTCTCGGGTACGAATGGTCACACGGTTATGCTTCGGAATGTAACTATCAACAATCCCTATCTTTAACCCCCATGTTTTCGGACGCTCAATACTCATCATATCCTTGCCGCCTGCAGAGGTATAATACCCCTCAGTAAAGCCACCACGGTTGAACAGCTGTGTCAGCGTTTTGATATCCTCCGAAGAAACCGCATAATGCGTGGGGTCTTCAAAATATAAATCGATATACTTTCGATAAATACCCGTAACACCTGCCACATATTCTGGATTTTTCATTCTTCCTTCAATTTTAAAAGAAGAAATGCCGGCCTCAATTAACTGAGGTAAAATTGTTACCGCCTGAATATCTTTCGGGGAAAGCAAATAACCCTCTTGCAATTTATCTGCGCCCTTGTACAGCGTATAGGGCAAACGGCAGGTTTGCGCACAGCGTCCACGGTTGCCGCTTCTTCCGCCCAAAACACTGCTCATAATACACTGACCCGAATAGGAAACGCAGAGTGCTCCATGCACAAAGGTTTCAATTTCCGCCTCAGATTGTGCAGTAATTTCTCCAATTTCCTCCAAGGAAAGCTCTCGGCTCAGCACAATTTTTGAAAAGCCCAAGCTTTCCCAGTAACGAACATCCTCCAAGGAATTTGCCGTCATTTGGGTGCTTGCGTGCAAAGGGAACTCAGGGTAGTTTTCCCGAATGAGCTTTGCAGCGCCGCTGTCTTGTAAAATCAGCGCATCCACACCCATTTTATACAGCTTCCCAACAAAATTGACAAGTTCCTTTAATTCTTCGTCCTTATATAATGTATTAACCGTTACATATACCTTAACTCCTCTTAAGTGACAGTAATCACAGGCCTCTTCCAATTCCTCCATAGAGAAATTTCCCGCATACTGTCTGGCGCTAAAAAGCTTTCCACCCAAATATACGGCGTCGCAGCCATTGTTTACCGCCGCTTTCAAGCTCTCCATTGAGCCTGCCGGAGCTAATAATTCCGGCTTATTCCTTGCGGACATTGTAATTCTCCTCTCTGTACGAACAGTCGTTTTTAGCATTTCATCCTAAAAATTTCATTTCTAAATTGAACTGTTTCCGTCAAAAAACCCGTCCTGTATTGAACAGATTTTTTAAGTTTTCCGTTTCTTCTATATTATTATTGCCAAAAAAGCAAATCACCTTTCGCTTCTTTTCAAACGAAAGGCCTTTTCTTACTTTTTACGTTTTTTTCCTTTTTTTGCTTTCCTAGACGTATTTTTCGTTGTCTGTTCACCCCTTGAATCCGCAAGTTGTTGCTGAGGATTCACCTCTTTGCTTATGTTGAGCATTTCCTGTTTGCTCTCCTCAGGCTTTTCTTCTTCCAGGCAAATCGCAGGCTGATTTTCTTCATCCGTGTCCAGTGCTGTTTCAATTTGTTCTTGTGTCTGCGCCGTCGTCCCTTCCAGCTTGCCGTTTGCTTCATCCAGCTGAGAAACCAATTCTTCAAGCCTTGCACACAAGCCTAGATTGCGCCCTTCCAGCTCTGCATTTTTTTCTTTTTCTTTAATGTAATCATCCGCTACGTTTAAAGCCGTCAATACATACGCTAAACTTGTATCCATTTTAACAGCCTCTGCATTTTTACGAATTTGCACAATTTTTTCATGGATATAGGCTGCCACAGCCTGCATATGTAATTCCGTTTCCTCCCCCACCAACGTAAAGGACTTTCCGTCCACGGAAATTTTTATTCTGTTTTTCAACGAACCCGCACTCCTCTCCTGTGCCCTTTACAAAATACGATACAAAATTATCCCCCATAAATAAATTACCGCTTAACCTATTGATTGCGTATCGTCAAGCCAATTCAAAATTTCATTCTTATCAAACACTATTTGCCGCATCTTTGGTACAAATTCGTTTATGACGATGTATCTTGTCTGTTTTCTTTTTACCAAGACAAGGGTGATGTAATATCCTAAATGAAACTAGGAATATTCGAAAAGCATTCCAATTTTTTCTCATAACGTAACGTGCTGTAACCACCGCCAAAAAAGCGGCAGACTTCCGAAAGGTTGTATCATGTTTTTGGAAACATATAGCATTTCATAATTATATCATATCTGATGCCGGTGCGAAATGCTTTTTTGCAATAAAAAAAGCCTCTTGGCAAGGTTTCCCCTGGCAAAAGGCCGTCAATATTTAGGAAATAAATCGTTTATTTGTAGTTTTTAGCAAATTCATAGCCTAATTCGAAGGCTTTTTTGTTATCGGGAATAAATTTGGCTTTGCTTCCGCCAAATACGTGCGCAAACGCATCATCAATGCTTTCCAGTTTTACCGAATCGGTGGACTGAATCACAGCACCCAAAAGAATAATGTTCGCCAATTTCGGGCCGCCGAATTCCTGTGTTGCCATTGAATTTGCAGGAATATCAAAAATACGAATATCTTCTCTATCCTCTTTTAACGCAGCTAAGTCGGAGTTCACAATCAAAACGCCGCCTTTGCCAAGGATTTCTGCAAATTTATCCAAAGAAGGCTGATTCATTGCAATCACGCAATTTGCATCGCTGGTAATTACAGGGGAACCGATAGGTTCGTCAGATACGATTACATGGCAGTTCGCTGTACCGCCACGCATTTCTGGGCCGTAAGAAGGGCACCATGAAACTTCATGTCCTTCCAGCATACCTGCGTAAGCCAAAATTTTACCCATAGAAAGCGTACCCTGACCACCAAAGCCTGCACAACAAATTCTCTGTGTATTCATATTATTTGCCCTCCCCTGCAGTAATATCTTTGTAAATGCCAAGAGGATAGTAAGGAATCATTTTTTCTCTTACAAATTCCATGGATTTTACGGGTGTCAGACCCCAGTTAGTCGGACAAGTGGAAACAACTTCCACAAATGTAAAGCCAAGGCCTTGTTTTTGAATTTCAAATGCTTTTCTGATTGCCTTTTTCGCCTGTGTAACCTGCGCAGGTGTAGAAATACTTACTCTTTCAATGTAAGCAGGACCATCCAGCGTTGCCAGCATTTCGGATACTCGAATGGGGTTACCGTTAATTTTAGGGTCACGTCCAGCCTTTGCTGTTGTAGCCTTCATACCGGGCAATGTTGTCGGAGCCATCTGACCGCCTGTCATACCATAAATACCGTTATTGATGAAAATGGTTGTAATCTTTTCACCTCTTGCAGCTGCATGAACGATTTCTGCGGTACCAATAGAAGCAAGGTCGCCGTCGCCCTGATATGTCATAACCAATTTATCGGGATGTACTCTTTTGATGCCTGTTGCCGTAGCAGGCGCACGACCGTGAGCACACTGAATTGCGTCAAAGTTAAAGTATTTGTTTGCGAATACGGAACAACCAACAGGTACAGCTGCGATTGTGTTTTTGTCTTCGTCCATTTCTTCCAATACTTCTGCAATCAATCTATGAACAATACCATGTGCACAACCAGGACAATAATGCAATTTTACATCAGTTAAAGCCTTTGTTTTTTGAAATATAACTGCCATTATTTGTCACCTCCCATAACCTTTTTGCCAAATTCAACGATTTCATCAACTGCTGGAACGATACCACCTGTTCTGCCGTAGAATTCAATTTTGTTTTTGTCATTGCAAGCATAAGCAACATCCTGAACCATCTGTCCCATGCTCATTTCAACGTCGAGATATTTTTTGATGTTCTTATCCCATTTATCAAAAGCTTTTATAGGGAAAGGCCACAAAGTTTTCGGTCTAATCATACCTACCTTATAACCTTCTTTTCTTAAATAGCCCATTGCTGTTCTTACAATTCTGGAAGATGTGCCGTAGGAAACGAAAGCATACTCCGCATCCTCCATCAAATATTCTTCCCATGCCTGTTCATTTTCTTCAATAATCGCATATTTTTCAAAATGTTTTTTGTTCCAAGCTTCACATTCGGATGCTTCGATAACCAAGTTTTCAACCATATGCTTCTCGCCATCACCTTTACCTGTTAATGCCCAAGTTTTGGGAGACAAGTCTTTTTTGCATACATAGTTGAATTCAACAGGCTCCATCATCTGGCCGATTAAGCCGTCCGCCAATATGATAACGGGTGTGCCATAGTAATCAGCCAAGTCAAATGCTTCCATAACCATATCAACAGCTTCCTGAACGGATGCGGGAGCTAAAACGATATCATGATAGTCACCGTTTGAGCCGCCTTTTACTGCCATGTTATAGTCAGCCTGACCAGGTTGGATTGTACCCAAACCAGGGCCGCCACGCATCATATTGATAATAACCGCAGGCAGACCTGCGTTGGAAATGTAGCCGATACCTTCTTGTTTCAAAGCAATACCAGGGGAAGATGAGCTTGTTAAAACACGTGCACCAGCACCTGCAGCGCCATAAACCATATTGATTGCCGCAACCTCAGACTCAGCCTGAACAAAAACACCGCCAACCTTGGGTAATTCACTGGATAAATATTCCGGCACCTCGCTCTGAGGAGTAATCGGATAGCCAAAGAAAAATCTACAGCCCGCCTCAATTGCCGCTTTACCAACCGCTTCATTGCCTTTCATTAAAACCTTTGCCATTGAAATTTCCTCCTCTCTTAGTCGAGCTTTTCTACTGTGATAGCGCAATCCGGACACATTTTCGCACAACTTGTGCAAGCAATACAGTCATCATTGACTACTTCCGCAGGGTTGTAGCCTGCAGCATTGATTTTTGTTTCAGAAAGCTTCAATACATGCTTCGGACAAACAGAAACACAAAGTTCGCAGCCCTTACAGAGCATCTCGTTGATCGTTACTCTACCTTTTGCCATTCAAATACACCTCCATAAATGTTTAAATTTACATCCAGGTTTTCCTCATATAAAACTTCATAGGGAACAGCTCACCGGCAAGCCCAAGCGGTACTTCCTCAGTCATTAGCTCTTCAACATAAGAAACATACCTTACAGGGACGCCTGTTCGTTTTGTTACCTCTCTCAAAACCTCATCCCCATCCAGAAGACACTGTGCATTGGTCTCCCGAATCAGGTTTGTGTTATTAATGAAGCCGGTCACCTTCAGTCCCGACGAATACTCGAGCATCTCCATCTGCTCGATCACACCCTCAGGTGTAGACGTACTAGGACGATATGTGTTGACTACCATAAAAAAATCTACTTCCGCAGGGTTCAAAATCGGCTTTAGCCGACCAAGCACCATCGTACCGACGTCGTTGCCCCCCAAATCGACGATATAGTCGAAGCTGCGCTCCCTCGCCGGCATTGTCATAGCCGCAGAAACTGCAGGTACATCCAGCCCGTCCCCCTCAATAGAAGAGGATATGACCGTAATACCTGCTGCTTCCAGTTCCTTCTTTTTTTCCCTGGAACGGAAATAAACATTTACGATATCCAAATCGGCAATGGCAACCTTTCGGTTATTTTGGCTGAGCTTGATGGTGTAGTTCACCGCAAACTCTGTTTTGCCGCTGCCGTAGTGACCTGTAATAATACGAATTCTTTTATCATCAGTGATCATTGCATTCACCTCATTTTTTTAAACACACACTGAATTTTGTACTAATAAATGTGCAATTTGCTTAATTTCAAAAATTGTTTGTTTATATTAACTAAAAAACAATGAATTTATAGAATATAATTAATTCATAAGTAAGTGTTATTTCTTTCTATTTGTATACATTATAACGCATCAATATTTATTTTGCAATAAAATCGGTTATTTTTTTAGCAAGTATGGAAAAAAAAACATTCTACAACTATTTTTATATTGCAAAAAACGGTTTATCTGCAAAACATTTGTCTATTTTTAATATTCATACGCATAAATTAACTTTATTTTTTATTATTATTTTTGTTTGTCCTACAACAAAATCTCATAAATTGCAATTCCATTAACGCTTAGCTCTCTGCTAAAAAACCCCATTTTTCTCTCGCATACTTCGAGAAAAAAACGGGGTTCCAGTCAAAAATCATTCACTTGTCTTACAAGAAAATTATATGTTATATAACAATTCCGCATACGTGGGGAAAGGCCATGCCTTTTGATCCACCAAGAATTCCAGTCTATCCGCAGGCTTACGCAACTCCTCCATCGCCTTAAACACATGATCACGATAGAACACAGCTTGCAAACGGCTATCGGCCTTAAGCTTCGCCGCCTCCTGTGTCACCTCTGTCAGATGCTTTAAGGCTTCATGGAAGGCTTTGATGTTTGCGTTGATTTCTTGCAGCAGTTCTTCCTCAACAAACGCATCAAAACCAGCTGTCTTGATCGCATTCATAGACGCAGCTACCTCTCCTGCATATTTCACAACAGCAGGACGAATTTGCTTCGACGCAATATCTATCATTGCCCTTGCTTCAATATTAAGCTGTTTGATATAGGCTTCATACATAATTTCCGAGCGTGACTGCAATTCCACACGGTTCAATACCTTATGACGCTCAAATAGCTCGATGGATTTTTCTTCTATCAGATGAGGAACAGAATCCACCATGTTTGTAATATTGCTCAGTCCTCTGCGTTCTGCCTCTGTTACCCATTCATCAGAATATCCATTACCATCAAAAATTATACGCTTATGGGCAACATAGGTTTTGCGTATCAATTCATGCACCGCCGTATTAAAGTCACTCGCTTTTTCCAGCTCATCGGCAAACTCCGCCAAAACATCGGCAACAATGGTATTTAATACAAAGTTAGGGCCAGAGATAGAGCCGGAGGAAGGCGGCATACGGAACTCAAACTTATTGCCTGTAAAAGCAAAGGGAGAGGTTCTGTTTCTATCCGTTGCATCCCTTTTCAAATAAGGCAGGGTATTTACACCTACCCGCATTTTTCCGCCCTGAATGCTGCTGGTCGCACCGCCATGCTCAATCTGGTCAAAAATATCAAAAAGCTGATCCCCAAGGAAAATGGAAATAATCGCCGGGGGTGCTTCCTGTTTTCCCAAACGGTGGTCATTGCCCGGATTTGCCGCCGCCAAGCGCAGCAGTTCAGCATACTGATCCACGCCCCTGATAATGGCGGTCAAAAATACCAAAAACTGAGCATTCTCGTGGGGCGTTTTGCCTGGCTCCAAAAGATTTTGACCATCATCAGTCCCTAAAGACCAGTTGTTATGCTTGCCGCTGCCATTCACCCCTGCAAAAGGCTTTTCATGCAGCAGGCAAGTCAGGTTATGATGCCCCGCAATCCGCTTCATCGCCTCCATAATCAGCTGATTATGGTCAGCGGCACGGTTACAATCGTCATAAATAGGCGCAAGCTCATGCTGTGCAGGTGCTACCTCGTTATGCTGTGTTTTTGCGGAAACACCCAGCTTCCAAAGCTCAATATTTAATTCCCGCATAAAGCAGGCAACTCTTTCCTTGATGCTGCCAAAATAATGGTCATCCAATTCCTGACCTTTGGGAGGTGCCGCACCAAAAAGCGTTCTGCCTGTAAAAATCAAGTCTTTTCTCTGCTTATACAAAGTACGGTCAATCAAGAAATATTCCTGCTCTGCGCCTGAATATACATTGATTTTCTTGGCGGTTGTATTGCCAAACAGCTGCAAAATACGCATTGCCTGCTTGGAAATCGCCTCAACAGAACGCAACAGCGGTGTTTTTTTATCCAACGCCTCCCCTGTATAGGAGCAAAAAGCGGTTGGAATATAAAGGGTAATGCCTGCCGCATCTTCTCTCAAAAAGGCTGGTGAGGTACAGTCCCACGCAGTATAACCTCTTGCCTCAAATGTTGCACGTAATCCGCCGGAGGGAAAAGATGATGCATCCGATTCCCCTTTGATTAACTCCTTGCCGGAAAACTCCATGATTGCCTTTCCACTGCTGGGTGGTGCCAAAAAGGAATCATGCTTTTCAGCGGTAATACCTGTCATTGGCTGAAACCAATGGGTATAATGGGTCGCTCCTCTTTCCACCGCCCAATCCTTCATGGCATTGGCAATAATATCTGCAATCGAGGAATTTAACATTTCCCCTTTTTCAATGGTGTTTTTTAACTCTTTGTAGACATGCTTTGGCAAATGTTCACGCATCATTGCGTCATTGAACACATTCATGCCGAAAATTTCGGGAATAGAAATTTTTTCGTACATACGCTAGTCCTTTCTGGGTTATCTTTCATCCTGCTTCTTTTTACCATACCTTTTATTATACAGGTGCAAAAAATGTTTTGCAACGATTTTGCCTCAGGCACTTTGGAGAAATCTGCCCCCTGTTTGCATGATTTTTTTCTATATCATACAAATATTTTGTATGCCAATTCATTCTCAAATATACAATATATTATTATTCCAAAAATTTAAAAAACACATATTCGTATATTAGTATAATTTACTATTGATAAAGAACGTTAGTTCTGATATAGTACAATTAAGTTCTATTGAGGAGGAACCTACTATGCAGCTTATAAATAAAAATATTGATATGATTTCGTGGACATCCAAGGATGGAGCCGTTACTCCCGTACGTTTTCGTTTAGAAGAAAACGGTGAAATGCTAATCATTAAAGTAGACCGCATCATACAAACTGAAAAAAATAAATTTGGCGGCAGTCCTACCCTTTGCTTCCGTTGCAGCAGCATCATTGATGGCATAGAAAAAATGTATGAGCTTACCTGCAATTGCGACAGTCAAAAATGGCTGCTGCGAAAAATATAAACGAAGCGTTACGCTTCCGCTTTGATGTCCCTGTGTGCACAAATTACTCCAAGCAACTGGTTCATCCAAAAAGCTAAGGAAGTGCTGATTTAATAAAGGGGTGCAGCTGGTCGAGGAAATTTTTCGATTGTCAAGGGAAAAAACAGCAATCGCAGTGCTATTGCAAGACTTTTTGGCACCGTCCATGTGAAAAATTTATCCATCAGCTAGACGTGCACACAAAACGAATCAGCGTTTCCCTAAAATGCTGCCAATCAAAAGAAGTTTTAAAGCAATTTGCTCACTACAGGAACAGCATAAAAAATAGGGGCATTGTGAAAATGCAAAGCAACGTGCTTACAAAAATATACTTGCTTGCCAATGCTTCATCAGCACCGAATTCCGCCGCCAATATTGCGCAAAATGCCCCGATAGGCGTAGATAGCCCGACCACAATGACCCCCAAAATCAGTTGATCATGGATAAAGGGTTTCAATATAAAGTAAGAAGATAGCGGTATAAAAATTAAACGGAAAAAGGAAACAGCATATGCCCATTTTTCTGTAACCGTTTCTTTAAAATTAAATTTTCCTAAAATACCCCCAATATAAATCATTGCCAAGGAAGAAAACATTCCCCCTACCATATTCACCGTATCCTTTATAGGCCCCGGCAAACGGATATTCAGCACAAAAAATAAAATGCCCACCACTGTTGCCACATTCACAGGTGCCTTTAAAAGCTTTTTCATATTCACCTTGTTCTTGTCAGGATTTTCTGAGCATTTTTGCAAGACAACAGCCCCTAAGGTATAGGACATAATGTTAAACGCAAAGGTGCCAAACGCACAGTAAAACACACTGCTTCCGCCAAAAATCATAGCGATGACAGGGATTCCCATGAAGCCAATATTCGCAAACATACAACTGAAAATCCAAATGCCCTTCGCTTTTTGCGGCACTCGTAGAACACGAAAAGACAGCCATCCTACAATCATTCCCCAAATGTGCATAATCACACAAGCAATAAATACCGTTGCACCATCCCGAAACAATTCTGGAGTATAGTCAATCTGCAAGGAAGAGATCACAAAGCATGGAATAATAACGCCGGTTAAAAACCCGCCAAACTCTTCCATAAAGGCATCGCCCACTATTTTTTTCTTCCGACAGACATAACCAATCAACATGAGAAAAAACATAATCATCAATTTATCCAATACCGTCAAAACAGCTTCCATGTACCTTCATCGTCCTTCCCCTAAATCGTTTTTTGTATACAAATCTCTGTTATTTACTTGTTTGGCGATTTTCCTCGTCTATATCCCATCTATTTTAAGTGGTCAAAACATATATGTAAGCACTTTAGTTATCTGCGGTTTTATTACAATCATGACCATTATGATTACAAACGGATGGAGTAAAAACTTTAGCCACCATACTTGGTTGTCTGTTTGGTATTTTCATACAACCGGTCTTTCCCTTTTAACGGATAACGTTCTGCCTTTAACGGGTGTTACAGATGAAAAACCCTATCTATCTGACCGCTCTGCCTTCACCCCTAAATTTAAACGTTATTATTTTTGGCAGCATTGTTGTAAGTGCCTTAGGCACAGTGATGGACGTGGCAATGGATATTGTATCATCCCTTCATGAGATATGCCAACACTCGCCTAAAATATCCCTTGCAGGGCTTGTAAAAAGCAATTTTACCATAGAGCGTGATATTATGGGCACTATGCCAAACACATTGGTGTCAGCCTATACCGGAAGCTCACTTTTTGAAGCTCACTTTTTATTGTATTATTGCTCATTACCTATGCTAATTCCGTATCCTCCTTGTTAAACCGAGAAATGATTATTGTTGAGCTAATACAGGCACTCATGGGAAGCACCGCCATTCTGCTCACCATACCCTTGGCTGCACTTGTTTGCGGCCTAACTTACGTTGGCAAGCAAGAGCCACATCGGAGAATACACGGACGTAAAGTTTCATAAACGATTAAAAAAAAAGTGTGTACTTTTCGTATACACCCTCTTAAAAAAGCTCAGTTTCTTTAAGCCTTTTTCACAATAACAAAGGAAAAAAGCCCAACTGCTTCCCACAAGCTTTGTCTGCAAATCTTTGCAATACAGGCTTTTGCATTTTGGGAGATCAATTACAAAACAAATCAAATGGCTCTTTGACAATTTCATTGACAAAGAGCCATTTTTACTCATCAATTTAAGTTTTGCAGATTCTTAAGAGAAAAATCCAAAATAGGGGCCGAATGGGTAAGTGCACCGCAAGAAATATAATCCACTCCAATTTCACAAAGCTCTTTCAGCCGTTCCTTGGTGACATTTCCCGAACATTCGGTTTTCGCTTTGTTCCCAATTCGCTCTACTGATTTTTTCAATGTTTCATTGTTCATATTATCAAGCATAATAATATCTGCGCCAGCTTCTAACGCTTGCGCCACCATTTCAAGGGTTTCAGCCTCAACCTCAATTTTACGAACAAACGGCGCATATTCCTTTGCCAGCCTTACTGCCTCAGCAATGCCACCGGCTGCCCCAATATGATTATCCTTTATCAGAATCCCATCTGAAAGGTTGTATCTGTGATTATTGCCGCCGCCAACCTTAACCGCATACTTTTCAAAAATACGCATATTGGGCGTTGTTTTTCTTGTATCCAGCAACTTGGTTTTATAAGGCTTCATTACCTGAACAAATTCATTTGTATAAGTTGCAATACCGCTCATTCTCTGCAAAAAATTTAAAGCAGTACGCTCACAGGTTAATAATGCTCTGACATTTCCATAAACAGTTCCCACTAGTGTTCCGCTCTGGATCAAATCACCATCTTTATATTCGGTATCAAAGTGCGCCGTGGGATCAAGAAGCTCAAAAACATAACTGAATATATCAAGTCCTGCAACAACACCTGTTTGTTTGCATATCAATTGCGCACAACCTTCCTTTGCAGGGGACACGATTGCATTTGTTGTAATATCCTCGCTGGTGATATCTTCTTTCAGTGCAGCCTTAATATAGTATTCTATATTAACTTTCATGCTTGCACAATCTATCATATTCAACACTTCCTTTACTTATTTCATCCCAAACCAACTTATGATACTCTTTTTCCAGTTGTTCTGTATTTTTGTATTGATTACAGTTGACCGCCAACCCTGTATTTTGTAGTTGAATATTTGTAAGGGTTTCCCCAATCACGTGGGCGGCTCTTTTCGAAAACACCAAAGCCTCCAAAAGCGAATTGCTTGCCAAACGGTTGGCTCCATGTACACCGTTACAGCTTGTCTCCCCTACCGCAAACAAATTTTTCATAGAGGTTTCCCCATCCACATTAATCTGAACGCCACCCATAAAATAATGCTGCGCCGGTGTAACCGGAAGAAGATCGGTTGCTAAATCATAGCCCTCTTCCAAACATTTTTCGTATATATTAGGAAATCTTTCTTTGATTTTTTCCTCTGGAATATGTTTCATAGATAAAGAAACATAATCAGTACCGTCTTTTTTCATTTGCTCAAAAATCGCTGCACTTACCACATCTCTTGGCAGCAATTCATCAACAAACCGCTCACCTTGTGCATTCAGAAGTATGGCTCCTTCTCCTCTGACGGCTTCTGAAATCAAGAAGCTTCTGCCCTTTCCCTTAGAAAAAAGCGTTGTAGGATGAATTTGAACATAATTCATATCAAGCAATTCCACATTATGTTTTATGGCAATGGCGATTGCATCCCCAGTAATATGGTTCATGTTGGTGGAATGCTCAAATAAACCGCCAATACCACCTGTCGCCCAAACCACTGTACGAGATGATATGCTATAAATGGTATCTTCATTATCTTTTAAAACGACACCTATGCAAGAATGATTTTCTTCCAATATATCAATCATAGTTACAAAAGGGATAATTGTAATGTTGGATTTCTTTTTCACCTGTTCCAGCAGTTTTTCGGTAATTTCTTTACCTGTAACATCTTTATGGTGCAAAATTCTGTTCACAGAATGCGCACCTTCTCGTGTATATGAAAAATCAATGCCTACATGATCAAAATTTACACCCAGCTTCACTAAATCATCAATAATGCTGCGCGAGGAGCGAAGAAGAACTTCTACCGATTGTTTGTTATTTTGATACCTTCCAGCTCTTAATGTATCTTCAAAATAAGCTTCATAATCATCATTATCCTTCAGCACAGAAATTCCTCCCTGCGCTAAAAACGAATCACTGTCTTCTGGCTGCTTTTTTGTGATCATAATAATTTTATAATGATCTGGAATATTTAAAGCACAAAACAGACCCGCTGCTCCTGTTCCAACTATTACAACATCAGCTTCGTTTATCACCACTATACCTTCTTTCAAAAATATCCTTTGTCACCTGTCATATTTTCATGCCCTTTTATTATTTGGCTAATTCATGCATTTTTGATAAAGAAGCTTGCGCTTTTTGTCTTAATTCTTCATTTAAAATCATTTCATTTTCACTTGAATTTAAATTATTATAAACCTTTTGAAGTGTGTTCAGCTTCATGCCAGGACACTGTTGGGTTTCATTTACAAGATAAAAAGTTTTATTCGGATTTTTTTTGCAAAGCTCGTGTAAAACGCCATCCTCAGTCGCTATAATAAAATTTTGACCGTTATTTTCTGTAGCATACGCAATAATTTCCGAAGTGCTTCCAATAAAATCGACTAGGTTTAAAACATCAATACTGCATTCCGGGTGGGCTAAAACCGCAGCCTCGGGATGTTCCTTTTTTGCCTTTATGATATCTTCCGCATGAATATCCTGATGTACTGGACAGTAACCATGATGGAAAACAAAATTTTTATTTGTAATTTTTGTTGACAAATATGTCCCCAGATGGTTATCAGGAATGAACAAAATATTTTTCTGAGGCAAATTTGAAACAATTTTAAATGCATTTGACGAAGTTACACATACATCTGAATGCGCTTTTATTTCTGCGCTGGAGTTAATATAGCAAACAACCGCAATATCATCATATTTTGCTTTGATCTTCTGTATTGTTTCTACGTCAATCATATGAGCCATTGGACAGTCCGCTGATTCATCAACCATAATGATATGCTTTTCAGGATTTAATATTTTTGCACTTTCTCCCATAAATTTAACACCGCAAAACAATATGGTTTTTTGAGAAACTTCAGTTGCTATTTTGCTTAAGTAGTAAGAATCGCCTACATAATCCGCAATGTCTTGCACTTCTCCGCTTACATAATAATGTGCCAAAATAGCCACGTCATTCTTTTCTTTCAGCTTTTTTATTTCTTCAATTAGATTCATTCTTTTCACCCCAAGTAAGATTAAACACTCTGATTTTCATGAATGTCTTCCTTTTAAGTTAAAGCAACACCGCACAATTCCCAGCTGATGCCTTGCGTGCCCATCTGATTGCATCTTTTCCGTCAGCCTGCACAGAAATGCTCGCCAATACCTCCAGTATTCGCTGCGCTTTTTGTTTTATCTGACGAAAAATCTGACCGCACATCCGGACACGCAGAATTATGCGGTATTGCCTTGATACTATATGACATATTCTTTCTTAAATATAAAAATTAATACATATTTTTGCAATCTTTTTGTATACATATTCACTACCATTATATAGATTATTTTTGGATTGTCAACAGAAGCGCAACTCATTTTTGCAGGTGTTGTCTGTCATTGTATGGCATTATTGCCAGTTAAAATATTTAAGTGAAAAATGAATTAAATGATTAAAATACCAAATTCACTCAGCCTGCATTTTGTATTTTAATTTGCCGTCGTAAGTACCTCTGCCTCTTTCGATGCGATTACCCAAAAAGTGCAGGGATTTCAGCAAAATACCCCTTTGTAAACAACTTAGTGCCTGCCATCTTTTTTAAAAACAGCATGGAAAAAAAGCCCATATTACAAGGATTTACCTTGTAGTATGGGCTTTTGCATTTTTGGGGAATGAACTTCACAAAATAATTCTATTTAGAAAACCATCGATTTCCCAACCATTTTCTCTATAAAAATAGGTTTGTTTATCTTCCGAGGTATATATTTTTAGGATACACAACCTTTTTTTGTTCAACTTTTCTGTTCTGCAAAATACAAATGCCGTACTCTTATATGAATGACATATGCAATGGCACAACCGATTACCGCTGTAATAAGCTGCGTAATGGAAAAGGTTGTTTTTACAACCGCTGCCATTTTTTCAGGTACTGCTCCGCCAAAGTACGGAAGCACCGCATACCATACCAAAAGCCAAAGTACTACTGCCTTTAATATCGCCCCAAGTGCCAGCCATGCCGGAAGCTTCTCTCTTCTTCCCCTGCTCGCCAGTAGCACCAAAGTCAGATTACCGATCATAACCACAAAAAGCATAATAGGCACCATTTGCATAATCGGAGTCAGTCCCATGAAATAAGCAATCACAGGGCTAATCAGTGCGATAAAAATTCCGCTTGAAGTTCCAACCGCCAAGGTTGCCATAATCAACAGTGCATTGACAGCAGATCCTGTCAGATAAACCGAAATACCCTTCAAACTCTGAAAAACAATGCACATTGCCAATAATAATGCGGTTAATACCAATTGTTTCGTTTTCATTTTGCCTCCTCAAGGATAAACCCCTTATTTCTCTTCTAATCAAAATTCTCTTTCCATATTAATATCCTTCAAATCATAACCGGTCATCCCTTCAAAAGGACTCACCGTTGCCGCCTCTTTGCCATAGCGATTTAAAAGTTCAATCCCTTTTTGATCATGGGATAAGGATGCCGCACCGCCGGTGCAGCCATTCTTGCAGGCCATACCTTCCAATAGGTTTGCATTCAGCCTGCCGAAAGATGCCAGCTTCATATTTTTAATACATTCATCAATACCGTTACAGTAAATTGGCTTAATTTCTTTCTCTATCCCTTCCATTTCTGCAACCTTTACAACGCTTTCACCAACTCCTCCTGTTCTTCCAAAAATTCGTCCGAAATAGGAAGGCGTGCCTGCATTTCTTTCCTCAAACTCATTCAGCACAAGACCCTTTGCATCAAAGGTAGCCTTTAACTCCTCAAAGGTTAAAACATAATCAACAATTCCTGCTAAGTCCTCCTGCTTCATTTCAACCTTTTTTGCAACACATGGCCCGATAAATATCACTTTTGCCTTTTTATCCTTTTGTCGAATTGCTCTTGCAAGGGCAATCATAGGCGATACCGTGGTTGAAACATGATCCATGAATTGCGGATAATTTTTTCGGACAAATTCCACAAACGCAGGACAGCAAGAAGTGGTTTTCCAGCCTTTTTCGTCAATGGTTTCTGCAAATTCCTTCGCTTCCGCAATGGCAACCATATCCCCGCCGATTGCTGCTTCAATTACATCATAAAATCCCAATTCTTTAATGGCGGCAAAAACCTGACCCATTTTCACCTCCGGGAATTGGCTGGCAATGGCAGGTGCCACAATAGCATAAACGTGATAACTTGTATTGTTCCATGAATTTTGAATCAAATCCAAACTATTTAAAACAAAAGATTTATCCACAATTGCGCCAAAAGGACACTGATATACGCAAGCACCGCAGGAAATACATTTCTCATGGTCAATATATGCTTTTCTCTCTTCGCTAATTTTAACCGCACCTACTGCACAAGAACGAATGCAAGGTCTTTTCACCTCACTTATGGCATTAAAGGGACAGACTTGTTTGCAGCGTCCACATTCAATGCATAACGCCTGGTTAATATAGGCTCTGTGGTTTACAATGGTGATTGCATTCCTCGGACAGGCCTCCTGACATTTATGTCCCAAGCAGCCACGACACGCCTCCGTTACAACAAAACGGTCAATTGGACATTCATCGCAGGCAGAGTCTAACACATTAATAATTCGATTATCCTTGGAAGGCTCCAAAACCAGACGCACACGTTCTTCTATTATATGCCGTTCTTTATAAATACAACAGCGAAACATCGCTTTCGGACCTGGAATAATTGCCTCTGCTATTTCTCTGTAAGAATTGATAGATTTATCCAACGTTCCATTAAAAAAACGTTGTGCTACTTCTCTATTCACTAAGTATTTGATATATTGAACGTTGCTTTCAAACTCCTTCATTTTTTGCTCTCCTTATTAAAGTATCGTATAACCCAAACCCACCAATGTTGCTGCCCACATCATAAAACATATGCTTTCAAATTTTTCCCTTTTCATACTCGTAGAAAAAGCAACGAGGTATGCAAATACAGTATACAACGTTACTTTTTTTTAAAGAATCACCATTATTTTACTTTTTGTTTCATGGCAATTCCTTACTTATGCGCTCATTCTAACATAATTTTATTTCGCATGCAACCTAATTATTGATAAGAATGCCAATAATAATGAACAAAATTTCAGTCTTATTTTAATGCTATATGCTATTACGTTTCAAAAGTCCATTCTTTCGCAACAATCTTACACAAAACTAGAACTTCTCCCATTCTTTTTTTCCGCTTTTTTTTCTGTATTGGGCAAAAAAAGTACAAATCAAAACCACGCGTTAAACGCGTGGTTTGCACTAGCCCTAGAAGGGCATTTTACTAGCACAGCGTCTTAAGACGCATTGAATGTTCCACCAACCG
>RZZU01000119.1 GCA_009929735.1 Clostridia bacterium | reverse complement strand
AAGTTCGTTTGCACGGTCGCTTGACATCTCTTTGTTTGCTACCATTTTTTTCAAGTCACTCAAATTGTATTGATAACTTGCTTTAGGTACTGCTTTAGGTCGTTGTACATTGTTTTGACCTTTATTTGTGCTATCTGCGTCTTTTGTATCATCTAATTTCAACGCTTGACCGTAAGCGTATTTGCTTGCGTATGATTGACTAGCACCAGTCGCTTGAGCTTTGTCCTGACCTTTTTTATTTACATCAATAACTGCAAAACCGTCGCCACTTGTGATGTCATTAGTATTTTCAGGGTCAAAAATATCAATGTGAACATGTAGAGCTAGTTCGTTGTTCAGAGAAATCATTTCTGTGCTAGCTCTTTCAACTAGTCCATACTTCATTAGCATAGGTTTCAAAGCTGTTTGAATATCCTCGTTGTTTCTGAAATTATATTTACCAAAGCTATTGTATTGACTTTTTGGTACTTTAATTTCATTAATCATCTGTAATACTTTACTTTCCATGTTCTGCCTTTCTTGCGTTATTTTGTGCATGTGTCAACCATTGTAGATTAACCGCTCTGTTATCATTTCTTATTCTATTAATGTGGTCTACTTCTTTCGTTTCGTCGTAACCTTTACAAAATTCAAAAGCTACAATTCTATGTACTTTAACAGTTTTGTATTTTCCGTTTCTATATAACTTAACAGTTTGATATCCGTCTTTGTCATATACAGGAACTAATGCTTTTTTCTTTTTCTTGTGTCTTATTTTACCTAAGTTAGATACTAGGTAATTATTATTTGATGTAACTACCCTCCATATTTCCATTATAGGCTTACTCCTTTGTTAATATGTTTTTTGTACATTTTCCACAACCATTTCAAGAACCCTCTGATGTATCTACCAAGTTCTTCGGCTACATTTTCAACGACTTTAAACGCAAGCCAAATAAATATAATTGTTAAAAGTAAAGTCAACATTATTTAATACCTCCAATGTATTCATGTATTTGTTTTAATTGTTCTTTGCTATCTTTTTGCGTGTATTTTCCTTTCCTGCCTGTTTTTGTTTTCTTTTCAGGAGGTGGAAAACCTTT
>RZZU01000034.1 GCA_009929735.1 Clostridia bacterium | reverse complement strand
CTCTTAGATTTCATATTTCCGCTCGACTTGCATGTGTTAAGCACGCCGCCAGCGTTCATCCTGAGCCAGGATCAAACTCTTAAATTAAAGTTTTTTTCCCAAACCAGTACAATCTGGCTATTCTTCGGTTTTTTCGAAACCGACAAACTCTTTTTTGTCTTTTTCCGCTTTTGCGGATAGCCGTTTGCCTCTTCCCTTTCGGGTCAAAGCTCACTAGCTGAATTGACTATGGGTTGTGTGTTTGTATCTCTACTGTTCAGTTTTCAAGGATCAATTTTTCGCTGCTTATTTCGTTTGTCAGCGAAGATTATCTTAACATATCAGCTCCAGCTTGTCAAGCTTTTTATTGAAGTTTTTTTCTTTTCTTCTAAAAACTTGCTTTATTTGTGCTTTTTCCTCAATGTTTTCAACTTTGCTTCGCAGTGACTTTTACTATTATACAGGAAAAACCAAGTTTGTCAACACCTTTTTTCTATTTATTTAATATTTTCTTTTACAGGGCTTGTTTATCCTGTTCATCCGTAAAACGCTTAGTTATTTGTAGCTTGTAAAGGGCTGTTATGGCCTCCTACAGTTGATTCTTTGCATTCGCTTTCATTACATTATAGTGAATCTAAATAGAATCTCCTTTACACTAAAACTGTCTGTTTGCATATTTGTATTTCATATTCGCATAGCGATCAATCGCACCAATGAACTCTTTCCTTTTCAATACAAGATAAACTAGCTTACTTCGTTTTGGCAGAAGGCTCATCAACATATGCATATGGCCAGCACATTTATTTGCTTCGATACTTCTGAAACTTCTATTCCCATAGTATTCTTTCTCTTTTCTCTATATAGGCCTTATATAGGCCTTTTCTTTCCAGATACAATTGATCCTTTCTATATATAAAGTAACCACAATATGACATTTGCAATTGCAAGTTGTTTTCACCCCTATGATTATATAAAAAATCCTGTGATTGTTTATTGCTGTCGAACCATTTTCATTTTGTCACAGGAAGTTTTGCATTTTACTATTCGTAGCAATAAGCGTTTCATCCCCCAGGCACAGCCTGCGTATTTCTTGATGCAATAAAATAAGAAAAGACACCCCTTTTTCAGGATGTCTTTTCTTATTAGCCAGTTCTTATTCAGCTGGTGCTGCATCAGCAGGTGCTGCGTCAGCGGGTGCTGCATCAGCAGGTGCTGTAGCAGCAGCGTCAGCAGGTGCTTCAGCATCAGCATCAGCAGGTGCTTCAGTTGCAGGTGCTTCAGTTGCAGGTGCTTCCTCAGCAGGTGCTTCAGTTGCAGGTGCTTCAGCTGGAGTTTCATCTGTTTTGCCACATCCGCCAAATGCCAATGCAAGGCCTAAACATACAGCTACGATACATCCTTTACCTAAATTACGTTTCATATAAACATTCCCTCCTTTTTTTTGCATTCCCACTATAGCACAAAAAAAACAGAATATCAATACATCACATCGCAATATTTCCCATAATTCGACATAAGAATGTTCTTTCATAGCATTTGTTTCATATATTTCATTCATTACATTAATCATTTAGTGCTGGCAAGTCTGCATTTTCATCCTGCAATCCTCCCTTTCTCAACATGGTCAATGCTTAACAAACCTTTAAATTCCAGGCATTTTTGCGATAAACGCCTTTGCCGAAGCAATAAATGGCGATGCATATTATTTGTCGATCGAAAGATACGTATCCTTCAATTTTTCAATTCTTAAGCATTTATTAAAATTGCAAACAGACCTTTTTTACCCCATTTTTAATGGTTTTCTAAACATATTTCTGCCTAATGTTTTTGAATTTGCGCTTTCTACTATAGCTTTTACATACAATCCTATTTTTTATGGATTTTTATGAAACATATAATTTGTCTATTTCTGCGATATTTTAAACACTAATTTAAAAAACGAAATCCATCCTTATTATATAGCACGCAAAATACGTCTTTTTTTATCGAAACATTTTCCTTTTACATAAAAACAACTCCCGCTTAACAAAAACGGGAG
The DNA here is from genome assembly GCA_009929735.1 of Clostridia bacterium. GTDB lineage: Bacteria > Bacillota > Clostridia > Lachnospirales > Anaerotignaceae > Chakrabartyella. The sequence goes on along the minus strand of RZZU01000034.1, from coordinate 25,595 downwards.
CCTAGCCTTAAAATTCAATGGGAACTTGCGGGAGATGCCAAATTTCCTTTGCGTATTCTTTTATTGTACGGTCGCTTGAGAACTTGCCACTTTTTGCGACATTGCAAATAGCCATCTTTGCCCATCTTTCTTCATCACGATAGGCATAATCCACCGCCAGCTGCGCACGCCCGTAGTCTGCATAGTCCTCCAATATAAAATATTCATCCGCTTGGGCACCGCCGAATCCATTTAATAGTGCGTCATACAATTCTCTGAATAGCCCTGTGTCGCTGTCAAATGTTCCGTCAATCAAGGCAGTCATTGCCATACGAACCTCTTGATTCATATTATAAATACTCCACGGGTCATAATCCCCATTGTATTTTTCCTGCACCTCTTCTGCATCCATACCAAAAATAAAAATATTTTCCTCACCGACTTCTTCAAAAATTTCCACGTTTGCACCATCCATCGTGCCCACAGTCAAAGCACCGTTTAACATAAACTTCATGTTACCCGTACCCGAAGCTTCTTTGCCTGCCGTAGAAATTTGTTCGCTGATGTCTGCTGCAGGTATCAATCGTTCCGCCAAGGAAACTCGATAATTTTCCAAAAAAACAACCTTTATTTTGCCGCTGATGGTTTCATCATTGTTTACCACCTCTGCAACGCTGTTAATAAGCTTGATAATTAATTTTGCCCGACGGTATCCAGCCGCCGCCTTTGCGCCAAAAATAAAGGTTCTGGGCATCATATCCAAACCGGGATCCATTTTTAACCTGTTATAAAGCCCGATGATATGCAATATGTTCAGCAGTTGACGCTTGTATTCATGCAGTCGTTTCACCTGAATATCAAAAATACTGTCAGGGTTTATTTCAATCCCCTTTGTGGACTTTATATAATTCGCTAAAGCGACCTTATTCTCCCGCTTGATTTCCATAAACCGTTCCCGAAACACACCCTCCTCAGCATAGGAAAGAATTCTCTCAAGCTGGGATAAATCCGTAATCCATGCATCACCGATTTTCTCCGTAATCAGCTTTGCCAGCTTCGGATTTGCGTGTAGCAGCCACCTTCTTTGCGTAATTCCGTTGGTCTTATTATTAAACCGCTCAGGATAAAGACTGTAAAAATCCTTTAGCTCCTGATTTTTTAATATCTCTGTATGAAGTGCCGCCACGCCGTTTACCGAATGACTTCCCACAATTGCCATGTAAGCCATACGAATCTGTCCGTCGGCAATGATTGCTAGACGGCGAATTTTTTCCGGATTATTTCCGTATTTTTCTGTCAGCTCAATACAAAAACGTCGGTTAATTTCCTCAACAATCTGATAAATACGTGGCAACAGACGGCTAAATAAATCCAACGGCCATTTTTCCAATGCTTCTGACATAATGGTATGGTTCGTATAGGCACATACCTTTTTGGTAATCTCCCAAGCCTGATTCCATGGTAAATCGTTTTCATCCACCAAAACCCGCATTAACTCGGCAACTGCAATGCTGGGATGCGTATCATTGAGCTGAAAAGCCACCTTTTCAGGCAATAAATCAAAATCAATATGCTTGTTTTTGAACCGTGTAACAATCTGCTGCACGGTGGCAGAGATAAAGAAATACTGCTGACGAAGTCGTAATTCTTTCCCTTGATAATGCTCATCCGCAGGATAAAGCACATCCGTCAGTGTTTTTGCGAGCGTTTCCTCCTCCGCCGCCTTTTGATAATTCCCTTCATTAAAGGACTTCAAATCAATTCTGTTTTTTGCCCGTGCATCCCAAAGGCGCAGGGTATTCACCGTATTGTTGCCGTAACCAATCACAGGATAATCATAGGGAATGGCCATGATAGACTGATAACCCTCCTGCACATAGCGGTAGCCGCCGTTTTCCTTCGGCATCGCCCGTACATGCCCGCCGAATTTTATTTCAACTGCATATTCGTTTCGACGTATCCCCCATGGGTCGCCGTCCTCCAGCCAGTTATCAGGCACCTCCATCTGATACCCGTTTTCAATTTTCTGCTCAAAAATACCATAATGATAGCGAATGCCGCAGCCATATGCAGGCAGCTCCAATGTGGATAGGGAGTCTAAAAAACAAGCAGCTAAACGCCCCAGACCGCCGTTTCCAAGACCGGGGTCAGGCTCCGCATCCTCCACTGTATTAAAATCTATCCCCAATTCTGCAAAAACCTCTTTGATTACCGTATCCATGCCCATATTAATCAGCGCATTCCCAAAAAAACGCCCCATTAAAAATTCCATGGAAAGATAATATACCAACTTTACATCCTTTTCATAATAAGTATCATGTGTTGTAATCCACTTATCGGTAATCAAGTCCCGCAAGGAAAAAACAGCCGCCTGATAAATTTCCTCTGCTGAAGCTGTTTCAAGAGTTTTTCTGTAAAGTGTTTTCACATTTTCCCGTATTGTCGTCTTTAACGCTTCTTTTTCCATCCCAATTTGCCCCATAAGAACCTCCTTCAAGGAAATGCCCTTCTTCTATTGTAATATCTTTTCGGCACTTTTTATTAAGGCAGCACCGCACAAATTCCGGCTAATGCCTTTGCGCACCCGTCTGCTTGCATCTTTTCCGTCAGCCTGCACAAAAATACTCGCAAATACATTCAGTATTAGCTGCGTTTTTTGTTTTGTCTGACGAAAAATCTGACCGCACAACTGGTCACGCAGAATTATGCGGCATTTCCTTAACTATATCAAAGCATTCCCAATTTTGCAAATATCCTTTCTCTTTTTACACAAAACAAATTGCAACCCCTAAAATAAAACCCGTTATTCCGCCCAAAGCCGAGAACAAGGTGTCTTTGAAAGGCATTCCCTCGGGAAACAGTCCCCCACAAACACAGTATAGTGCTGTTCCTCCAATCACGCTTCTAGGTAATGCCCATGCGCCGTGGGCGAATGCCGCAAACAAAAAAGCCACCGAAAATACCACCGCCCTACTAAGTTGCTTTTCAAAACCATTGTCGACAAATTTTTGCTCTGTCCAAACACCAAAAGCAATTCCCAATATCGCCCCCAAACCCGCCCAAACAAAATTCTCTAAAAAGGCTGGCGGCAAAAATATAAAGCAAAGGTACGCTAAAACAATCCCCTCCAAAAAACGAAAAGGCAACGGATAGGCTTGCTTCCGCCTACACGCTGCCCATAGCAGCACCCAATACACCGGAATCGACAGCCATAGACTCATACGCCTTCCTCCTTCTTCCATATATCACTATCATATGGATGGAAAAAGCCTTTCATTCCGCATCAAAATGCAAATAAAATTCCGACCGCCGCCCCGATTGCAATATAAAACACTGGGTGTTTATTCAATTTATTTGTGAAAAAAAGCATGACCGCAAACAAAATACATTCCTTTATCCCAACAATCCCCAAAAAATTCGCCATTGAAATATCGGTTATTTTTTTTACATGAAACAATGCGTTAATGATAACGCTAAAACCCGCAGCTCCAATTAAGCCCGTTACCGCAGGTCTGAGTAAATAAAAAACATCCTCCACATGGGAATTGTTCCGAAACTTCTGCAAAAATTTAGAAATCATAATAATAATCACAACCGATGGAAATATCAAACCCGTCGTCGCAACAATACCGCCCAATATGCCACCGTATTGAAACCCCGTATACGTTGCCATGTTCACGCCGATGGGCCCAGGCGTAGACTCCGAAATGGCAACCATATCCGCAATCATCCCATAGTGAAACCAATCGTATTTATCCGCAAGCTTATACAAAAACGGCAAGGTTGCCAAGCCGCCACCAACGGAAAATAGTCCTATTTTGAAGAACTCATAAAATAATAGGAGTAATCCGCTCATTTTGTCACAGCCCCCTTTACAACAGGGCGTGCTATGCCAAGCACTGCCGCTCCAAGCACAATCCAAACGGGTGATACGTTAAAAATAGCAGAAAGCAAAAAGGCAACCACCGCAATCACAGCGCAAACCTTATCCACAACGGATTTTTTCCACATTCCTGTTACCGCATTTACAATCAGAACGCCTACCACCACACGAATTGCGCCAAATGCGTGCTGAACCATAGGAAGTTCGGCAAAATTATTTAATACCGCCGCAATCACCATAATAATAATCAACGATGGGAATGCGCTCCCTGCTGTTGCAGCAATTGCGCCCATAACGCCCTTTCGCTTATAACCCACAAAGGTCGCCGTATTTATAAAAATAATGCCGGGGGTGCATTGCCCAATGGCAAAATAATCAAGTATTTCGTCCTCCGTAGCCCATCCCCTTTTGGTCACAACTTCACTTTGCAGCATAGGCAGCATGGCATAGCCGCCGCCGAAGGTAACACCGCCAATTCTGCAAAAGGTACTAAAAAGCTGCCACAGCTCCTTCATACTTTCACCGCTTTCTTTAATCCTCAATCCCGCCTGCCTGCATTTTTTCCATCCGATCTGTGGTAATGAGTGCGTCCATCAATTCATCCAGATCTCCGTTTAATATGCTGTCAATTTTATACAAAGTCAAGCCGATTCTATGGTCTGTTATCCGCCCCTGCGGAAAATTATAGGTGCGAATGCGTTCACTTCTGTCGCCTGTTCCTACCTGAGAACGGCGGTCAGCAGAAATCGCAGCGTCATGCGCCTGTCTTTCTTTCTCGTAAACCCTTGCATATAACACCTTCAGTGCCTGATCCTTGTTTTTCAGCTGAGATTTTTCATTTTGGCACGAAACCACAATCCCCGTAGGTAAGTGCGTCATGCGAACCGCCGAATCCGTGGTGTTTACACACTGACCCCCGTTACCCGATGCACGGAACACGTCAACCCTGACATCATTCATGTCAATATGCACATCAACCTCTTCCGCCTCGGGCATAACCGCTACCGTCACCGTAGAGGTGTGAATGCGGCCGCCGCTTTCGGTCGTTGGAATACGCTGTACACGATGAACCCCGCTTTCGTACTTCATACGAGAATAGGCACCATTTCCTGTTATCATAAAGGCAACCTCTTTAAATCCGCCCAAATCACTTTCGCTGGCATTCATCAATTCTGCCTTCCAACGTCTGCTCTCAGCATAGCGCGCATACATTCGGAATAAATCCCCTGCAAACAATGCCGCCTCGTCGCCGCCGGCACCGCCTCTGATTTCCACGATAACGTTCTTTTCATCGTTGGGATCCTTCGGCAAAAGCAAAAGGGTAATTTCACGCTTCAACTCCTCAAAACGTTCTTTGTTTTGCGCAAACTCCTCCTTCACCAATTCACGAAAATCATCGTCCAGCTTATCATTTAAAAGCTCCAGCCCCTCTTCAATCGCCGCTTTTACCTTGTTATATTCCCGATAAGCCTCAACAACGGGGGTCATATCGCTGTATTCCTTCATCAGCTTACGCCATTCCGATTGGTTGGCAATCATCTCGGGATCGTTCACCTGATCCGCCAAATCCATATATTTACTTTCAATCTCAGCCAATCGATCAAACATGGTTACACCTCATCCATCATTTCTTTTATTTTTCCAAAAACAACTCTGTCTAAGCCTGCCAAATCCTTGCGCAAGCTACAATGGCAAAAACCAGCTTCCTCCATCAAAGAAAGCAGTGCCTGCCCTTGATCATATCCGATTTCAAAAAACAGCCATCCGCCCGCTTTCAGCCAAAAACGGCTCTCTTTTATGATGCGCCGATAGAAGTCCAATCCGTCCGCCCCTCCGTCCAAGGCATTTTTTGGTTCAAAATCCCGCACTTCGGGCATTAAAGTGGCAATCACATTCTGTGCAATATACGGTGGATTGGAAACAATCGCATCAAAATGCCCTTGCCGTTCAAGCGGAACCGCCGAAAATAAGTCACTTTCCAGCCACTCCACCGCCGCTTGATTTTTCAATCCGTTTTCCTTTGCAAACACCAACGCTCTTGTGCTAATATCCACGCCGACACATTGCATTTTACCGTAATAGGAAAGACAAATGGGGATACATCCGCTTCCCGTGCCCACATCGATGACCCTTTGTATATCTTCCTGCTTGGCCATTTCCAAAACTGTTTCCACCAGAATTTCCGTATCGCTGCGAGGAATTAAAACACCCTCCCCGACTGAAAAGGATAATCCCATAAATTCGCATTGCCCTAAAATATACTGCAAGGGACGGTTCTCTTCCCTTTGGCACAAAAAATTTATATACCTTTTCTCCTGCTCCCAAGAAAGCGTTTTATCCCCATGGGTAAAAAGCTCCACACGGCTCCCTCCACATATCTCCATAAGCAAAAGCTCCGCTTCAAAAGCGTAGTTATCCTTCCCGGCGGCCTTCAAACGCTGTTTGCCCTCTAGCAAGGACTGCTCAATGGTCTTATTCGCCCTCATCTTCCAATACTCCCTTCATCGCCGCAATTGCGGTTTCGATTTGGGATGCATCCGGTTCGGCTGTTGTTACTTTTTGTAAGCATAAACCGGGATAACTAACCGCCGCAACAAGTTTGCTGTCGGACCTGCCTGCCCAGCGGATGACCTCATATGAAATGCCTGCAACAATCGGCACCAAAAGTATTCTGGAAACCAACCGCAAAATTAATGTATCCGTACGGACAAAAAAGAATACAATCATACTGATGATCATAACAAAAAGTAAAAAGCTTGTTCCGCAGCGCTTATGTAAGCGTGTGCAGGGCATTACATTTTCCACTGTCAAATCCTTGCCGCTTTCAAAGCAGTTTATGGTTTTATGTTCCGCCCCGTGGTATTGAAATACCCTTTTAATTTCCTTCATTCTGGAAATCAAAAATAAATAAATCAGAAAAATTGCAATACGCAGCAGTCCTTCAATGATTCCCAATGCCCAAACAGGCACGATATGCTTGAAAAAATTACCCAGCCATACAGGAAGTACAAAAAATAACCCCATGCCCAGTATCATAGAAACGGTAACGCTAAAATAAATCAAAATATCATTGATTTTATCCCCAAATTTGTCCTGAAGAAATTTTTCAAAAGGAGATAGCTCCTCCTCCGTCCAATCTTCCCCAGCAATTTCCGCCGAATGCATCAAAATTTTTGTCCCTGTAATTAAGGAATCCACAAAAGCAGCAATTCCCCGAAAAATCGGATATTTGAATATTCCCTTGCTGCCCATTCCGCCCCATTCTTTTTTCTCTATGGTAATCCCGCCTTGGGGGTTGCGCACAGCCATGGCGTATATCTTTTTTCCACGCATCATTACGCCCTCAATCACGGCTTGGCCTCCGATATTATTGCGGCGTTTTGGTTGCTCTTTATGATTATCTGACATACCATCAACTCTTTTCGTTTGTAAAATTTGTATTGCAATTTATTATTATAACATAAAAGCGTTAAAACAAAAAATTAAATTAGAATTATAATAAAAAATTTTACATTTATTTCCCATATAGTAACGCCTTCAACTGCTGATAAATAATTTTCGTAATTTTTCGTTGCAAAAACATAAAAATAAAAAAGTGCAGGAAAATAAATTCTCTGCACTCTTCTCATTCCAATTAAATTATCAAAGGAATAAAGTTTTCCTCTTTATTCTTCCAATTTTGCAAAAATTACTTTCTGCCGTATTTTCTGTTGAATTTTTCAACTCTACCGCCAGCTTCCAAAAGCAATTTCTGGCTGCCTGTGTAGAAAGGATGACACTTAGAGCAAACTTCGACTTTGATTTCTTCCTTTGTGGAACCTGTTACAAATTCGTTGCCACAGTTGCATCTAACCTTCACCTGATTATACTGGGGATGGATTCCTTCTCTCATTTCTTTCACCTCATTCTTAAAATTTGTTGATCAATAATCATAATTATTTATAGACAACACCAGTAGTGTATCATAAGTTTTTTCCCTTTGCAATAATAAATCGCAAAAAGCGTTATTACTTATCAAAAAGACCCAAGGTTTTTTCCCAAACCGGCAGTCTTTCCATAAACTCCTGATTGCTTTGTGTCTTTTTCATCAAGTCATAAAAGCCCTCTACCATTTCCATCTGGCTCATGGTGGACGCCATTCTTCTAAGGGTAAAGTTGCATTCCAGCTCCTGTTCGGTAAGCAGCTTTTCTTCCCTTCTGGTTCCGGATTTTATAATATCCACCGCAGGGAAAATACGACGCTCGGAAAGACGTCTGTCCAGCACCAGTTCCATATTGCCCGTCCCTTTAAACTCCTCAAAAACGACCTCGTCCATTTTGCTTCCCGTATCCACCAAGGCCGTAGCCAATATCGTTAAGCTTCCGCCATTTTCAATATTTCTGGCAGCACCAAAAAAGCGTTTGGGCATATGCAGTGCAGCCGGGTCCAAGCCGCCCGAAAGCGTTCTACCACTGGGGGGAATAGTCAAGTTATAGGCTCTGGCTAATCTTGTCAAGCTGTCTAGCAGGATAACCAGGTCTTTCCCCTGTTCAACCATACGTTTCGCTCTTTCCAACACCATTTCCGTAACTCGTTTATGATGCTCAGGCTGTTCATCAAAGGTTGAATAAACAATTTGAACGTTTTCGCCTTCTATGGACCGCTGAATATCCGTTACTTCCTCGGGGCGCTCATCAATCAAAAGCACAATCAAATGCACTTCTTTATGATTTTTTGTAATCGCATTTGCCATTTGAGTTAATAAAACGGTTTTGCCCACCTTTGGCGGTGCAACGATCATTCCTCTTTGTCCCTTGCCAATGGGTGCACAAATGTCAATAATCCTTCCTGAAAGCTCCGCTCTGCTTACTTCAAAAGAAAGCTTTTCCTCGGGATAAATGGGTGTTAAATCCTCAAAATTCGGGCGTTTTGCAGCCAGATCAGGATAATCCCCATTCACAGCCTTTACAAATAATAGGGCGCCATATTTTTCACCATCTCTTGCAGTACGAATATTTCCTTTTACCGCATCCCCCGTCTTTAAATTAAAACGGCGGATTTGTGATGGTGACACATAAATATCTCCCGTTCCCGGAAGAAAATTCTGCGTTCTAAGAAAGCCAAATCCATCAGGCATTACCTCTAATATTCCCTCACCTGCCACGCTGTTTTCCATCACCGTAGCCTTATCGTCCCTTTTAGGAATTTTTTCCTTGTAATTGTTTTCTTCTTCCTTCACTTCACAGGCTGCTTCCGTGTTTTTCACCGTTTCATGGTTTTCCTGCAAAGAAAATCCAGAAGCAGTTACACCCTTGACAGAATCATCTTCTGCCATAGATTGCTTCCCCAATATTTTTTCTATCAAATCGCTTTTTTTCAAAGAAGAAATGGACTTAATGTCCATTTCTTTCGCCATTTCTCTCAGTTCTGCCAGAGTTTTATTCTGGAGATCGTTACCCATCTTCTCTTCTCCTGCCTTCTATGCTTTAGGAATTTTCAGCTTTGTTCCAACATCGATGGTATCTGTTTCCTTTAAGTTGTTTGCATCTAAAATTTTCTTGTATTCTGCACCATTGCCTAATACCTTTTGTGCAATACTCCAAGCTGTATCTCCATTTTGTACAACATATTCTGTTGCATTTGCCGTTGATGCCGCATTGTCTCCTGTGCTATCGGTGCTGTTAGAACCTTTCCCATTGGCGGTTGTTCCTTCTTCACTGTCAGCTGCGTTATTGGCAGCATCAGGATCTTCCAGGCTTGCCAATTTTTCCTCCAGCTCCATCTTCTCCAGCTGAATTTTTTCATACTTGCTGCTTAATTCTTCATTGGTTGTTGCTTGATTCTGTGCATCTTCAAGCTTACTGCTTAAACTAACGCATTTAAAAATTAAAAATACAATTAATATTAGCCCAATGATTCCTAAAATTATACCTAGCTTACTTATGCCGCCACGATAATCATCCTCATCGTCATAATCATCATAAAGGCTGTCAAGGTTCTCCTGCTTTGCCTTTTCTGCAAAATCCAGCTCTTCATAACGGTTTCTGCCCATAGAAGCGAAATCCTCAAAGGCATTGTCATCTCTCTTTGATTTTTTACGCTTGGCAGGTGCTGAGGTTTTCTGCGCTGCTTCCTCTGTGACCTTTGATTTTTTGCGTGCTGGCACTACGCTCACATACTGAATGCCATCATCATACTCGTCCTGTTCTATTTTATGCCCTGCTGATACCGAATTATTCGTATCATCCAGGGAGGAATCCGCGTTATTTCTTGTACGGCGGGAAACATATTTGGTTGGATCCCCTTCTTGCTGCGGTGCTCTTCTGATTTCATTGATTTCAGTACCCACCTGCTGCATTCTCGCCTCCCGAACCTCTTCAATGTCCTCTCTTGCTGGACGTTTTTTGGAACGACTCAGCTCCGTATTTCCGTCTTTCCCCATTAAAGGATGCGTCTGCATCAAAATATCAACAACCTCTTTTGGTAAATCGTTATACAAATCTTCATAATACTCTTTATCGTTATCGGCTATCCCTCGGGAACCGGGGTTTGTATTGCTGTTTTTATCACTGCTCATAATTTACCTCCGCTGGATTGAGCAATTCCTACTTTTGCTCATAAGAATCACATTTTATCTTTTCATTTTACATTCTTCCTGTTAAAGTGTCAACATAACTGAATATTTTTCAGGAAAATATAATAAATGAGTAAAAACAGCCGCCAATTATTCGGCGGCTGCTTCCATATTTATTTATTGCAATCCGATTACAGCGTTCACACCGTCTGCCTCTGTAACATATTCTAAAGAAACAGTTTCACCAAGCTGCTTTTTCAAAATTCCCAAATAATTTTTAACCTCAACCTCAAACAGCTCATCACTGCTGTCCAGCATTAAATAATAGTAGGTATCACCGTCGATAACGATATCCTTCATCATGGTGATTGTGCCATTTGCTTTTAAGGCCTTTTTCGTATCTACGGTATCAATCCCATTGCCTGCCATTAAATTGCGATATGCTTTTTCGCATTCCGCAACCGTATCCCCAATGGCAACAATTTGATATTTCTGAATGTTCACCATTGCGTATTTTTTAACCAGCCCCGCCCCATCCTTCAGCGATAAGAAATAAGTGGGCTCATTGGCAATATTTAATAATATTGGGAAGGTTGCCGTATAGCCTAAATGCTGAACCTGGCCTTCCGCAGAGGACATTGCCGAAATTTCCTTTGCACCGGAAATCTGATAATATTTAGTTTCCTTGGTTCTTGAGTTCATCAATACAAAGCCGACGTTGGATTCATCCCCACCAATGGAGGTTACACCGGTATATACCCAAACATCATCCTCTAAGGCAATATAGTTATAGCCCTCTGTGCTTTGCAGGCATTCTCTCTGCCCAAATATACTGTTAAGGTACCCTTTTTTCAAGGTGCCATAATAGTCATATTGTTCAATCAAAAGGTTTGCATCATATACCTTGTCAATCCAGCGAGGCACATCTGCAATATCGTAATAAGAATGCTCACCGCTCACAGCATTGACCACAATCGCCCCTTTAACATCCGTACCACCAAACAGCCCAATGGTTTTATCCTCAACGGCACAAACCCAATAGGGCACTCCGTTTTCATCCACCTCAAAATTTGAGCTGCGGATCATAGCATTGGGATAACGGAAACGAATGTAGCGGTATAAATTCCGTCCAAAATGTTCAAAGGGAGAATATTTTATTCCCTGATCCAATCTGACCAAATCAACATTCTGCGACGTCATATCAATCTGAATATATCCAGGAATGCCCGTATCACGGTTTGTCACCCATTTAATCAAATCACCGTAACGAAGGGGTGTAACCCGCATCGGCTTGGTTTGATAGTTAATCTGATTGAAATAGGAGCTTACTTCATACTGCGAAACCATATCCACCATGCTGCCCATTTCTCTTTCGGCAAGCTTTGCGGCAGATTCGCTGTCTAAAATAGGTATTTTGTTATAATCAACCTCATGAATATCCGCTGCAAAATCTCCGGTTTCTACGGTCAAAAGCTTATTATAGGAAGATGCTCGTAAAATAGGGGAAGAGAGTATCGTGCCCCCTACATAAAAAATTGCCAGCGCAGCCGGTACGAGCAACAGCTTTTTCATGATTTTCTTATTCGCAGTCCGCTCAGGGCTGGTTCTGTCCAGAAAAACCGCACGGAAAATCGTCCAGAAATTAATAATGATCCCCACAACCACAATCGTTAAAATAAAAACCCAGCTATCACGGGAATGAATATTTAACGGCGGTAAGTAATAATAATACATACCTGCCCAAATAAGAACAGTCAATATCATTGGAATAAGCCGCTTTTTCATCACAGCTATCACCCCTTCTTTGCTAAAATTAATATAATATGGCGGTATTACCCTCTTTACATCTTCTCTCCAATTCATTATACTATACTATATTTCAATTAAAAAGTATAGTGGAAATCAAACACGACCCGTTTTTCTATTGAAAAGATAAGGAAGTGATTTACATGAAAATAGAACGAGTGAGTGAAAATCAATTAAAGTTAACCCTTACCCGAACCGACTTGGTGGAACGTGACTTAAAACTGGAGGATTTAATCAATCCCTCTGATAAAACACAGAAGCTTTTCCGTGATATTATGGAACAGGCACTGGATGAATATGATTTTATAAATGAAAATACACCGCTTATGGTAGAGGCTGTTCCCGTCGGGGTTGATGGTATTATGATTATTGTGACAAAGATTGACCAAAAAAACAAAGGCGAAAATCCGATGGATTTGCTTTTTAAAAACAAGGAAGCTCATAAATGGAAAAAGAAGTCCATGGATTTTGTTGAAACAAAGAACCATGACAGCGAAGATTTGCTTATTTTTTCTTTTCCGACCTTGGATGATGTCATCCATGCCAGCCTGCGTTTAAACGACTGCCACGGAGGCGAAAGTGAGTTATTTAAGAGTGACGAAAGATTTTTCCTGATTTTACAGCCGGATACATATACAGAAGATGAAAACAATGATTATATTGAGCTGTTATTAAATGAATTTGGGCAGAAACACATTTCAACTTCACTGTCAAAATATTACCTTTTGGAGCATGGTGAACAACTCATCAAAGCTAATGCTGTGGAAGCCTTGGCAAAAGCTTTTGGGAACTAAAACGAAAGTCCTTTCGGATACAACGTTGTGTATCTGAGAGGACTTCTTTGATTATTACACCTTGATTTCTTTTAGAAAGCGGTATAACGGAAGTAAGCTTTTCCATTCCTCTGTCAGCATTTGCGGCAATTCCGCCGAAAAAAGGATTTCCTCCACACCTTTTGTTTCAATCAGCGCAAAGCTTTTTTTTGCATACCAAGGATAAACCTCTGGCGGCAAGCCTGCAATGTCAACCTTTTTGTAATCCTCTCCCATTAAAAGAAACTTGCTTTGCTTTTCAAGCTTCCCGATAATAGTGGCAAAAGCAGCTGGCTTTGCTTTTATTTTTTCACGAAATGCCTTCATAAAGGTAGGCGTCGTTTCATAAAAACCCATACCATGGGTATAGCCCTCAGGCGTCAATTCAAAATAAAAAACAGGATGTGTTTTCCACGTGGTCCCCACTGCTGTTGGCTCCTTAAAAACCATCCAGCGGCACGCACGGTAAGGACTTTTATCCTTGGAATACCGAATATCCCGATTGATGCGGGAAATTGCCCAATCCAACTCCTCGCCTGTGGCTTTCGCAAGCTTAGCCACTGCGTCTGCCGCAAGTCGTTCAAAGGGTTCTTTCAGTACGGCTTTGTACCGTTCCCTGTTTTGGTCCATCCATTCCTTGCTGTTGTTCATTCTAAGTTCCCATAAAAAATCTATCGTTTCCGGCAAAAAACCGTGAAATTTCGGCATATCCTCAGCTCCTTTTCCAACTGATTATAACATAAGCCCTTTTTTGTGGACAGAAAAAATTTTGAATTTCCATGCTGCACTTGTACTTTTTTACCACAAAAATAAAAAAGGCGGACAAAATGTCCGCCTCATTATTTTTAATTTATATTACAGAATGCTGCCGATAGCCAAAAACAAAGGTGCAAATACTAAGGATACGATTGTCATCAGCTTAATCAGGATGTTGATGGAGGGACCGGAAGTATCTTTAAAAGGGTCACCAACTGTATCACCAACTACGGCTGCCTTGTGAGCTTCGCTGCCCTTGCCGCCATGATTGCCTTCTTCAATATATTTCTTCGCATTGTCCCATGCACCGCCGGCATTGGACATGAAAATTGCCATCAATACACCTGTTACCAGAGAGCCAGCAAGCAAACCACCTAATGCTGATGTACCCAAAAGGATACCAACAACCAAAGGAGCTGCTACTGCCATGATACCAGGAACCAGCATCTCTTTCAACGCTGCTGTTGTGGAAATCTCAACGCATTTCTTGTAATCAGGCTTTCCTGTTCCTTCCATGATGCCAGGGATGGTACGGAACTGATTTCTAACTTCTTCAATCATCTCAAATGCCGCTTTACCAACAGACTGCATTGTAAATGCAGAGAAAAGGAAAGGAAGCATACCACCGATAAACATACCAATGATTACTCTGGGCTCAAGAATAGAAATTTCTGTCAGCCCAACTGCATTTGCATAGGAAACAAACAGTGCCAAAGCTGTCAAAGCTGCGGAACCAATTGCAAAGCCTTTACCCATCGCTGCTGTTGTGTTACCAACTGCATCAAGCTTGTCGGTAATATTTCTTACGGAGTGATCCAAGCCGCTCATTTCAGCAATACCGCCGGCATTGTCAGCAATAGGGCCGTAAGCATCAACTGCTACTGTAATACCTGTTGTGGAAAGCATACCAACTGCTGCCAAAGCAATGCCGTAAAGACCTGCTACTGCGTGAGCAACAAAAATACCGATTGCAATCAAAACAATAGGGATTGCTGTGGATTCCATACCAACTGCCAAGCCGCTGATAATGGTTGTTGCAGGACCTGTTTCAGACTGATCTGCGATTTTCTTTACGGATTTATAATCACCTGATGTATAAACCTCTGTGATAATACCGATCAAAAGACCTACAGCCAAACCGGAAATAATTGCAATACCGGCTTTCATATTACCAAAGAATAAGTAGCTTAATGCCAGGGAAGCAATGACAACCATTACCGCTGAAGAGTAAGAGCCAGCCTTCAAAGCTTTGTGAGGGTTGGAGTTTTCATCACCCTTAACAAAGAAAGTACCGATAATAGAGGCTAAAATACCAACAGCCGCCAACACTAAGGGGAACGCTGCCCCTGCCGCCTGGAAGTAAATCAAACCTAATGTAATTGCAGAAATGATGGAACCAACATAGGATTCAAATAAATCGGCACCCATACCTGCAACGTCACCTACGTTATCGCCTACGTTATCTGCAATAACCGCAGGGTTACGAGGGTCATCCTCAGGGATACCTGCTTCAACCTTACCTACCAAGTCAGCGCCAACGTCAGCAGCCTTTGTATAAATACCACCGCCAACACGGCCAAACAAAGCGATAGAGGAAGCCCCTAAACCAAAGCCGAATAAAATATTTGCATTTTGTGTCAAAATATAGATGACACCAACGCCAAACAAGCCAAGACCAACAACGGACATACCCATAACGGCACCGCCGCTGAATGCGATAGAAAGGGCTCTATTCATACCGCCAACTCTAGCTGCATTTGCAGTTCTAACGTTTGCCTTTGTCGCAACCGACATACCGAAGTATCCGGCAAGAGTAGAAAAGAGTGCACCAAGCAAGAAACAACCTGCTGTCATCCAGTCTACGCCAAAGCCAATCAAAACAAATAATACCAAAGCAAAAACTACCAAAATACGGTATTCTGCTTTTAAGAAAGCATTTGCGCCTTCTCTGATGGCAGCTGCAATCTCTACCATACGTTCTGTACCTTCTTCTTCGCGGCTAACCTTTCCCGCAAGAACAAAGGCGAACACCAGCGCAAGTACACCAAATACAGGCGCTAAGTACATCAAGTTTTCCATGATTTAAATCCCCCTGATTCTTTTTAAATTTATTTCTTAATTTAAGTTATTATTTCTGCCCGACCTTATGATCGGAATTACAAAATCCGACTGCTGACAAGATACTCACGCAGACCTTTTAAGTGTTAATAAAAAGACAAAGACATTGCCCCTACTGTATGCTACAAATAGCCCTTTTCATAGCAAACTGCGAAGTGCAGTATCCAGCTGCTGCCAATCTTGTTTTGGTCTTATTCTGTCCCACGCACTAGTATAAACGATTTGTTAATGAAAAATCAAGCCTTTCAGCCATTCCTATCCATCTTTTTTTAAAAAAAATACAAATATTTAAAAAAAATCTAGCTATAAAATACAAAATTCGAAAAAAAACCCTTTTTTTCAAAAAAATGTGACAAATAAACGCATCCAGCCATTTTATTTTAGGTGCTTAGGCCCTACATAAAAATTCTGCAACCAAAGGCAAAGTAACTACAGATAAGATTGTAGAAACAAAAACATACTCAGATGCTCTCTTTGCGTCATTTCCATACAGCTCTGCAAAGGAAGGCAGTGCCGCCGCCGCAGGCGTCCCCATAAGAACCACCAAAACGTTAAGCGCCATGCCGTCTAAAAACAAGCCTGCAATCAATTTTGTAATAATAGGCATGATAATCAGCGTGAAAAAGCTAAAAATATAAACAACCTTGTCTTGAAATATTTCCCGAACATTTGCTGCTGCCAATAGCGTTCCTATGTAAATCATCGACAAACAAACGGTTGTGTTTGCAGAAAATTGCAATGCATCAAAAATAGGTGCAGGCAATGCAATGGAATTTACAAAACAGAATACACCGATAATTGCAGAAAGGCAAATCAAGTTTATAAACGCATCCTTCATCATTTTACCGAAAGATTTCTTGTTTTCTCCTCCCAAATTAAACAAGAACGAGCATGCGGTAAACAGGAATACGTTACAAGTAAACATAACCGCCACACAGAAAATCAGGCCTTCTGCGCCATACATAGCCATAATTAAGGGCTGACCCATAAAGATAACGTTGCTGTAAACGCCGCCGCCGGAAAAAAGTCCCAGCTCTTTTAGCTCCATTTTTTTCATTTTTCCTACAAGAAAAAACATCAGCGCCCCAATGCAGCACATTAGAAACGTTACCCCGCAGGTTTTAAGAAAGCCCGTGAAAATTTCGGCAGAGTATTCTCTTTGCATTAAAACAACCATATTACAAGGTACTGCCACACGGGTTAACACAATGGATAATCCCTTTGCATTTGCCGTTGACAGGTATTGCTTTTTGTGCAGAATGACACCGATAATCATAAGAATTACCATCGTCAGCAACTGCAAAATAACTGGTATTGCCATATTTAAACCTTCCTCTCAAGATAACTTAATGCTTCCCCTCCCCCCTCCAATGAAGAAGAAACACTAGCAAATCCGCAAAACATGGATTCATATTTTCATTCTATATGAAAAAAAATTGCTTTGCAATCCCTATTTCACAAAATTCGACTTTTTTTTATCAAAGTGCATCTTCTATATACATAAATAGTAATCGCTGCTACCAACCATCCCAAAAGCGCACCTGCCAAAACATCTGTCGGAAAATGCACCCCAAGATATAATCGGCTAAAACCCATGACTGCTGCAAAAATATATGCCGCAATTCCGCATTTTTTATTCATGGCATAAATTGCGGTTGCTGCGGCAAAGGATGCTGCGGTATGCCCCGATGGAAAGGAAAAATCAGAAAGATGCGGAACCAAAACCTCATATCCCAACAAATCATACGGACGCATTCTTGCCACCAGCGGTTTAAGTACTGCATTACAGACGAGCGCATTGGCTCCCAAACAAAGCAGCAATAATAATCCCCCTGTTCTCCACTGATTTTTTCTGTTACCCGCAAGAAGAAAGAGGATTCCCAGTGTAATCCAAACAAGTCCGTTGTTCCCCAAAACACTTATATACATCATAAGGTTGTCAAGCCATGGCTTACCCACCCAAGGGGCATCAAAAAAATTTCTTATCCCCGTTAAAATCGTAATATCGATTGCTTGTATCCATTCCATAGTGGTTTTAGCTTCCTCCCAGCACTGTATGCTCAATGAGGATTTTGGCTCCGATGAGGATTAGCACAACACCGCCCAAAATTTCCGCCTTTGATTGCAATTTGTCGCCCAAATATTTTCCTGCACACGCCCCCATGCATGAAATGACAAAAGATACAATCCCAATAATCACCCCTGCATATATAATATTTACGTCCAAAATTGCGAAACTGATCCCAACTGCCAAGGCATCTATACTGGTTGCCACCGCCTGCACAAAAAGCATTTTATTTGTGAGTGAACAGCTTCCCCTGCTTTCATCCTCCTCACACTTCAGGCTTTCTCGAATCATATTTCCGCCAATGACCAACAGCAAAAAAAATGCAATCCAGTGGTCAAACGTCTCAATGTAGGTTTTTACACTACTTCCCAATACCCAGCCAATGACAGGCATGATAAACTGAAAGCCGCCAAAAAAAGTTGCCTGCTTAATTGCTTCTTTTTTCCCAAAGCCACGCACGCAAACGCCATTCGAAATAGACACCGCAAATGCATCCATTGCCAAGCTCACAGCAATCAATAAAATTGTTAAAAATTCCACACCCTTTTCCTCCAATCATTATAGGCTAAATCAGCCTTTCACGCAGGGATTTCAGCTAGCCCTCCGCTGTATTTTATTTATTTTATTCTATAATGATTAAAATGTACAGCCAGATTTTTTTTGTTGCCGTTATCTTTATTCAAATCCTATGCAAGGCCTTATATTTTTTTTGCAAACCTGCTCACAAAACAATAAAACGGATTCACACCCGTTCATTATTTGGGATTAAGTTCGTCCAAAAATGATTCCCCTTTTATTTTATAACAGCCTGCGTTGTATCCATCATCCTTAGATGAGGAGAAATAACAAGAACAGTCAAAATACAGAGAACCTTCTTCCTTTCAACTAAAAAAGGGTTATTGTATGCAAGCGGCAAACAACAACCCAACTGTTTTCATAAACCATTACCGAGATAAAACAAACTTATAAATCTTAGCCTTGTGGAATGCAATCCCAACTACAATAAAAATTGCAAGACCTGCAAAACCCTGTACTAAATTTTCAGGAATAGATACAGCCGCTACTGCAAAGCTGCTTTTGAGAATACCCCCTGCAATGAAATATCCAAACACCATCCAAATGATACCTGACACGGAAGCCAGCATATTTCTTGTAGTAAAGAACTTTTGGTTTTTCTCTGAAAAAGAGGCAATCTTCCCAATCAAATAACCCATAATCCCTTTAATGATAAGGGTAAACAGTGCCCAATGCGCATAACCGCTTAATAAATCTGCCAATGCAGACCCAACACCACCGGCAACCATGCCATACCTCGCACCAAAAAACACGCCAATCAGCAAGATCATGCTGTCACCCAAGTGAATATAGCCTTGGGTAGCGGAAACCGGAACCTGAAAAATCATGGTGCTAATCGTAACCAGCGCAACCAGTAGCCCCTGTATACATAATTCTTTCGTTGACATTTTCATCATGTGTCACTTCCCTCTCTGTTATTAATAAAAGGTTACCATATCTGACCTTTTATGCCTAGATGTCGAAGGAAAAAACAGAGGATTGTATGGATACAATTTAAGCAACTGTATCCATACAATCCTCCGACTTGTTTTGAAACAAAAAAAGAATGGAAGTTACAGGGCTCGAACCTGTGACCCTCTGCTTGTAAGGCAGATGCTCTCCCAGCTGAGCTAAACTTCCATGCTTAAGCAAAATTAAATGTAATCAAATGACCCGTAAGGGAATTGAACCCTTGTTTCAGCCGTGAGAGGGCCGCGTCTTGACCTCTTGACCAACGGGCCGAAAAAGGAACATAGCGGAGGAGGGATTTGAACCCCCGACACTGCGGGTATGAACCGCATGCTCTAGCCAACTGAGCTACTCCGCCATAAGTCGACCACTTGATTATACCCATTCCCCCATAAGATGTCAAGCCTTTTTTTTTGATATTTTCTATCCAAATATCATTTTATTGACCTCTGTTTATGTACAAAACCTCATTGGGTTTTACCATACCTAGCTTTTCTCTTGCCATTTGTTCAATATAGCTGTCACTGTTATAATATTCTTTTTGATTTTCATATTCAAGCTGTCTTTCCTGTTCTGCGTGAATTTGCGTCGCAACTGTCAAGCGTTCCTTCTTTGTCTGCTCATAGGCTTTTGCCTGCCCAAAAATGCCAAGTCCAACGGCGCAACTAAACACACCTAAAAACACACGAATAAATATTTTATCAATCTTCCGTGTCTTTTTTTGCCTGCCCGCGCTTCGCCCGTCTTTTCGTTTTCTGCTCATTTGGCTTGTCACCACTTTTCTGCTTCTTTTTCACTGCAATGTGCCAATCTCTACGTATCGTGTTCATTTTCATTTTTGCATAAAAATTACAGGAATGCAATATTTTTTTTGTAATCTTACCGCAAAAAAAGCCAGCTTTCCCCACGGGTTTGCGCACAACAAGGTAAACCAGTCGAAAAGGTGTCATAACAATTGTAAACAGCAAGAAAAGAACTTTTTTCACAACATAAATCACTCTGTCACTAATGGCAATCACCAAACGGCTTAACGTCAAAAAATAAAGCAGCATACCGCCAAACATCCCTAATATTGCAAAAAATCTTATTTCGCCTTTATTTGCCCCAAGCATGACAGCAAACACAAAAAAAACGGCGGTCAGCCAAAAAAGCCCGTCCTCCAGCTGTATCCATAAACGCTTATGCACAATAATGCGGCGCAAAATCCTTAGGCAGTCATAGACCAAGCCTAAGGTGCCCCCCAGCAGCACAGTTAATAGAAACAACTGCGCCTGCCCCTCCAAAGATAAAATCATTACAATCTCCCCTTTTTATCGAAACAACTTTCCTAGAAAAGAATGTTTATCCGACAAAGTCCCATCAGAGTACGTAATGCTGTCAAATAATCCCTCTATCGTAACCTCTCCTGCATCCAAATCAAGCTTTCCCATGTGTAAGCCTGTGCCCTTAATCATCATCAAACCGCATTCGGTTTCCAGCATAATACCCTCCTCATCGAAGGATAACACTTCCAAAACGCCGCCCATTCGAATGCGTTCTCGCTCCTCCATGGATACTGTATGTCTGCTTCGTTTTTTCTCATCTGCCATTAGAACCGCCTCCCGCCTTTTTTGTCTGCTAAGGAACCGCTGATTTAATCAGCGTTTCCCTAACAATATATGTCCTTGTTAAGGCTTTTAGACTGCCTAAAAAACACCTTTTCCATAAAAAAGGGAAGCAAACTGTCCTTGACGATACGTTTTAAAAACCACGCATCTGCTCCGACCTTCCCCTTCCAAGCTATCCTATTAAAAAAAGCCCGATTGCTTCCTAAGGATTTGCCTTTGAAATCCTTGCAATACAGGCTCTTACATTTTTATAATCTTTATTACAATAAAATTTCATTGCCTTTCGCCAATGCGTTAGATGGAACGATACATCGCCGCCGCATCATCTTTGCGTGGAGATTCCTTTATACTCAGCACCTCAATCTTTGTGTTGCTGTTTCCAAAGCGAATCTCAATCTCATCGCCCTCCTTCACCTCAGCACCTGCTTTTACCACCTTGCCATTCAACATAACCCTCCCCGCATCGCAAGCCTCGTTGGCAATTGTTCTGCGTTTTATCACACGGGATACCTTAAGGAATTTATCTATCCGCAATGAAGTTCCTCCTCTTTTCGCTTGTTTTAGCTAGAAAAAGCATATCTCCCACAATCAAATCCTACCCAGAAATATGCTGCAAATTTTTCGAAAATACCCTCTGTCCCAAAAATCCGATGGGACTATACAAATCCGTTCATAAAATAAAGCGCCCTTCGTTATGAAAGGCGCGTTATCGGCAAATGGAAATTATTTGTTCATTGCATCCTTCAGAGCCTTGCCGGCTTTAAATCTGGGAGCTTTGGAAGCGGGAATAGGCATTGCCTCGCCTGTCTGAGGGTTTCTGCCTTCGCGAGCTGCTCTTTCTGCTACATCGAATGTACCGAATCCTACCAGTTGAACCTTACCATTGTTTGCAAGTTCTTCTGTTATTACATCCTCAAAAGCTTTGAGAGCCTTTTCGGCATCTTTTTTGCTCATTTCTGCCTTCTCTGCGATAGCTGCTACCAAATCAGATTTGTTCATTATAAATTCCTCCTCAATATAGTTCTTTCATTATTTGGATTTCAATCAAATAAAGACTTCGCTTTCGCTTCATCCCATAGTAAATCCATTTCCTCCAGTGTCATCTCAGAAAGCGTTTTTCCCCCTGAAATGGCTGAATTCTCAACATACTCAAATCTATTTATAAACTTTTTAGTGGCTTTTGTCAAGGCAAACTCTGGATTTATTTTTAAAAAGCGTGATATATTCACCATTGCAAACAAAATATCACCATATTCTTCTTCTTCCGTCCCCAAGCCTTGTTCTATCGCCTCTTGCAGCTCTTCGACTTCTTCTTTTACTTTCGCCATCGCTCCGCTCGTTTCATAAAAATCAAACCCAACGCTTGCCGCCTTTTTCTGCACCTTTCTTGCACGGGTTAAGGCAGGCAGTGCCATCGGGATTTGCTTCATTGCCTCACTTTGGGTTGTAATCTGCTTTTCCTGTTTTTTCAGCTGTTCCCAGTTTATCAAAACCTCCTCGGCAGTATCCGCTTTTGTATCACTAAAAACATGAGGATGGCGATACACCATCTTGTTGCATATCCCCTCTATGACATCCTCCATAGAAAATTTTCCTGCTTCCTCGGCAAGCGCTGCATGAAAAACCACCTGAAGCAAGACATCGCCCAATTCCTCCTTCAAATTTTCCATATCCCTTTGCTCAATGGCGTCCACCGCTTCATATGCTTCCTCAAGCATTGCCTCTCTTAAGGATTCATGGGTTTGCACTCTGTCCCACGGACAGCCGCCTTCTCCCCGTAATCTTTTTATAATGCCCATCAAGTCCTCTAAGGTATCTCTTTTCTCCAAAATAAAGCCTCCTATTCCTCTTGTATCCTTCACGCCATTTTTTTGCAGCCTAAAAAAGCAATAAACATTCTGCCTTTATATCTTATAAAACCATCGTTTTTATACTTTTGCCGTTAGCATTTTTATGATATGATAATTCTATCAAAAAACACCCCAAAATAAAAGCGGGAAAATTAATCTAAGATAAGAAAGGAAGTTTGCCTCATGTTTCGTATTGTAAATAAAAAAGAGCTGAACAGTGCAGTCACTCTTTTGGAGATCGAAGCTCCCTTTGTCGCAAAAAAAGCACAAGCCGGACAGTTTATTATTTTTCGTATAGATGAATACAGTGAAAGGGTTCCCTTAACCATTGCTGACTATAACAGAGAAAAGGGTACCATCACAATTATATTCCAAAAAGTTGGTTTTTCCACAAACCTTCTTGCCTCAAAAGAAATCGGGGATATGATTTCTGATTTTGTCGGCCCGTTAGGTACTGCAACAGAATACGAGGGCATGAAAAAAGTTGCCGTTGTAGGTGGCGGCGTTGGCTGTGCCATTGCGTTCCCTCAGGCAAAAGCGCTCCACGAATTGGGCGTTGAGGTTGACGTTATCGTAGGCTTCCGTAACGAGGATATTGTTATTTTGGAGGATGAAATGAAGGCAGTTTCCACAAACTATTACCTCATGACTGATGATGGTACAAAGGGTGAAAAAGGCTTCGTTACCGATAAATTAAAATCCCTCATTGAAGCAGGCAATGAATATGACACCGTAATTGCCATTGGTCCAGTCCCGATGATGAAATTTGTATGCTTGACCACAAAACCCTTTGGAATTCATACTATCGTCAGCTTGAACCCAATTATGATTGACGGTACAGGTATGTGCGGCGGCTGTCGTGTCACCGTTGGCGGCAAAATTAAATTTGCCTGTGTTGACGGCCCTGACTTTGACGGTCATCAGGTAGATTTTGATGAGCTGATGAACCGCAACTCCGTTTATAAGGAAAGAGAAGCGGAAATTTCCAAAGACCATGTCTGTCGAATGGACAAGCTTGCAAAGGACTTAATTCACTAAAGGAGGAACATGATTCATGGCTAATATGAGTTTAGAAAAAATCAAAATGCCCGAACAGGCAGCTGATGTCAGAAATAAAAACTTTGAGGAAGTTTCACTGGGCTATACCGCCGAAATGGCAGTG
Source organism: Clostridia bacterium (assembly GCA_009929735.1). GTDB lineage: Bacteria > Bacillota > Clostridia > Lachnospirales > Anaerotignaceae > Chakrabartyella. The sequence continues at coordinate 1,476 of RZZU01000034.1, read as the reverse complement.
GAAGAAGCCGCTCGCTGTCTGAACTGCAAGCATAAACCTTGCGTGTCAGGATGTCCCGTAAACGTTCGTATTCCCGAGTTTATCGCAGAGGTTGCAAAAGGCGACTTCCTTGCGGCATATAAAGTAATCACCTCTACCAACGCTTTGCCTGCGGTATGCGGTCGTGTTTGTCCTCAGGAAAGTCAATGCGAAGCAACGTGTGTTCGTGGAATCAAGGGTGAAGCAGTTGCCATCGGACGTTTGGAGCGTTTTGTTGCGGACTGGTACATTGCAAACTGCAATGAAACCCCCGAGAAACCCCAATCCAACGGCAAAAAGGTTGCTGTGGTTGGCTCTGGCCCCTCCAGCCTTGCCTGTGCAGGCGATCTGGCGAAAATCGGCTACGAGGTAACCGTGTTTGAAGCCTTCCATAAAGCAGGCGGTGTTTTGGTATACGGCATCCCTGAATTCCGTCTGCCAAAGGGCATTGTGCAAAAAGAAATTGATACGCTAGCGGCTTTGGGCGTAACATTTATGACAAATATGGTAATCGGCAAGGTGCTTTCCGTTGATGAACTCCTTGATGATATGGGCTTTGAAGCCGTATTTATCGGCACAGGCGCAGGGCTCCCCTCCTTTATGAGCATTCCTGGAGAGGCACTCGTGGGTGTATATTCCGCAAATGAGTACCTAACCAGAATCAATCTGATGAAGGCATATCAGTCGGATTATGATACACCGATTCGTAAGAGCAACTCTGTTGCGGTCGTAGGCGGCGGCAACGTTGCCATGGATGCTGCAAGATGCGCAAAGCGTCTTGGTGCTGAGCACGTTTATATTGTATACCGTCGTTCCGAAGCAGAAATGCCCGCCCGTTTGGAGGAAGTGCATCATGCGAAGGAGGAGGGCATTGAGTTCCATCTTCTGCGCAATCCCGTGCAAATTCTTGATAACGGAAAAGGGCAGGCTTGCGGCATTGAATGCCTGAAAATGGGCTTGGGCGAGCCTGATGCCAGCGGCAGAAGAAGCCCTGTTCCAATTGAAGGCTCTAACTACGTCATTGATGTGGATACCGTGGTAATGTCAATCGGCACTTCCCCCAACCCCCTCATCAGAAGCACAACAAAGGGGCTGGAGTCAAACCGCAAGGGCTGTCTAGTTGTAAATGAAGAAACCAATCAGACCACAAGAGAAGGCGTTTATGCAGGCGGCGATGCCGTAACAGGTGCCGCAACCGTTATCCTTGCCATGGGTGCAGGCAAGAAAGCTGCTGCTGCCATTGATGAATATTTGAAAAACAAATAAAGCTACATAAAGCCACTTTAACGGTGCTGCGAAATTTGCGGCACCGTTTTCGAATGCTTAAGGCAGGGCAAAGACAAGACCTTGAGGGCTTTGCCCTCAAACACCCACAAGGATTTCAGGTCAGCACTTTGCTTCGCAAAGCTCCCCTTCGGGCAGATGGCACTTCTTTGCCATTGCATCCTTGACCCTTTA